>NZ_CP062229.1:5336085-5997802 GCF_024707545.1 Mesorhizobium onobrychidis
TGACCGAAGGATTGCAGCAGCGCCGGCGTCAGTTCGGTCAACCGCTCGCGCGCCTCGGCCGACTGGGTGACGCGATAGCGGCCGAAATGCCAGCCGCGGATGACGCGGCAGATGTCGCTCGCCCGCTGGAACCCCAATCTCTGCAGGGTCTGCAACGTATCGGGGTCATCGACATCGCCGGTAAAGACCAGATTGCCGATGCCCGCCGAAAGCTCGGGCGCAGTTTCGAAGAGTGCTGCGTAGTGGCGTTCGACCTGGTGGAGTGCGGCGCGGAACGCCTCGGCAAAGGCCGCCGCATCGGCAAAGCCCAGAATGCGGGCAATGCGTTCGAGCTCTTCGTCATCTTCCGGCAGTACATGGATCTGCTCATCGGCGACCATCTGGACGGCATGCTCGACGCGGCGCAGGAACCAGTATTGCCGGGCGAGCGCGTCGCGCGCATCGGCCGTGATCCAGCCGCGTGCCGCAAGCTGGCCAAGCATCGGCACGGTCTCGCGGCCGCGCAGCTCGGGGAAGCGACCGCCGGCGATGAGCTGCTGGGTCTGGACGAAAAATTCGATCTCGCGAATGCCGCCGCGGCCGAGCTTGACGTTGTGGCCCTTCACCGCGATCTCACCAAGACCCTTGTGGGCGTGGATCTGGCGCTTGATCGAATGGACGTCGGCGATCGCCGCATAGTCCATGTATTTGCGCCAGATGTAGGGCTGGAGATCCTTCAGGAACGCAGCACCGGCATCAAGATCGCCGGCCACCGGACGCGCCTTGATCATGGCGGCGCGCTCCCAGTTCTGGCCGCGCGCCTCGTAGTAGCGCAGTGCCGCCTCGACCGGGATCGCCAGCGGCGTAGAACCGGGATCGGGACGAAGCCTGAGGTCGGTGCGGAAAACATAGCCGTGTTCGGTGCGATCCTGGAGAATGCGGACCAGCCGGCGCGTCAGGCGCGAAAACAGCTCCGTCGCATCGAGCGGGTCGACGACCGCAGACGCCTGCGGGTCGAAGAAAACGACGAGGTCGATGTCGGAGGAGAAGTTCAGCTCATGGGCGCCCAGCTTGCCCATGCCGAGCAGGATCCAGCCCGACCGGCGCGCCGGATCCTCGAGGTCCGGCAGTTTGAGCTTGCCTTGTCCGTGCGCGTCGCGAAGCAGGAAGTCGACGGCAGCGCGGGTGCAGGCGTCGGCAAGATCGCTCAGCCGCTGTACTGTGACTGCTGTTTCAGCCTCGCCTGCAAGGTCGGCCAGCGCGATCAGAACATGCGCTTTCGCTTTCCATTGCCGCAGCTCCATCATCAGGCTGTTTTCAGAGATGGCTTCCGCCCGCGCGGCCTTGTCGATGGCGGCGCCGATCGACGCTAGCCGGGCCACGACCGTCTCACCGAAAAGCGCGTCCAGGATCTGCGGGCGGCGGCGTACTGTGTCGCGGAGAAACGGCGACAGGTCGAACACTGCGGCGAGGAAATCCTGGACGGCGCCCTTGCCGGTGAGAAATTTCGCGAGCCGGGGAAGCCCGTCTTCCTGCGCAGCGGAAGCGATTTCCGACAATTCCCGCCTGGCGCGGTTCCGATCCAAGGGAACGAGCTTTGCCGCCGGCTTCAGAAGCCAGTTGGTCTGTTCCGCAGCCGCCCTCACCGCCATCAGCGATCCTCCCGTTCGGGAAAACTCATGACGACGGACAATCCGGGATCGGCGGGCAGGAGATCAAGCCGTCCGTTGTGGAATGTCATGATTGCCTTGGCGAGACTGAGGCCCAGGCCGGAGCCCGGCTGCGAGCGGCTCTTCTCCAGGCGCACGAAACGCTCGGTCGCCCTGGCGCGATCGGCATCGTCGGGAATGCCCTGGCCGTTGTCTGTGACGGAAAGCCTGATTTCGCTACCGACGCGATCGAGCGCCACGCGGACGGTCGGCTTGGCGGTCGAATCGGTCGAATATTTTATCGCGTTGTCGACGATGTTCGATAGCGCCTGGCCGATTAGCTCGCGATTGCCTTCGACGGCGAAGCCATCCTGCACCCAGGTCTCGAGTGTCACTCCCGCCTCCTCCGCCACCGGCTCGTAGAGCTCGACGACATCGCGCACGGACGCAGCCAGATCGACCCGGCTGGTGCTTTCTGAGGAATAGCCCGTCTCCAGCCTGGAGATCATCAGGATGGCGTTGAAGGTCTTTATCAGCTGGTCGGACTCGGCGATGGTCGCTTCCAGCGCCTGGCGGTAGTCGGTGGGGTTGTGCTTGCCGGAGAGCGTCGCTTCGGCGCGGTTGCGCAGCCGGGTCAGCGGCGTCTTCAGATCGTGGGCGATGTTGTCGGAGACCTGCTTCAGCCCTTCGTTCAGCGTGGCGATTCTGGCCAGCATGGAATTGAGATTTTCGGAGAGGCGATCGAACTCGTCGCCGGCGCCGGTGACCGGTAGCCGGCCGGAAAGGTCGCCGCCCATGATGCGGCGACTGGCCTCCGACACCGAGTCGATCCGCTTCAACGCCGCGCGTCCGACGAAGAACCAGATCAAGAATCCGCCAAGCGCCATCATCCCGAGCGCCAGCATCAAAGCGCGGCGGATGACGGCGCGGAACCGCTCCGGCTCGCCAAGATCGCGGCCGACGAGCATGATCATCTGGTTCGGCAGGCGCAGCACCAAGGCAATGGCGTTGTGGCCCTTCTCGCCTTCGACCTGGACTTCGCTCTGGCTGGGTTCGTTCGGGTCGGCGACCGGGTTGCGCTGCCGCTCGAGCTCGCCCTCGCCGAAGCGTCGGTAGGAAAACGGCTCCGTCGTCCAGCCCTCGGCCTCGAGAACGCCGGGCTCCAGGCTCTGCACGTTTCCGGTTAGGATCTGGCCGTTGGTGTCGGCGATCAAATAGAGATTGGCGCCGGGCTGGCGGGAGCGCTGCTCCACCACGCGGACCAGTAGCGGCAAGCCGCCGCGCTGGTAGGCCCGGGCGAGGCCGAGCACTTCGTCGTTGATAGTCTCCTGAGTCTGGCCGGTCAGCATGCGTGCCGACAGCGAGGTCATGTAGAAGACGAGCAGCACCGCACAGATGGCGAACAGCAGGAGATAGAGCGCCGAAAGCCGCGCTGCCGTCGTCTTCATGATGGCCGGCATGGAGAGAGCCATGCTACCCGCTCTTGAGCATATAGCCGGCGCCACGAACCGTGTGCAGGATCGGCTTGTCGAAGCCCTTCTCGATCTTGCCGCGCAGCCGCGAGACGTGAACGTCGATGACGTTGGTCTGCGGATCGAAATGGTAGTCCCAGACATTTTCCAGCAGCATGGTGCGCGTCACCACCTGGCCTGCATGGCGCATCAGATATTCAAGCAGGCGGAACTCGCGCGGCTGCAGCGTGATCTCGCGCGCCGCGCGCCGCACCGAATGAGAGAGCCTGTCGAGTTCGAGATCGCCGACCCGGTAGACGGTTTCGGCTTCCTTGGCGCTGGCGCGGCGGTTCAGCACCTCGACCCGGGCCAGAAGCTCGGAAAAGGCATAGGGCTTGGTCAGATAGTCGTCGCCGCCGGCGCGCAAGCCGGTGACCCGGTCGTCGACTTCGCCGAGCGCCGACAGGATCAGCAC
This sequence comes from Mesorhizobium onobrychidis, assembly GCF_024707545.1. NCBI lineage: Bacteria > Pseudomonadati > Pseudomonadota > Alphaproteobacteria > Hyphomicrobiales > Phyllobacteriaceae > Mesorhizobium > Mesorhizobium onobrychidis. The sequence continues at coordinate 5,339,640 of NZ_CP062229.1, forward strand.
CGGCGTTGTATTGCCTCTGGATCTCAGACCGGCGATGACCGACAGGCCGTCGCGGCGCGGCAACATGCGGTCGACGACCATCACGTCATAGTCGCCGGAGTCAGCGAGCGCGAAGCCGGTTTCGCCGTCGCCGGCGACATGGGCGGTGTGGCCGGCCTCGGTAAAGGCTTTCTGGAGGTAATCGGCCGCCTCGCGATCGTCTTCTATGACGAGAATCTTCATGGGACCGTTATACGCGATTTCGCTGGAAGATTGAGTGGCCGGCATATGCATCGTGGCCTTCACCAGGGTGTATCGCGAACAAATTGATTCAAGGATACGCAGTAAGTCTTTGTTTTGAAATGTCGTTGCCCCAGAGCCATCGGCACCCTCGGATCAAGCCCGAGGCAGGCTTTTGGGCGAGATGCTTCGTTGTCTGAGCATATCGTCATCCCAAAACCGCTTCACACTTTTGGGCGAGATGCTCTGTTGTTCGAGCATATCGTCATGCTCTGTTCGAGCGGCAGCGGGCGATGGGAGCCCGCTGCCGCTGGGGCGGAACACGATGACTGACTAACGTATTCAAGCCCCGTGCTTTCCCCATGCGACGGCTCGGGGTGTTTGAAACCGCCGCACCGGAAAAGTCTGGAACGTCAGCCCTTGGCGACAGGCAGCGCGACGAAGCGGTTGCTGTCGTCGCGGCTGATCTGCATCAGCACCGACTTGCGGCCGGACTTCATGGCGTCGGCCATGGCCTTGGCGACGTCGTCGGCGCCATTGACCTCCGTCGAATTGACTGAGGTGATGATGTCGCCGGGCTGGATGCCGCGATCGGCGGCATCGCTGTCGGGATCGACATCGGTCACCACAAGCCCCTTGCCATCGTCGGACCTGGTGACGGTGAGACCGAGATCGGCCAGCGTGTCGGCCGTTGGCGGAGCGGAAGGCTGCTGCTCGACCGAGGCCTGCTTGTCGCTCGAGGGCAGTTTGCCGAGATCGACTTTGACGGTCTCACTCTTGCCGTCACGCCACACCGTGACGTCGACCGGCTTGCCGGGCTGGTAGGCGCCGATCAGACGGGCGAGTTCCCTCGGCGAAGCAACGTCCTTGCCGTCCACCTGAGTGATGACGTCACCGGCTGATATGCCGGCCTTCTTGCCGGGACCATCGTCCTGGGCGCTGGAAACGAGCGCACCCTTATCGGATTTCAGCCCGAGCGATTCGGCAATTTCGGAAGTGACCGGCTGGATCTCGACGCCAAGCCAGCCGCGCTGGACGGAGCCGTTCTTCATCAGATCCTGCACGACCGCCTTTGCCGTCGAGGCAGGAATGTCGAAGGCAATGCCGACGCTGCCGCCGGACGGCGAGAAGATTGCGGTGTTGATGCCGACGACCTGGCCGTTGAGGTTGAAGGTCGGGCCGCCCGAATTGCCGCGGTTCACCGAGGCGTCGATCTGGATGAAGTCGTCATAGGGGCCGGCGCCGATATCGCGGCCACGGGCCGAGACGATGCCGGCGGTGACCGTGCCGCCGAGGCCGAACGGATTGCCGACGGCCACGACCCAGTCGCCGACGCGAACCTTGGAATCATCGGCGAAGTCGACATAGGTGAACTTGCCGTCGCCTTCGACCTTGAGCACGGCGAGATCGGTGCGCGGATCTGTGCCAACCAACTTGGCGTCGAGTTCCTTGCCGTCATGCATCACCACCGTGAAGGACGAGCCGTCTCCGACGACATGGTTGTTGGTGACGAGGTAGCCATCCTCGGAGATGAAGAAACCGGACCCCTGGGCGACCGGCCGCGGCTGGCGGTTGTGGTCACGGCGCCCGAAACGCCGCATTCCATCCTGGCCATCCTGATCGCCGAAGCCACGGAACTCCCTGAAGAAGCGGCGCAATTGCGGATCGTCGGGAAGATTGCCGAAGCCGTCGGGCAGGTCGGAGCCGTCGTCGGCGGTCGATTCTATCTTGGCTTTGACGCGGACACTGACGACCGCCGGCGAAACGCGCTCGACCACATCGGCGAAGCTCGGGACCTGCGGCGCCTCGACACGCACGGCCTCGGCCAGGACCGGGGCTGTCCCGGTGGCAACGGCGCCGAAGCCGATCGCGCCGGCAATGGCCACTGAAGCGGCGGCAGCCATCAGGCGTTTGCGGGTGCGGGGATATGAATTGGGGGCAATATTCATGGGTCTCGTATCCTCTTTCAAGGGATGCGCTTCGGTCGGCATCCTAAGGCAAGAGAAATAGAAGGGTGCACATTACGGCGCCATTTCCGGTGCATGAAACTTTTGTAATGTTTGCGGGCGGCCGCCGCGTTCAGTCCCGGTGCAAAATAGTGTCCAGCTTCGCCTGCTCCTCGGCGGTCAACGTATTGGTTGCCGTCGAACGGCGCGACCGGGCGGTCAGCACGATGAAAATCCCGCCGGCAAGGAGCAGAAGGACCGGCGTGCCCCAGAGCAACGCATTGCGCAGGCTGAAGCGCGGCTTCAACAGCACGAACTCGCCGTAGCGGGAAACGATGTAGTCGATCACCTGCCGGTCGGTGTCGCCGGCGACGAGGCGCTGGCGCACCAGCACGCGCAGGTCGCGGGCAAGGTCAGCATCGGATTCGTCGATCGACTGGTTCTGGCAAACCATGCAGCGCAGCTCCTCCGAAAGCGTCCGCGCCCGCGCCTCGAGCGCCGGGTCGGCCAGAACCTCGTCGGGCTTCACCGCAAGTGCGGCGCCGGCAAACAACAGCGTCAGCAGCAGGATCAGCGAGGCCAGCGAAAATCTTGCGGTCATGGCAGGCTCGCGGAAGGCACGGCGCCCGTCGACTTGCGGCGGCGGGACGGTGCCCCGACGCGCAGGCGCCGGTCCATGAGCGACATCGCAGCACCTGTCATCATGATAAGGGCACCACCCCAGATCAGCGTCACCAGCGGCTTCCACCACAGCCGCACCACGACAGAGCCGTCTGGCCCCTCGTCGCCAAGCGAGAGGTAGAGCTGGCTGAATCCAATCGTCTTGATACCGGACTCGGTCGTCGTCATCTGCCGGACCGGATAGGAGCGCTTGGCCGAGGTGATTACGGCGGTAGTGTTTCCACCAGCGCCGAGCAGGGCGAAGCGGCCACGATCCTCGCTGTAATTAGGCCCCTGGGCTGGATAGAGCCCTTCGAAGCGCAGCATGTGGCCGGACAGTTGCACGGTCTCGCCTGCATGCATCGACAGGATCTTCTCGGTGCCGAAGCAAAGTGTGCCGACGATGCCCAGCGTCGTCAGCCCGAGGCCGAGATGGGCGAGCGCGGTGCCGAAAACCGAACGCGGCAGGCCGGCGAAGCGCCTGAGCATGACGCCGGGCGCGACAGTGCCAAAGCCGCACTTGACGGCAACATCGGTGAGCGCGCCGCAGATCAGCCAGAATGCCAGGCCGACGCCAAGTGCTGCGAACACCGACGCGCCGTCGATGAACAAGGCCGTCACCAGCACGGCCAGAAGCGCTGCGGCGAAGGCCGCCATCAGGCGCTGGGCGACGGCGAAAATGTCGCCGCGTTTCCAGGCCAGCAGCGGCCCGAACGGGACCACGACCAATAGCGGCACCATCAGCGGGCCGAATGTCAGGTTAAAGAACGGTGCGCCGACCGAAATCTTGTCGGCTGAAACGGCCTCGACCGCCAGCGGATAAAGCGTGCCGATCAGCACGGTGGCGGTGGCCGTGGTCAGGAACAGATTGTTGAGGACCAGCGCCCCTTCGCGCGAGATCGGATGAAACAGGCCACCGGCCGTCAACCTCGAGGCGCGAAAGGCGAACAGCGCCAACGATCCGCCGATGAACAGCGTCAGGATGCTGAGAATAAACACGCCGCGCGTCGGATCGGTGGCGAAGGTGTGGACGGAGGTGAGCACGCCGGAGCGCACCAGGAAGGTGCCGAGCAGCGACAGCGAGAAGGTCAGGATCGCCAGCAACAGCGTCCAGATCTTCAAGGCCGAGCGTTTTTCCATGACGATCGCCGAATGGAGCAGCGCCGTGCCCGCCAGCCATGGCATGAAGGAGGCGTTCTCGACCGGATCCCAGAACCAGAAACCACCCCAGCCAAGCTCGTAATAGGCCCAGTAGGACCCCATGGCGATGCCGCCGGTCAGGAACATCCAGGCGACCAGCGTCCATGGCCGCACCCAGCGCGCCCAGGACGCGTCGATGCGGCCTTCGATGAGGGCGGCGACCGAGAAGGAAAAGCAGATCGAGAAGCCGACATAGCCGAGATAGAGCAGCGGCGGATGGATGGCGAGGCCGAGATCCTGCAGGATCGGATTGAGATCGCGGCCCTCGATCGGCGCCGGATTGAGCCTGGCGAACGGGTTCGACGTCGCCAGGATGAACAGGAAAAAGGTGGCGCCGATCGCCCCTTGCACGGCCAGCACGTTGGCTCGAAGCGTCGCGGGAAGATTGCTGCCAAAAGCCGCGACGAGTGCGCCGAAAAAGGTCAGGATCAGCACCCAGAGCAGCATCGAGCCCTCGTGATTGCCCCAGGTGCCGGTGATCTTGTAGATCAGCGGCTGCAGCGAATGCGAGTTGTCCCAGACGTTGGCCACCGAAAAATCGGACGTTGCATAGGCTATCGCCAGCGCCGCGAAGGACAGAGCGGTCAAGGCAAAGCCGGTCACCGCGACCGGACCGCCGACGGCCATCATCTTCTGGTTGTTCATGCACGCGCCGAACATCGGCACCAGCGTCTGCACCAAAGACAGCGCGAACGCCAGGACCAGCGCGAAATGTCCGGTTTCAACCATTGTGGCCAAGCCCGCCAGGTTTTTGTTTTGCCGCAGGATCTTGCCGCAAAACCGAGGGACACTTTTGCGGAACCTGCTTAGTCACTCTTGCTCTCCTGCCACACGCCCTTGGATTTGAGGCTCTCGGCCACCTCCTTGGGCATGTAGTTCTCGTCGTGTTTGGCCAGCACGCTGTCGGCGACGAAGACGCCGTCCGGGCGAAACGTGCCTTCAGTGATGACGCCCTGCTCCTCGCGGAAAAGGTCGGGAAGAATGCCGGTGTAGGTGACCTTGACCTGCTTCTGGTTGTCGGTCACCGAAAAGGCGACGGTGGCCCCCTGACCGCGCTCGATCGTACCTTTTTCGACGAGGCCGCCGAGCCTGATACGCTGCCCGGGCTGCAGGCTGGCGTTGGTCAGATCGGCGGGCATGTAGAAGTAGGAGGCCTTCTGGCCGAGCGCGTAGAAGGTCAGACCGGTGGCGGCACCGAGAAAGGCCAACCCTCCGGCGACCACCGACAGTCTTTTCTGCTTGCGCGTCATGTTTTACTCCGTCGCCGTCAGGCCAAGCGAGACGGCAAAGGCGGTGAATTTCTTCGCTTCCTCACTATCGGAGCCAAAAACGGCGATACCGCGATTGAGCGCGTCGCGTGCTTGATCGGCCTTGCCCAGCACGACATAGGAACGAATAAGCTGCATCCATCCTTCCGCATCGCGCGGGTTTTGCCGAAGTCTTTCATCAAGTCCCGCAACCATGGTGTTGATCATCGCTTCCCTATCCTGCGGCGACATCGACGAGGCGGCATCGACATCCCCGGCGTCCGGGCCTTCTGCAGGCACTCCCGAAGCCACGCTCCGCCTGGCGGATTGGGCCAGTGCCTGCTCGACGGCGCTGCGCCAAGGCGAGTCCTGCGGCAAGGCCGCGAGCATTTTCTGCCAGCCAGCTGTCGCCTCCTCAATGCGGCCTTCCTGCGCCATGCCCATCGCCAGATAAAAGCTGGCCTTGGGATTTGCCGGATCGAGCTTCAGCGCCGCCTCGAAGGCGGCCTGAGCGTCGGCCGAGACAATGCCGCCCGCTGCGCTGGCGATCGCCTCGCCGAGGCCGGCCTGGCGGGCAGCGCTGTCGCCGTCGAGGCGAATGGCGTTGCGGTACGCCGTCACCGCGTCGGAAAACCGCTGCATGCGCAGATAGACCGGCGCCAGAACATCCCAACCCCTGCCGTCGGACGGATTGGCGGCAAGGTGGGCCTCGGCGCGTGCCACCAGTTCGTCCACCGAACTGTCGGCGGGATTCTTGGCCAGTCGCTCGCTGAGCGGCTGCGACGGCAGCTCGGGCGAGCCGAGCTGGCTGTACAAGCCCCAACTGACCAGCGGAACCGCCAGGACCGCGGCCGTCGCAACCAGCCTGGTCGCCATCGACGGCTGCCGCGCCGCTGCTTTGTCGGCGGCATTGTCCAGGCGAAGGATGCGGCGGGCGATCTCCGCACGCGCCTCTTCGGCCTCCGCCGGCGGGATCAGGCCACGCGCCACGTCCCGGTCAAGCTCGGACAACTGGTCGCGATAGACTTCAAGGTCATGATCGCTGCTCGCTGAACCACCCTTCGGGCCGCCGGCCAGCGGCAGCAGAACCGCCAGGCTTGCACCCAGCGTGAGAATGGCAGCTATGACCCAGAACAGCATGCTTCTTCCAATAACGGCAGAGCCCTGCCCTGCCAACACAGGCGTCCTGCGACGCTTTGACGGCAGGTGCGTCGCATGTCCTTGATTGATGTCAACCGGACCTATCCGGCCGGTCGTTATGTCAGCGGCGTCCAGCTGCCATCGGCGTTGCGGCAAGCGGTTCCGCGCGCGGTGGCGCCGGCAGCGCCGGTAAAGACCGTATGGGTGTATTGCCGGCAGTCCTGCGAGCCGACACGATAGGGCTGGGCGGGCACGACTTCGCCGTAATGCGCCGACCGATCGCTCTTCCATGTCACCTTCTGGCCGCTCGCCGTGTACTCGAGCGCCCTGTATTCCGCTTCCAGCGCCTTGCGCTTTTCCGGATCGCTCAAGCCGGTACCGATGGATCCGCTGACGAGGCCGCCCCCCATGGCGGAAATGATCGTCGTCGCGATCTTGCCGTCACTTGGCGGCGTGGCGGCCGGCTGCGGCGCCACCGTGGGGCCAGAGCTCTTGCCCAGCGTCGTGCAGCCGGAAACGGCCAGCAGTGCGGAAACGAGCGCGACGCGAATCTTCATGCCAACAACCGGTTTTCTTGAGTTAGAGCTGGGCCGCGCCATCGGGGAAGTCGGCGTGGCCATAGTGTCGATGTTTGTCGGAAATTTGGCCGCGGCCGACGGCTCCGGGACCAGTCGACATGCCGCAATATCACGCACCGTCGATCAATGTCGACTGGCCCAGCAAAAGCATAAGTCTAGTGAAGGCTCCGCAATCGAACCACCGCCTTCAACCCGCCCATGCTCGACCGTTCCAGAGCCAGAACGCCTCCATACTCGTTGACCAGGTCGGCGACAATGGCAAGTCCAAGCCCGGTCCCCGGCTTTGTCTCGTCGAGCCGCCGTCCGCGCTTCAGCGCCTCGCGCGCCTTGTCTTCGGGAATGCCCGGGCCGTCATCTTCGATGCTGATCTCGAACAGATTGACAGCACTCTCCTTGCCGACGCCACTCCTCTTGCCGGAGATTGGCGCCACCGACACGGAGACCGCGCTCTTTGCCCATTTCATGGCGTTGTCGAGCAGATTGCCAAGCAATTCTTCCAAATCCTCGCGTTCGCCGGCAAAGACGATATCGACTGCCGGCAGCGAAAGCGAGAGAGCGGTCTGCGGGTTGAGTTTTTGTAGCACGCGCACCATGCGCTGGACCAGCGGCGCCACCGGCGTGCGGTAGACGACGCTGTCGCGTTGCGCCGCAACCCGGGCGCGCTGCAGATAATGGTCAACCTGCTTCTGCATAGAGGCGGCCTGCTCGGCTATGAGCTGGCCCTTGGCGCCGCCGAGCGCCCGCCCCTCATTGATCAGCACCGCCAGCGGCGTCTTCAGCGAATGGGCAAGGTTGCCGACCTGCGTCCGCGAGCGCTCGACGATACGCTTGTTGTTTTCGATCAGCGCGTTGGTCTCGTTGGCGAGCGGCTCGATCTCGGCCGGGAAGCGACCGTCGAGCCTTTGCGCGGTTCCTTCGCGCACCATGGCGAGAGCGTTCCTGACCCGGCGCAATGGCTGCAGGCCCAACAGGATCGCGATGGCGTTGATGGCGATCATGCCGACGCCGAACAGGGAAAGATAGGTCAGCAGGCGACGCTGGAAGGCGCCTATCTCCTGCTCGAGCTCGGTCTTGTTGCCCATGACACGGAAGCGCGCTGCGCGATTTTTCGCGTCGAGAACGAATTCGCTCTCGAACACTTCCAGTTCCTCGCCATCGATGCCTTCTGTCGCATAGCTGCGCTGGAAGCTGGCATTGAAAGGAACCTCGGCGACGCTTGGCGACAGGATCGTCTTGGTCATCGAGGAAGAGTGCAGATCACCGCGCACGCCTTCCGACGCAGGCTCCACCGACCAGTACCAGCCGGAATTCGGCTCCGAGAACCGGAGGTCGCCAAGGTCGGGAGCGCCGGTCAGCGAACCGCCTTCGGACACGCCGACCGAGCCGATCAGGTTGAACAGATGCGCCGACAATAAGCTGTCGAAACCCCGCTCGCTCGCCTGGCGATAAAGGGTCGTGATCAGCGTGAAGATGACAATCAGGGTGAGTATCGCCCAGACCGTGGAAAAGGCGATCACCCGGAACGCCAGCGAACGCGGCCAGAACCGCAGTGAAAGCGGCGTTCTTGCAGTCTGTTTGAGCGGTTCCGCCTTACGCCTCCGGCTCACGCATTCGATAGCCCATGCCGCGAACGGTTTCTATCATGTCGATGCCCATCTTCTTGCGAAGCCGCCCGACAAAGACCTCGATTGTGTTGGAATCGCGGTCGAAATCCTGATCGTAGAGATGCTCGACCAGCTCGGTCCGGGACACGACCTCGCCCATATGGTGCATCAAATAGGCAAGCAGGCGAAATTCGTGCGACGTCAACTTGAGCGGCACGCCGGCGACATCGGCCTTGGAGGCCTTGGTGTCGAGCCGCAGCGGCCCGCAGGTCAGTTCGGACGACGCATGGCCGGCCGCGCGCCGGATGAGCGCCCGGACCCTGGCCAGCACCTCTTCGATGTGGAACGGCTTGGTGACATAATCGTCGGCGCCGGCGTCGATGCCGGATACCTTGTCGCTCCAGCGATCGCGCGCCGTCAGAATCAGGACCGGCATCTTGCGGCCGCCGCGCCGCCAGCGCTCGACCACGCTGATGCCGTCCATCTGCGGCAAGCCAATGTCGAGCACCACGGCATCATAGGGTTCGGTGTCGCCGAGGAAATGCCCTTCTTCACCGTCGAAAGCCCGGTCGACGACATAGCCGGCATCGACCAGCGCGTCCGATATCTGCCGGTTGAGATCCTTGTCATCTTCGACAACGAGTACGCGCATGCGGGGATCATACCTGTTGAAGATCTGGCCTGTTGAAGAGCTGCCCTGTTGAGAAGCTGGGCGTCAGATATAGGCCGATTCCAGCGCCTGGGAAACGGCAGGGATCAGTTCAGCGGAACCACGATCTCGGTGCGGCGCGGGCGCTGCCCATCCTTGCCCGGGACCAGCACGACGATGACGCAGACCGGCTGGCCACCGCGCGTCGACTGCGACGCCTTAGCCAGCGTGCCGCCATTCTGCTCGGCAACCTGCTGACCGATCGCGTAGCAGTCGGAGGCAGCCAGGACGATCGGCCGGTTCTGCTCGGGCACGACGACCGGCAGTGCCGTCGCCTGCGACGCAAACAGACCGGCAGCGCAGAGCGCCAGTGTCGCGGTTCGGAAATGGGAGCGAAGCGTTTTCATGATCAGCGTCCTAACGCATCGGTGCTGAACGTGAAATGAACAGTGAACGCCTGCAAAACATGCCTATCTCACCCCCCTGAAACGCGAGACAACCGACCCTATGATTCGCCGCCCCAATCCGGCAAACTCATCCAAGCGCCAGTCTAGACTCTGTTGCAGCCAGATTGAAAGCGCGTCAGGCGTTTTCTTCCGTCACGGCGAGAAAGCGCAGCAGCCCGTGATAGGCTGAAAGATCCTCATCATAACGGTCCTCAGTGAATTCGAGCCTGAGATTGACGCGGTGATGCTCGTCGAGCGCGAGCGCCGTATCCTGAAGCCGCGCGCTGACCATGTCCATCAAATCGAGCATTTCTTTCCTGGCCTCGGACTTCGACCAGAAATGCAGCGTGAAAAGCTGCTCGGCTTCGTTCTCCATGCCGGTTGTCCAGTCGTAGACGCTGGTCCGGCCGTAGGTGACATAGGGAAATGGGACATTTTCCGGGGCATGATCGAACAGTTTTGCGCCGCCCAATGCAGCTGACAGGGAACCATCACCGTTCAGCGCTTCGAACAAGGCCTTCTGCAGCGCGGCGGCCGGCGCGGTCATCGTCTTCTCCCTCGCCCGTCACGGCTGAACAGGCCTTTGTGCCGTCAGCGACTCCTGCTTGCAGCGTAGCCGCGTTGAAGTTGCTGCGCCAGATCAAGGGATCTCGAGTGGCTAACCCACACCTTTCATTTGGCATGCAAGGCGTTTGAAAAACGGTGCTATGGAGTGTTTGTTTCTCCAGACATTCGAGGTTGTTTTCGTGCGCGAGCCATCGCTGCTGCCTGTTTTCGGAAAGCTTGGGATCAAGTCGCCAGTCGTCATTGCGGCGGCACCGACCATGTCGAAGAGCATTAAGAACAGTGTGCCCCGCATGCGGGAGGTTCTGTCTTCACACGGAGGCTTGGCCCTGAAGCTGTCCGTGGTCGTGTGGACGGTCCTTGTCCTGGCGGCAGTGTTCTACATCACGCAGGCCTGACCAATCGACGTTTCATCGATCGGGGCACCCAGGTCATGGTCGGCACCAGATCATGGTCGGCATGAAAACACGCGACGCAGACGTGATGCTCGATCGGCTGAACAGCCGAGACGTCAAGCGGCGGGCAAAGGCCGACCGCAAGTCCTGATCCTGCCGCTAGGTTCACCCGGCACATCTGTGCGCCTGGATCGGGGATCGGATCTGGCGTTGGCCCTGAACGCGACGACGTTCGGGATTTAGCGAAAATCGGCCGCGGTCAGCACATATATGCTCTTGCGAGTGCGGGCATAGGCATTTCTGGCGATTTCATGGATGGAACTGGAGGCGGTGTCGAACGCCGCCAGATAGGTGGCTTCAGCAGTTGGTGCCTCTGATGGTGCCTTCGAGATGGCATCCGTGGCGACTGAGAAGGAAATCTGGAACATGCCGTCATGGCCGACGAAGCGGATGCGTTTGCCCGCCTCGTCGTAGCTGCGGCTTCGATTGGGAAATGTCAGGCTCATGACTTGACCTCCGTTGATGCAACCTCTGCTTTCTTGATCGCCCGTGACGCCCGCTTTTTCTTGGGGGCGACGGGATTGAGTGCCTCCGCGGCGCGGTCGGCCTCTTCCTTGGCTAGCCGCAACGCCCGCAATCTTGCCGTCTTGATGACCCTGGCCTTGGCCTCGGAAACATACTCGGCAGTTGCCTGGTTTCGCTCCGCAGTCTTTTTCTGCTTTTCCATGAAGCGCGCTTCAGCTTTCTCCATGATATTCTGACTGAATTCCGCCATCGATTAAAACCTCCTTTTTGCTGGAATGATGAAAATGATTTTCGTACTTAAAATAGGGACTCGAGGTGGAAAAATCAATTTCTGATGTACTTTTGATGAGGCAAATTTCTGAAAGCGAAAGGGCAAAATAATACTATTCAATATTTTACGACCGCCAATGAATATTTTTTGGCACTCCTATCTATCGAGTGCCAACGCGCCTATAGAAGGGAGCGGCCGCCTAAGCCGGCCCCAGAAAGAAGTTTCCATGAAATTCCGGCCACTCCACGACCGCGTCGTCATTCGGCGCGCGGAAGGCGATACCAAATCCAAGGGCGGGATCATTATTCCCGACACCGCCAAGGAAAAGCCTCAGGAAGGCGAAGTGATCGCCGTTGGGCCCGGCTCGCGTGACGAGAGCGGCAAGCTGATCCCGCTCGACGTCAAGGCCGGCGATCTCATCCTGTTCGGCAAATGGTCCGGCACCGAGGTCAAGATCGACGGCGAGGATCTCCTGATCATGAAGGAGAGCGACATTTTGGGCATCGTCGAGAAGACCAAAGCGGCCAAGAAAGCCGCCTGACCGGGCGATTTCCGATCCCGCAATTTCAAGACTGAACTGGACGTAAAATCATGTCTGCCAAGGAAATCAAATTCGCTACCGATGCCCGCGACCGGATGCTTCGCGGCGTCGAAATTCTGAACAACGCCGTCAAGGTGACGCTCGGCCCCAAAGGCCGCAATGTCGTCATCGACAAGGCCTATGGCGCGCCGCGCATCACCAAGGATGGTGTCGCCGTCGCCAAGGAAATCGAGCTTGCCGACAAGTTCGAGAACATGGGCGCCCAGATGGTGCGCGAAGTGGCCTCGAAGACCAACGACCTTGCTGGTGACGGCACGACGACAGCCACGGTGCTGGCCGCTTCCATCCTGCGCGAAGGTGCCAAATTCGTTGCCGCGGGCATGAACCCGATGGATCTCAAGCGCGGCATCGACCTTGCTGTGGCTGCCGTGGTGAAGGACATTCAAGCCAGGGCCAGGAAAGTCAAATCTTCGGACGAGATCGCCCAGGTCGGCACCATTGCCGCCAATGGCGACGTCACTGTCGGCGCCATGATCGCCAAGGCTATGGACAAGGTCGGCAATGATGGCGTCATCACCGTCGAGGAAGCCAAGACCGCCGACACCGAACTCGACGTCGTCGAGGGCATGCAGTTCGACCGTGGCTATCTCAGCCCCTATTTCGTCACCAATGCCGAGAAGATGCGCGTCGAGCTGGAGGACCCTTACATTCTCATCCATGAGAAGAAGCTCGGCAATTTGCAGGCGTTGCTGCCGATCCTCGAAGCTGTGGTGCAAAGCGGTAAGCCGCTGCTGATCATCTCGGAAGACGTCGAAGGCGAGGCGCTGGCGACGCTGGTCGTCAACAAGCTGCGCGGCGGCCTCAAGGTCGCAGCCGTCAAGGCGCCAGGCTTCGGTGACCGGCGCAAGGCGATGCTGGAAGACATTGCCGTGCTCACCGCCGGCCAGATGATTTCCGAGGATCTCGGCATCAAACTCGAGAACGTCACGATCGACATGCTCGGGCGGGCTAAGCGCGTGCTCATCGAGAAGGATACGACGACGATCATCGACGGCGCCGGCGAGAAAGCCACCATCCAGGCGCGCGTCCAGCAGATCAAGTTGCAGATCGAGGAAACGACCTCGGATTACGACAAGGAGAAACTCGAGGAGCGGCTGGCGAAGCTGGCTGGCGGCGTTGCTGTCATTCGCGTCGGCGGCGCGACCGAGACGGAAGTCAAGGAAAAGAAGGACCGCATCGATGATGCGCTGAACGCCACTCGTGCAGCCGTGGAAGAAGGCATCGTTGCCGGCGGCGGTGTTGCGCTTTTGCGCGCCAAGGCAGCTTTGACTGAGCTTACTGGCGCGAATGCTGACATGACGGCAGGTATTTCGATTGTGCTGAGAGCACTTGAAGCGCCGATCCGCCAGATTGCCGAGAACTCCGGCGTCGAAGGTTCGATCGTTGTCGGCAGGCTCATGGACAGCAAGGATCACAACCAGGGCTTCGATGCCCAAAACGAGATCTATGTCGACATGATCAAGGTCGGCATCGTCGACCCGGCAAAGGTGGTGCGGACCGCCCTCCAGGATGCCGGTTCGATCGCGGCATTGCTGATCACTGCGGAAGCCATGATCACCGACATTCCGGCCAAGGATGCCGCGCCTGCGGCCGGCATGGGCGGCTACTGATAATCGCCTGGACAAGCCTGCAGCGCCCGGCCGGAAAGGCCGGACGCTGATCCAACATCAACCAAGAAGGAACTGTTCCGTGGCCACACAAAGCAGCAAGCCATCTCTCGCGCGTCGATGGGAAGATTACCAGCCGGCCAAATCCACGCTTCTGTGGGCATGCGCGGCAACCGTCGTCGCCACGCTGATCATCGGTTTCAACTGGGGTGGCTGGGTGACCGGTGGCACCTCACGCGCGCTGGCGGCAACCGCCGGCGACGTGGCGCGCGGCGAGCTGGCCTCGGCGGTCTGCGTCGATCGCTTCAACACGGCACCCGACGCGGCCGTCAAGCTTATCGAGTTCAAGGCCATAACCGACAGCTACAAGAAGCGGCAGTTCATCGAGACGGGCGGCTGGGCGACTATGCCCGGGAAAACCTCGCCCGACAAGCTGGGTGCGCAAAGCTGTGCGGTCGCTCTCGCCGCCTGATATCTTCGAGCTCTTCGAAAGAAGCGAGACCTTCACGAGAGAGCCTGAAAGACGGCCGCCGGGGCATCCTCCCCGGCGCTAGCCCATCAGCAAGGAGATCGATCCATGATCGCATTCGTCCCGAAGCCAAATGCAGCGGCGAAGACCAAAGTGGCCGAGGAAAGCCGCTTCGATCGCATTCGCAGGCTTGCCGACAAGCACAGGAAAGCCGACGTCGGCACGATACGCCGCGACCCGCAAAAGATCGCGGACAAGCGTCCCATGTAAGCCGCGGGATCGGCGTTAGATCACGAGACCGGCGGCTAAAAGTCGACAAGCATCCGTTTCCAGCGCCGACGGCATTCAAGTCAACGGCTTGTTGCCTCGGCAGCTCGCAAACTCGACCTGACGCTGCGGACGAAGACGAGCATGGTTTCCACCGCCTCTTCGTCCGAGAGGCCCTGGTTCTCGACAAGCGACAGCCAGGTCGTGAAGTCCAGCGCATGTCCTATTGCGGCAACGAGCAACCTTGCAGTTCCGCCATCCGAATCGAAGCAGCCTTGTGAAAGGACCGCGACGCCTTTTGCGAGAACCTCTCGCCGGCGGGCCAGTGCGGCAGCGACAACCGGCATTTCTGCATCGCGATACAGATTGGCTAGGAGTTGCCGCTTGCGCCTGTAGTAGCTGTAGAGTTGAAAAAGCGCCGTCCGCAGCCGGACTTCCGGTTCGACGATCGATCGCCAGGTTTCAGGGTTGGGAGGCGGGTCCTGGCCGAACGAATACGCCGAGCAAGCATTGAAGACCGCTTCCTCGTCGGGAAAATGACGGTAGACGGTCAGCCGCTGCACCCCCGCTTTCTCGGCGATGGCGCTCACGGTTGTTCGCGACGGACCCACCGAACTGTGCAGCTCGAATGCCGCGCGGGCGAGCGCAAGATGGGTCTCGGCCTGTTTGACCGCGCGCCGCTGCAATCGATATGAGCGCCGCTGGCCTTCTTTCAGTGAACTCACGTGATCACCGATGTTGACATGGGTTTGAATGACGCCTAGAAATGGGTGATCGGCAGCGTACACCCATTTTCAGGAGGATGATATGGAACGCGCATTGCCTGAGTCGAGCCTCCAACATACGACAGCTCATCCGACTGCCAACCAGGCATCCGGCCCCATCACAGTTCTGCCTGGAGCCGGCGACCGTTTCGACCTGGGTGGTTTCGGCATCCATTGGAAGATAGACGGGTTCCATACCGGCGAGCGCTTCTCCATCGTGCACCATCCGCTCGCCCCCCGTGCACTGGCGGCGCCGTTGCACCGGCATCACCGCGAAGACGAATATTCGTATGTGCTGAGCGGCAATCTGGGCGCGTTGCTTGGCGACGACGTCGTTACCGCCGGGCCGGGCACATGGATGTTCAAGCCGCGAGGCCAGTGGCATACGTTCTGGAATGCGGGCGACACGCAGTGCGAAATCATCGAGGTGATTTCGCCGGCGGGCTTCGAGGACTATTTTCGTGAGTTGGCAGCGATCTGGCCCGACAGGACAAAGTCCGGCGAACTTTTACGAAAGTACGAACTGGATATGGACTTCGAGAGTGTTCCAGCCCTCTGCGCTCGTTTTGGACTGACGTCCGCCCGCCCCGCCGCAACGATCCGCGCCGAGGATAGCGGATGACGGCGCAGCGCCTCCGCCCGATTTCGCAGCGATAGACGAACGAAACGGGATGACCGCCGAAAGGGCAAGGCGCAGCATCCGCGGTTCGGATACGGTTAGGGCTCATGGCCGCCATCTATTCGTGCAGGGACGCTGATCCTCACGACACCGGTGCTGCGCCACCCTCTTCGGTGCGCCGCGCTATGAATTCGTCGAGAACACCTGATGTGGCAGCGGCGGAAGCCGGCGGCCGAAAATCGGCCAGCAGCCGTTTCCAGATGCCGGTGGCGCGCTCCGTGGCGGTTCTTGACCCGGCCTGCGTCCAGTTGCCGAAATTCGACCAATCGGCGACCAGCGGCTCGTAGAATGCGGTGCGGTAGCGCGCCATTGTGTGCCCGGCCGAAAAGAAATGCCCGCCCGGCTGCACTTCAGCGATGGCCTCGAAGCCGATCGCGTCCTCGTCTCCGGGCGTCGCCGCGCAGAGTTCGGCGACCGTCTGCAGCGCCTCGATATCGGTGATCAGCTTCTCGAACGAGACGCTCAAGCCGCCTTCGAGCCAGCCCGCGGCATGGATGCAGACCGTTGCACCCGCAAGTACCGAGCCCCACAGAGCGAACTGCGTTTCATGGGCCGCCTGCGCGTCCGATATGTTGGCGGCGCTGCCGCCGCCGGACCGCCAGGGAAGGCCGGTGAGGCGCGCAAGCTGACCGGCGCCGAGAGTCGCCTTGACGTGCTCCGGCGTGCCGAACGCCGGCGCCCCCGACTTCATGTCGACATTGGAGGAGAACGAACCATAGACGACCGGCGCGCCCGGTCGCACATTCTGGGCCAGCGTCAGCCCGGCCAGCGCTTCGGCGTGCTGCAGCGTCAGTGCGCCGGCCACCGTGATCGGCGCCATGGCGCCGGCTAGGCAGAAGGGCGTGATGATCGACACCTGCCCCGCCTTGGCAAAGTCGATGATGCCTTGCGCCATCGGAATGTCGAGCTGACGCGGCGAATTGGTGTTGATGACGGTGTAGCAATGAGCGCCCGAACGGAATTCGGCCTTGGACAGGCCGCGCGCCAGCCGCAGCATCTCGAAGCCGTCCTCGACCTGCGGCGTGCCGCGCGCGAAGACGAACGGTAACTTGTCCGACAGCGTCAGCTGCGCGCGGTTGACGGCATAGTGGCGGAAGCGGTTGTCGACGTCCTGCGGCTCGATGCAGGGTCCTAGCATGTGCAGCACGTCGAAATGCTGCACCAGGCGAATGAGATCCTCGAAAGCGGCAAGCGTTCCCGGCCGCCGGCCGCGCTCTAGATCAGTGACGTTGGGCGCTCCGGATCCCGCCAGGAACGTCATCGAGCCAAGCTCGAGCGTCAGGTCGCGGGCACGGTCACCAGCGTGCGCCCGGATCGATTTCGGCGCAGAGACCAGCGCCGCCGCGACAATGTCGCGGCCGATGCGCACCATTTGACTGTCTTCGTCGACCAGCGCACCGGCACGAGCAAGAATGGTGCGCGCCTCCGGCAGCAGCACCTTGACGCCGAGTTCCTCGAGCACGCGCAGCGCCGCGTCATGTATCGCGGCGACCTGGTCGGCCGAAAAGATCGGCTGCGGCAGGAACGGGTTCTTCAGCGAACGATAGTCCGGCCGGCGGCTGCTCTCGCTGCCGGCCTCGCCGGTTCGTCCGCGCCTGCGTTCGCGCCTGAGATCACGTGCGGCGTCATCGATCATGGCGGATACTCCTCATTGCCGTATTGCCTTGCCCTGGGGATCGTAGGGAGAAGCCGCTATGACGCGCGCCGGCCGCTCGGCCCAGTTCGTTGAGGCGGGCAGGATACTTGCACTGTACATATGTGTCTAGTACGGTTGTATGCAGTTCCCCCTCATGCCTATTGTGCGGCCATGATCATGATTGCCCCGCAGGACGAGCCGGCGCCCGGCAACATCAAGGTGACGCGCTGGGACTGGATCAATCTTGCACTCCAGACATTGATTTCAGACGGCATCGAAAGCGTGCGCGTGCTGCCGCTCGGCCAGAAGCTCGGCGTTTCGCGCTCAAGCTTTTACTGGTATTTCGAGAGCCGTCAGGATCTGCTCGACCAGTTGCTTGCCCATTGGCGGAACACCAACACCAGGGCGATCGTCGAACGCGCGCAGCGGCCAGCCGAAAGCATCATCATGGGCGTCATGAACGTGTTCGAATGCTGGGCGGACCAGCGCCTGTTCGATCCCAGGCTCGACTTCGCCATCCGGGAATGGGCGCGTCGCTCCGACGACGTGCGCCGGGCCATCGACCAAGCCGACAATGACCGGCTAGGCGCGATCCGCGACATGTATCGCCGGCATGGCTACGACGAAGAGGATGCCTTCATCCGCGCCCGTGTCCTTTATTACATGCAGATCGGTTATTATGTGCTCGACCTCAAGGAACCGGTCGAGGCGAGAGTCAGTCATCTCGCCGCCTATCTGCGCAGTTTCACCGGCCAGGAGCCAAGCGACGCCGACGTGGCACGTTTCATGCGCTTTATCGCGGCGCGGTAATTTGATCGCGGATGCGAGGTGCCAAGGCGGTGGAGGTTGCAGGCCCTACCCCCTCGCATCGACAATCTGTGCCACAAAAGCCCTCCTCGCACTTGTGAGCGGGGCCAAAATGGACGAATAGTCTTGGCTGGCGCGCCGCCCTGAAATTGCCCGCATGCAGTTTCTCAGTGAGAGGCGTAGCCGCAGCCGGATCCTGGAATGGCCAGTCCTTTGAAACCACGCAAGAGAAGAGGTCCGATTGCCGCAAGACTGCTGGCAGCGGATGCGTGGTTCGATTCCTCACTCTACGAGATCGGCTTCAAGGCGCGCCGGTTCTGGGAAGCGGCCACCATTTTTTTCCGGCGCTTCCGCGTCTCCGGCTGGCGCCGCGGCATCATCGAACTGTTGAGCGAGGGCTTCACGCTCGGCGCCGGCGGCATCGTCGTCATGCTGGCGCTTGCCTTGCCGGCCTTCCAGGAAACCGCTGGCGACTGGCGTGCCCAGGGCGATTTCGCCGTCACTTTCCTCGACCGCTATGGCAACGAGATCGGCCAGCGCGGCATCATCCAGCGTGATTCGGTGCCGGTCGACGAGATGCCCGACCAGGTCATCAAGGCGGTTCTGGCCACCGAGGATCGGCGGTTCTTCGATCACTACGGCATCGATGCGCTCGGCCTTTCGCGCGCGATCTTCGCGAATGTGCGGGCGAATTCCGTGGTTCAGGGCGGATCGAGCATCACCCAGCAACTGGCCAAGAACCTGTTCCTTACCAATGAACGGACTTTGGAGCGCAAGGTCAAGGAAGCCTTCCTGTCGCTGTGGCTCGAGGCCAATCTGTCGAAGAAGGAGATCCTGCAGCTCTATCTCGACCGCGTCTATATGGGCGGTGGCACCTTCGGCATCGAAGCGGCCGCCGATTTCTATTTCGGCAAAAGCGTCAAGGATCTGAACCTCGCCGAAGCGGCTATGCTGGCCGGCCTGTTCAAGGCGCCGACCAAATACGCGCCGCACATCAACCTGCCTGCTGCCAGGGCGCGGGCCAACGTGGTGCTGTCCAATCTCGTCGAGGCCGGCTTCATGAGCGAGGGTCAGGTGCTGCAGGCGCGGCTGCATCCGGCCGAAATCGTCGACCGCGGCGAGCAGAAGAGCCCGGACTACTACCTCGACTGGGCATTCGAAGAGGTCAAGAGGATCGCGGCGAAGTCCGGCCAGCATTCGCTGGTCGCTCACACCACTTTCGATGCCAACATCCAGAAGGCGGCGGAAGAATCAATGGAGTTCCATCTCCGCCAGTTCGGCAAGGAATACAACGTCACCGAAGGCGCCATGGTCGTCATCGAAACCAATGGCGCAGTCAGGGCGATCGTCGGCGGCCGCGACTACGGTGCCAGCCAGTTCAACCGCGCCACCAAGGCGCTGCGCCAGAGCGGCTCATCGTTCAAACCCTATGTCTACGCGACGGCGATGGAGCACGGCTTCACGCCGGACTCTGTCGTTTCCGGCGGGCCGATCTCCTGGGGCGGCTGGTCGCCTCACAATTACAATGGCGGATCGGCCGGCAATGTCACGCTGATCACGGCGATGGCCAAGTCGATCAACACCGTACCGGTGCGGCTGGCCAAGAATTCTCTCGGTATCAAGCCGATCAAGGCGATGGCGGAAGCCATGGGCGTCGAATCGCCGCTCGAATCGCATAAGACGATGGTGCTCGGCACATCGGGCATGACCGTAATGGACCAGGCGACAGGCTACAGCGTGTTCGCCCAGAACGGCTTTGTCGGCTCCCGGCATGGCGTCACCCAGCTGGTTACCCGTACCGGCGAGGTGGTTTACGATTTCGCCAAGGATGCGCCGCCGCCGCACCGTGTGCTCTCGGAACAGGCGCTGAAGTATATGAACTCCATGCTGGCGGCGGTGCCGGTGATGGGCACGGCGCGGCGCGCTGCACTTCCCAACATCGTTTCGGCCGGCAAGACCGGCACCACGCAGTCTTATCGCGACGCCTGGTATGTCGGCTTCACCGGCAACTACACGGCTGCCGTATGGCTCGGCAATGACGACTTCACCCCGACCAACAACATGACCGGCGGCTCGCTGCCGGCGATGGTTTGGCAGCGGCTGATGGTCTATGCGCACCAGAATATCGACCTCAGGCCGATCCCCGGTCTCGATCATCCCTTCGTAGACGAAGAAATCGCCGCCAAGGCCGAGGAAGCGGAAAAGAAGAATGCCGAGCAGGCAGCGGCCGACGCTGCCGCCGAGCGCCCGCCGGTGCTGTCCAGCCAAACAACGCGGGCGCTCAGGGACATCACAAGACTGTTCCAGTCAGCGCCCGTCCTACAGGCGCCTGCGACGCCGGAGACCCTGTCTGCGCTTTGACGCCGGCACGACGGGATAGGCCATCCTCGCGCCGACAATTCCACAGAGGTCCGCTTGCCATCGCACCCTGCCCCGCGATATCCCCGAGCGGCACTCCTCTTTCCCGCGGCTCTTCATGCTCAAGAACGCATTCCTGACGCTCTTCGCGCTTGCCATAGCCATCGGCGCCGGCGGCGGCAGCGTCTGGTACGCTCTCAAGACGCAGGATGGCATCGGCGCGATCAGGATCGGCCCATGGACGGCGTTCCCCGATATCGGCACGCAGGCGGCGGATCCTTATTCGAAAGCCCGCGTCGCGCGCGAGGGTGTCCTTGCACTCGGGCAGGCAGAAGGCCTGTCCTTTATCGCCGAACGCGATTCCGATGGCGAACAATTGAAACGCCAATGCGCCTATGAAATCGAAGGCGGATTTCCCGCGGCCCGGTTCTGGACCCTCTATGCCGCCGATCAATCGCTCGGGGTGGTCGAGACCGGCAAGCCAAGGCTTGCGGCACTTCAATCATACCAGGTGCTGCGCCAGCCCGACAATTCGGTAGTGATTTCCGTCAGCAACCGCCCCGCACCCGGCAACTGGCTGCTTTCCGACGGCTTCGGCCGGATGTTTTTCGTGCTGACATTCTACGACACGCCGATCGCCAGCAGCACGGGTCTTTCGGATATCACGCTGCCGCAGATCCTTAAGGTCGGCTGCAATGCGTAGGCTGCTGCACGCGATCCTGCTCGGTCTGCTGGGCGCCGGCATCGTGCACATCGTCGTGCTGCTGCTCGTCCCGGAATTTTCCGAACGTGATGCGTGGTCGCGGCTGGCCATGGCCTCGGACCTCTATAAGATGACCAGGCTGGACGCAGAGGTCGGCGGTACGCCGGTGGTAAAATCCGTCGATCCGCTGTTTTATGCGGCTGCTTGCCGGTTCGATCTGTCCGAAGGGATGGTTCGAGTGAAGGCACCGGGGAACGTCCCGTTCTGGTCCGTATCGGTCTATGACCGCAGCGGCCATAACATCTACTCCTTCAACGACCACAGTGCGACCGGAAGGTTGCTGGACAGTATCGTACTGACGCCGGCGCAGATGATCGAGATCCGCAAGGAACTCCCGGAGGAATTGCAAGGAGCAATCTTCGTCGAGGCGGCCGTCGACCAAGGCATGTTCGTCATCCGCTCGTTCGTGCCCGACGACAGCTGGAAGCCGGTCGTGTCGCGGTTTCTCGAGCAGAGTTCCTGCGAGTTGCAGGACTACTGACGTCAACCGAAATATGCCGCCGGTTTCCGGCCCAACAGGGTGCGCGGCGCTAATGATGCGGAACAGGCATCGTCCCCGGCGATCCCGGCATCGTCCTTGACGAGCCCGGCTTATCCGGACCGGCGCCTGGCCGCGTCTCGCCCGTCAGCTGCCGTAGCTCGTAGCGGACGCCGGGGAAAATGATCACCGCCGCCGGCGTTCCGGTGTTTCGTTCTGCTCGATTGGTTGCCGCCGTTCGCGGCACGAAAGACAGTACCATGCCCATGGTTAGTGCATTCCTCTCGGTTGCCCCGGAGCACAACGCAACGCCTCCAATCTGATTAAGGACGGCAGTAGGTTAACGGAACGCTAACGGATCGCCGCTAATTTGATCTTTGTTCTGAGGTCAGGAAGTCCTGACCCGAGGCAGATGCGAAACCGACACAGTCCCGGTCGAGCATGGTCCAGATCGTGTCGAGTGTCAGGCGTATCGTTCGTGTCAGCTTCGGATTTCAGGCAAATCGCTATACGGGCTGAATCGGGAAAGGCCGAAAGGCTGTTCCGCGCCGCGGTGTCGGCGTTCTGTTCGCTCACCCGCCCTTCGCGCCGGGAGATCGCGCAACTTGAGGATCTGACGCTTCCGCTTTTCGCCAATGTATCGGTCGAATCGCGCCGCTACGTCGCCGCCGCCCTTTCCGAATGCGAATATGCACCTACTGTGCTGGTCCGGCGGCTTTGCGAGGAGCCGGTGGACATCGCCGCGCCGTTGCTCATCCGCTCGCGCGCGCTGAGCGATATCGACTTGATCGCCCTGATCGGACGGCACGGCCTGCCGCATGCGCGCGCCATCGCGCGTCGCAAGGATCTGAACCCGACCATCGCCAACCTGATCAGGGCGCTTGAAAAGCCGACGCTGGTGAGCGTGCGGCAGCAGGAGGCGGTCGCCAAGACGGCGCCTAAAAGCGCCGAAGTCGTCGCGCCCAGCCCCGACAGCCAGCATGTGCCCGGCGCCGCCGCCGAGAATGCACGGCGCCGGCTGCGGTCGATGATGCGTGCCGATGATGAGAGCGGCGGCGCGACCGTCAATCCGTTCGCCAGCGCTGAAACCTATGTCAAACTGCGCGAGACGGCGCTGACCGGCAACGTCGCATTCTTCCAGACAGCACTGGCCGACGCGCTCGAGATCGATTTTTCAACGGCGCGGTCGCTCACCGCAAACCAGAACTACACGTCGCTTCTAGCCGCCCTACGCGCGCTTGATCTCGGCGAAGAGAGGGCGTTCCTGATTACCGTCGCCGTCTATCCCACAGAGTTTCCGCATCCGCAGGCTATTCGCATCTTCCTCGACCGCTACCGACTGCTGCATCGCGACGCAGCGCTGGACAGGCTACGCGGCTGGAAGGCCGAGACACTGTCGAAGGCCATTCGCAATGCCGGGCCCGTTGCGGCAAACGCCGACATCCGCAAAGCGGACAGCGACAATGCTGCCGCCAGCCCTAAGGCGCGTCGGGTCTGAAAGAGATTCAAGCGAACGCTTCAAGCCTTTGTTTTCATGCATATCGTTAGAGCGACTTGACGGAAATAAGTTCCTCGACGGGAACAGCGCCGGCCTCGATCTCGACGACCCAGATGTCGGGATCGAATCTCTTCTCCCTTTCCAGTCGTGCGTCAAAAACGGTGGCATCGTCACCGGCGCCGAGCAGACTGAAGAAACGGTCGTCGGGTTTGGCCGAATCGTAGCTCGTCTGCGGCGCCGGTCCAAACAAGGCAACCTCGCCCATGCGGCCACGCGCCAGCAAGAAGACCGCGCCGGCCTCGGTCGCGCCGCGCTTGACCACGGCGGCGAAGCCGCCAGCGCCGAAAACCCGGCGCAATAGGGCCGACACCCACAGATCGGTGGTTACGCGCATGGCAGCATTCTGGACGACATCGGACGGTACTTAGAGCGCTTTGCGTTTGGGTGAAACCAAAACCGCGCTCCAGGTTTTTGTTTCAACTCAATTTGTTGGACGCCAAACGAAGAGGTTTGGCTGCAAAATGCTCCAGAGCATAGGTCTGAAAACCGAAATCGGTTTTTGCCCACCCGGTTGGCGAGCGCCGGCCTCGACCATCAGTTGGTCAGGCCGATCTCGCGCATCTTGACGTAGACGACCTCGTCGGGCTCGCCGGTCTCCGGCAGCCCGAACAGCGACTGGAACTCCTTGATCGCTGCCTTGGTGCGGGCCCCGACCACGCCGTCGAGTTGCATATCGTCATTGCCGAATGCCTTCAGCCCAGCCTGGATCTTGATGATACGGGCGTCGGGTGCCTGCGCCGGCGCATCTGCCGGCGCCGAAGCAGAGACGGGAATCGCGGCCAGGTCGTCCGGACGAGGTGCCGGATGCGGCACGACCGTCGAGGCGGTTGGCGTGGTGCCCAGTTGATCGAGCAGAACGCTGTCGATCTCACCGGAAGCGTTGAGCCCGACCTTCTGCTGATAGGCTTGTATGGCCTTACGCGTGTTGGGGCCAGAAATGCCGTCGACCGTGCCGGAATAGAAATCTAGGTCCTTCAATATGCCCTGGATCTGCTCGACGACCGGATCACTCTTGATCGGGGCCGAGCCCGGCCGCACGATGTTGATGGTGGTTTCGGGTTCGTCGGCGCCTGCTCGAGGAAAGCTCTCTATGCTCCTGGTCGCAAAAAACGCGTCGGCATGAGGAAAAGGCTGATACCACAGGGCGTTCGCCGAGACGTAGAACAGCGTCACCAGGAAGGCGGTCGAACCGCCGACCAGAACCGGATTGCGCGAGATCAGGCTGCCGACCGCGACCGCGCCCCCCTGGAAGGCAATGCCGCGGCGCTTGACCGTCTTAGGCTGTTTTGCGGAGCGAGCCATGCCTGTCCCCTTTCGTCTCCGCCTTCGCCGCAGGCATTGGCAGCACGCCGGGCTTGTCCGTCGAACGTCCCTTCGGTCCGTTCACCGGCAAGCTGATCGTGACCGTGGTGCCCTCGCCCGGCATGCTTTCGATCGACATCGTGCCCTCGTGCAGCGCCACCAGGCCCTTCACCAGTGACAGGCCGAGCCCGGTTCCCTCGAAGCGGCGCGTATAGTCGTTCTGGATCTGCATGAACGGCTTGCCAAGATTGGCAAAGTCTTCCTCGGCGATGCCGATGCCGGTGTCCCTGACCCAGAAATGCAGTCGCGAGCCGATCCGCTTGGCGCCGACGACGACATCGCCGCCATCGGGCGTGAACTTGATGGCATTGGAGACTAGGTTGATGAGTATCTGCTGCACGGCACGACGATCGGCGTTTATCTCGCCGGCATCCGGTGCGATCTGAGCCTGCAGATCGATATTCTTTGCCTCGGCCTGCAAGCGCATCATCGACTGGCACATTTCGACCGCTTCCACGAAACGGAACGGTTCCGGCTCGGTTGCATAGGCGCCGGCTTCGATCCTCGACACGTCGAGTATCGAGGTGACGACGGCAAGCAAATGCTGGCCGGACTCCTTGACCAGGCCGACATATTCCTTCTGGCGCGGATCCTTGAAGGTGCCGAACATCTCATGCAGCAGCATGTCGGAAAAACCGATGATGGCGTTCAACGGCGTGCGAAGCTCGTGGCTGACGACCGCCAGAAACCGTCCCTTCGCCACTTCGGCAGACGCGGCCGCCTCTTTCGCAGCGGCAAGCTCTTCGCGCAAGCCGGCGAGTTCGTCGTTCTCGCGCAGGACGAGCGCGAAGACATCCTCCTGCTCCGCCCGCATCAGTTCAAGGGAAAACGGCCGGTAATTGTCCGCCGTTGGGCCGTTGCCGTTTTGCGGAAGTCGGACGCGAAGATCGAGCCGACGCGCCGACGCGCCATCGCGCATATCGGCCAGCGCGCTGAGGTACGCGACGCGATCGGACAGATGGATACGGTCGAACAGGCCGCTACCGAACAGCAGTTCCGGCTGCAGCTTCAGGATCGTGCGCGCCTTTGCCGACGCATCCAGAACCTCGCCATGCCTGCCTGCCCGCAGGACAACGGCGTCGATGATGTTTTCGAGCCGATCGTCGGTCGCCGGATCAAGCTGCACGCCGGCCGGATTGCCAAGTCTCGCGACGCGCGGAACGAGGGTGAGCGCCCAACCCAGCGGCAGCAGCCAATGCCAAGCGGTGATTTCCGCCGGGCCGAACGGGAAAACAGAACCGGCAAAAGCCTGCAGCAGGATAGCGACAAATGCAGCTATGGCGCCCCAGAGTGCAGCGCGACGAGACGCGCCCATCCACCAGGCTTCGAACGGCAGCGCCACGACAAGCATGGCGACCGGCGAGGCCAGACCGCCCGCCGCGGCAATGACACCGGCAAGAGCAAGACTGCCCATCACCAGGGCGACCTGGCCGGCGAACGCCATCTTGCCCGATGCCGCCACCAGCAAGGCGGCAAACCAGCAGAGGCCGAAAGTCGCAAAGATCGCAGCCATGGTCACGGCCGCGCCCATGCCCGAGGTGACCAGCGTGATCGCTGCGCCTGCCGCAAAGAACGGAGCGGCCAGCATGACACCGATAAACCGGCGCTGGCACCGGCGGTCGTTCTGTCCGAGGATGGACGGATGAACCATACGTTCGCAACAGGCTGCCATCGCGCCGGGCAACTCAACGTATCTGGCCCTTATCGAACTCAAATCAACGCACTCGCACCTGGTCGTGAACAGCCCTGCTTCGCAGATTGCTTTTGTTGATCTGAAACTCGCATCCAGCGTTTAAGGAATGGATAAGGCAGGACCGATCAATGCCCGGCCTGAGACAAATATTGGGAGGCCGGCGCGGCAAAACCTTGGCAATTGCAGCCATAGTAAATGGAGCGTTATCCGGGCGAACCGCCCTTTCGCCTCTGACAATCGCCATCGGCACGCCGCGCTTCGGGGAAATAACTACGGAAAACAACTAGATGGGTGGTTAACCTCAAGTGAAGAAAATCGGCCGGATTTGAGACAAATCCATTGCAAAATGCTTCGTTTAGAATTTGCCTAAAATTTGAGGAAAATTTTCGCTGACCGGGCAAGCCGTCCTTTGCGCGTCTATGCCACTATCGTACCCATAAAGAGGTCATGCCGCACGAATGCATGATCCGGTCACAGATGAGGGCATACAGATGGGCTTTCTGATCAGAATGGCTTTCTGGTTTTCGCTGGTGCTTCTGGCGCTGCCGCTGAATGTCGGCTCGAACGAGACAGGCTACCAAAGCGTCGGGCCGATCCAGGCCTTGTTTGCGGCACGCGAAGCGGTCGGCGACATCGCCGGCATATGCGAGCGCAAGCCCGACGTCTGCGAGACCGGCAAATCCGCAATGCACACGATCACCGCCCGGGCCAAGGAGACCGCCAAGATCGCAGCCGCCATGTTGGACGACAAGACCGCCGAACCCGACACGGCGACAACGACCGGCAGCGTGCCCGAAGACATCGTGTTGCCGGCGAAAGTCGACTTGCCGGCGAAAAACTGAGATATTTTTCAGCGCATCTGTCACCCACCGAGGCCGTCCGCGCTCTCGGCGCCTATGGTGTTTTCCTCTTTTTCCGTGACGCGAGGTCGCCGGATGACTATATCCGGAGTGATGACTACGACGATCCAAACGATCCGCGACGACTTCTCCCTGCTTGACGAGTGGGAAGACCGCTATCGCTATGTGATCGAACTGGGCGAGGCCCTGCCCCCGTTTCCCGATGAGGAACGGAACCCTGCCAACAAGGTGCCCGGCTGCGTCAGCCAGGTTTGGCTGACCACCGAATATGGACCGGGCCCCGACCCAGTCGTTACCTTCGCCGGCGATTCGGACGCCCATATCGTGCGCGGCCTCGTCGCTATCATGCTGGCGCTGTTTTCCAGACGACCCGCCAGCGAGATCCAGAAAACCGACGCTGAAGCCACGCTGAAGGCACTCGGCCTCGACGAGCACCTGTCGCCGCAACGCGCCAATGGTCTTCGTTCCATGGTCAAGCGCATCAAGCGCGACGCCGAGGCGGCGTTGATTAGGCCGCGCGATTGCCCCGCATGACGGAGAGCCCGCACATGGCGCAACGCATATCGGCTGCTCCAGCAATGCTCCGAAACCAAAACGGCGCCCGGAGGCGCCGTTGATCGTTCAACCCACGTTGGGAAGAGCCGGTGTCAGCGCCCCTTGCGCTTGCGGCCGAGACCCATCTTCTTGGCGAGCTGTGAGCGGGCGGCAGCATAGTTGGGGGCAACCATCGGGTAGCTTGCGTCCAGGCCCCATTTTTCACGATACTCGTCCGGCGTCAGACCGTAATGGGTCATCAAGTGACGCTTCAGCGACTTGAACTTCTTGCCGTCTTCAAGACAGACGATGTAGTCGTCATGGACGGAGCGTTTCGGGTTTACTGCCGGCTTCTGCTTGTCGGCAGGAGGCTGTTCACTGGCCCCGCCCACGCGCCCGAGGGCGGCATGGACATCGGCGATGAGGCTCGGCAGCTCGCCGACCGGCACCGGATTGTTGCTGACATAGGCGGCTACGACGTCGGCCGTCAATTCGATCAGCGCATCACTATTTCTGGAAGGTGTTTCGATAATATCCATGGCTTCCTGGCCCCAACGTGAGTTGTTTCTACCTGCGCCCTATTTTTGATAGGTCGGGCATCGCGCGAAATTTTTGCAGGAAAGAGCCTCTGCGATTCGCGTCGCAGCATCCTAATGAGCCACTAAACCAAGTAAGTCAATTCGCTTCTTGCGCTGTATTCATCGATGGCAATAAAATATTCGACGATCAGCTTCAACCTTTCGTGCACTCTGTAACTTTGCGATATTTTCTGGGCAGACCAGCAGCGGCGGACGCCCGGTCGAGCTGCCGTTACATCCATGAGAGCCAGTAAAAAAATCTCAATGCTTGGCTATGCTTGGTTGTGGCGCAGGCTAGCTGGTTGTTTTCAGAGTCCACAAAACCATAGGTTGCGATTTGCTGTTTGCAAGCAAGCCGGAATCAGCACCGCGGACCGGCAGCGATCCATCAATGTGGGGTGATGTATTTTCCGTAGACCCAGCCGGTTACGAAATTGCCGTTCTGTGCCGGATCATGCCAGACTTCGCACCAGCGATAGCGGATCTTCTGTTCCTGCTTCCAGCGCATGACCCCGAAAATCGGAATCGATTTTCGGAAAGGATCATGCGCAGATTCAAAGGTTCTACAGCGTCCTTTGCGCGTCCAGAGGACGCGCGGCGCTGTAGTGCGGCTGCTTGGCGATGTCGAGCAGGTTTATGCCGCCGGTGCATTTCCCGGTCATCTGCAAAACGGCACCGTTGGGATAAGCAGCCTGCTTCTGGGATGCCCCCGCCGGATACTTGCGCACGTTGAGCGTGTCGCCAAACGGGACGTTGGTCACTTGCCAAGCTGCGAACACGGTTGCATGAGATTGGCCGGTAAGGACCAAAACTGTCGAAGCGACGGCGAAAGCCGCGGCAGCGTGAAAACGGAATTTCATTTTTCTCTCTCCGCCGGCTCATCTTCTGGAGCCGGCGAAAACTTACTCCGGCTCTTGAACCTGCGCTGATCGGCGTGTTCATTCGCCATTCAAGTAACTTCCACAGCGAGACGCAATGACCCGAACCCCAGCATTTCCGACTGCCAGTTCGCCGCAACCAGAGAAGCGACCGGTCTTCGACCTACATCATGGAGTAACCCGGACGGACGACTATGCCTGGCTGAGAGCCGACAATTGGCAAGAGATGTTCAGGGATCCGTCCCTGCTCGACAGCCAGATCCGCGCTCATCTCGAGGCCGAGAACACCTATCAGGCGGCGTTGATGGCCGACACCGCCCAGTTGCGGAAGCAACTTTTCAAGGAGATGAAGGGCCGCATCAAGGAAGACGATTCTTCCGTGCCGATGAAGGATGGGCCGTATGCCTATGGGTCATCTTTCAAGCTTGGCGGCGAGCAGCCGCGTTATTTCCGCACGCCGCGCGATGGCGGCGACCAGCAGATCCTGCTCGACGGCGACCTCGAGGCCGAAGGCAAGGCCTATTTTCGCCTCGGTGGCGTCGACCATTCGGCCGATCACGGCAAGCTCCTGTGGGCGTTCGACGACAAGGGCTCCGAATTCTTCACGCTTCGTGTGCGCGATCTTACCAGCGGCAAGGAACTGCCGGACAGGATTCCGGACACAGGTGGCGGCGGCGTGTGGGATCCCGGCAACGACGGATTCTTCTACACCCGCCTCGATCCCAACCACCGTCCCTCCAAGGTGCTGTTCCATGCCCTTGGCGACAGTCCTGAGAACGACCGGCTGATCTACGAAGAAACCGATCCAGGCTTCTTCATGAATGTCGGCGGCACACGCTCCAACGAGTGGATCATGGTCGGCATCAACGACCACGAGACCTCGGAATATCGCATCATGAGCGCCAGCGAGCCGTTCGCCGAACCGAAGCTGGTTTCGCCGCGTGAGACCGGCCTGCAATACGACCTCGAAGAAGGCGGCGATATCTTCTTCATTCTCACCAACGCCGACGGCGCCAAGGATTTCAAGATCATGACGGCGCCGGCGAGCGACCCGGTGCGCGCCAACTGGCAGGAAATGGTGCCGCACGAAGCGGGCCGGCTGATCCTTTCGGTGATCGGCTTCAAGGACCATATGGTCAGGCTTGAACGCAAGGAAGGCCTGCCGCGCATCGTCGTGCGTGACCGCAAGAGCGGCGAGGAACACCTTATCTCCTTCGACGAGGAAGCCTTCTCGCTCGGCCTGTCGGGATCCTATGAATACGACACCGAGATCATGCGCTTTTCCTACTCGTCCATGACAACTCCGGCGCAGGTCTTCGACTATAATATGCGGACCCGCGAGCGCGTGCTGCTGAAGACCCAGGAAGTTCCGTCCGGTCACGACCCGGACCATTACGTGACACGCCGGCTGATGGCGCCCGCCGCCGACGGCGAACTGGTGCCGATCTCGCTCATCCACCATCGCGACACGCCGCTCGACGGCTCAGCGCCTTGCCTGCTTTACGGCTACGGCTCCTACGGCATCACGGTCCCGGCCGCCTTCAACACCAATTTGTTTTCGCTGGTCGACCGCGGTTTCGTCTACGCGATTGCCCATATCCGCGGCGGCAAAGACAAGGGCTATGGCTGGTACGACGACGGCAAGCGGGCGCACAAGATGAACACGTTCACCGATTTCATCGCGGTCGCACACCACCTCGTCGCCGAGCGCTACACGGCCCATGACCGCATTGTCGCACAGGGCGGCTCGGCCGGTGGCATGCTGATGGGCGCGATCGCCAACATGGCGCCGGAATGCTTCGGCGGCATCGTCGCCGAGGTTCCGTTCGTCGACGTACTCACCACCATGCTCGACGCGACCTTGCCGCTGACGCCACCGGAATGGCCTGAATGGGGCAACCCCATCGCTGCGGAGGAAGACTACCGGACGATCGCCGCCTACTCGCCCTACGACAATATCGCCGCGCTTGACTATCCACCAATCCTGGCGCTTGCCGGCCTCACCGACCCGCGTGTCACCTACTGGGAGCCGGCCAAATGGGTGGCGCGGCTGCGAGACCGCAAGACCGGCGACAATCCGGTGCTGTTCAAGATCAACATGGACTCCGGTCATGCCGGCGCATCCGGCCGGTTTTCCAGGCTCGAGGAAATCGCCTTCACCTATGCGTTTGCGCTGAAGGTGGCGGGCAAGGCCGACCTTGCCACCACCACAGCGCCGCCCATCCTTTTGGACGCGCAAAGGGCGCTGTAGGAGCTTGATCTTGCGCACGATCCCCAGCGGGAAATCGATTCCGATTTCGGGTCATGGCGTGGCTGATTTTCCGCTCGCAATTGCGATGGCCGCGCGCTACCCAATGCGCGGCTTTTCGCAGCCGCGCCACCAAAATCGTCCAGTCACGCCAAGGGTCCGCCATGTTGCTCGTCGACGTCTATCTCGACAAATCGCCCATTCAGGGCATCGGTGTCTTTGCCAAGAACCACATCCCACGCGGCACACTGGTTTGGAAGCTCGATCCCAATTACGACCGGCGCATCCCGGTCGAGACCTATGAGCGCGAAACCGGACCGATCAAAGCCTATCTCGATCGCTATTCCTATCCCGACCGGCGCGACCCGAACTACATCGTCTTCGAAGCCGACGACGCGCGCTACATGAACCATGCCGATGACCCGAATTGCGACGTCTCCTCGCCCGAGGAGACGTATGCGTCGCGCGACATCGCGCCCGGCGAGGAAATGACCTGCAACTACAATCATTTCTTCGAAGCCGGCTTCGATTTCCTCGGCGACCGCTGACGCGCCGCCATCCCGTCCGGTTTTCGCGTCAGCTCGAAGGTTGCTTGCGCGCCGGATAGCCGCTGGGATGCGGCGGTATGGCCTTCAGATAGGCTGATATCGCCGCCCGGTCCTCGGGCGTCAGCTCGGCCATGTTTCTCTGCACGTCGACCATGGCGCCGCCCACAGAATCGAAATCCGGCATGAAGCCGGTTTCGAGAAAGTAGGCGATGTCGGCCTCCGACCAGTCGCCGATGCCGCCTTCGCCCGAGGTGATGTTCGGCACGATACCGCTGCCTTCGGCAGCAGTGGCTCCGGCCAGCCATTCGCTCTTCCTGGTGCCGCCAGCAAAATCACGCGGCGTGTGGCATTCGCCGCAATGGCCCGGCCCTTCGACCAGGTAGCGGCCGGCCATCACCGGATCCGGCGTGCCATCGGGGAAGGAAACCACCGGCTGGTCACTGAAATAGAGACGTTTCCACAGCCCGATGCCGCGACGGATGTTGAACGGGAATCCCAGCGAACTGGGCGGCGCCTTGCCGGCGACCGCCGGAAGCGTTTTCAGGAAGGCATGGAGATCGGCAATGTCGGCCGGCTTCATGCGCGCGTAGGATGCATAGGGAAACGCCGGATAGAAGTGCTCGCCGCTCGGCGACACGCCCTTCAGCATGGCATTGGCGAGGTCTTCGACCGACCAGGCGCCGATACCGTCCTTGGCATCCTGCGAGATGTTCGGTGGCACGAAGGTGCCGAACGGTGTCTTGAGTTCGAGACCGCCAGCCAGTTGAAGGCGGGCATCGCCTCGCGAGCCTGGTTTCGCATGACAGGACGTGCAGCCTCCGGCATAAAAAATCCGCTTGCCCCTGGCGGCATCGCCGGGGCCGAGCTGCGCCAGGGTCTCAGTGTCGAGCCTGACCGGCGCCGACAACAGCCACCCGGCAACCGCGCCGACGCCGCCTAGAACGAGGGCGGCGCCGACAATCTTTTTCAGCAGGCGCATCGCCCGCTATCAGTCCTTTTTTATCCGATAGGTCTCATGGCAGGTGCCGCAATCGCCGCCGATGGTGTTGAACTGCGCCTTCAAGGCATCGACGTCCGCGGGGGCGGCGGCGACCGCAGCCTTGACGTCGGCGAGATACTTGTCGTGAGTTGCCTTGAAACCGGCCATGTCTTGCCAGATCTTGGGAGCAGCCGTGGTGTCGCCGGTGTCGCTGCCGGCCGGGAAAAGCGCGTCGATATCGAGTTTTTCGGCATTAGCCTGAAGCGCCTGCAACGACGTCATCACGGCTGCGGCATCGAAAGGGTTTTCGCCCTTGACCACTTTCGACAATCCGCCGGCGATCTTGCCACGTTCCTTCATCAGGGCCTGCCGGTCCAGGATCGGATCGGCAACTGCCACTGACCCGGCGAAGGCGAGCATCGAGATGGCGAGGATAAGCTTTCTCATTCAACTGGCTCCATGATGAAGACGTTTCGGGGTGAAGGCATTTCCGCAACGCATCGATAACGGCAAAGGTGGCTTAAAAATTCCGGAAATTCGCCTCACGCCTGTGTGAATTTCTGTGACGGTCGTTCTTGCGCTGGAAATGGCGGCCGATGTTGATCCAAAAAAGCCCCGGTTTTGCCGGGGCTTTTCTGCAACTCGATCAGACCTTACGCCTTTTCATAGAGCTCAAGGACATGGTCCCAGTTGATGAGACTGTCGACGAAGGCTTCGAGAT
The DNA here is from genome assembly GCF_024707545.1 of Mesorhizobium onobrychidis. NCBI lineage: Bacteria > Pseudomonadati > Pseudomonadota > Alphaproteobacteria > Hyphomicrobiales > Phyllobacteriaceae > Mesorhizobium > Mesorhizobium onobrychidis. The sequence continues at coordinate 5,373,472 of NZ_CP062229.1, forward strand.
ATTTCGGCCGGGCGTTGCGATAGTCGATGTAATAGGAGTGCTCCCAGACATCGACGCCCAGGATCGGCGTCGCGCCATGGACGAGCGGGTTCTCGCCGTTCGGCGTCTTCGAGATCGCAAGCTTGCCGTCCTTGACCGACACCCAGGCCCAGCCTGAACCGAACTGGGTGGTTCCGGCGGCGATGAAGTCGGCCTTGAACTTATCGTAGCCGCCAAGGTCGCTGTCGAACGCCTTTTGCAGCGCGCCCGGCAATTTGGTGCCGCCGCCACCCTTCTTCATCCACTTCCAGAAATGTATGTGGTTGTAGTGCTGGGCGGCATTGTTGAAGAGCCCGGCATTCTTGCCGAAGGACTGTTTCACAACCTCTTCGACCGACAAATCGCCGAGCCCGGCTTCGGCAGCCAGCTTGTTGCCGTTGTCGACATAGGCCTTGTGGTGCTTGTCGTGGTGATACTCCAGCGTCTCCTTCGACATGTAAGGCTGCAAGGCCTCGTAGTCATAGGGCAAGGCGGGCAGTTCAAAAGCCATCGGTCGTACTCCTCGTGGAAAAATCCGGTGTCGATACCGGACTAACATAGGTCTGGATTGATGTGGAGCAACTGCGGAATGAAGCGCCGGTTCGCTTTTTAGCCAGTCAGCCGGTCGAAGTCGAATGTGCCCAATCCCAGTAGAGTTCGCGCGCCTTCTTGGCTACAGGCCCGGGCTGGAGATTGCGGTCCTCGATGCGGGTGACCGGCACGACTTTCGAATGGTTTCCGGTCGAGAATATCTCGTCCGCTTCGAGGAAGTCGCGCACCGACAGCGTCTTCTCGGTGGTCTTGAACCCATACTCGCCAAGCAGCGTCATCGTCCGCGAGCGGGTGATGCCGGACAGGAACGTGCCGTTCGGCGCCGGCGTCAGGACATGACCGTCCTTGACCAGGAAAATGTTCGAGGTTCCGGTCTCGGCGACATTGCCCAGCATGTCGAGCACCAGCGCGTTGTCGAAGCCGCGCATCTTGGCTTCGAGGATGGCACGACCGTTGTTGGGATAAAGGCAGCCGGCCTTGGCGTTGGTCGGCATGGTTTCGATGGTCGGGCGCCGGAACGGCGAGACAGTGACCGAAAAGCCCGCCGGCGAGATCATCGGCGATTCGTAGAGGCAAAGGCAGAAACGGGTCGAGGCCGGATCTGCCGGTACGCCCATATAGCCGCCATGCTCGGCCCAGTACATCGGCCTTATGTACACCGCCGTCTTGCCGTCGAACTTCTTCAGCCCGTTCCAGGTCAGCCCGACGATCTTTTCGGCACTCAAGGATGGTTTGAGACCAAGCGCGATCGCCGAAGCGTTCACCCTCGCGGCGTGGCGGTCGAGATCTGGGGCGACGCCCTCGAACCAGCGGGCGCCGTCGAACACGCTGGTGCCGAGCCACATGGCGTGGCTGCGCGGCCCCAGGATGGCGACGTTGCCTTCATACCAGTCGCCATCCACGAAGGTCCATGTCGCGGATTGCGCCGCTGTCGCCAGTGTCATCGCTTGTTTCCGTTCCAGAGCTGTCCCGTCTCGCCATTGGAAGATGCTTTGGCGGCTGCCGTCAACGGGCATGGCTGAGATTTATTGAGGCCAGCGGTCTGTGATTGCAATCTGTGCTTGCGCCTCGCCTTGCCACGCCGCAAAACTGTCACCATGCGTTATGCGGCTTACGTTTTCGACGCCTACGGCACGCTGTTCGATGTCCATGCCGCCGTGCGCCGTCATGCCGACCAGATCGGGCCGGAGGGCCAGCTCCTGTCGGAGATCTGGCGCGCCAAGCAGCTAGAATACTCCTGGGTCAGGACGCTGATGGGCGCCTACGCCGATTTCTGGCAACTCACTGAGCAGGCGCTCGATTTCGCCCTGCGCAAGGTTCCCTCCGCGGACAAGGGGCTCAGGGCCAAGCTGCTCGACGCCTATTGGCGGCTCGACTGCTATCCGGAGGTGCCGGCCGTGCTCAAGGCGCTCAAAGCGTCTGGCGCCAAGCTGGCGATCCTCTCCAACGGCTCGCCTGAAATGCTGGAGGCGGCGGTCAAATCGGCCGCGCTCGACCAGTTTCTGGACGACATCTATTCCGTCGATGTCGTCAAGCGCTTCAAGGCCGACCCGTCGGTCTACGACATGGTCACGACAGGCTGGCGCCTCTATCCGGATGCGGTGTCGTTTCAGTCGTCCAACCGCTGGGACGTCGCCGGCGCCACCAAATTCGGTTTCCGGACAGTCTGGATCAACCGCTCCAACCAGCCCGAGGAATATCGGGATTTTCCGCCGGCCCTGATCCTGCCCTCGCTCGAAGGCTTGCTGGCCGGAGGCTGACACATGACCCCAAAAATCGGAATCGATGTTGCAAAGGATCATGCGCAAATTAAAGGTGCTACAGCGTCCTTTACGCATCCAAATGGACGCGCAGCGCTGTAGGCCTGTTGCCTCGGCGCAACAGGGGCGGAACCGTCACAGCTTTGCCTTTGTTTGTCCACCCTCAGGCCAGAATCGGAACCGCCTATCGCGCCGGGCATTGGTAGGGCTGGCGCCGTACTGATCGGCGTATTGATGTTTGTTTCGATTTGAGACCTAAAAAAGGCAACCATGTTCACAACCGAAATCGAACCCTATCGCCTGAGCCGTCGCGGCTTTCTCAACGCCGCTGCACTCGGCGCCGCCTCGATTGCGGTTTCCGCCTGCACCACGGTGGGAGGGCAGCCGGTCGAGCCTCCGCCGCCAGCCAATGTCGAGCCGCCGCTCCTGGACTATGCAACAATGTACGCTCCGGTCAGCGACGGTGGGTTCGAACTCCCGGGCATACCGTTCGAGAAAATCGACGAGCGATTTCTGCGTCAGATCGTTCCCGATCCGACCGGCCAACGGCCCGGCACCATTGTCGTTGATACGGCTGGCCACCACCTCTATCTCGTGCGTCCGGGCGGACAAGCCATTCGTTACGGCGTCGGGCTGGGTCGCGCCGGTTTCGAATGGTCTGGCGATGCCGTCGTCCAGTGGAAGCAGAAGTGGCCGAAATGGACCCCGCCGGCCGAAATGATCGCCCGCCAGTCCGAGCTCGCAAAATACAGCGCCGAGAATGGCGGCATGCCCGGCGGGCTGACGAATCCGCTCGGCGCGCGGGCGCTGTATCTCTTCGAGGGCAACGAGGACACGCTTTACCGCCTGCACGGCTCGCCGGAGTGGTACTCCATAGGCAAATCGGTGTCATCTGGCTGCGTTCGCTTGATAAATCAGGACATTATCGACCTTTATGACCGTGTGCCCAACAAGACGCCAGTGATCGTTACCGCCGGTGTCGGTCAGGAGCTGGTTGCCACGGCAGACCGCAAAGCCATTCCGATCGATGCGGGCGTCCCAGAAGGATCCATCCTGCTCGGCCCGGCAAGAACAATCTCGGACTCGATCTTCTGAGCTGTCGAACATAGGCGGAGGCGGACCACCGCCCCTCCGGCATAACTTGCATTGGAAAAACGCGCGTCTGTGCAGTGCTAGAAATCGATCTGTGTCGGCGCTCCGTTCGAAACCGTGATGCGGTTGCCCTGTTGCCAGCGTTGGATGATCGGCGTGATCGCGTGGATTGCGGGATCGTACTTGATCGTCTTGTTGCTGCGCCAGGCCTCGTGCTGAGTATCGCAGCCCTGCGCCGCCACCGTCAGGTAGACGTTGATCTTGCGGTTGCCGGTGCCCTGTTCCAACATCTCGAGCGAGGCACGGTCAGGGTTACCGAAATGGCCGTTGGCCGAGATGATGTAGTGCTTGGCCTCGATGATCTCGAAGAAGCTCGTCTCAAGGTCGCGGTCCGAACCGTGATGAGGCACCTTCAGCACATCGACCTTCAGCTTGCCGTTCTTGATCAGGCCGGCCTTGTCGCAGGCCTTGATGATCACATCGCCTCTCGCATCGCCTGTCAGCAGCACGGTGGTGCCGTCGTACTCGAGCAGGGCGACGATGCTGGCGAGGTTTGGAATTGAATCGTCGAGGTACTGCGCAAGCGCTGCCGGGCCGGCGCCCGCGGGGCCGAGCTTCTCGTGCCACTCGTTACGGAATTCCTCGATCTGCTCGTCGAGTGGTCCGAGTATGCGCAGGGTCGCGTCGCCGACAGACATCGGCGCGCGATCGCCGGTGAGGAGGGACTGGTCAGGCGGGTTCCGCGTCACTTGCAGGAATGAGGCAAGCGATCCTAGCTTCAGCGCTTCGTTGTAGCTCTGGAGCACGGCCGCAGCCACCGGATCGGGCTCCGTTGCCAGTGCGAACGGTCCGGGTCCGCCGAAACTGGCGAGCGAGGCTGGACCGCCCACGTCCCGTGCCGCGGTCCCTTCACCCTCTCCCAAGATGGCGTCAAAGCCATTGTGCAGCAGCCATATTGGCTTGTAGGGCCTGGGTACGTTCTGTTCATCCGCGTCGCGCATGGCGTCGAGAAGCTGGATGATGCCGTTGATATGGTCCTGGTCGATGTGGCTGACCATGACGACATCGAGCTTCAGCGGAACCTCGTCCGGGAAGGCCTGCTGCTCCTTGCGAAGCCTGATCTTGAGCGAGGCGTTGAACACGCCGGGCGGACCGCCATCGACCAGGATGCGGGTGGGGCGATCGCCGCCATTGCCAAACGTCAGGAACAGGCAGTCACCGTACTTGGCTGGCAGTGCCTCGATGCGAAATACCACTATAGGTTCTCCTACCGGGTTTGCAGTGCACGCAGGGCATCGACCAGCCCGGCGCCTTGGAAGTGCCGCTCGCGTTTCAGATCGGTGGCGGTGTCGACAATCACCGCCTTTACGTCGCGCGGCTTCCCAATCAACTCCGCGTTGCGGGCCATCAGCAAGGCCGCCACCCCCGAGACGTGCGGCGCCGACATGCTTGTGCCGTCCAGTCGGCCATAGCCCAGGTCGGGGAGTGGCCCGTCGATGCGCTCACCGGGAGCCACCACGTCGGGCTTGGACCTGCCGTCGCCTGTAGGGCCGCGCGATGAGAAAAAGCTGACCCCATATTCGTGCGGACGATCGCGATGCGTTGAGCCCACGGTGATCACCGACTCGGCGTTGCCGGGGTCGGCGATGGAGGCGTCGGCATAGCCGTCGTAGACGGCACCGCCATCGAGCACGAACTTCTGGGTGCCCCAGTTGCCTGCGGCAGCCACGACGACGACGCCGCTGTCCACCGTGGCTTCGCACGCCAGGCATACCGGTGTCCGGCCGCAGGCATAGTCGGCCTTGTCGTGCACCAGCCCGATCGACAGGTTCACGCCGTGGATCGTCATGTAGCGGTTGCGGGTGTTCAGCCAGCGCACGAACTCCAGCGCGCCGATCACGGCGAACTCGGTATCCTCGATCGTCTCCGCGATCACCCTCAGGTCGTACAGCATGAGGTCCGGGCAGACGCCCTGGAAGAAGACGTCGTCGCCGTCGCGCCAATCGGCCGCGAGGACTCCCGCCACGTGCGTGCCGTGACCGATGGGTCGGTCGCCCTGGCGCGGGGTCGGCAGACGGTCGGGCCTCGTCTGCAGCAACTGGGACAGGACCTCCCAGTCATACGGACGCCCGTTGTCCGCGGCCTCCCACAGCCGCTGGACCGCCGAGCGCGCCTCCGCCTCCCGCAGGCCGAGCTTCGTCATCATCATCCCGGCGAGGTAGTCGCGCTGCTGCGGCAGCGCCATTGCGTCATAGGCGACGAGCAAGCGGAGTTCAGCGAAGTCATAGGCCTTCTTCACGCGAATGGAGAGATCGCCGGCGGCATGATCGATGAATGCGGGGTGCGCGCCGTCGATGCCGGAATCGATCACCGCCCAGGTCACGCCCCGGCAACTGATATCGAACACACGGCGAGCCGCATCGGCCTTGATGGTGTTTACCGACGAGGCCATCATCGGGTGAACATGCCGATTGCGGGACACGCGGTAAATCAGAGGCTCGGCTCGACGCGGCAGATCGTCGAGCAACTTGTCCAGGTCCAGGGCGGCCCGCGATCGTGTACCGCTGGCTGTCGTCGGTTCCGGTGCCAGAATGAGTAAGATCAGCAAGGCGGTCCGCAGGTCGGGGGCCAGCCTCCCAAGGATCCTGTTCTTGAGGTCCTCCAACCGAGCAAACGTTACCCTCCGGGCGGGGGAGATGCGAGACCTAGGCCCCGGCACTACGTCCAGCTCTGATTGGGCTAGGGGTGGTAGACCCAAGATATCCTTTAGCGTGCGCACCGCCTGGTGGATATCGAGCCCCGTGCTGGGCACAACCGTGATCAGGAAATCGATGAAGGTCAGCCGGACCGCGACGATGCCCTCGAGCGGTGCGATCCGTCGCGCCGGACGCCACCGCCCATCGTCCTCGCGCGGATAGGCCTCGGTCGAACGGTCTGCCAGCGCCGCAAGAAGATGCTTCGCGATCGTTGATGCCTCGATACTGTCCATCGGCGTCAGCAGCAGGTCGACCGGCGCATTGGGGTTAGCCGCATAAGCCCTCCAAACATCGAGTTGTATAGAGGTCTCATTTAGACTGCGCCGGCCTGCTCGCCCGGACAAGAGGATGTCGTCGACAATTGAAAGGGGAAGAGTCGCCATTGTGCCCCCGCAGACCTTCCGTGCAAGCGCTAGTCGAGCACAAATTTAGTCACATCTCAATTGCCCATTGTGATTTCGCCCGGGCAGATCAACTGAGCCGTGTATGTGTCGTACAGGTGAGTAAAGACTGTGTTCCTGGGGAGTGCGCCTTCTGCATCCTCACGAGCGCCGAACATCTTTTGCACGAGTTCCTTGATGTTGGCGCAAGGCCGGCTTTCCAATATCTGGGCCGCGATACATTGACGATGGCGCGATCGGCGACCACAAAATGGCGGGTGTGGGTGGGGTGATGTGGATCACCTGTGCGAAATTGCAGATCCCATTGATGCGAAGCGGGCCGAAGGCAGAGGCACAGCAGGGATGACCGGTCATGGCCGCAAAGCTGCCGTCCGCAGCCCCAAATCAGACTGGTGGCATCTGCTACACAATACCAGGATTTTTCCAGAGCCGGCGCCCATTTTGAGGGCCCGACATTTTGTGCCTGAGCATCGGATGTCCCAAACCGGTGCCTACTTTTGGGTCCGATTCCCTCAGCGCCCCCTTGCCAGGCTTCCGAGGATGCCGCGCACGATCGCCCGTCCGACGGATGAACCGACCGAACGAACCACCGATTTGATCGCCGCCTCCGCCACCGTTTGGCGATTGGACGCTCGCGGTGCCGGTACCCGCCTGCCGCCGGTGGTCTGGGGGGCGGGATCGTCATTGCCGAAGCCTGGAATGGTCCAGCGTGAGCGGCCGCTCTCCTGCTGCTGCGCCTCCGCGTCGAGAGCGTCCTTGGCTTTTTTCTGCAGCATCTCGAAAGCCGATTCACGATCGATGGTCTGGTCGTACTGTCCCGTAACCGGGCTCTCAGTGATCAGCTTGCGGCGCTCGTCAGGCGTGATCGGGCCAAGGCGTGACGACGGCGGGCGAACCAGGGTCCGCTGGACCATGGACGGAGCACCTTTGGCTTCCAGCGTCGATACCAGCGCCTCTCCGGTGCCGAGTTGCGTGATCACGGTTGCACAGTCGAAGTCGGGATTTGGCCTGAACGTCTCGGCGGCCGTCCTCACGGCCTTCTGCTCCCGCGGCGTGTAGGCGCGCAGGGCGTGCTGCACCCGGTTACCGAGCTGGGCCAGAACCGTTTCAGGGATATCCAGCGGATTCTGGGTGACGAAGTAGACGCCGACGCCCTTCGAACGGATCAGGCGGACCACCTGTTCGACGCGGTCGATCAGCACCTTCGGCGCATCATCGAACAGAAGATGCGCCTCGTCGAAGAAGAAGACCAGCTTCGGCTTGTCGGGATCGCCGACTTCGGGAAGCTCCTCGAACAGTTCCGACATCAGCCACAAAAGGAATGTCGCATAGAGCCGGGGATTCATCATCAGCTTGTCGGCAGCCAGCACGCTGATCGCGCCGCGGCCGTCGCGGGTGGTGCGCATGATGTCGGCGATCCGCAACGCCGGCTCGCCGAAGAAATTCGCCGCTCCCTGCTGCTCTAGAACCAGCAGCGTGCGCTGGATTGCGCCGACCGAAGGCTTCGTCACATTGCCGTAGCGAGCGCCGATTTCTTCGGCGCGTTCGGCGATGTTGGCAAGAAGCGCTTGCAGGTCCTTCAGATCCAGCAGCAACAAGCCCTCTTCGTCGGCGATGCGGAAGGCAATGTTCATGATGCCTTCCTGCGCCTCGGACAGGTTCATCAGGCGCGACAGAAGCAGCGGCCCCATTTCCGAGACGGTGGCGCGGATCGGATGGCCCTGCTCGCCGAACAAATCCCAGAAGATGACCGGAAATTCCTGGAAATCATAAGGATCGAGCTTGACCTGCTCGGCGCGCTTGACCAGAAAATCCTGTGCCGTGCCCATCATGGCGATACCGGACAGATCGCCCTTGATGTCGGCGCAGAAGACCGGCACGCCGGCATTGGAGAAACCTTCCGCCAGAATCTGCAAGGTCACGGTCTTGCCGGTGCCGGTCGCGCCGGTGACCAGGCCGTGACGATTGCCATACTCAAGCAGCAGATTTTCGGCGCGCTGGTAGCTGTCATCAGGCTTTCGGCTGGCTCCTATGAAAATACTGGTGTCGTCAGCCATGTGTCCGGTCTCCGCAAACCTGAAGTGTTGAACGCCCTGGTCTATTGAAAGTAACGGGGCTCGCCGCAGGTATAATGACGCCATTGCGCAGCGACAATGGCCATGGTCGAAATTGGTTTTGGAGCTTGCGGATTTTGCGCATGTTTGGCAATCGGTTGACGGTTCACCGCCGCAGGACGCGTGTCGCATTGTGATATGGGACGGGGAACCGTAGACTGACGTTCCAGGCCTATCGGCCGAGAAGACGAGGAGAGCGGATGGGCGCCGGTGCCTTGAACCACGATGCCGAACTTCCGAACCCTGACCGGCAGCGGTGGCTGGCCCTTGCGGAAAAAGCCTTGGCCGGCGGATCCTTCGAGGAAAAGCTCGTATCCCATACGGACGATGGCATCCGCATCGAGCCGCTCTATGATCGTTCAGTCACCGCAGAGCCTCTCGCGCGGGCAAATCCCAGATCGCCGTGGATCGTCAGCCAGCGTATCGACGATCCGGATATCGGCCGCGCCAAAGCCCAGGCCCTGGAAGACGTCGCACAGGGCGCCACCGGATTGTCGCTTGTCTTCGAAGGCGCGCCGAATGCGTTCGGCTACGGCCTGCCGAGGACTGCCGAGGCGCTGGAGACCGTGCTCGACGGCGTGCCGCTCAACCGCATCCAGGTCCGTATCGACGCGCATCCCTGGAGCCGCGCCGTGGCCGACTGGCTGGTTGCGTTCTTGAGCAAGCGCCGGTCGGACCCGGCAAAGCTCAACCTTTCCTTCGGTATCGATCCGGCGGCGATCTTTGCCGGTACCGGCCGCTTGCGGATGTCGATCGAGGCCCTGCAGGCATCGATGCCGCAGTCCCTGGCACATTTTTTCTCGATGGGCGTGCCCGGGGTTCTGCTGGAGGCAGACGGACGCGTCTTCCACAATGCCGGCGCCACCGAAGCGCAGGAGCTGGGCGCCATGATGGCTTCGGCGGTCTCCTATCTCCGGATGTTCGAGGAGGCGCGCCAGCCGCTCGTCTATGCGGCGCCCCATATCGGCTTTGCGCTGAGCGTCGACCAGGATCAATTCGTGTCGATGGCCAAGGTCAGGGCTTTGCGCAGGCTGTGGGCGCGTGTTCAGGAGGCGTGCTCGATCGCCGCCTCCACCGCCAACATCCATGCCGAGACGTCCTTCCGCATGATGACTTCGGCAGACCCGGAGACAAACATCCTGCGTACTGCGATCGCCGGTTTTGCCGCGGCAGCCGGCGGGGCGGATTCGATCTCCGTCCTGCCGCATACGATCGCGCATGGCCTGCCGGCGGGCTTTGCCCGCCGTGTCGCCCGCAATACGCAACTGATCATGGCCAACGAAAGCCATATCGATCATGTCGCCGACCCTGCTTGCGGTTCGGGCGCGGTTGAAGCGCTGACCGCCGAACTCTGCGAAGCGGCGTGGGAAGAATTCCAGCGGATCGAGGCGGAAGGCGGCGTGCTGTCCAGCCTGCAGCAAGGACACATCCAGAAACGGGTTCAGGCGGCCGCCGCCCGCCGCAATGCTGCCTATCAGGCGGGCGATCGGGCCATCATCGGCACGACGCTTCACCCGTCGAAGAACGAACGTCCGGTCGAAACGCTGGCGGCGGAGCGGCGGCCTGCCGTCACCGAGGGCGTAGCGGTGTGCGAGCCGCTGTTTCCGATCCGCATCGATCAATCGATCGGAGCAGCGCCATGATCCCGGATTTCAGCCAGATCGGCTGGTCGGCGCCGCGCCGGGCGGCGATCGAGGCCAAGGGCCAGCGGATGACCCCGGAAGGGCTGGCCATCAAGCATCTGTACAACCAGGGCGACCTCAAGGGGTTACCGCATCTCGACAGTTATCCGGGCCTGCCGCCATTCGTGCGCGGCCCCTACCCGACCATGTATGTCCAGCAGCCGTGGACGATCCGGCAATATGCCGGCTTCTCGACGGCGGAAGAGTCGAATGCCTTTTACCGGCGCAACCTTGCAGCCGGCCAGAAGGGACTGTCGGTCGCTTTCGACCTCGCCACGCATCGCGGCTACGACAGCGATCATCCGCGTGTCGCCGGCGATGTCGGCATGGCCGGCGTCGCCATCGATTCCATCCTCGACATGCGCCAGCTCTTCGACGGCATACCGCTTGACGAGATGACGGTGTCGATGACCATGAATGGCGCGGTGCTGCCGATCATGGCGCTCTACATCGTGGCCGCGGAAGAACAGGGCGTTGCGCAGAAGGACCTCGCCGGAACCATTCAGAACGACATCCTGAAAGAGTTCATGGTGCGCAACACCTACATCTATCCGCCAAAGCCTTCGATGCGGATTGTGTCGGACATCTTCTCCTACACGTCGCAGCACATGCCGAAGTTCAATTCGATTTCGATCTCCGGCTATCACATGCAAGAGGCAGGTGCGACCGCCGACCTCGAGCTCGCCTACACGATCGCCGACGGCATCGAATATGCCCGCGCCGGTGTCGCGGCGGGTCTCGATATCGACCGTTTCGCGCCGCGCCTTTCCTTCTTCTGGGCGATCGGCATGAACTTCTTCATGGAGGTCGCCAAGCTGAGGGCAGCCCGCCTTTTGTGGTCGAACCTGATGCTGAAGAACTTCTTGCCGAAGGACGAGCGCTCGCTGTCGCTGCGCACCCATTGCCAGACTTCGGGCTGGTCGCTGACGGCGCAGGACCCCTACAACAACATCATCCGCACCATGATCGAGGCGATGGCGGCGACGCAGGGTCATACGCAATCGCTGCACACCAACTCCTTCGATGAGGCGATGGCGCTGCCGACCGACCATTCGGCCCGCATTGCCCGCAACACGCAGCTCATCCTGCAAAAGGAATCCGGCACCACCCGCATCATCGACCCGTGGGGAGGCTCTGCCTATCTCGAACGGCTGACGCATGACCTGGCGGCGCGCGCGCTTGCCCATATCGAAGAGGTCGAGAGCCTGGGCGGGATGGCCGCCGCAACCGAAAAAAACATACCGAAGCTGCGCATCGAAGAGGCCGCCGCGCGCACGCAGGCGCGGATCGATTCCGGCGAGCAGATACTGGTCGGCGTCAACGCCCATCGTCCGGAGACGGACATCAAAGTCGACGTGCTGAAGATCGACAACGCCGAAGTCAGAGCCCGTCAATTGTCGAAACTGCAGCGGCTGAAAGGCACGCGCGACGTCGGTGCGGTCGAGAGCGCACTGAGTGCGCTGAGCCGCGCTGCGGAGAGCGGCGAAAATCTGCTGGAGTTCGCCATTCGCGCCGCGCGCGCCAACGCCACGGTCGGCGAGATTTCGCTGGCTCTGGAAAAGGTCTTCGGCCGCCATGTCGCTTCGGTCCAGACGATCTCCGGCGTCTATCGCAAGGCGCTCGGCGACAATCCGGTGGTCGACCGGCTGCAGGACAAGATCGTGGCGTTCGAGGAGAAGTCCGGCGGCAAGCCGCGCATTCTCGTCGCCAAGATGGGGCAGGACGGCCACGATCGCGGCCAGAAGGTCATCGCCACGGCCTTTGCCGATCTCGGCTTCGACGTGACCGTTGGGCCGATGTTCCAGACGCCGGACGAGATCGCCAGGCTCGCGGTCGAGCACGACGTGCATATCATCGGCGCCTCGTCGCTGGCGGCGGGCCATTTGACGCTCATTCCCGAACTCAAGGACGCGCTGAAGAAGCTCGGCCGCGATGGCATATTGATCGTCGCCGGCGGCGTTATCCCGCCGCAGGATTACGGTGCTGTGCTGCAGGCGGGGGCCGCGGAGATCTTCCCGCCGGGCACGGTCATCCCCGAGGCCGCCGACCGGCTGATGGACCGGCTGCTGCAGGCTGGATGAGCCGTTATAGTATGTGTTGTAACGGGGGCGTGTTTCGTTATAATTGGTGTTGCAACAAGGGTGCAGCGCCATGAACACGACCATCCGCAAGATCGGCAATTCCGAAGGCGTCATCCTGCCGAGGGAGCTTCTCGATCGTCTGAACCTGAAGGCTGGCGACCAGCTTCAAATCGTTGAAACCGGTGATGGCCTTGCGCTGAAGCCGGTGGACGATAGCTTCGAGCGGCAAATGAAAGCTGCCCGCGAGGTGATGGACAAATACAAAGTGGCGCTTCAAAAGCTCGCTGGATGAGCTGGCAATTCCTGAGCCGGCGCGCCGTGGAAGCGATGCACGCGGAGCAGCTGCGCCGGCATGGCGGCGCACATGGTTTGCGAGACGAGAATGCTCTTGAATCGGCGCTCGCCCGCGCCGAGAACAAGGCGAACTATTGTGATCCATCGATCGAGGATCTGGCTGCGGCCTATATCTTCGGCATCGCCAGAAATCACGCCTTTGTCGACGGCAACAAGCGCACGGCCATCGTCGCCGCCGGCGCGTTCCTGATTATCAACGGCTATACGCTGACGGCCGACAACGGCACGATCTATGAATTCGTCATGGGCGTCGCCGCCGGCGAGATCGACGAGGCTGGGGCGGCGGCATTCTTCCGCGACCATGCCGTCAAGATCGAGGTCTAATTGTCGGAGAGCTTGACGATTTCCCATTCCTTGCCGTTCACCACGGCAATTTCGCCGACCTTCTTGCCGAACAAAGCCAGGGCCATCGGTGAAACATGGGAAATCGTGCCCTTGGCCGGATCGGCCTCATCCTCGCCGACGATCTTCCAGTGCACCTTCCTGCCGTCATCGCCTTCCAGCGTGACACCCATGCCGAAGCGAACCAGGTCGCTGCCCGGTTCCGGCACGGAAAGCTCGGCGCTTTCACGCCGCGCGGTCCAGTAGCGCAGGTCGCGCGAGATGAGCGCGATGCGCTCGCGGTCGGCCCTCTTCTCCGCTCTGGCCAGATCATCGCGCAGGACAGCCAGTTCGGCATCGATCAGCGCCAGGCCGCGTTGCGTCACCAGATTGCGATGCTGACTGATCGGCCGCTCGCCGATGCCGGCGATGGCGTTTTCGCTATCCTCTTCGCGCGTGAAGGCTCTGCTCATTAGTCGAGCTTATGCCTCGCGCGGCGACTTCACAAGCTATTGCCGGCAAACCGGATCGGCCGATCCGGTCTGGCACGATTCCTGCGGCGCGACGGCCGAACGCTGGGAATCTGTGCCGATGTTGAACAGACGAAAATTTCTCGCACAAACCGCCGGCTTTGCCGCCCTGGGCCTCTCGCTCGGCAAGGCAGCGGCGGCCAGCCTGCCCGGCATCGACAATGCCCCGATGCGCGGCTCGATCAACGCTGCCGACCTCGGCGTGCAGCCCGGCGCGCTTGACGACCAGAGCAAGGCCTTCGCCACGCTGCTGCGCGACGCAAACGACCGCGACATGCCGGTGTTCCTGCCGCCGGGCACCTACGTCGTATCCAACCTTTCGCTGCCCAGCCGCGTCAGACTTTCCGGCGTGCCAGGCGCATCGCGGATCGTCTATGGCGGCAAAGGCCATCTGCTCATGGCCGAACAGGCCGAGCATATCGAATTCACCGGACTGGTGTTCGACGGCACCAACCGCTGGATGGGCGACTACGCGCAAGGCCTGCTCGACCTTCGCCGCGTCGCTCACCTCGTCATCGACAATTGCCAGATATCACGCAGCGGCAAGAGCGGCCTGGCGCTCGAGCACGCTTCGGGCCGCATCGAGCGCTCTGAAATATCGGGCGCGGCCGACGCCGGCATCTATTCGGTCGAAGCCGCCGGCCTGGAGATATCAGGCAACACCGTTTCCGACTGCGCCAATGGCGGTATCCTCGTGCACCGCCGGCAAGCGGCCGAGGACGGCACCATCGTCAGCGGCAACCGGGTCGAGCGCATTCAGGCGCGTAGCGGCGGAACCGGCCAGAACGGCAACGGCATCAATGCGTTCCGCGCCGGCAACGTCGTCATCTCGGGCAATATCGTCTCGGATTGTGCGTTTTCGGCGATCCGCGCCAACAGCGCCAGCAATCTGCATATCACCGGCAACACCTGCTCGCGGTCGGGCGAAACGGCGCTCTATAGCGAATTCTCCTTCGAGGGAGCGATCGTCAGCAACAACATCGTCGACGGCGCCGCCAACGGCATCTCTATCGTCAATTTCAACGAAGGCGGCCGCATGGGCGTGTGTTCCGGAAACATCGTCCGCAACCTTTCGACCAGTGGCCCCTACCCTGCCGATCCGCCGGGTTTCGGCATCGGTATCAACGTTGAAGCGGATACAACCGCCTTAGGCAACGTCGTCGAAAATGCGCCGCTCTACGGCATGCACATCGGCTGGGGGCCGTTCATGCGCAATGTGGTCGCCACGGGGAATATCATCCGCAAGGCCGGAACCGGCATCGCCGTCACCGTGGTCGAGGGCGCCGGCACGGCGGTCATCTCCGACAATGTCATCGATGGCGCCCAAAACGGCGCGATCGTCGGCCATCGCTGGGCCGAGCCGGTGACCGGCGATCTCGCCTCATCAGGCAATGCCGGCTATGCGCATCTGACCATCGAGCGCAATCATGTGAGCTGAATGCCCGTTCTCAGTGCGGCAGTGGGGCGGAGTGCGCCGACTTTGGCGCCGATCCGGCTTTGGATGGGTGGATTTGCCTGTTCGATCAGCTTCTCCGCCAGTGCCTTGTCGGCGTGCAAAAGCTTGGCCATGCACGCCGCGACCATGACTTCAGCCGCGCGGCCAGCGCCATCATCGCATTTGAGCGCAATGCCAAGGCCAAGCTCCGGAAGGGCTGCGCAATAGACGCCTTCGGCCCCTCCCTTGACAAAAATCCGGCCGGGTGCGGCCTCCATCAGCGCAACATCGGCCCTGCCGGTGCCGGCGACCAGAAAGGGCTCGGCCATGCAGGCGGAAAGCAGCCGTTTTGCGGCTTTGGCGCGCACGGGTTCAAAGCCGACCCCGGTCGCCATGCGGGCAAAGCCGAGCGCGAAGCTGCGTAGCGGCACGGCATAGGTCGGGATCGAGCAGCCGTCAGTACCGCAATGATCGAAATCATGGGCAGCACCGGTCACCGCTTTCATCGCATCGCGCACCATCTCCTGCGAGGCATGGCCTGATTTGACGTAGCCGCGATGGGCGATGCCGGCGTGGACGCAGGTACAGAGAAAGCCCGCATGCTTGCCAGAACAATTGTTGTGCAGCGCGTTTGGCAAGTTGCCGGCGCTGGCCAGCGCAACCGTCGCGTCGTGGCTGGACGGCCAATGCGCGCCGCATTCCAGCGCCGCCTCGTCCAGCCCGGCCTTCGCCAGCATCGCCCGCGCCAGTTCGACATGCGCCGGCTCACCGGAATGCGAAGCGCAGGCAAGCGCCAATTCGCTGTCGCCGAAACCATACGCATCGGCCGCACCGCTTTCGACCAGTGGCAGCGCCTGGATCGCCTTGACCGCCGAGCGCGGAAATACCGGGCGGGCCGTGTCGCCGATTTCCCAAACCGATTTGCCGTCGGCATCGAAAACCGCAATGGCGCCACGATGCGCGCTCTCGACCACCGCGCCGCGCAAAACTTCGACCAGAACCGGATTTGTCATGTCACCTCCCGCTCGCGCATGACCTCGAAAATCGGAATCGATTTTCGAAAAGGATCATGCGCAAAATCAAAATGTTACAGCGTCCTTTGCGCGCCCTAACGGGCGCGCGGCGCTGTAATGCGGGCGGGTTTATCTGATCCGGTCGAGAATGGAAACGTAGTTGGCGACGGCAGCACCGCCCATGTTGAAGATGCCGCCAAGCTTGGCGCCCGGCACCTGGATGCCGCCGGCCTCGCCGACCAGCTGCATGGCGCTCAGCACATGCATCGACACTCCGGTGGCGCCGATCGGATGGCCCTTGGCCTTCAGCCCGCCGGACGGATTGACCGGCAGCCGGCCATCCTTCGCCGTCTCGCCATTCAGCGCCAGTTTTGCGCCCTCGCCCGGTTTCGCCAGCCCCATCGCCTCATACTCGATCAGCTCGGCGATGGTGAAGCAGTCATGCGTCTCAACGAAGGACAGATCGTCGAGCGTCACACCGGCCTTCTTCAGCGCTTGGTTCCACGCATGCTCGCAGCCTTCGAAGGCGAGGATGTCGCGCTTCGACATCGGCAGGAAATCCTGCACATGCGCGTTGGCGCGGAAGGCGACGGCGCGGCGCATCCTCAACGCCGTCGCCGTGTCGGCAAGGACCAAAGCTGCGGCGCCGTCCGAAACCAGCGAGCAGTCGGTGCGTTTCAGGGGGCCAGCGACGAAGGGGTTCTTCTCGCTTTCATGTCGGCAGAACTCATAACCGAAATCCTTGCGCATCTGCGCATAGGGATTGTCGACGCCGTTCCTGTGGTTCTTGGCGGCGATCATCGCCAGCGCATCCGACTGGTCGCCATAGCGTTGGAAATAGGCTTGGGCGATCTTGCCGAAAACGCCGGCGAAGCCTGCCGGCGTGTCGCCCTCCTCGGGCAGATACGAGGCCTTGAGAAGGTTCTTGCCGATTTCTGGACCTGATGTCGTCGTCATCTGCTCGGCGCCGACCACCAGCACGATGCGCGCCGCATTGGCGTCGATGGCGCGGATGCCTTGCCTGACCGCCGCCGAGCCGGTGGCGCAGGCGTTCTCGACGCGTGTCGCCGGCTTGAAGCGCAGCCGGTCGTCGGCCTGCAGGACCAGGCTTGCGGTGAAATCCTGTGCGGAAAAGCCGGCGTTGAAGTGGCCGAGCACGATCTCGTCGACCTCGTCCGGACCGATGCCGGCATGATCGAGCGCCTCGCTCGCCACCTTGGTGATCAAGCCCTCCAGCGTCTCGCCTTCGAGCTTGCCGAAACGCGAATGCGCCCAGCCGACGATGCATGCTGTCATGGCTATCTCCATCCTGCGGGCCGGGCTACGCGATGTCGCGGCGCGCCTCGGCATTGTTCAAGCATGAACCGTCCCAACGACTTCGTGAAGGGGCCAGAACCACACAATCGCTTGATCTTGATATCTGGTCATAGCGCCTGACCTTTGCCACCCCAATTTAGGCTGGATTTTTGTTGATTGATCCGTCAATAAAAAATAAACCTGTTGCAAGAGGCCGGAGCAAAAGATGCCGAAAATCGGAATGGAGCCGTTGCGCCGCCGGGCGCTCATCGACGCGACGATATCGGCGATCGGCGAGCGCGGTTCGCTTGATGTGACGATGTCGGAAATCGCCGGGCGCGCCGGCGTGTCCTCGGCGCTCGCCCATCACTATTTCGGCGCCAAGGACGAACTTTTGCTGGCGACGATGCGGCACATCCTGGCCGAGCTGACCGCCGACATGCGGCGCGCGCTTCAATCGGCCAGCACGGCACGCCAGCGCGTTTCGGCCGTGGTCGCCGTCAATTTTTCCGACGCCCAGTTCCAGCCGGAAACGATCGCCGCTTGGCTCGCCTTCTATGTCGAGGCGCAGAAATCGCCCGCGCTGCGCCGGCTGCTCAAGGTCTATGCACGGCGCCTGCATTCCAATCTGTTGAGCGGCCTGACCGTCATCCTGCCGAGAAGCGAAGCCGACCGGGTCGCCGAGGCGACCGCGGCGCTGATCGACGGGCTGTATATCAGGCGCGCGCTGAAGGACGGCGTGCCCAATGCCGCGACCGCGATCGCGCTGATCGAGGACTATCTCGAAACGAAACTCAGCCGGCGGAGCGCACAGTGACGTCCAAGCGACCCAATTTCCTGATCATCATGGTCGATCAGCTCAACGGCACATTGTTCCCGGATGGGCCGGCGGACTTCCTGCACGTGCCGCATTTGAAGGCATTGGCCGCCCGCTCGGCACGCTTTGCCAACAACTACACCGCCTCGCCGCTCTGCGCGCCGGGCCGCGCCTCGTTCATGAGCGGGCAGTTACCATCGCGCACCGGAGTCTACGACAATGCCGCCGAATTCGTCTCGTCGATCCCGACCTTCGCCCATCATCTGCGGGCCGCCGGTTACTACACCTGCCTGTCGGGCAAGATGCATTTCGTTGGGCCGGACCAGTTGCACGGTTTCGAGGAGCGGCTGACCACTGACATCTATCCCGCCGATTTCGGTTGGACGCCGGATTATCGCAAACCCGGCGAGCGGATCGACTGGTGGTATCACAATCTCGGCTCGGTGGCTGGCGCCGGCGTCGCCGAGATCACCAACCAGATGGAGTATGACGACGAGGTGGTGTTCCTGGCCACGCAGAAACTCTATCAGCTTTCGCGCGAGCAGGATGATGCGAACCATCGGCCCTGGTGCCTCACCGTTTCGCTGTCGCACCCGCACGATCCCTATGTCGCGCGCAAGCAGTATTGGGATCTCTACGAAAACTGCCAGGCGCTCGACCCAGAAACAGGGTTCATCGCGCATGACGAGCAGGATGTGCATTCACAGCGGCTGTACCGCGCAAGCGACTATCCCTCGTTCGAGATCACCCCTGAGCAGGTGCGACGTTCGCGGCGCGGCTATTTCGCCAACATCTCCTATGTCGACGACAAGCTCGGCGAGCTTCTGGACGTTCTCAAGCGAACACGCATGCTCGACGATACCGTCATCCTGTTCTGCTCGGACCACGGCGACATGCTCGGCGAACGCGGCCTGTGGTTCAAGATGAGCTTCTTCGAAGGCTCGGTGCGGGTGCCGCTGATGATCGCCGGCAAGGGCATACAAGCCGGGCTGATCGATGCACCGGTCTCCAATCTCGACGTAACGCCGACGCTTTGCGACCTCGCCGGCATCGATATCGGGGCGATCGCGCCATGGACCGACGGCCAGTCGCTGCTGCCGCTCACAGAGGGCAGGCAGCGCACCGCGCCTGTGTTGATGGAGTATGCAGCGGAAGGCTCCTGCGCGCCCTTGGTGGCGATCCGCGACGGCAGATACAAGTTCGTCCATTGCGAGCTTGACCCGCCGCAGCTGTTCGATCTCGAAGCCGATCCGCTCGAGCGAGACAATTTGGCCGACGACCCGGTCAATGCGGACCTGGTGGCGACGTTCATGGACAAGGTTCGGGCGCGCTGGGACATGGCCGGCTTCGACGCCGCCGTGCGCGAAAGCCAGGCGCGCCGCTGGGTCGTCTATCCGGCGCTGCGCAATGGCGCCTACTACCCCTGGGATTTCCAGCCGCTGCAAAAGGCATCGGAGCGCTACATGCGCAATCACATGAACCTCGACAATCTCGAAGAGAGCAAAAGGTATCCGCGAGGCGAATGATGACAACCCTTGTGCCCTCCCTCGATCACCTCAAACAGGCCTATGCGGTCACCGCCAAGGCGACGCAGATCACGCCGCTGCTGGAGTCGGCGGCCCTTGCCCGCGAGACCGGTGCTGCCCGCGTCTTCGTCAAGCCGGAATCGCTGCAATGGGCCGGCTCCTTCAAGGTACGCGGCGCCTATTGGCGGCTGAAGCGGCTGTCGCCTGATGAGGCCAGCAAGGGCGTCGTCGCCTACTCGTCCGGCAATTTCGCGCAAGGGCTGGCCGCCGCCGGCCAGGCGCTGGGCATTCCGGTCACGATCGTCATGCCGATCGATGCGCCGGCCGCCAAGCGCGACGCAACGGCCGGCTACGGCGCGCGCGTGGTGCTGACCGATCATGGCGAGCGCGCGCGTGAGGAGGTTGCCGCCGCCAAGGCACGCGAGATCGCCGAGACCGAGGGACTTGCGCTGCTGCATCCCTTCGACGATCCGGAGATCGTCGCCGGCCAGGCAGGCGCGGGGCTGGAAGCACTCGAGCAGCTCGATGCCAAGGATGCCAGCGCCGATTTGCTGTTCTGCGCGGTCGGCGGCGGTGGGCTGATCGGTGGGGTTTCGCTGGCTTTCCACTATCTGTCGCCGGCGACAGAGATCATCGGCGTCGAGCCGGAAGGTTTTAACGGCATGGGCGCCTCTCTGGCGCATGGCGTCATCGAAACCATGCCGATCGGGCCGAAATCGATCTGCGACGGGCTGATGGCGCGCAAGCCTGGCAACGCGCCGTTTGCGGCGGTCAAGACGGCCGGCGTTCGCGGCATCACCGTCGACGATCAATCGGTGCGCCGTGCGATGCGGATCGCCTTCGAGCGGATGAAACTGGTGCTTGAACCATCGGGCGCGGCATCGCTGGCGGCGCTGCTCGGCGGCAAGGTGGATGCGCGCGGCAAGACCGTGCTCGTGGTGGCGACCGGCGGCAATGTCTCGCTCGCCGATTTCATGGTGCACATGAACCATGCTTGAGGCGGATTTCGTTATCATCGGCTCCGGCTCGGCCGGCTCGGCCATGGCCTACCGGCTTTCGGAGGACGGCAAGCATTCGGTGATCGTCATCGAATTTGGCGGCAGCGACGTCGGGCCGCTGATCCAGATGCCGTCGGCGCTGTCGATCCCGCTCAACATGAGCCTCTACGACTGGGGCTTTGCCAGCGAGCCGGAGCCGCATCTCGGCGGCCGCGTGCTGGCGACGCCGCGCGGCAAGGTCATCGGCGGCTCGTCCTCGATCAACGGCATGGTCTATGTACGCGGCCACGCCCGCGATTTTGACCATTGGGCCGAACAGGGCGCGGCCGGCTGGGGGTTTGCCGACGTGCTCCCCTATTTCAAGCGCATGGAGGACGCCAACGGCGGCGAGAATGGCTGGCGCGGCCACGGCGGCCCGCTGACCGTGCAGCGTGGCTCAAGGACCAACCCGCTCTACGGCGCCTTCGTCGAGGCAGGTCGTCAGGCCGGTTTCGAACTGACCAACGACTATAACGGCGCGAAGCAGGAAGGCTTTGGGCCGATGGAGCAGACCATTCGCGGCGGCCGCCGCTGGTCGGCGGCGAGTGCCTATCTCAGGCCGGCGCTCAGGCGGAAAAATGTTAGCCTGGTCAAGGGCTTCGCCCGGCGGGTGATCATCGAGAATCAACGCGCCACCGGTGTCGAGATCGAAACGCGCAAACGGATTCAGGTCATCAAGGCGCGACGTGAAGTGATCGTTGCCGCCTCCTCGATCAATTCGCCCAAGCTCCTGATGCTGTCCGGCATCGGCCAGGCCGAACATCTCAGGGAATACGGCATTCAGGTGGTCGCCGACCGGCCCGGCGTCGGCCGCAACCTGCAGGACCATATGGAGCTCTACATCCAGCAGGAATCGACGCAACCGATCACGCTGAATTCGGTGCTGAACCCCTTCTCCAAGGCGATGATCGGCGCGCAATGGCTGTTCTTCAAGTCGGGTCTTGGCGCGACCAATCATTTCGAGGCGGCTGCCTTCGTGCGCTCGCGCGCCGGTGTCGACTATCCCGACATCCAGTATCATTTCATACCGGCCGCGGTCCGCTATGACGGCAGGGCGGCGGCGAAAGCGCATGGTTTCCAGGCGCATGTCGGGCCGATGCGATCGAAGTCGCGCGGTTCTGTCATGCTGCGCTCGCCCGATCCGAGATCGAAGCCGGTGATCCGCTTCAACTACATGTCGCATCCGGACGACTGGACCGAGTTCCGCCACTGCATCCGGCTGACGCGAGAGATCTTCGGCCAGTCGGCATTCGACCCTTATCGCGGCAAGGAAATCTCGCCGGGCTCTCACGTTCAGTCGGACGACGATCTCGATGCCTTCATTCGCGATCACGCCGAAAGCGCCTACCACCCTTGCGGCACCTGCAAGATGGGCCGCACCGATGATCCGATGAGCGTCGTCGATCCGCAATGCCGTGTCATCGGTGTCGAAGGGCTGCGGGTCGCCGATTCCTCGATCTTCCCGCGCGTCACCAACGGCAATCTCAACGCGCCTTCGATTATGACCGGCGAGAAGGCCGCCGACCACATTCTCGGCCGCACGCCGCTGGCGCCGTCCAACCAGGAACCATGGATCAATCCGCGCTGGCAGGCATCGGACAGATAAGCCATGATCTGACGGACTGTCCGCCCGCCGGTCCCGGCGAAGACAATTTTGGAGAAGCTCCCATGCGCGCCCAGCCAAAGGCATCGCACTATGTCAACGGACGCTACATCGACGACGAGCAGGGTGCGCCGCTGCCGGTCATCTATCCGGCAACCGGCGAGACCATCGCGATGCTGCGTTCGGCGACGCCGAACGTGCTGGAACTGGCGATCGAAGCAGCGCGTGCAGCACAACCGGCCTGGGCGCGGCTGAAGCCGGTCGAGCGCGGACGCATCCTGCGCCGCGCCGCCGATATCTTGAGCGCGCGCAACGCCGACCTGGCGCGCATCGAGACGCTGGATACCGGTAAGGCGATCCAGGAGACGCTTGTGGCGGATGCGCCATCGGCAGCCGACTGCCTCGAATATTTCGGCGGCGCGGTCGCTGCCTATAATGGCGAGTCCATCGATCTCGGCGGACCCTTCGCCTATACAAGGCGGGAGGCGCTCGGCGTCTGCGTCGGCATCGGCGCGTGGAACTATCCGATCCAGATCGCCGGCTGGAAATCGGCACCCGCACTCGCCATGGGCAACGCCATGGTCTTCAAGCCGTCGGAGAACACGCCGCTGTCGGCGCTGGCGCTCGCCGAAATCTATACCGAAGCCGGCCTGCCCGATGGGCTGTTCAACGTGGTGCAAGGCTATGGCGATGTCGGCGCCGGCCTCGTCGGGCACGATGTCGTCGCCAAAGTCTCGGTGACGGGCTCGGTGCCGACAGGCCGCAAGGTGCTGTCGCTCGCCGGCTCGAAAATGAAGCATGCCACCATGGAACTCGGCGGCAAGTCGCCGCTGATCGTTTTCGACGACGCCGATCTCGAAAACGCCATTGGCGGCGCCATGCTCGGCAATTTCTATGCGACCGGCCAGATCTGCTCCAACGGCACGCGCGTCTTCGTGCAGAAGGGCATCCACGACCGTTTCGTCGAACGCCTGACTGAGCGGACCAAGAAGATCCGGATCGGCGATCCGCTCGACCAGGAAACGCAGATGGGGCCGCTTGTCTCCAAGGCCCAGCACGAAAAGGTAATCGGCTATATCGAGGCCGGCAAGCAGGATGGCGCTGTGCTCGCCTGCGGCGGCAACGTGCCTTCGCTGCAGGGTTTCCAGGGCGGCTTCTTCATCGAGCCGACGGTCTTCACCGGCGTCACCGACACGATGCGCATCGCCCGCGAGGAGATTTTCGGGCCGGTGATGAGCGTGCTGAAATTCGACGATGAGGACGAGGTGATCGACCGCGCCAACGATACCGAATTCGGCCTTGCCGCCGGCGTGTTCACGCGCGACCTGCCGCGCGCCCACCGCGTCATCGCCGCGCTGCAGGCCGGCACCTGCTGGATCAACGCCTACAATCTGACGCCCGTCGAGATCCCCTTCGGCGGCTTCAAGCAGTCGGGAATCGGGCGGGAAAACTCGCTTGCTGCACTGGCGCTCTATTCGCAGTTGAAGTCGGTCTACGTCGAGACCGGCGACGTGGCGAGCCCGTACTGAGGCTCGCGGCTACTGCTGGTCAGCCGCTGTATTTGCCTGACTGGAAATCCGGTCGGATGCAAGCTCGATGAATGCCTTGATGAGGGGCGAAAGATGCCGGCTGCTCGGATATAGGACATGCAGCCCGCCGACCGGCGTCGTGTAGTTCCGGAGAACGCGGCTCAGCCGCTGCCCATTGATGAGGGGCTCGGCGATGCTGTGCGGCAATTGGGCGATGCCGAAGCCTGCGAGCGTGGCCGCAACGACCGCCTGCATTTCATTCGCGGCGAAGCGCCCGGCCACCGTGACCGTTTCCTGACCGTGTGGCCCGTCCAGCACCCAATGGGTGCCCGAGGTCGAAGGGCCTGCGATGACGCACTGGTGGTGCGCGAGATCCGCCAGGCGTTCCGGCATCCCGTGCCTTGCGAGATAGTCCGGGCTGGCGCAGAGCAGCCTGTGCGTGGAACCGAGTTTGCGGGCAATCAGCGTCGAATCCTGAAGGATGCCGGTTCGGAAGGCGAGATCTATACCATCCTCAACCAGGTTGAGCTTGTCGTCGGTCAGGCGCAGTTCGACCTTGGTTTTTGGATACATCGCAAGAAAGTCGACCACCGCCTGGGTGAGGAAATAGCCGCCGAAGCCGACAGGAGCCGAAACGCGGATCGTGCCCGATGGCTCCGCTCTTGCTTCCGCGAGGCGCAAATTTGCTTCCTCGATCGTCCGCAGCGCCTGGCTGCTCTGCTCGTAATAGAGACGCCCGGCATCCGTCACGTTGAGGCTGCGCGTCGTGCGCTGCAGCAGGCGGATCCCAACCTCACGCTCGAGCGTGGCAACGCGTCGACTGACCGTCGTCTTGGGCATGGCAAGCAGCCGCGCGGCAGCGGTGAAGCTGCCAGCTTCGACGACGCGAGCGAACACCACGATATCATTGAGATCGAGCATTGTATCCGTGCATGGGACAAAGTTTTCCAATTATAGGCAATTATGCATCAATGTGACAGACCCTAATTTTGCTCCATCGGAAAAAAGAAGGAGCAAACACATGACCACCAAACGAAACGTTCTGGTGACCGGCGCCACAGGCCAGCAAGGCGGCGCAGTTGCGCGTGCCCTGCTGTCGAGTGGACATCGCGTCAAGGCACTGACCCGCAAGCCGGACAGCGATGGCGCAAGGCAGCTGGCGTCGGTAGGCGCCGAGATCGTGGCTGGCGATCTCGGCGATACGGCCTCCGTTGTGAAGGCAGCCAAAGACGTCGACACCATGTTCTTGATGGGCAACAGCTACGAAGCCGGGATGGAAGAGGAGACCCGCCAGGGGATTCTAGCCGCCGATGCAGCCAAGGCTGCAGGCGTCGGGCATCTGATCTATTCGTCCGTTGCCGATGCCAACAAGAAAACCGGCATCCCGCATTTCGAAAGCAAATATCTCGTCGAGCAGCATGTCGAACGGCTCGGCATTCCCTATACGATCAGCGCCCCGGTTGCCTTCATGGAGAATTTCGTCGCGCCGTGGTCGATCGGCGCGCTCAGCCAGGGCACGCATGCCTTTGCAATGCCCGCCAATCGTGTCCTCCAGCTGGTCGCACTTGCCGACATCGGCGCCTTCGTTGCCGCCCTGGTCGAGCGACGGGAGCGCGTGTTCGGCAAGCGCTTCGATATTGCGGGAGACGAGTTGTCCGGCGAAGACCAGGCCAAGATCCTTTCGCAGTCCATCGGCCGCCCGATCAACTATCAGGCAATTCCAATCGCGGTGGCCCGCCAACAAAGCGAAGATACAGCGCTGATGTTCGAGTGGTTCGACCGCGTCGGCTATGACGTCGATATCGCGGCTTTACACCGAGATTTCCCGGAGGTCCGCTGGCACAGTTTTGCCGACTGGGCGCGGGAGTTCGACTGGCGTGCCCTTGAGCGGGCTTATTCCGCTGCCTGAGTTCCTGTAGACATCATCGGCCGATGAAAACCTGAGGGAGCGGACCAGCTGAAGCGGGAAAATTGGTCCGCTCCCCCACCGTGGCGCTCTCATGCCGCGATGAAATGAGAGAACCTAGAACGTCTGGTTGTAGGCGCCGACTTCAGGGCTGCGGCGCAGCACCGCATCGACGGCTTCGAACATCTGCCGGCGCCGCTCGGATGACACCGGGCTCTCCACCACGACGACAAGCTCCGGCTTGTTCGACGACGCCCGCACCAGGCCCCAGGTGCCGTCCTCGGCCACGACGCGCACGCCATTGACGGTTATCAGGTCGGCGATCTTCTGGCCGGCGAAGACCGTGCCGTCCTGCTTCATTGCCTGAAAGTCGGAAACGACCCGCTCGACCACGCCGTATTTCAGCTCGTCGGCGCAGTGCGGCGACATGGTCGGCGTGCCGAAGGTCAGCGGCAGGTCGCGATAGAGATCGGCCATGCTGCTTGTCGGGCTGCGATCCAGCATCTGGCAGATGGCGATGGCTGTGATGAGACCATCGTCATAGCCGCGCCCGATCGGCGGGTTGAAGAAGAAATGACCGGATTTCTCGAAACCGGCGATGGCGCCGAGTTCGGCCACCCGCCGTTTTATGTAGGAGTGGCCGGTCTTCCAATAGTCGGTGACGGCGCCATCGGCGCGCAAGGCGGCGTCGGTGTTGAACAATCCGGTCGACTTGACGTCGACGACGAAGGTCGAGCCAGGATGCAGGCGCGCAATGTCGCGCGCGAGCATGACGCCGACCTTGTCGGCGAAGATCTCGTTGCCTTCATTGTCGACCACGCCGCAGCGGTCGCCATCGCCGTCGAAGCCAAGTCCGACATCGGCTCCTGTTTCCAGCACCTTATCGCGGATCGCGTGCAGCATCTTCATGTCTTCGGGATTGGGATTGTAGTTCGGAAACGTATGATCGAGCTCGACATCGAGCGGGATCACCTCGCAGCCGATCCGCTCCAGCGCTTCAGGCGCAAAGGCGCCGGCAGTGCCGTTGCCGCAGGCGGCGACCACCTTGAGCTTTCTCGATATACGCTTGTCCCGGGTCAGGTCGTCCAGATAGGTTTTGCGGAAATCCGCAACGAAGTCATAGGAGCCGCCACCGACAAGGTCGAAGTCGCCCGCAAGCACGATCGTCTTCAATGCGCTCATTTCCTCCGGACCGAAGGTCAGGGGACGCGCCGCTCCCATCTTGACGCCGCTCCAGCCATTCTCGTTGTGCGAGGCGGTGACCATGGCGACGGACGGCGTATCGAGCGCGAACTGGGCGAAATAGGCCATCGGCGACAGCACCAGCCCGATATCCCTAACCCTCGCGCCGGCGGCCATCAGCCCGGAAACCAGCGCCAGCTTGATCGCCAGCGAATAGGAACGGAAATCATGCCCGGTCACGATATCCGGCCCAGCGCCCAAGCGCCGGATCAGCGTGCCGAGCCCCATGCCGAGCGCCTGGACACCGATCAGGTTGAGCTCCGGCGGCTCTGCCGAACCCGGATGGCCGAACCACCAGCGCGCATCATACTCACGAAAGCCGGACGCCTTGATCAGCGCCGAGGTTTCGAACTCGAAGGTGTTGGGATGGGCTTCGCTAACAATCTTCAGGGGCAAGACAGGAACTCCAAGCGGCTGGAACCAGAGTGTTTCAATTCAGGTGGCCGATGCCTATTACACGAGCCTTTAAGCCGTGTTTATCCCCCAGGAAACTGAAACCTGTATGACCTTAAGGCGAAAGCGGAGGAAATGCGACAGAAGCGCTGCCATTGGCGCTTGCAGGAACGAAGTGCGGCAGCTATAAGCCCGCGGTCTGGTCACGGAGTGTAGCGCAGCCTGGTAGCGCACATCGTTCGGGACGATGGGGTCGCAGGTTCAAATCCTGCCACTCCGACCAGAAAAAACAAATACTTAGCGTTTCCCGAAATCGCCCGCCCCACAGAAACGCAGCTTTAACGAACGCAGGTATTGAGGGTTCTGCGTCAGAACCCGTTTCGGCAACGATGAGAAGTCGATTTCAACGTCGCGATCAACGCGGCGTTCAACCTCCTCGATCGCCATATGATGCGCTCGCGCAACCGGGAATGACCATAGGCGCCCATGACCATCAGTTCGGCGGCGATGTCGACGGCGTGCCGACGAAGCACGTCGGCGACTGAATGGTTCGAACTCGGCAGCCGGTGGCGCGTTTTTGCGGTGATCGATGGCCGTTACGTCGTGCCGGAGCATGGCGAGCGCGACATGCCGGTCTGGGGCCGCCAATTCCTCCCCGGGACGCTAAGAAATACGGCCCGAGCGCCGGAAAAGTCGTCACCACGGAACGCATCCATGACTTGGCTGGTTATATCCAGACGCTGCAGCAGTGGGGCCGATAGCGCGGAATTTCAGCGACCACGCTCGTTGGCTTCCAAAGGATGGACAAACAAAGAGGCATGCGATGATCGTCGAAGATCAGGAATCCGTGGCAGCGATGTTGATGGACCCTGCCGTATATGGCGAGACCGGACCGGTCGAAGCGATCGAAACCCATATCTCGCGTATCTTCCTGGTTGGCCAGCACGCCTACAAGATGAAGCGAGCTGTCAAGCTGCCCTATGTCGACTTCTCGACCCCGGTCCTCCGGCTCGCCGCTTGCGAGAAAGAGGTGGAGCTCAACTCCAAGACCGCCCCCGGCCTCTATCTGGGTGTGCGGCGCATCACGCGAGAGGCCGGCGGCAAGCTCGCCTTCGACGGAAGCGGCGAACTGGTCGATGCGGCGATCGAGATGGTTCGCTTCGATCAGTCGAAGCTCCTCGATCGAATGGCAGCCGGTGGCGAACTGACACCTGCGCTGATGACGGCGGTCGCGCGCATGATCGTGCGCTATCATCGCGGCGCGCCGCAGATCCACGACGGCAGCGGATCCTCGAACCTGGCAGGCGTGCTCGACATCAACGAAGCTGGCTTTGCCACCAGCCATGTTTTCGAAGAAGCCGAGATCAGGGCATTCACCGGGATCTTCCGCACCGCCCTCGCCCGTCATTCTGAACTGCTCGACCGGCGGGAGGCAGCGGGCAAGATCCGGCGATGCCACGGCGATCTGCATCTGCGCAACATCTGTCTCCTCGACGGAGAGCCCCGCCTCTTCGATTGCATCGAATTCAATGACCAGATCGCCAGCATCGACGTGCTCTACGACTTGGCCTTCCTGCTGATGGACCTTTGGCATCGCGGCTTTCCGGAACTCGCCAACCTGGTGATGAACCGCTACCTCGACGAAGCAGACGACGAGGACGGCTTCATTCTCCTGCCCTTTTTCATGGCAGTACGGGCCGCAGTGCGCGCGCACGTCACCGCAACGCAGATCGAGGAAGGCAGTGCCGATTCCGGCGGGCTGATTGCCGAGGCCAGATCCTATTTCGAGCTCGCCCGAACACTTCTCCAGACAAGGTCGCCTCGGCTGATCGCCATCGGAGGCTTGAGCGGTTCCGGCAAGACGACCGTCGCCGAGGCTCTCGCCGCACATGTCGGCGCGCCACCCGGTGCGCGCATTGTCGAAAGCGACCGCGTCCGCAAAGCCATGCATGGGGTACCGGCCGAGACGAAACTGCCGGACAGGGCTTATCGACCGGAGGTGTCCGACCGCGTCTACCGCGAAATGGCATGGCGCGCCCGCCTGATCCTTTCCGAAGGCGGTTCGGTGGTCGCCGATGCCGTGTTCGACAGGCCGGCCGATCGCGATCGCATCGAGACAGCGGCAAATGGCAGAGAGGTTGCTTTCGCCGGAGTCTGGCTGGAGGCTGATCCGCTTGTCCTTTGGCGACGGGTAAGCGAGCGCAGGGGTGGTCCTTCCGATGCCACCATCGATATCCTTTCGCGGCAATTGCAGCGAAATGCCGTCCCGTCCGCCTGGCGCAAGGTCAACGCCGATCGAAAGCTCGCCGACATCGCCGCAGACTTGGCGAGCGTTTCGGAGGCGGCCGCTGCTGCGCAGGGTGCTTCACTCAAGACAGCATCCTGACGGCCGCGATCGACTTCAACCAACGATACGTTGCGGCTATTGGCATCATGGAACAGGCCTTCGCATCATGTACTCACCGGCACCCGCGTTGCGCATGCTTGGCGACGGACATCTCGAACGCGCATAATGATAGCAATGGGTGAATGGCCATGACGCAGGAAAATCTGGTGGTTTGCGGCAAATGCGGCGGGGTCAATCGCCTGCCGCCAGCACGCAATGCCGGGGACGCGAAATGCGGAAAGTGCGGCATCAAGCTGTTCTCGGGTCACCCCGAAGACGTCGGCGCAGAGATCTTCGATCGCCAGGTCACGCGAAGCAGCCTCCCCGTTGTGGTCGACATCTGGGCACCGTGGTGCGGCCCCTGCAAGATGATGGGGCCCGCATATGAAGCGGCAGCAAACGAACTGGAGCCGCATGTTCGCCTGATCAAGCTCAATTCCGACAAAGAGCAGGCCGTTGCAGCCAGGCTCGTCATTCGCAGCATCCCGACCATGATCATCTTCCATAGCGGACAGGAGGTTGCGCGCACATCCGGCGCGATGACGGCGGGGCAGATCGTCAGGTGGGTCCGCGACCACCTGCCGACGGTCGCAGCCTGAAAGCCGCCGAGCCGTGGATTCGCTCATCGCACGACTCGGACTGGCCCTGGCAATAGGCCTGCTTGTCGGGCTGGAGCGTGGCTGGCGGGAGCGGGACGAACCCGACCACAGCCGGACGGCCGGAATTCGAACATTCGGCATATCCGGCCTGCTCGGCGGCATTCTCGCAGCGCTGGCCGATACGCTCGACGCAGTTTCCGTGCTGGTCGGTGGCTTCATCGCGTTTGCGGCAATCTTTGCCTGGTACAAGGCGCGCGAGGCTGCCCATGACGAGGATTTCAGCGTTACGGCAGTGATAGCGGGCCTTGGCGTGTTCGCGCTCGGTGCACTTTCCGTCGCCGGTGATTACCGGGTCGCGGCTGCCGGAGGGGCGGCACTCGCGGCGGTCCTTGCCAGTCGCGAGGTCCTGCACGACCTTCTGAAGCGACTGACCTGGATCGAGCTTCGTTCGGCGCTGATCCTGGCGGTGATGACCGCGATCGTTTTGCCCTTGCTGCCAAACCGGACGATCGACCCGTGGGGTGGCTTCAACCCGTGGGAAATTTGGTTCCTCACGGTGCTGATGGCGTCGATATCGTTCGCTGGTTATGTCGCCGTTCGCGTCCTGGGAACCACGCGCGGTCTGCTCGTCAGCTCGCTCACTGATGCAATCGTCTCGTCCACCGCCGTGACCATGGCGCTAGCCCGCAACGCCGCATCCGCAAGCAATCCACGGCCGCTCGCCGGCGCGGCTTCGCTGGCGGCGGCGGTCTCGGTGCTGCGTGTTTGCGCTGTCGTACTGATCCTCGAGCCAAGCGTGCTCGCTGCAATCGGCGTCCCGGCGATTGCCGCAGCGCTTGTCTTCGCAGCCTGTGGAGCATTCTTGTTGGTCCGCTCCGGCAGGGATCACAAAAGTGGTGCACTGGCACGCAATCCGTTCGAATTGGGCCCGTTGCTGCTGTTCGCTCTGCTCTTTGCGGTTGTCGCCACCGCGAGCGCTGCATTGGCTGCTCAATTCGGCGGGCGCGGCTTGCTGGTGAGCTCGGCGCTTGCAGGCACGTTCGATGTCGACGTCTCGGTGCTCAGCGCGTTGCGCCTGGTCAAGCAATCGATCCCTGTCGAGACCGTGGGCCAGGCGGTGCTCGCGGCGCTGGCGGCAAACGCGATCGGTCGCCTGTTGCTGGCGGCATTTATCGGCCCGGTCAGGTTTTGGTTGCCACTGGCCGGCGCAACCCTGATCGCCGCAGTGGCCGGCTATGGCGCGATGTTGCTGCCGCCGATCCTCTGACAACGCCATCCCAGCCCTTTGATGCGGATCAAGGCCAAGTCTGGTCGCGGCGTATGAAACTCCGTCAGAGGAGTTCGCCTGTGGCCGCATCAGCAAAGATGCCAACGAAAAGCGAGCTAGGCGACGTCACGGCCGACACGCGGAGCGCGACAGAACCCATATGATGATCCAAACACATTCGACCTTGGATGACAAATTTTCATATGATGACCTCGCTTTTACCCTGCGCCGGGAGTATGCAATGTCTTGACCCGGCAAAGTTTGGAGGACCCATGCAGCAGGTCGAACATCGAACGTCCCGCAGGTCGTTCGTCTCTCAGGTTGCAGATGCTCTGCGCGGCCAGATCGAAGCCGGCTTCTATGCAGCTGGCGACAAATTGCCGACAGAACCCGCGCTCATTGACCGCTTCGGATTCAGCCGCACCGTGGTCCGGGAGGCCATTGCCGCCCTGCGCGCCGACGGGCTGGTGGAATCGCGGCAAGGCGCCGGCGTCTTCGTTCTCGGCCCGAAACCTGTCGACGAGGGATTGAAGCTCTTCACCGACGAAACGAACAAGATCTCGGACATCATCGAAGAGCTCGAGTTGCGCATCGGCATCGAAGTCGAGGCAGCCGGCCTTGCCGCAGCCCGCAGTTCGCCGGCGCAGGAGGCCGAAATCGAGGCCCAGGTCGAAAGGTTCGCCGATCTCATGGCGCAAGGTGAACCCACCGACGAGGCGGACTTCCAGTTCCACCTGGCGATTGCCACTGCAACGAACAACGCCAGGTTCAAGGCATTCCTCGAACATGTCGGCCGGCGGATGATCCCGCGGGTGAAGTTCAAGACGATGATGGGCGGCGTCGACCCCTTGCCCAATCGCGACCATCCGATTCTGGAGGAGCACAGGGAAATCGCGGATGCGATTCTCGCCCGCGACCCGGAAAAGGCGCGCGAGGCGATGCGCCGCCATCTGGTGACGGGGATAAAGCGCTATCGCGCCCTGACCGTCCGGCGCTCGCCAAACCAAGACAAGACCGGCAGTTGACTCGTCCGTATACTCATCATATGAATCCAGGTGACATCATATTAATTTGTGGGATGAGTTCCTTTGTCGCCAGATGAAATCAAATCGCGTGTCGCTTCAGGGCTGCTGTCGTTTCCGGTCACACATTTCAACGAGGATTTCAGCCTCAATCTCGAAAGCTATCGCGCGCATGTGGCATGGCTCTCGGGGTTCGGTGCCGCTGCCCTGTTCGCTGCCGGCGGCACGGGCGAATTCTTCTCCCTGTCGCCGGAAGAGGTCGCCGATGTTACCCGCGCGGCCAAGGATGCCTCGGGAGACGTGCCTATCATCGCCGGCTGTGGCTACGGCACGGCGCTCGCCACGGAAATTGCTCGCCGTGCCGAGGCTGCGGGGGCCGACGGTCTTTTGCTTCTGCCGCATTATCTGATGGAAGCCTCGCAAGAGGGGATATTCCGGCATGTCAAAGCCGTTTGCGAATCCACCGGCCTCGGCGTCATCATCTACAATCGTGCGAACTCGGTCGCCAATGCCGACACGGTTGCTCGCCTTGCTGACGCGTGCCCAAACCTCATCGGCTTCAAGGACGGCACAGGCAAGGTCGATCTTGTCCGCCACGTCACCGCAAAGCTTGGCGATCGGCTCTGCTACATCGGTGGCATGCCCACGCATGAGCTGTTTGCCGAAGGCTTCAACGGCGCCGGAGTGACGACCTATTCCTCTGCGGTGTTCAACTTCGTGCCGAAATTGGCACAGCGCTTCTACAGGGCCATGCGGACAAGCGATCGCGCTGCGATGGAAGAAATCCTGCACAGCTTCTTCTTCCCCTTCGCGGCTTTGCGCGATCGCGAACAAGGCTATCCGGTGTCGATCATCAAGGCAGGCGTCGAACTCATAGGACGGACACCCGGCCCGCTCCGTCCGCCGCTGACGGATCTGAAGCCGCAGGAGAAAGACATGCTGCGCGGACTGATCGAGAAGATCGCCGCCTAGTTGCCGGGAGATCGGCAAATTGTCGGACGAACGGGACGAGGAGGTTCGTCCGTCGCCCGACAGCC
Organism: Mesorhizobium onobrychidis; assembly: GCF_024707545.1. Classification (NCBI taxonomy): domain Bacteria; kingdom Pseudomonadati; phylum Pseudomonadota; class Alphaproteobacteria; order Hyphomicrobiales; family Phyllobacteriaceae; genus Mesorhizobium; species Mesorhizobium onobrychidis. The sequence goes on from NZ_CP062229.1 coordinate 5,407,241, forward strand.
AAAACGGAAGATCCCAAAACGGATGATCAAAGGGAGGAGAGACATGAATAGAAGCGTTCATACGATTGCAGCTGTCGTGTTGATGACCGCTGCCGCGCCATCGGCTGTCGCACAAGATGCGGCGCAGGAAATCCGTATCGTCCTGCCGGAGCAGCCGGCCAATCTGGAGCCCTGCGGCACCATCATCACGAATGTCGGCCAGATACTCAGCCAAAACGTTGTTGAATCGTTGACCGTCATCGATCCGGTCAGCGGGCAACCTCAGCCGAAACTGGCGACCGAGTGGACCAGCGTGGACCCGACGACCTGGCGGATCAAGCTGCGCGAGGGCGTGAAGTTCCAGGACGGAACGGAACTCAACGCGGATGCGGTCGCATTCTCCATCAACAGGATGATCAGCGGCAAGATCACGTGCAGCAACATAGCGAAATTCGGCGATGCCAGGCTAACGCTGACGCCGGTCGACGACCTGACGGTCGAAATAAAGTCCGACAGGCCCGAGCCGATCATGCCGACGCTGTTGAGCGTGGTCATGATCGTCTCGCCGAAGACACCGGTCGACCAGGCGGTGAACGATCCGGTCGGCACCGGCCCGTTCACGCTATCGACCTTTTCCCCGCAAACCGTAGTGCTCGACGCGTTCGACGGCTATTGGGGCAGGAAGCCGGAGATCACGAAGGCAACCTATGTCTGGCGGCCCGAATCATCGATTCGAGCGGCCATGGTCGAAACCGCGGAAGCCGACCTGACGCCGTCGATTGCCATCCAGGACGCCAGCAATCCGGAGACGGATTTCGCTTACCTGAACTCCGAAACCACCGCGATCCGTATCGATGCCGCCGAGCCGCCGCTCAATGATCTGCGCGTCCGCAAGGCGCTCAACCTGGCGATCGACTGGGAAGGTCTTGCCCAGCTGTTCGGCGACGATGTCAAGCGTGCGTCGCAGATGGTCGTCTCTGGGATCAACGGGCATGACGATGCGCTCAAGCCTTGGCCGTATGATCCGGAAGAGGCGAAAAAGCTCATCGAAGAGGCGCGCGCGGCGGGTGTCGCAGTCGACACCGAGATCAAGCTCATCGGGCGAAACGGCATCTATCCGAACGGCGCGGAAGCGATGGAGGCCATGATGACGATGTGGCGGGACGCTGGCCTCAACGTCAAGCTTACCATGCTCGATGTCGCCGACTGGTTGCGGTATCTGCAAAAGCCGTTCCCGTCGGAGCGCGGCCCCAATCTCCTGCAGATGATGCACGACAACAACAAGGGCGATGCGGCCTTCACGGTTCCGATCTTCTACCGATCGAGCGGCAGCTACTCGACCGTGGCCGATCCGGCATTCGACAAGGAGATAGACGAGGCGCTGGCTGCGACCGGCGAACCCCGCACGAACAGCTTCAAGGCGATCTTCGGCAAGGCCCGCAACGAAGTGGTGGCGGACATCCCGATGTTCCACATGATCGGCTACACCCGTGTTGGCACCAGGCTGGAATGGAAGCCCGATATCACCACCAACAGCGAAATACCGCTGGCCAATATCGCTATCAAAAAAGACTGAGTGATACGGGGGCGCCGGGTCCGATCGTGATCCTGCGCGCCTGACCTGTTGCCTCCGTCGATATCCGTCCAAGGGCATCCCAAATGATTACCTATCTTGGACGCCGGTCGTTCCACAGCATCCTGTCAGTCATAGGTCTGTTGACGCTGGTCTTTTTCCTGACACGGCTCACCGGCGATCCTTCCGCCTTGTACCTGCCTCTGGACTCGACTGCGGAAGCTCGGGCCGCGTTCGCGCGGTTGAACGGCCTCGATCAGCCGATCTACTGGCAGTTTCTGGAATATCTGCGCGATCTTCTGCAGCTGGATTTCGGTGAATCGCTGCGCCAGAACCGCTCGGCGATGCAGGTCGCGCTTGAGGCGTTCCCGGAAACGCTGAAGCTTGCCGCCGTCGCGATCACGCTGTCGACCGCTTTGGCTATCCTTGTCGGCTCTCTTGCGGCCGCGCGGCCAGGCAGCATGTTCGACCGTATCGCCAGCCTCGTCTCCCTGGCCGGCGCAAGCGCGCCGGATTTTTGGGTCGCCATCGTCGGCATCCTTATTTTCGCTGTGGGGCTCGGGCTCTTGCCGACATCCGGCACCGGAAGCTGGGCGCATTGGATCATGCCCACCTTCGTGCTGATGCTTCGTCCCTTCGGTCTCCTGGTGCAGGTCGTGCGCGGAACCATGCTAGCCGCGCTTGCCTCTCCATACATCAAGACCGCAAGGGCCAAGGGCCTGCCCCGACAGAAGATCATCTTCGGGCATGCGCTTCGCAATTCGCTGCTGCCCGTCGTCACGGTCGTCGGCGACCTGGCGACCAGTCTGGTCAACGGCGCCGTCGTCGTGGAGTCGATATTCGGCTGGCCCGGCATCGGCAAGCTGATGATCGACTCGATCATCCAGCGCGATTTTGCCGTCGTCCAGTCGACCATTCTGGTGACGGCAACCGCCATCTTCATCCTGAACATAGCGATCGACCTGCTCTACGCGGTTCTCGATCCGCGCATCCGGTACTGAGCCATGACGATCATCACCCCCGACACCAAGCCGGCCGTTCCAGGCAGCGGCAGCATGCTTCTCGCCTATTTGAAGCGCGACAAGCTTGCGCTCGCCGCCGCTATTTTCCTGGCGATCGTCGTCATCGCGGCGGTCTTCGGCCCGTGGCTGGTGGGCGACGCCGCATCGCGGCTGGGGCTGCGCCAGCGCAACCTCGCCCCCTTCTCGCTGGCCAGCGGCTGGATCTACGTCCTTGGCGCCGACACCCTCGGCCGGCCCATCCTGGCCAGGCTGATTGTCGGTGCGCAGAATACGTTCGGCATTGCCGCGGCGGCGGTGTTCGCGTCCATGCTGGTCGGCGGAACACTCGGCCTGATAGCGGGCTATTCGGAGCGCTGGTACAGTCATCTCATTCTGCGCCTGGCCGATGTGGTCATGAGCTTTCCCTCGCTGCTGTTGGCGCTCATCGTGCTCTACACACTGGGCCCGAGCATCACCAACCTGGTGATCGTTCTCGCCGTCACGCGCATGCCGATCTACCTCAGAACGGCGCGCGCAGAGGTATTGGAGTTGCGCGAGCGCATGTTCGTGAGCGCGGCGCGAGCCATGGGTGCGAAGCCGGCCCGGATCATCGTCCGGCATATGGCACCCCTCGTCCTGCCGACACTGGTGACGATTTCCGCCATTGATTTCGCGACCGTCATTTTATCGGAATCGGCGCTGAGTTTCCTTGGCCTCGGCATTCAGCCACCTGACTTTACCTGGGGTGCAATGGTGGCGAACGGCCGCGGCTATCTCGCGACCGCCTGGTGGATCGCATTCTGGCCAGGTCTCGCAATCATGCTGACGACGCTGTCGCTCAACATCCTCTCGAACTGGGCGCGCACCGTCGCTGATCCGCAACAACGCTGGCGCCTTCAGACATTGCGAAAAGCTGTCCGATGAGCAACGCGACCATTCTCAAAGTCGAGGGCCTGACCGTCGATTTCCTTTCTGACGATGAGCCAGTACGCGCCGTCGACGACGTCTCGTTCCATATCAGCCGTGGCGAAACGCTCGTGATCCTCGGCGAAAGCGGTTCGGGAAAAAGCGTCAGCACCAGCACGGTGATGGATCTCGTCGACTGTCCGCCAGGCGATATCGTGGCCGGCTCCTGCCTCTTCGATGGCATCGAACTCTCGGGCCTCGGCGCGGAGGCGCGCAGAAGCATCAACGGCCGCAGGATTGCGATGATCTTTCAGGATCCGCTCGCCTACCTGAACCCCGTCTATACGGTGGGGCGCCAGATCGAGGAGGTCTATCAGAGCCACGGCGCGGGAGCCGGCAAGGACGCACGCGCCAAGACGATAGAACTGCTTCGGCGCGTCGGCATTCCAGAGCCGGAAAACCGCGTCGACTTCTATCCGCATCAGTTCTCGGGCGGACAACGTCAGCGTGTGATGATTGCCATGGCGATCGCGCTGAAACCGGACATCCTGATCGCCGATGAGCCGACGACCGCTCTGGACGTCAGCGTGCAAGCGCAGATTCTCGATCTGCTGCGCGATCTCCAGCGCGAGACCGGCATGGCGTTGATCATGATCACCCATGACCTCGAAGTCGCCGCGTCAATGGCGGACCGGATTATCGTCATGAACGGCGGCAAGGTTGTCGAGGCAGGCATCGCCAAGGAGGTCTTCAGCAACCCGCAGCACGCCTATACGCGCCGCCTCATCTCCGCCCTGCCCCACGGCAACGCAGCGGAGGCGCCGAACAAGCGTTCGACGACGATCGCCGACAAGACCCTGCTCAAGGTGGAACATCTCACCAAGCACTATGTGCTTGCTTCCGGAGCCTTCAGCAGCAAGCGGACGTTCAAGGCGGTGGACGACATAAGCTTCGAGGTCAGGAGAGGAGAAACGCTCGGCATCGTCGGCGAGTCGGGCTCCGGCAAATCGAGCGTCGCACGCATGCTGTTGGGGCTGAACGAGCCAAGCGCCGGCAAGGCTGTCTTTGCCGGTGAAAACATCTTCGAAATGAACGAGAAGCGTCTTATGGCGTTTCGGCGCAAGGTCCAGATGGTCTTCCAGGATCCATACGGATCGATGAACCCGCGCATGCGCGTTTACTCCATCATTTCCGAACCCTGGGTGATCCACCGCGATATCCTGTCGAAGAACAGGTGGAAGGCTCGAGTGGCTGAGCTCCTGGAATTGGTGGGGCTGTTGCCGGAGCACGCCGACCGCTACCCGCACCAGTTTTCCGGCGGCCAGCGTCAGCGCATCGCCATTGCGCGCGCGCTTGCGAGCGAGCCCGAACTGATCGTCTGCGACGAGGCGGTTTCCGCGCTCGACGTCTCTATCCAGGCGCAGGTGATCGACCTTCTGGCCGACCTTAGGACCCGGCTTAGCCTCTCATTTATTTTCATCACACACGACCTGCCGATCGTGCGCCATTTTGCGGACCGGATCATGGTCATGAAAGACGGAAGGATTGTCGAGGAAGGCCAAACCTCGGCGCTGTTCGGGGCGCCTCGCCACGAATATACGCAGAGCCTGTTGCAGGCTGTGCCTAAGCCCAAATGGCTTACGCAAGCTCAATAGTCCGGGCGATGCGCGAGCGACGTCTTGTCGATGCCAACCGCGCGTCGCGGAGACTTCTGCACCGGCCCGGATTTCATCCTCCCGCAGTCAGCCTTTGAATAGCCGAACGTCAGGCTCGAACGGATCGACTCGTACGATTTTGATTCGGGCCGCGGCAGGATGACGAGAATTGATGAGCATTGTGATCTGGTCCGCCCGAGATCGGCTGACGGAACAAAGAACAGAGCAGCGGCGACGCTGTTCAGCCACTCATTGCCGAGCTGAATCCGCCGACTTGAGTCGGCGGATTGTTCGGCACTATGATCAAACCGCACTGCCGGAGGATCTGCCGATGCCACAACGCCCGTATGATGAGCGCCTGCTCCGTCAGGCGTTCGAAGTCGCGCGCAAGGCCCGCGATGCTGGCGAACATCCCTTTGGTTCGCTCCTCGCTGACAAAGACGGCAATGTGTTGCGCGAGCAACTCAACGGTTACAAATCCGGAGGGGGCGACCGCACCGCTCATGCCGAAAGGCTGCTGGCCTCGTGGGCGGGGATGAATTTCAGTCTCGAAAAGCTGGCCTCCTGCACACTCTACACTTCGGCCGAACCTTGCGCGATGTGCTCCGGGACAATCTATTGGGCGGGCATCGGAAGGGTCGTCTTTGGGCAGTGCGAACATGACGTCAAAGGGTTGACGGGTGCACACGTCGAGAATCCCACACTCGACCTCCCATGCACGATCGTTTTCGAAGCTGGGCAGCGTCCGACTGAAGTCGTCGGCCCGCTGCTTGCCGATGAAGCGGCGCAACTCCACGCCGATTTCTGGGAAGACAAGTAGCTCAATTGGCGCGCGCGGAAAACGAGTGAGTGCTAGGCGATGTCGTCGCGAATGCAGGCCTTCAGATGGCCATCGGACGTTGTTCCCCGCAATGGCGGGACGATGCCGGCGCAAGCATCCAGCGCAACCGGGCAACGGGTTCGGAAAACACACCCGGTTGGCGGATTTGCCGGGCTTGGAATGTCGCCCTTCAGCACCTGCCGGCCCTGCTTGGCCAGCGGGTCGAGCGAGGGAATGGCCGAGAGCAGCGCGCGCGTATAGGGATGCTGGGGCCGGGCATAGAGCGCGGCAGCAGGCGCGACTTCCATGATCCGGCCGAGGTAGAGAACGATCACCGTGTCGCAGATATATTCGACGACGGCCAGGTCATGCGAAATGAACAGCATGGTCAGACCGAGCCGGACCTGCAGGTCGCGCAAAAGATTTATGATCTGCGCCTGGATCGAGACATCGAGGGCAGAGACCGGTTCGTCGGCGACGATGAATTCGGGTTCGAGCGTAAGCGCGCGGGCGATGCCGATGCGCTGACGCTGCCCGCCCGAAAATTCGTGGGCGTAGCGGTCATAGGCATCGACTGGCAACTCGACCGAAGCAAGTGCCTTCTCCGCCCTCGCCCGCCGCTCGCGCCTGTTGCCGATGCCCTGAATATCCAGGCCTTCGGTCAGGATCTGCCCGATGGTCATGCGCGGCGACAGACTGGCGAACGGATCCTGGAAAATATACTGCATCTTGCGGCGCTGACGAGCCAGGGGGCCGGCGCCCAGCTTGGTGATATCGACGCCGTCAAACCTTATTTCGCCGGACGTCGGCTCGATGAGACGCAGTACCGAGCGGCCGATCGTGGTCTTGCCCGATCCGGATTCGCCGACGAGGCCGACCACCTGGCCGCGCGCGATATCGAAGGAAATATCTTCCAGCGCCCTGACGACGGGACCGCGCGAGAACGCCGTCGGCGCAAAGTGCTTGGTCAGGTTCCTGACCGAAAGGAAGGGAGCGTCCACTGTCAGAGATCCTCCCAGCGCAAACAACGGCTTTGCTGGGTCGACGTCGCCGCGAACAATGGCGGTACCGCAGCGCGGCAAGCATCGACAGCCAGGGCGCAACGCGGCGCGAAAGAGCAGCCCTTGGGCAGCAGGGCCAGCGACGGAACATTGCCGGCAATGGTCGGCAGCGGCGTTCCTGCTGCCTTCAGCGTGGCGGCCCGGCCAAGCCGCGGCACCGAACGCATCAGCCCGGCTGTGTAGGGATGACGCGGACGGGTGAACACCTCGCGCACCGGACCCGATTCCACGATGCGCCCGGCATACATCACCGCGACCCGGTCGGCGATCTCGGCAACGACGCCGAGATTGTGCGTGACGAACAGAATGCCCATGCCGCGCTGCGCCTGCAGCTCGGCCAGCAGGTCGAGGATCTGGGCCTGGATGGTAACGTCGAGCGCGGTGGTCGGCTCGTCGGCGATCAGCAAGGTCGGGTCGCACGACAAGGCCATGGCGATGGTGGCGCGCTGGCGCATCCCTCCCGACAGCTCATGCGGGTATTGCCGCGCCCGCCGATCGGGATCGGGAATGCCGACCTGAGCCAGCAGTCGCACGGCATCAGTGGCCGCATCACGATGCGACTTGCCGAGATGGATGCGGATCGGCTCGGCGATCTGTTCGCCGATGGTGTAGACGGGATTGAGGCTGGTCATCGGCTCCTGGAACACCATGCCGATGTCGTTGCCGCGCACCTTGCGCAGCGACTCAGGGTCGAGGCCGGTCAGCTCGGTGACACTACCGTCCCTGCGGCGCAGCGCGATCGATCCCTCGGCGATGCGCCCGATCTTCTTCGGCAGCAGGCCGATGATCGACAGGCTGGTGACGGATTTGCCCGATCCGGACTCGCCGACCAGCGCGACCGTCTCGCCAGAACCTATCACCAGATCGACGTCCTGCACGGCGGCGATGTCGCGTCCGGCGATACGGAACACCGCCCGCAGACCGGAAATCGAGAGGATCGGAGCGTCCACGGTCAGCGCAGCAGCCCGACGTCGCGAAGGATAATTTCGACCTTTGCGGTTTCCTCGTCGTTCAAGCTGCGTTGCGGCCGCGCCATGGTGTTGGAGACGATGATGCCGAGGCTCTTCATCGCGGTCTTGAAGGCGCCGACGCCGGCCGAGCCGGCGCTTGTCCTGCCGAGCGAGATCCAGACGATCTCGAACAGCTTCAACAGCCGCTCCTGCTCCAGGCGGGCTTCGGCGTGCTGACCCGCCTGCATCAGGTTCCACAGCTTGACGTAGCCGTGCGGGTCGACATTGGCAAGGCCCGGCACAACACCATGCGCACCCATGGCAAGCACGCTGTCGACCAGGATCTCGGACCCGGTCATGCCGAAGAAACTCGGATCGTTGGCCATGTCCTTGAGCACATAACGCAGATTGCCGTCATCGCCGCTGGAATCCTTGATACCGGCGATAACGCCCTCGCTGGCAAGGCCGACGATGGTCCTGCGCTCCAGCTTGACATGGACGCAGACCGGAATGTCGTAGGCGATGATCGGGATGTCGACCGCGTCCCTGATATAGCGGAAGTGATCGCCGATCTCGGGCTGGCTGGTGCGGGTATAGAAGGGCGCTGTGACCACAACGGCGTCGGCGCCGGCCGATCTGGCTATCCGGGCGTGGTTGATGACACGATCGGTTGTCGGGTCGATGACCCCGGCGAAGATCGGAACGCGGCCGTTGTTGACCTTGACCGCGTGCTCGATGATGGCCCTGCGGCCGGCCTCGTCATGGAAGACTACTTCGCTGGTCGAGCCGAGCACGAAGAGCCCGTGGACGCCGCCGTCGAGCAGGTTTTCGATTGTCCGGGTGAACGACGGGAAGTCGACACTGAAATCGGAATGGAGCGGGGTGACGACAGGTGGCACGACGCCGGTAAACAGGGGCATTTTTGAAAAAACCTTCAGGTCAGTTGAGATCGGAACGAGGGTCGAATGCATCGCGCAGGCCATCGCCGATGAAGTTGATGGCCAGGACGGTGAGCACGAGCACGGCGCCGGGAAACATCCATTGCCAAGGATATTGCTCGAGCACCACGGTGGAGCGGGCGAGATTGAGCATGTTGCCCCAGCTGGCTTCGGGCGGCGCGATGCCGAGGCCGAGGAAGGAGAGACCGGCTTCGAGTAGAATGGCGTTGGCGATCTGCAGCGTGGCGTAGACGACAAGAATGTCGATGCAGTTCGGCAGGCCGTGACGGAACAGGAGATGCGGCAGCCCCGCCCCCATGCCACGGGCGGCGACGACGAAGTCACGCTCGCGCAGCTCGAGCAGCCGGGCGCGCACCATGCGCGACAGCACCGGCCAGGAGAGCAGCGAGATCACCAGGATGGTCGGCGCAATGCCGGTGCCGGCGATCGAAGCGAGCACGAGCAGGAAGATCACCGGCGGCAGCGTCATTGCCAGATCGACGAAGCGCATCACCGTGGCGTCGACAAGACGCCCGCCGAAGCTGGCGACGGCGCCGACCAGAAAGCCGATGACGATCGAGATGGCGACCGAGCAGACGGCGACCAGCAGCGAAATCCGGCCGCCTTGCAGCAACCGGGCCATGACGTCGCGGCCGACGCCGTCGCTGCCTAGCCAATGAATGGCGGACGGTCCCTTGTTGATCGCCCTGAGATCGATGGCGTTAGGGCTGAACGGCCACCATAATGGATAGGTCGAAACCGCCAGCAGGATGGGGACGACGATAAGCAGACCGGCGCGCGCCGCACGATTCTCAAAGAAGCGGTCGAGCGCGCGGCGAAGCGGTCCTTTGGTTTGCGGCACGGCTGTCGGATCGACTGTCGGAGCTGGCGCGGTGATTGTCATCACGACACCTGAATGCGCGGGTCGACGACCGCATAGACGATATCGGTCAGGAGATTGACCAGAATGACGCAGATGCCGATTACCAGGGTGGCGCCCATGATCACCGGGTAATCCCTTGTGCCAACGGCATTGACCAGCAGCAGGCCCATGCCCGGCCAGTTGAACACGCTTTCGAGGAAGATGGCGCCGCCGATGGCGATGCCGACCGTCGAGCCGATCAGGGTGATGACCGGCAAAAGCGCATTGCGGGTCGCGTGCTTGATGATCACCCAGAATTCGCGCACTCCCTTGGCACGCGCGGTCCGCACATAGTCTTGGTTGAGCACTTCCAGGAGGGACGCGCGCATGTAGCGCATGATCAGCGCGGCGTGTCCGATGGACAGCAGGCAGGCGGGCAGGACGAGGTGCGCGAGCACGTCCGATACGGAAAAGGGTGCGCCGGCGGTCTGCATGCCGCCTGATGGCGCCCAGCGCAGCAGCACCGAGAAAAAGTACAGCCCGAGAAGTGCCGTCAGAAAAGCCGGGCTGGAGATGCCGACGAAGGAAACCACCGACAGCGCGATGTCGGGCAGCGCGTTACGGCGGACGGCGCTGAAGATGCCGGCGGAAATGCCGAGCACGATGGCGATGGCCAGGCCGGTGCCCATCAACAGCGCGGTTGGGCCGATGCGCTCCATGACCAGCGGCAGCACGGCAACGCCGCCGCGCTGGATCGAATAGCCGAAGTCGCCGCCGAGCGCAGCGCGAAGCCAGGCGAGATATTGCACGGGAAGCGGCTGGTCGAGCCCAAGCCGGTCACGCAGGACTTCGAGGTCGGAAGCAGACATCGGGCTGGACGGATTGATATAGGCGTCGATCGGATCGCCGGGCGCCAGCCGCAGAAGGATGAAGATGAGGACGCTCAGGGCGACCAGCATCAACAGTCCTGTAGCGCTGCGGCGGGCAATGAAACTCAGCATTGGCTGTCCGTGGTGATGGTGAGCGGGGCCGGCATCGTGCCGGCCCGTTTCATTGGCGGGGCCGGAGTGGCCCGCCAGCCGTTTTACTGGATGTCCCAGCGTTCCGGGTGAGCCGCATAGGGACCGCCGGCCGGGGCCGGCGTCCAGACAAAGTCACGCAGCTTGTTGGAGGCGACGCCATAGCGGTTGGCCACCCATAATGTCGCCCAGGGCAGATCCTTGTTCATCACCTTGCAGACTTGCTGCCAGGATTGATCGATCTTGGCCGGATCGGTCTGGCCGAGCGCGGCGTCCAATGCAGCGCTGAGATCGTCGAACTCGATGCGCATGGTGTTGAAGCCTGCCGGCGGGATCTGGGACTTGTTGAGACCCGGGCTGATGCCAGCCGGATTCGGGCCGTTCTGCAGGCCGGCATAGACCATCGCAAACGCGTTCCAGTCCGGCGTGCCTTCCTTATAGACGATGCCGTTATAAGTCGGCGTATCGACGACGCGCGGCACCACATTGATCCCGACCTCGGCCAGCATCGACTGGATGGCAGCCATCACATTGGCCGCTTGCGGCGAGCCGTAATAGGTCAGCAAGGTGATCGGCTTGTCGCCGTTGATCTTGTCCCAGCCAGCCTCGGCAAGCAGAGCCTTGGCCTTTGCCGGATCATAGGCATAGGGTTCGAGGCCTTCGGGAAGCAGGTGCGGCGCGACGTAGCCGCAATTGGCCGGTTTGGCCGCCCCGCCATAGAGGCTCTCGATAATGGCATTGCGATCGATCGCGTACATGATCGCCTGGCGGACGCGAACATCCCTAAAGAGTTCGACCTTCTGGTTGAGGCCGATGTAGTTGACCACATAAGAAGCGCCCTCGATCACCTTGAAATTGCTGTCGCTCTTGAAGGATACCGCGTCGTCGGGCTCGACATAGGTGAACTGGATTTCGCCGGCGCGCAGCGCTGCAACAGCCGCGGCCGGGCTCTCGAAATACCTGTTGATGAGCACGTCGACCTTCGGCTTGCCGCCGCGATAGTCGTCATCCGCGGCCAGTTCGACATATTGATCGCTGACATAGCGCTTGAACTTGAAGGGGCCGGTGCCGACCGGAGTGGTGGACCACCAGGTGCTTGTGGCCAGCGTTTCCGGCGACATCGCGGCCAGGGCATGCTCCGGCAGGATCATCACCTGCGAGAGAATGGACAGGAAGGAGCCGTTGGGCTTCGACAATTTGACGACCACGGTGCGATCGTCCGGCGCGTCGACCGACGCGATGTCGCCGAGGCGCGCGGCAAACAAGCTGCCGGAGGCTTTGTTCCTGGCGAGCTCAAGCGTGAACCTGACGTCCTTGGATGTGAACGGCTTGCCGTCGTGCCAGCTCTCCTGGGCAAGGTTGAACGTATAGGTCAGCTTGTCGTCGCTGACCTTGTAGTCCTTGGCTAGATCGCCTTCGAGTTCGGTCAGTTCGGCGTTGTAGATGACCAGCGGTTCAAAATAGGTGCTGAGCCAGGTAAAGCCGCCGGTCGCGGCCAGCGGATTGAAGTTCTTGGGAAAGCCGCCGGGGCCGACGTCGAAGCCCCCGGTAATGGTCGTGGCGTCCTGTGCCTGGACGCTGGTGGCCAGGCCGATGCCGCCGAGCAGCAGTCCGGTAACGGCCAGATGACGAGCGATAGTCTTGATGCGCATGGTATTCCTCCCTTGGCATTGTCAGGTAGTCCGGCGTTGGGTCAGGTAATCCGGTTTTTGGCGATGACTTGCTGAATACCCCTGTAGTGGTCGTCGAGGCGCTCGCGCGCCCGGTCGACGTCCTTGGCGGCGACGGCCTCGACGATCTCGTGATGGTCGCGCCACGTCGCCAGCGGTGTCGGATTGTCGAGGCTGGTGAAGTTCGAGGCCTTGTTGAACGCCACCCAGAAAATGTCGATCAGCGCGCTCAGCATGTGATTGTTCTGGCAGCGGAACAGCAGCTGGTGGAACTGCTGGTCCTCTTCGGCAAAGCTCTCCTGGCGCTCGGCGCGCCGCCGCATGCTTTCGGTCAGCTGGCGCAGCGCGGCGATGTCTTCGGCGCTGATCATCTCGATGGTCTTGGCGATGAGGCCGGTTTCAAGGACGCGGCGGATCTCGCGCAGCTCCTCGACGTCGCGCAATGAATCCTGCAGGCCATATGCCAAATTATCCAGCAAGGGCTTGAACGAGAATTCCTTGACGAACACGCCGATGCCGCGACGCGTCTCCAGAATGCCGATCGACTCCAGCGCCTTGATCGCTTCGCGCACCGAGTTGCGGCCGACGCCGAGCCGCTGCGCCAGGAAGGTCTCCGGAGGCAAGGGGTCCCCCGCCTTGAGCTGGTTGCTCTGGATATATTTCCTGAGGCTCTCCTGCACGCTGACGTGAAGCAACGGCGGTCGGGTCAGCGGTTCGATCGATTTTTGTTCCGAGTTCAACTTGGGTTCCGGCATTTTGCTCCAGCGCCGCTGCAATCGCGCCCGATGGCGCTTCGCAAAGCGGTCAATGCTTGTAGAATAGCGACTTGTAGGATATCCTGCAAGCAGGAGGATTACATCGCTGAATGAAGATCGTTTTGGCCGGCTCAAGCCATTGGCACGCCGAAATGCATCTCGACGCTGCACACGCCTGTGGCACTGAGATTGCCGGCATTTGGGATGAAGACGCGGAGCATGCGCGCGCCTTCGCGAGGCGCCATCATTTGCCGTTCATCACCGACTTTGCGAAAATCCTCTCCAGCCCGCCGGACGTGATCCTGCTGATGGGACATCCTTCGACGGTGTCCGCGCGGGCGCGCGCCGTCATCGAAGCCGGCATACCGCTGATCCTGGAAAAGCCGGCGGCGAGCAGCACCGCAGCGCTGGCCGCGCTGCGCGACCTGGCGCGGCAGCATCAGGCCTTTGTCAGCGTTCCCCTGCCCAACCGCTTTGGGCCGGCCGTTACCGCCTTTGAACGGCTGCGCCAGAAAGGCCGCGCCGGTGCGGTTGCGCATTGCCAGTTCCGGCTGGTCAATGGCCCGCCGCAGCGCTATCTGGCAGAAGGTGTCGCCTGGGTCGTGGATCCGGCGATCGGCGGCGGCGGCGCGCTGAGGAACCTCGGCATACACGGCGTCGACGCCGCGCTCAGCCTGGCAACCGGCGGGCTCGGACTGAAAGCCGTTTCGATCGGAAACCGCATTCACCGCGCCCCGGTCGAGGACCATGCGCTGCTTGTACTGGAAGACGCTGCCGGAGCGTTGTTCGTTGTCGAGGCTGGATACACCTTTGCGTCGATGCGCCCCGGCGGCGACTTCGAATGGCGCATCGTCAGCGAGAATGCGACCCTCATCGACTATGGCGACCGCGCCATCTGTGCGACACTTGACGATGGCGCTATCGTCGACTTGCCGATCGAATTGCCGGCGACGCGCTACCGCCTGTGCATGAGCGACACGCTCGACCGGCTGGCTCAAAAGGCGCCGCCGGCGACTTCGATCGATGACTATGTTGCGGCGATGTCGCTGATCGACACCGCGTATGAAAAGGCAGGACGATGACTGGAATAGGCATTATCGGAGCGGGCGATTTCGGCGCCGCCCATGCGAGGGCAATCAAGCAGGTGCACGGCCTGAATCTCGTCGCGTCGTGCCGCGGGAATAACGATGCCCTGGCCGGCTTCACCAGCGAACACGGTGGTCGCGGCTACACCGACTGGCGCAAGCTGCTCGACGACAGGGATGTCGAGGCAGTCCTCATCGCCAGCCCTCACCATCTCCACGCCGAGATGGCGATCGGTGCGGCAAAGGTCGGCAAGCACGTCATGCTCGAAAAGCCGATGGCGCCGACGGCGGCGGCCTGCGATGCGATCAACGCGGCAGTGGCCGCCGGTGGCGTCAAGCTGATGGTCGCCCATCTCATGCATTTCGCCCTGCCCTGCATGGCGGCCAGGCAGGTGCTGGAGGAAGGATCGCTCGGCCGGCCGCTCATCGGATCGAGTTGGATCATCAAGCTGTGGATGGAGCACAATCGCCGCGACTGGCATCTGCGCAAGGCAACCGGCGGCGGCATGCTGTTGACGGCCGGCATTCATGCGCTCGACCGCCTGGTCTGGCTGATGGATGACGACGTTGTGTCGGTAAGCGCCATGCTTGGCGCCAAGTTCCATGGCCAGGAAGCCGACGACACCGCCCTGCTCGGACTGCGCTTCGCCGGCGGCGGGCTCGGCCAGGTGCAAAGCGTCGGCTATCGCAATGGCGCGGCCGGCTACGCCATGGACTTGGTCTGCGAGCAGGGAACGCTGCGCATCGACATGGACCGCGGCACGATGCTGGGGCGCGATACGGTCTGGACCGACCTGCCCGGCTCGTTCGAGCCGAACTGGATGCACAACGCGCTGGTGCGCGAATGGACGGCAATGCGCGATGCCGTTGCGGACGACAAGCCGGTGCCGGTCACCGGCGCCCATGGACGCAAGATCATCGGCATCATCGAGGCCGCCTTTGCGTCGAACGAGACCCGGCGCGAGCACGAGGTCGCCGGTGCGCGCTGAGCCGGACGATCATCTGACCCACTTGCCCGCACATGCGCCGCGCGGCGTCTGGGGCGCGGTGATGCTGGCCATCGACGATCGCGGAGCAATCGACTGGGAGGCGACGGAAGAGACGATCGCACGGCTCTGCGCTTGCGGAGTCGACGGCATTTATTCCAACGGCACGGCCTGCGAATTCCACTGCCAGACCGAACCCGAGTTCGACCGTCTTAGCGAACTGGTGGCCATGATAGCCGGCCGCGCGCGCCTGCCCTTCCAGATCGGCATCAGCCAGTCCAATCCGCGCGTCGCGCGCGAGCGGCTGATGCGGGTGTCGGCGCTCCGCCCGGCGGCGGTGCAATTCACCTTGCCCGACTGGTGGCCGCCCAGCGACGACGAGGTCATGCGCTTCGTCGGCGGTCTATGCGAGACTGCGCCTGACATGCTGCTGGTGCTCTACAATCCACCGCATGCCAAGCGCCGCCTGACGCTCGAAGGCATCGCCGGGCTGCGTGCAGCCGTGCCGTCGCTGGTCGGCGCCAAGCTGCCGGGCGGCGACGCCAGCTGGTACGCCGACATGCGCCGCGAACTGCCGGGATTTTCGGTCTTCGTGCCCGGCCATACGCTGGCGACTGGGTATGCACAGGGCGCCCACGGTAGCTATTCCAATGTTGCCTGCCTCAACCCGAAGGGACGTGGTGGCAGATGATCCGCACCGACGTCGCAGCCGCTGCCGAGGTCGAGACGCGCATCCAGGCTTTTCTCGCCACGCACGTTCTGCCTTTTCGCGCTCGCTACGCTGTCAGCGATGCGGCGCTCGACAAAGCGATGGCGGCGGCCGGCGGCTGGGCGCCGCTTAGCCCGCGACTGCTCTGGCCCTACATCTCGGTTCCCAACGGGGAGATCGCGACGCTGGCCGAAGCCGCACGCAAGGCCTTCCCCGAATGGTGGAAGTGACCGTCGGTTTAGGGCGCTGCGGCCGCACGTTGCTCATTCGGATTGCATTCGACTTCCCTAAGTGGTGGCACTTCTGGAAATCCATCCACGCTGGCCATCAGTTCCAAATACCGTTGAGCCGACGCGGCCCACTGAAATCGGGCCGTCCTTGCGCGACCGCGTGCGATTAGTTTGGCTCTGAGGCCCTTTTCGTGGACCAGGCGCATGAAACAATCGAACCATGCATTCTCATCGCAAGGTGATGCGTACAAAACCGCATCCCCGCCGATTTCGGGCAGACTGGCACGGTCCGACATGACCACCGGACAACCAAGTGTCATGGCTTCGAGGGGCGGCAGTCCGAAACCCTCAACCAAGGAGGGGAACGCGAGGCATAGGGAATCGCGCAGAAGTGCGCCGAGTTCCGCGTCCGACCTTCTTCCCAGCCAAATGACGTTCGTCGACGTCTTGTTGCCAATGCTGCCGAAAACACGGGGCGTTGACGCGCCCACAACAACAACCCGTAGCCCCGCCGCGGCAAGTCGGCCGTGCATGCCGATGATCAAGCCGACATTTTTGTGCGGGATAGAACTGCCAAGCACGACTATCGTACCAGGGCCGGCAACTGCCAGGGTTTGGTCCGAGTGACAAGGAGCCCATCGCAGCGCATGTTCATGCCCGTTGCCTACAACCTCGACCTTTGCCGCCGGGCACACGCCATAGCGCGTCAGTTCACCTGCAGAGTATTGCGACACCGTCGCAATCTTAAGCGCAGTCCTGCCCAAGGCAGGAACTAAGGTGCGGTAGAGAAGTCGAAATGGAAGTGAATAGCTCTGTGGCCATGCCCGTGTATTGACGTCGTGAATGCACAGCACCTGCCGGCGTACGGTCAGAGGGCCCGTATTGCAGAGGCTAAGCAGCCCGCCGCGAAGATAGGCCGGAAGCACAGCCTGTTCCCATGCATGCCCGCCGAAGCTGCCGACAGTCCGGACACGGATCGCGGCTAAGGACAACGTGTCAAGGGCCCCCGGCGGGACCAGCAACTCGACCGTTAGATCCCGCGCCAAGGGAGCTTGGCCCACGATCAAGGCATCCAGCGCCGAAACGATCTCGCGTGCGTACCGCTGAACTCCGGTGGTCGGCTGCGCGAGAAAACGGCCGTTGATCGTCCAATGTCGTGTCATCACAGGGTTTTGGTCACCAGCGCCATGTCTCAGTTCCGCGACTTTGGATGACCAGGACGGTCGGGTCATCTTGGCCTTTGGGACGCAACCGGTCGTTTTGCCCGACAGGCTTCCCGGCAGCTCTCATCCGAATGGCGAGGCAAATCATGGGCGTTTACGCCAAATGTTTGAGGTTCCGCGTGGCGCGGCAGTGATAGACTGCATTGGGCAGTGCGGCAGATCTCGTTCGTCGTGCTCGGATGGATGTCAGGCAGAGTTCAGCGAATGGAGTGATGCCGAAAATGTCTGGCGCAAGACAAGCAAGTTCGCGCTGATGCAGCGGCCGACCAATCCATCGCAACCAGGTTCCATTGGACGGGCCGTCGCCGCGACCAGACGCCTATGGACAACCTTGGCATGCCTGCTGGGCATGACGGGTTCGTGCGCAGCGGATCTGCTCTGGGGGGTGAATGGCCATCCCTTCAATGCCTATCCTGGGATATCGATCGAACAGCAACTCGACTATATCCGCGACCTCGGCATGAAGTCGTATCGCGTCAACGTTTCCAGCGCCGACAGCGCCACCAAACTTGCCGAACTGGTCAAAGCGGGCAAGGAGCGCGGAGTCCAGATCCTACCGGTAATCACGCCCGAACTAGACCTTGACAATGAATCCGTCGATGACCTCTATGCGCAGTCCTACGATCTCGCGTCGACACTCGTATCCCGCTTCAAGGACGACATCCGCGTTTGGGAGCTTGGCAACGAGATGGAGAACTACGCCATCTTGATGCCCTGCGAGATGCAGGACAGCGGAATACAATACAACTGCTCCTGGGGCCCTGCCGGCGGCACCGTGACGTCCGACTATTTCAGTCCGCGCTGGGCGAAGGTAAGCGCAGTGTTGCGCGGTCTGTCGGATGCAACCATCGCAGTGGATCCGACCATAAGAAAAGCAATGGGAACGGCCGGCTGGGGTCACCGCGCAGCGTTCATCCGCATGCTGCAGGACGGTATCAAATGGGATATATCGGTCTGGCACCTTTACGAGGGTGACCCGGAGGAAGCATTCAAATTCCTGGCGACGTTCGGCCAACCCATCTGGCTGACAGAGTTCAACTACAGTGGCGGCAGCCAACGAGGGGAAAAGCAGCAGGCCGAAGGTCTGGTCCAGACCATGACGCTCCTGCGCAGATATCAATCTCTATATGGATTGGAAGCTGCCCATATCTACGAACTGCTCGACGAGACGTACTGGGCGCCAAGCTACGAGGCCTTTATGGGCCTCGTCCGCCTGAAGAAGCGTGACGACGGGCTATGGGCGCCGAGCGGGCAAAAGCTGGCATATGATGCCGTAAAGAAAGTCATTGCGAACGGCAATGCAGGCTCGAGTTCGCCGACGGTCTCGATGAAGAGCTTGCCGCCTGCGGCCCAGACGTCGGTACCCCCCATTGCCGATGCCGGTGCATTTCACCCCTGTTCGCTTGAAGCGTTCGACAAGTCTGCCTTCAACCATGCCAACCAGATTGCATATGCTTACTGCCTAATCTTGCGTCGCATGCCGTCTCCGGCCGAGCAGTGGCGCGAGGTCGTCGCGATGAAGAAGGATCCATCTATCTTTCCGATACTGACGAGGCTGTTGCTTTCGGTCGAATTCAGGACTGACAATCAGCCAGTTGGGCTTGGAAATGCGCAATTTGTAGCCCTTCTCTATCGGACATTGCTGGGACGGGAGCCAGACGGCCAGGGGCTTTCTGCTTACGTGTCGAAACTGGACAGCGGCGAGGTAAGTGGAGAACAGATCGTGGCGGAATCGATCCATTCGTATGAGTTTCGCTCGAGACACACGGTTCTGTTTCAGAACGAGCCTCAGCAGGGGGTTCAATGAACGTTTTCGGCCGACAGGTCGTCACTGGCGCTGTTTGGGCCGCTGTCGAGACCTGGGGCTGACAGATCGCTATGTTCGGCGTATTTGTGGTGCTGGCGCGGCACCTTGGCCCCGAGGCGTTCGCGCTTGCGGCGCTCGCCATGGTGGTGCCCAATATTCTGGCTGCTCCGGTAACGAGGGGTCTACCTGACGCCAATATCCAGCGGGAGGAAATCGATCCCATCCACCTTGGTTCGGCTTTCTGCCTCCTTGCGGCGACAGGCGTTGCGATCACTGCACTTATCTGGATATCCGCCGGTGCCATCGCGGCCGCGTTCGACCAACCGTGTTTGGAGGCGCTCGTAAAATGGACCAGCGCCATCGTTGTGATCCAGGCGTTTGGTGTCGTACCGGCGGCAGTCCTCAAGCGGCAACTGAATTTTCGACTGTTTGCCGTCGCACGCTTACAGGCTCGGTAGTCGGCGGCGCGTTGGGGCGTAGGCATGGCTATCGCAGGTGTTTGCGTGTGGAGCCTCGTGTGGATGCAACTCACGAAGGCCGCAGTCGAAACCGCCATTGCGTTGTGGTTGAGAAGAATGACCCGAAAGCGCTTGCAGCCCAAATCATCGGCCTTCTTGGAGATCCAGGCGGGCGGCAAAACTGGGACGCCAGGGAGCCGCGCGGGTCGCCGATCTCTATTCGGGGGAAAAAATAGCCCAGTCGACCCGGGACCTGTACGATAAGG
The DNA here is from genome assembly GCF_024707545.1 of Mesorhizobium onobrychidis. Taxonomy (NCBI): domain Bacteria; kingdom Pseudomonadati; phylum Pseudomonadota; class Alphaproteobacteria; order Hyphomicrobiales; family Phyllobacteriaceae; genus Mesorhizobium; species Mesorhizobium onobrychidis. The sequence goes on from NZ_CP062229.1 coordinate 5,427,194, forward strand.
TCCAACCGTTCACGGCTTGGAAAGCGAAACCGCTCTTTCGCTCAGCGCCGGGCCTTGAACGACGTGAACACCGAGCCCGTGTCATCTCCCCACTCCCAGTTGACGGCGAGTCCGACCCGCAAAATTTGAAGGGCGGCATCGTCGGGATAGATGTCGGTGAGGCTTCGCTGCATCACCAGTTCGTCGTCGATCAAGATTGCAAACCGATTTCCGTCGAATGCAACGCGCATGCGAAAACGTTTTCCCCAAACGACCTTGTCCGCCACATTGGTCCAAACCGCGTCATAAAGTTCCTCAAAGCCGAGCCGCTTGATGAACACCGAAATCGAAGCACCCTGGTAGACGTCGTCGAGCCAAGTCGTGACACAAACGTAGTTGTCGCTGTCTTGCCAGAAAAGCAGTCCTGCCCGGCCGCGCTGATCTTGTCCTCGGCGCTCCCCAGGAGGCTCGATTGTGACCTCGAGATCGGCGAATCCCGGTAGGTCCCATGGCAGCGAATAGAATGTTCGACCCGGGTTCGGTCTGTCTACGCTCGCGCGCACACGGGCGTTGCCCAGCCCGTCGACGTCGATGACCCCGGTGCCCAGTGTTCTGGCCCATTGCCCGCCGCCCAGCTCCGACGTGCGGCGATCCAGTTCGCCGGCAGTACCGGTAAAGCCGTCGGCGTAGGACAGGCTTGCTCCGAGTTGCTTCCAAGGTGCCCCCAGAGGCGCCATTAATGGGATAGGCACCTCGCAAGGATGAGCCTCGAAATTATGCCAGCGCGGCTCGCTGTCGAAGCTTTTCCATATACCTACTCCGGTAGCTTTCTCGACTGAATCGGCCTCGACAGACGCTTCGAAAAGGCGAAACCCGTCCAGAAAGCAGCTCACCTGACGGTTCCAGTCAAGAATCTGGACCGAATGGGTAGTACACTCGCGCAAAGCGTGTTCCGTACCGGTCGCGATCGCAATCTCTTTGCCCGATTGCTTGCGCACCAAGGTCCATCCGAGCGTCGACAGTTTCAGCACCCAGAAATTGTCCTTGTCCCGAAACCGAAAGACGAGACCACACACATCCGAGACGGCGCCAATTTCCAGCAGTCCGTGGATCAATCCTGAAGGGCGACCAGGATCGACGACGGATAGGTTACCGCCAGCGTCCTGCGAAAAATGCCACCGCCCCCCGATTGCAGCGATTTGCCCCGGCCAGCCTTCAACGAGTGCATCGGCAGCGTGGGCGGTTCCAAACAGTGTCGAAAATACAGGTATCCGCCCGACTTGAACCGCTTGGACCCGTGTGTCGACCCGAAACCCGATCTGGCCAAGTGCCGACTGATGAACACCCGCAAACAGCTTTTCGTCCTTGTTGAAAGGATCGATCGCGATCGGACGCATCATCGGAAAAGCGGCAAGACCGTGAGCTTTTTGGTCGGCGGCCGCATAATAGATAGCGCCCTGCTCTCGCAACGCCACGACATAATAGACATGAACGTTCTTTAGGCGCCGAAACGCACTCAGGCATTGCTTTCCTACACGAGCCCACAACTCGCCGTTTTCGCCTTCGGCGGCATGCACGACAAAGCCGCAGCCCTCTTCCACGGGATTAATCGGCGCCTCACTGGGGAACCAACCGACAGCCAGGTTCTCGTCGATGTTCGATCCCCGGTAGGTCCTGGAGGTGCTAAGTGTCCACCACCAAAAACGGCGAAGGGTGAGCCTCTTTCGTGGCGCACGCATCAGGGAAACCAGACGGCCGGGCCATGGGTCAATGCCGGGTCCTCGCAGCCAACGGTAGACTCGCCTGGCGAGGTCATCAGGCAATGGCGATCCCTGTGATGTGTTGTGGCCGTTGGTGATCGAGACCAATAACACCAAACCAGCCTCCCGCTGAAAGGGACCATAGGAGATCCCTTGCCGGCCCCAGCCTGGCCTGACGAGCGGCTGGAAACGAAGTGCGCCGTGATCGATCGCGATCTGACGTTCGATGTCGCGTCCTCGCCTGACACCTCCCTTAACTGCCAAGGTGCCAATTACCGCACCGCGGGCGCGTTCATCTTGAAAATTGTCTGCGACAAGAACCTCCGGCCGGGCAACACCGGACCCAGCCTCTTCAGCAGTTTCTGCCCAGTCATGACGGTGCAACAACTAAGACCCTCCTCACGTCGTCATGGGCTGCGCGAGAATCGTACGAGGTTCTTCAAGGCATCGATGACCTGTCGCAGCCCCGGGCAGAAGTCGCGCACCGCCTCGCTTTTCCCGTTTGATCACGCTTGCTGTCCTTGCATGAGATTCCCTTCCATAGCGCCGCAAATATAGTTCTTAGGCGCCCACCGGCTGCGCCAAGACGTGTTCGACCCGCCATCCCCCATTGCCATAGGAGGCTGGCAGCGGTTTCAATCCGTAGCCTGCAGCAGTCAGGAGTTCCGCGATCTTTCGGGCCTTGCGGTCGAGCCCCTCGCGTGTTGCATCGTCGACCTCATAAATCACCTTCGGACGGTGCCTCCGCAGCGTTTCCGTCATACCGCCCAGGACGTCGATTTCGGCGCCTTCCACGTCGATCTTGACCAGCGAGGGCGGCCTGAGTCCGCGGTGGGCGATGGCATCGTCGATAGTGACTATGCTGACTTCCAGGCGGCCATTCATGTCCGGCGGTGCTCCCGCCGAGGCAAGTGTGGCGCCGCCGATGTGATGGGCGAGCAGAAGCTGGCCACGGCCGGTTGTCGCGCCCGCGGCTTCGGCGAACACCCGTATCGTGTCGAACCCACTGAGCCGCGCACTTTCTGCGACAGCGGCGGCGTTGCGGGGGACAGGTTCGAACGCATAGACTTGGCCGCGCGGCCCGACGCGGCGCGCGGCGATGAGACAGAAGAATCCGATATTCGCGCCGATGTCGAAAAAGGCGTCGCCGGGCGCCAGGTTTGCCGCGATCGCCTGTTGGATGGGCGGCTCGTACGTGCCGCGAACAAAGTTCGGGTCGGCGCTCTGCGCCACGAGCTTGAGACCGGCAGCCTCTCCCTTGGCTATGACGCGCGCGTCGCAGAACACGCCGAGGAACTTTGCCGTCAATCTCACGCGCTCTTCCCCAATCTGCGACGCCTCGCGACGCGGGCCAGCCGTGCCGCTCGCCGCGAAGGTGACAGATTGTGCACCCGGGATCGAGCCCGACAACGGTTGGCCGCCTCCTACTTCCTCCGGCTGATCGTTACTCCGATTGTTCTCATTCTGGGGTATCTGCCGGGGAGCATCCCACCCAATTGAAACGAACTCGCGATCGGCGTCGCCGCCGAGGTCGACCGCGCGGGCGCGAGATGGTTCTCCAAACCTTCGCCGACCAGCTGCTCGACGAACCGCCCGCCCAGATTGCGCCAGATAGAAACGCGCAGGCGCCGCGGTGCTCGCCCATGATGAGGTCCGGTCGGCCATCGTCATTCATATCGGCCACCGAAGACTGTTGAGGGAGCCACGCTAGGTGATTTCCTGCTGCTCCCAGTTTGACCTGATGTCGCCGGGATTGCGCACCAACAGGCCATTGCGTGGTCGGCCTGCCCTTTTCCCCACCCACGACGATGTCGGTTCGCCCGTCGCCGTCAAATCGGCGACCGCCACGCGCTCCGGATAGACCATGTTGGGACCATTGGCGACGTCGTGGCGCTGCCAATCGGCAGAGCCATCTCCCGGATTGCGCCACCATGCGACCTCCTTTTGCATTCCCGGTCGTGGCTGCAAGGTCAAGCAGGTTGTCGCCGTCGATATCGGCGAACGCGATCCCCTCGTCAGAGGCCTCAGGGCAAATGCGGGTTCGCGGCCCCGCCGCCGTGTCGTCGGGGATGCCGAACCGTCGGTAACGAAAATAAACCGGATATCGGCGCCCGAGCTGAACTTCTTGCTGGCGACCCCTCCACATCCCAACGTCTCATCATCGGGATGGGGTGCAATGATGACAGCCGACGCCTGCCAGTCTGCTACGTCGAATGGATGAGACCGCTTACGCATCGCTGTATCGAGCATAGCGCCAATCGTATGCCTGACGTCATGCATCGATGGTTCCGATCATCCCTTCTTCGGTGTGGTTCAACCCGACCTGCGCATGGTAGCAAAACACTGTAGGCGATTGGGGTGAGAAAACAATGAAGGTAGGAATTCTTGCTGGCGGACTGGGAACGCGGCTGGCGGAAGAAACCGAAATCCGGCCGAAACCAATGGTCGAAATCGGAGCAAAGCCGATCCTTTGGCATATCATGATGCATTACTATGCCTATGGACACCGCGAATTCGCCGTCGCGCTGGGATACAAGGGCGAATACATCAAACGCTGGTTCAGCGACTATGTCGCATTCGATGGCAGCTTGACTGTCAATGCCGCATCGGGAAGCGTCAAGCGCCACTCGAACTCGCTGCCTGATTGGTCCGTCGATCTTGTGGAGACGGGGCTGAATACCCTGACGGGCGGGCGCATAAAACGCCTGATCGACTGGATGGGCGACGAGACATTCATGCTCACCTGGGGCGATGGCGTTTCGGATGTCAACCTTGATAAACTGATCGCCTTCCACAAATCGCATGGCAAGCTTGCAACGATGACAGCGGTGCGTCCGCCAGCACGCTACGGGCACATCGAATTCGACGGCCATCGCGTTGTCGACTTCACGGAAAAGCCGCAGGCCTCAGAGGGTTGGATCAATGGCGCCTTCTTCGTGCTCGAGCCGGGCGTAAAGGACTATATCGATGGCGACGATGTCATGTTCGAACACGCGCCAATGCAACGGCTCGCGACCGACGGCCAACTGATGGCGTATCGCCACGAATCCTTCTGGCAATGCATGGACACCATCCGGGAAAAGCATCTCCTTCAGAAATTGTGGGACAGCGGGCAGGCGCCCTGGAAAACATGGGAATTGATCGATGAAAGTTCTGGTTACAGGCCACCTCGGCTACATCGGTTCCGTCCTGACTCCGATGCTGCTTGAACGCGGCCATCACGTCACGGGACTAGACAGCGACATCTTCCGGTCATGCACTTTCGTAGGGACGTTGGCCGAAGTGCCGACGATCGAGAAAGACATCCGTGACATCGAAATCGACGACGTCGCCGGCTTCGACGCGATCATCCATCTCGCAGGACTTTCAAACGATCCGTTGGGGGACTACCGACCCCTCCTTACCGAAGAGATCAACTGCGGCGCTTCGGTAAGGCTTGCGCAGCTCGCCAAGGCCGCCGGTGTCCAGCGGTTCCTATATGCCTCCTCTTGCAGCAATTACGGCGCGGCAGGCGACAGCTTTCTAACTGAAGATGCTCCCTTCAACCCGGTGACGCCTTACGGCGCCTCAAAGGCCAATGTGGAGCGAGCGGTCGCGCCGATGGCGGATCAATCGTTCAGCCCGACATTCCTGCGTGCTTCCACTGCCTACGGCCTGTCGCCTCGAATCCGCTTCGATCTCGTGGTCAACAACCTGACCGCCTGGGCCTACACGACCGGCCTGGTCTATCTCAAGAGCGACGGCTCGCCATGGCGTCCGATCGTCCATGTTGAGGACATTTCGCTGGCCTATATTGCGGTACTCGAAGCCGAGCGAGAGCTGGTCCACAACGAGGCATTCAATGTCGGCTTGACCACGGAAAACTATCAGATTCGGGAGATCGCGGAGTTGGTGCAAACGATCGTTCCCGACAGCCGCGTGAAGTTCGCGCCCGACGCCGGGCCAGACAAGCGGTGCTATCGCGTCGACTGCACCTATATTGGTCGCCGCCTGCACGGTTTTAAGCCGCAATGGACGGCGCGGCGCGGTATCGAACAGCTCTATTACACATTTCGCGCAGCAGGCCTTGCACTTGGGGATTTCGAGGGCGAGCGATTCAAGCGCATCGCCCATGTGCAGAAGCTGATCCAAGATGGCGAACTGGATACCAATCTGCGCCGCACGCCGCAGTTTGCGGTAGCGGTTTGAGCAAACACAGCCGGGAGCCATGGCCATGATGATTGCTGGTGCAGCATCTGTAACCGAGCAGGTTTGCCGCTCCTGCGGCGGGAGTCACATCGACACGTTCCTGAAGCTCGGCACGACGCCACTTGCCGATCGGCTTCCCGTGAGCGTCGACGATGACCAGGAAGAGCCAACTTTCCCACTCAACGTCGCCTTCTGTTGTGATTGCAGTTTGGTACAGATCACGGAGACGGTTAACCCGAGAATTCTGTTTGCCGATGCTTACCCCTATTACTCCTCATTCTCTCAAGCGCTGCTGAGGCATTCCCGAGACAATGCGCGTGACTTGATCGAGCGTCGTAACTTGGATGCCAACAGCTTTGTGGTCGAGTTGGCGAGTAACGACGGCTATCTCCTGAAGAACTATGTCGAGGCGGGGATACCAGTACTCGGCATCGACCCCGCCGAAGGACCTGCCGCCGCTGCGGAGAAAATAGGCGTGCCGACACGCCTGGCCTTTTTTTCCCGTGAACTGGCGGAGAAGCTTCGCCAACAGGAGATGCGGGCCGACGTCATTCACGCAAACAACGTTCTCGCCCACGTGGCCGACACCAATGGTTTTGTTGCAGGCATTGCGCGGTTGCTCAAGGACGACGGCGTTGCGGTGATCGAGGCGCCATATGTCGAACCAATGATCGACCATTGCGAATTCGACACGATCTACCACGAGCACCTCTGCTATTTTTCAGTGACGGCATTGGACAAGCTGTTTCGACGCCATGGCCTTTATCTCAACGAGGTAAAACACTTGTCGATTCATGGCGGTTCACTTCGCCTGTATGTCGAAATGCGGGAACATGTCGGAGCGAGCGTCACCAATCAGATCGCTCATGAAAGAGCCCGAGGGATCGACGCCATCGATTACTATCTCGATTTTTCCGCGACGGTCGACAAATTGAAAGTCGAGCTCTCCACATTGCTACACCGGCTGAAAGCCAGCGGCGCCTCAATCGCCGCCTATGGGGCGGCGGCCAAAGGCGCTACCTTGATCAATACGGTCGGCATCGGACGCGATCTCGTCGACTTCGTCGTAGACCGCAACACCCACAAGCAGGGCAAGCACATGCCCGGTCAGAAAATTCCGATCCGCTCTACGGAAGCTCTGTTGGAGGCCCAACCTGACTACGTTCTCGTCCTTGCCTGGAATTTCCTCGATGAAATCATGGAACAACAGGCTGAATATCGAGCCAGGGGCGGAAAATTCATCGTTCCCGTGCCGAACCCGCGGATCGTGTGACCGTGCAAGTCCAAAGCACTGCCTGCGCCGAGGCGCATGAACCGGCGACGAATTCGATGCGTCTTCGCGGCGATTGTCCTGTCTGTCGGCAGAGGAATCTGCTGCACTCGGTATCATTCGACGCCATTCCATTTTCGTGCAATTCCCTGCACCCGGACGCAAACTCGGCCGTTGCTGCACCGACTGGCCAATTCGTTCTCGCGTTTTGCCGCAGCTGTGAACATTTCTTCAACGCGGCGTTTGAAGACGGTCGGATCGGCTATACGCAAAACTATGAGAATTCCCTGCATTTCTCGCCGCGCTTCGTGGCCTTCGTCGAGGATCTCGCTGATCGCCTGTCCGCAGCTTACGCACTCGATGGAAAACTGGCCTTGGACATCGGTTGCGGCAAGGGTGATTTCCTCAAGCGACTTTGCTCAACCAGCGGCGCCAGAGGCATTGGCTTCGACAGGAGCTTCGAAGACAATCGGGGCGCGGACGTCGCCGGCGTTGAGTTCATCAATGACTGGTTCAGCGATGCCTATCCGGACATCAAACCTGACTTCGTTTCCTGCCGTCACGTCCTGGAACACATAGCTAACCCGATCGCCTTCCTGCAAGAGCTTCGTGCCCATCCCGGCGTTGAACCGGACACCGTATTCTACATCGAGGTGCCCAATGCCCTCTATACATTGCGAGACATGGGGATCTGGGATCTGATTTACGAGCATGTATCCTACTTCACGCCGCACTCACTGCGGGTGGCGATGGAGACAGCAGGATTCGAGGTGCTTGACCAAGGTGCGTCATACGGTGACCAGTACCTTTTCATTGAAGCAAAGCCTAGCGAACCCCGGACGATGGCTCCGTTTTCAAAATCTGAAAAGATTGATGCGCTCGTCCACCGGTTCGACCGAACCTATTGCGACAAGGTCGCCTGGTGGCGCGATTACTTGTCAAACAGGGATCCGGAGCGGACCGTTGTCTGGGGTGCGGGATCGAAGGGCATTACATTCGTCAACATCGTTCCTGAAGGGGCGCGGATTGGGGCGCTGGTCGACGTCAACCCGCACAAGCAGGGGCGCTTTGCTCCTGGCACCGGGACACCGGTGGTTGGTCCCGAGAGCCTGCGCGGCAAGCCCCTGCAGTCTATCGTCGTTATGAATCCGCTCTATCGAGACGAAGTTGCCCAGGCCGCATGCAAGCTCGGTCTCTCAGCGGAGATCATTGTGGCATAATTCGGCGATGTGCGGCTTGCGCTTTGCGTCTGTGATCCCACCGATGTCGATCCGGTCTAGGTTGACTGGAGCGCCCGCCTTGTAGGCAGCGACGAGAGGAAAATGCGGAGTCCAAGCCCACGGTGAAGTCGGGAACCCTTCCGGTATGGTTTTCAATGTTCAGGTCATGCGGGCGATCGCCGCGACTTTGGTGGTCTGGGTTCATACCCAGGAACTGATCGTGACCGACGTCCTTCCGCATTGGCTCAGGAGTTTTGGATACGGAGGGGTGGACCTATTTTTTGTCATAAGTGGATTCATCATGGTCCGCACGACACAAAATAAAAACATACGGCCCATTCAATTCTACAGGAAGCGTATCCTTAGGGTGGCCCCTCTGTACGCGTTTTTCACAATTCTTATAGTGATTTTGAGCGCGACCATGCCTGATGTTTTAAACAGCACTCAAATAGAAGTTTCTCAAATCGCAAAATCTCTAGTTTTTATTCCGTTTGAGAAAACGCCAGATAGCCTTTACCCAATTTACTACCTTGGTTGGACTTTGAACTACGAAATGTTTTTTTACAGCATTTTTGCAGTCGCGTTGTTGTTGCCCAAACGCGCCAGGCTCATGGCGATCACCGCTGTTATCGTCTCTCTTGCCGGTATCGGAAACAGCATTGGAGGTCTTTCCGATTATGGGGTCGCGGCTTTTTTCTATACGCGGCCAATCCTGATGGATTTCGTATTGGGAGTGCTGGCGGCGAGCTACTTCCACGATTCGGCGCGCACCGCCAGAAATCCCATGAGGTGGTGGGTATGCCTCGCCGCCGGGGTCTCTTGGCTCGCTTTTGGCGGGCAAGTCATCGGTTTCGGCGACGTTCCCGTCTCGCCACCGACCGATACCTTCCTGAGGTTCGGCATCGCATCCGGCTTGATTGTGGCGGGAGTAGTCGGGCTGGAGCAATCAGGGACAAGGATCGGCTCTCCACTGATGCAACGTGCGGGTGACGCAAGTTATTCGATATATCTGTCACACTATTTCTTTATCGCGGCGGTCATCGCCCTTGCCAATCGGTTGGAGTTGAACGACGCTGCTCGCGCCCTGCTCGCGCCCGCCACCATGGCGGCGGCGGTAGCCGTGGGTTTCGCAACCTATCATCTGCTTGAGCGTCCTTTCGCTGGTGACCTCGGCATCTATCATCGCCTCGCCAGGCTGTTTGCGGCACCGCCTCCCATGCAGCCGCGCTCCATTACCGAGGAAACTGTGATGGGGACTACCCGGAAAGTCCAAAGGCCAGATGCCTTAGAGTCTGACTCACAATCTAATACGACGTGAAACCAGTACCTTGCGATTTTCCGGATGAGCGGGTGGACGGACGCTCGGTAGATCCAGGCGGTGGCATTCGGCGACCCACCCTTTGCGGCTGATGGCCTGACTTTACCACTCCATCGACGTCGATCCGTTGCAGGTTGACCGGCCTCAGCCAGCAGTGTCGCGTATAGTCGGTCGAGCGGCGCATAAACTGCGCCCATTTAAGTGGCGTCTTGGACAGCGCCCGCCAAAGGGACAGGGAGTTAAGGCCGATCAGAAAGCGAGACCGGATGAGCTGCCCGCGCCGGTCAACCGCTGCATAGGTTACGAACCCGCGAAACGCAGCGCCGAACCTCTTCAGCACAGCATCAACCTGCACGTCGTAACGCTCGTTGGCGGCGAAACCTTGAAGCGACTTTGTTGTCCCGACTGGCCGCGTGTGTCTTACAACGACTTCGTCAACTATGGCGTAACGCAACCAAGGCATGTCAGTCAGGCGGGTCCAAAGAAGGTCTATTCCCGTCTCGTAGCCAAGCCCGAATAATTTCAACGCCGTTTGCAGGCACCTGGCGCTGAACACCGGACACATCATCTCGACCGTGTTGGTATATCGCAACACGTATCGCTTGCCGCTGACAAGCGTCGCTGCGTAGGAGAAATAGCTGTCCCAAGACAGTGCTGGCTGAAACAGATCAAGTTTATAGTGGCGGCCGATGGCGAACAGATGATTCAGGTCCAGCTTTGTCGCCTCGATGTCATCGTCGATCAATGCAATGAGATCATACCGCGTCACAATTTCAGGGTAGCATTGAAATAAGGCATGATACCCTGCGATCTTGCGCCCCGGCAGAAATACGCTGAAATCGTTCTGTCCATGGGAGACGCCGGCCTCGTAGGCGGCGACGAGAAGATCGAAGTCGGCTTCGCCCGTCCCCTCAGTCCAGCCGGCATGCAAAGAGCTACGCCCTGCCCGGACGATCACCAGATTTCTCTTGCCCGAGCCCTCCGGCAATTTTCGGAAGGCTGACACTGCTGCGGCCGCGGGCGTGACTTGGCGAAAGTTCATACAAAGCCTCCCGGCGGGCGTCGCACCAGATCACTCGTTTCTAGCCAGGAGATCGGTTTGAGACGGCATGAATGCGTTTCAGCGCTCCCAGGCCGGCGCCGCGGAGCTTGGTACGAAGCTGCGGAGAAACAACGCCTACAAGTTCAAGGAAAAATCTCGCAATGAGCAGCGGATCCAAGATCCATAAAACCAGATGAAACAGTGTCATACCCAGCGGCGCTGTGCGCCTGTGCCGATAGGCAATTGCGAAGAGGTGTTTTAGCCGCCTCGACAATTCAAAGGCGTTCGCGGTAGAGCCGTCAGGATTTTGCCAAGCCAATCGTTCGGAACTCGGCAATCGCACCGAGCGCGTCGGATGGTCACGGCTGTATAGTATCGCGTTGGGCGCGCGAACAAATGTCCCAAGAAGAGCCATCTCGGCCAAAAGCGCACAATCGGAGCCATAGTAGGGCTCGTGCAATGTCGTCTTGGCTAGGGAATCCCGGCGCCAAAGGCCAAACATCGCCGCATCCCATCCGTGCGCCCCAACCATCAGCCGGAAGCGGGACGCGGGCGACGATCCTTGCATGTCCGGCAGCACCCTTTCGACATAGGGTGTCAGCTGCCCGGTCTCGTCGATTCCCAGTAAGCGCGGATAGGCAATGACATGGCGGGAATCCCCGTCGAGCGCACGCACACAGTCCATCAGGAAACCGCTGCCCAAGACGTCGTCGTGTGCGCACCATTTGAAATATGCGCCCGAGCTCAATTCGAAAGCTCGATTGAAATTGGCCGCGGCGCCCAAATTGCGTGCGTTTCGGACATAGCGGACGCGCTTGTCCCGCCGCGCGAATTCCAGACATATATCGGCTGTTCTATCTGTCGAAGCATTGTCGGTGATGACAAGTTCGAAATCATCGAAGTCCTGCTTGAGGATCGATTGGATCGCCTCGAAGACGAAATTCTCGCCGTTGTAAACGGGCATACCAAGGGATACTCGCGGCGACTTGGAACGTTCCATTTTCCGGGTTCTTCTTTAACGAAAGTGCGATCAGACCGCGACGATTTCCGGTCGCAGGTCCAGCGCTTTCAAGGATTGTGCCACTTCATTCAGGTATATCGGGTTCATGACGATGACGAGATCAGGCGGAGTGTCCAACAGGTCGCTCGGCGCGATGACCGGGTGACCGGTTCCGGGCGTAAACTTGCCTTGCTTGTAGGGGTTGATGTCGACTGCTGCCCAGACTTCGTCTCCAAGCTGCAAAGTCGTCAGGAACGACACTGCCTTGGAGCCGCCGCCCCACAGGACGACCCGCCGGCCGGCGGCGTGCGCGGCGCGAATGCGCTCCTGCCAGGAATTCTGAACGGCTCGCACGCGGGCGGGAAAGGTTTCCGCCAAACGGTGCATCACTTCCAGATCGTGCTCGAGCGGTAGTCTCGGTGTCGTCCGGCCTGCCGACGGCCGGGCGTACTGAACGATGTACTGGTTGTCATAGACGAGTTCCAGATCGGTAACGTCGAAACCTTCCTGGCGAAACAGGCGTGCGTGCGCGCCAGGACTGAAATAGGAGCAATGCTCGTAGTAAATGTCCCAGAACGCGCTCTCGACGAGCACACGTTTTGCATCAGGCGTTTCGAAGACGGCCCAATCCTGGGTCCTTTTGCCGATCATCTTGCGGATCAGCCGCACGAAACTCGAAACCGAGCTTACGTGTTCGAGCGTGTGGCGACAGAGGACCGTATCCGCCTGGAGATGCTGGTAGTCCGGTCCGAAAAAATCGACGATGACCTTGACGTCGCCGTACTCATCATTGCGGCCTTTGTCGGCTCGATAAGCTGGATCGATGCCGAGCCCGGTGGCGCCGCCCGATATGCAAAGTTCGCGGAGAAATTCACCCTTGCCGCAGCCGATCTCCAACACGTGCTTGCCGGCTATCGCGCATTTTTGTGCGATCTCGCGTGCAAGTCCCTTCGCGAAATTGTTGAAGGTGCTGGAAAAATGCTGGGATTCCTCGAAATTGGTCGAGTAACCCATGATCGTTTCGTCAAAGGCCCTGTTGAATATGAATCCGCATGCCTCGCAAAATGCGAGGTCAAGGTCACGACGAGGAAAGGCGTGGGCTGCTTGGGCCGAATTAAGCAGGACGCAGCTATGCACCGGGATGGATTCGACCCGGTAGATTGACCGGCCAACGGGCGCCGAGCAGCACGGACACGCGGCCGGTCGAAGCGCTTTGCTGTTACTTGCCATGTGAAGGTCAAACGAATTCATTGTAGAATTGGCTCGGCAAGAGAATCGGTTATATCGCGCGTCGGACTCTCGGCTCCGAAGAGTTCATTGTGCTCGGTTGCGCGAGAGAGCTGGACAGACTGGGCCAAGCCAAGGGCGTCGAGTATCGCCAGGTCGAACCTTTCCTCGGAGAACCGCGTCGCGTTCATACGGCAGGCGTGCGGTGTAATGGACCCCGCATTTTTCTCGAATAGATCAATGGCCCCAGCTACGGAATCGACGGCCTGACGGTCGAAGAGGACACCTGTCGGATGGACGCTCTCGCCAAGCGGCCGGACAATGTCGCGGGCACCTCCACGGCCGAAGGCGATCAATGGAGTACCGCACGCCTGGGCCTCGGCAAGCGTTATCCCGAAATCCTCGCATCCAGCGAACACCATCGCACGAGCATTGGCGATTTTTTCGATGTATTCATGCCGCGGCAGATAACCGGTGAAGATTATGTTGTGACCGGCAAGCGATCGCAGATGCTTGGATTGTACTTCATCGCCGACAACAACCAGGCGACGCGACGGCGTTTTGCTGAACGCCTCGATTATCAGATCCGTACGCTTATACGGGGCGTGGAACGCGGCCGTGACGTAGTAGTCATCCTTGTTGACGACGAGTTTAAGATCCTCGATGGCGACGGGCGGATGGACTACCCGCGCGTCGCGGCCGTAAATCCGTTCGATTCGAGAGCGGACATAATTCGAGTTTGCCAGCATCAGGTCAGGACCATGTGCCGTTCGGGTGTCCCAGGTCCGCAGCCTGTGAAGCATGTAACGAAAGGCAAGACCTTTCGGTCCAAATCCCAAGCCGGCTTGCTGCAAATAGGAGAATTGTTCGTCCCACGCATACCGCACCGGACTGTGCACATAGCACAGGTGTAGTTGGTCTGGGCGAGTCAGAACGCCTCGAGAGAATGCGGCCGAAGAGGAAATTACCGCGTCATAACCTGTGACATCAAATTGTTCGATCATAAACGGACAGAGAAAGAAAAGTGACCTGTAGTACTTTTCCACGAACGGAAGTCGGTTCATGCCGGAAACGTGGAAAATTACGCCTGGAAAATACTCTTCCTTGATTTCCTTCGGGAGAAAATCAAAGAGGGTGAAGACCTCGGCTCTCGGAAAAGTCTTGCAGATCCGAGCAAGGACCTGCTCCCCTCCCCGAAAGTTGGGGCACCAATCATGCACGACGGCGATGCGGGCGTTGCGGTCTATCGCGGCAAATGGCGTCTTGCTGATGGATCGCAAATGTTTGGCATCACGGCCCACCATGGTGGTTGCTTTCGGCTGTCGCACATGGCGCATGCTTTGCCCCTCACGGAATGTTGGCACCTTTTCGGGAATTCTGTGTGCCCGGATGCTCAACGACTGTGTGTCGTCCGTCCCGTCCAAACAAGCTGCCTATCGGGTTAAGCGCCGCACCCTCCCGAGGCCGGATGTACTCCAACGAGGTACGTCTCCTACTTCGATGGGCCTAAGCACGCCTCAACGCTAACCTTATGCGCAGGCTGTATCGGCGCGACCGGCGGATTAGGATCATAGCGCGCTCACTTCGGAACAGTTCGGGGGCGCCGTATCTATATCATTGGCCGCGCGAAGAGTGGATCGTCGATGAAAGTGGTCGTTATCGTCGCAACGTTTGGTCGCAGGGAACATGTGGCTCGGCTTCTCGCACAGCTTGAGCGACAGACCCTGCTCCCTGACGCGGTGATCATCTCGGCTCCCGACGCCGACCATACTCCCAACAACATAGGTTGCCGGTTTCCTGTATCGAGCGTATTCGGAAAAACCGGCTTGCCGGCACAGCGTAACATCGCCCTTGATGTCGCAGGCGACTGTTTCGACATAATCACCTTTTTCGACGACGACTTCATTCCTGCAGACGACTATCTCGAAGGCGTATCGCGGGCGTTCAAGCAGCAGCCCGACTGGGCCGTGGTGACTGGAAACGTGCTGAAGGACGGTGCGACGACTGCAGGGCTCACGTGGGACGAGGGTATCCAGGCGCTTCGCGAAGCCGGCACAGCGACTGAAGCGCGCGCCGTGGATCGACTCAGCGCCTATGGATGCAACATGTCGATCAGGGCGGCATTCATCGGCGGCCTGCGCTTCGATGAGCGGCTCGTGCTCTATGGGTGGCAGGAAGACGTTGATTTCACCAGCCAATTGAGAGCCAGAGGGCGGGTCGTCTTTTTGCAGTCGATCCGCGGGGTTCATCTCGGCATCAAGAGCGGTCGCGTAAACGGCGTTCGTTTCGGCTATTCTCAGGTGGCGAACCCAATCTACCTCATCCGCAAAGGGACCGTTCCATCGACTGTCGCACTTAGATTGATGAGCAAAAATCTGCTCGCCAATCTCGCGCGCAGCCTCTGGCCGGAATCCTATATCGACCGGAGAGGACGTCTGCGCGGCAATCTCCTGGCTCTTTCACACGTCGCAAGAGGCCGGGTGCAGCCAGAATATATTCTGGAGATCTAACGCAGAGGTAAAAGATGCTCGATGACCCGTCCTTTTCGATCGACAGAGGCACTTGCTCAAATCACCGAGCCCGGTGCTCCGGCAGGCTGTCCAATCGGCGCCAGGCTTGGCGCCTGCTCCACGTCGTGATGTCGGCGGTGATGTCCTTGGCCTGCATGTTGGGTGTTTCGGCCGCAAACGCCAAAGATTATGTGCTCGGCCCGCAGGATAAGCTCCGCATCAAGGTCTACGAATGGCGTGCGTCGCGCGACACGATATTTGGCTGGGAAGCTCTCAACGACGAATACACGGTCGGTCCCAACGGCTCCGTTTCGCTACCGCTGGTCGGTGAAATCAAGGCTGCCGGCCTCACCACCGGCGAGATTGCGAACTCCATCGGCGACAGGCTGATGAAAAGTGTCGGCCTTGCGCGAAAACCGAATACGGCGGTGGAAATCGTCCAGTTCCGACCGTTCTATGTTGTCGGCAAGGTGACGCAGTCGGGAGAATTCGCATACCGGCCCGGGCTGACCGTCTTGCAGGCATTGAGCATCGCGGGCGGGTTGCGGACTCGAGAGGACAGGGATGCCAGGTTCGAGCGCGAAGTGATCCAGGGCCAAGGGGATGTGAGCCTGCTAAGACTGAGCGAGGCCAGTCTCCTCGCTCGCAAGGCACGACTCGAGGCGGAACTCTCGCATGCCAGCGACATTCAGTTTCCGGCCCAGTTGACGTCGCGTATTCAGGACGACGTCTTTGCCATGCTTTTGAAGCAGGAGCGCTTGATCTTCCAAGCGCGCAGCGAGGGATTGGACACTCAGGTCAAGGCGCTTCATGGTCTGCGTGAGTTCCTCCAGAAGGAACTCACCTCGCTGGAAGCGCAACTCGTTTTCCTCGACAAGCAAATCGGCTCAATCCAGAAGGAGTTGACAGCGGTTTCGGCGCTGGTGGTCAAAGGTCTTGCGGCGGCGCCGCGGGAATTTTCTCTAGAACGAGCCCTTGCCCAAGCGCAGAGCGAGAGGTTGTCGGCGGAAACCAGTCTGCTGCGCGGGCGTCAGGAAATCAGTAAGACAGACATTTCAATTCTCGAACTCGAGGACGGACGGAAAAACGAGATAACGATCGACCTGCGTCAAACTCAAGCTGAACTCGATGCTCTCGACAGCAAGACAGAAACAGCAAGGCGGCTATTGTACGAGTCGGCGGTATCTGCCCCGACCCTTTTTGCCCGCCGAACCGACGCGGATCTGGCTGCGCCGATCTACACGATTTTCCGCGCGTCGGCGGATGGCGCGACAGTGCAAATCCAAGCTAACGAAACGAGTGCCGTAGAGCCCGGAGACACGATCAAGATTGAAATACCACTGGCTCCGGATGAAACAGGCGCGCTGGACTTGACATCGACCGAGCGGCACGAGGCGCCGGGAATAGAACTCAAAGCAGAAACCGTCGGCGATGCTGTAGGCATTCCGTAGCCTCCCGGCGGGTTTTGCTAGAAGGATTAGGTAGAAGCGCGCGACTGCTTGATGTCGATCAGGTAACTTCCTTGACCAATACACGCACTATATGGCTCTATCGCCATCGCGCTCTTTGATAGGAAAAGAGACTTCGCTATGCAAGCAACTGAACTACCCAACGTCTTCTTGACCAACACGTTCGATGAATGGATTCAACAGAAGCCATCCAAGTCTCAGGCGGTTCGCTTTGCCAACAAGGTTCTCCGAAAACTTGGAATAAATCTCGTCCTCGCACCACCTGTTCGCACGGGCTGGATGACCAGTGTCGAACAGAGAATGGACATGTATCACTTGGCAGGCGCAGCGCTTTTCTACAACGTACCGGGAGACTTCTGTGAATTGGGATGCCACGAAGGCAAGTCAGCCGTCGTATTCCAACGCATACTTCAGCACTACGATCCAAGCAGGAACCTTCACTTGTATGACAGCTTCGAAGGTCTCCCGAACGCCAGTGCCGAAGACGGCCACGCCGACGCTCAGAAGGGCGACATGGCCACTACGAAGGATGCGCTCATCGCAAACTTCAAGCGTTTGAATCTTCGGCAGCCTATTCTTCACCAGGGATGGTTCGAAGATACGCTTCCCACACAGTTGCCGGACAAAATTGCATTTGCGCATCTGGATGGTGACCTATACGACTCAGTCAAGGTCAGCTTGGAGTATGTGTATCCTCGCCTATCAAAGGGTGCTGCATGTCTGATAGACGACTACAGTGATCCTGGATTGTTCGACTCGGTCGATCTCTATCCGGGGGTAAAGAAGGCCTGCGACGAGTTCCTTAGCGATAAACCCGAAAAGGTTGCGCTTTTGTATGGTGGATTCGATAGCACTATGGGTTTCGGAGCTCATGGATACTTCCGAAAGCTCTGAGCCTATATCGCTTTAGGCGCGGCCGGGAACAGTGCCGACCTGCGATTGAATCACGTGTTCGCTGGAATCGGGCGAATGCCGGAGCGTCCTTACAGGAGCCTCAGCAACACTGTCGTCTTCAACAGGCAAGAGCCGGCTGACAAGAACGACAGCGAGAGGAATCAAGAACACGATACCCGGGTCGGCGCCGCCACTTGCCAGGGATCCGGCCACGAGCGCCGATAAGGCGCAAGCGCGGACACTCGACGCGATCGCGTCGATCTTGGGATCGATGCGACCGCGGCCACCCCGCATCCCCCGCACCAGCATCGCCAACAGAACTGTCATCATCGCGGTGCCGAACAGCCCCAACTGGGAAAGCACCGCGATCGGCCAACTCGAGGCCCGCGAACTTCCCAAGCCGACTCCCAGTCCACCTGTATCGAAGAAAGACTGCAGGCTTTTGTAGTTCCAGTAGCTGCGCTCCTGGCCGGAGGCTGATGCGACTTTGTTGATTACCGTGTTGTCGACAAGCTGCAAGACCGGATCTAAGAAATGCGGATAGAACAGACTGGCGGCCATCGCGGAGAGGAGCAAGGGCGGTAGCAACGCGATAAGCAGTGCCTCCCCCGACCTCAGCCGACCTGAAGCGAGCGACTTCACGATGAAAAAGACAACGGGCACGGTTACGATTGCAAGACCGACATAGGCGGTCGACGATGTCGACAGCAGCAGGAGAACAAACAGGGCCGCTCCTAACCCCAATGCGAATTTGGATCCGGTCTTGCGCCAATAGGTGTAGGTGAACGCCAGCCCTGCCAGCGATGCCCCACCGAACGACGATGCCTCTGAAAACGCCCCCGTGATCCGCCAAAACCCAGCTTCCCTGACTTGCGTCAGCATGGCGTAGTTGGCCGTACGAATCGGGGCGAGGATGTCGCCGGCGCCGATCACCTTGCCCAACAAATCCAAAATGCCCATGAACACGTGCAAGCTGAACCAAAGGAAGAAGCCTCGCCTGATGTCGGCTAACGTGCCGCTGCGCTGAAGCAGCAGACAGGCCGCCAGGAACGTCAGCCCTCCCAGAACAAAGTATCCCGCCTGAGAGATATTGGCCGATACCGGCGCCAGGCCCGCTTCGTAGACGCCCCTGCCGGTGCGGGAAGTGACGAAGGCGCTTGTCTGCCCTGCAAAGAGCCTCGGAAATAACAGCGCTCCGATGCTCACATAGATCATGAGCGCGCAGACGATCCATGCTGCGCCTATACGAACGAAGACCGTTCCTATTTCCCTCCAGATTCCCCGTCGAGCCAGCGCGGCCACTATCACGAGCATATTAAAGACGGTGAAGATAAGCGGCGATGAGCCGCCAAGCGAGGTTATTGTCCCGATTGCCGTCGCACCAAAAGCCAGAGAGGCAATCAGCGCAGTGATCATCGACCAGCGCATATAAACGACGAGAGCCAGGAGTCCCGTGCAAATTAAAATCCCAACGAGGGAAACCTGCATTTCACACTCCGACCATCAATGATCCAGACCCTGACGGCGCCGCCGGAACCGCTTGGCTAAATTGTTGGCTTCACAGAAACGACCGACTCTGATTTCCTTGGGACAGGGTTGATCTCGCGCAGCGTAAATTGACCCTGGGAGGAGGTCGCCGTGCTGCTTGCCATTGTCGGCGTTGCGGGTGTTGCCCTGATAATAGGGCTTACGCTGCGCGCGCCGGCGCTGATAGTGGCGACATTGGTGGTGATCGTCGGCAGCATCGTTACGAGCAGTTTTTTCCACCTGTCTGTTCAAACCAGCATCCGATCGACACTCTACCTTGTTGTCGTCACCCAAATTGCCTACCTGGTCGGCCTTGCAATTGCCGTGCTGCGGCACCGCCCGGGGCGTTATCGGCGTGGGCGATAATCCGTTGAGGCCGTTTGTGTGCTGCACCTCCCCCCTGACATAGCAAAGTTCAGGAGGTCTGATCAAACTTCATGATGGCCGGTATTGTCCGCATCAGGATCGAAAGATCGCGGCGCAGAGACCATGTTCGAACGTACTGCGTATCCAGTAATACGCGATGTGAATACTCGGTCATGTTTCTCCCGTTTATCTGCCAGAGGCCAGTCAGTCCTGGCCGCGTCTTCAAATATTCGTGCGATGCGGCGCCATAGCGTTGCAATTCGTCGGCAACGACAGGTCGCGGACCGACGCAACTCATGTCACCACGCAAGATGTTGAACAGCTGCGGCAGCTCATCCAGGCTCGATTTGCGAAGCATCTTTCCGAGAAACAGGATACGCGGATCGCACTTCAGCTTCTGGTTGGCTGCCCACTCCTGGGCGGCTTGTGGATTGCTGTTCAGATGCCGTTCGAGCACCTCCTCGGCATTCGGTACCATGGTGCGGAACTTGTAGCAGTCGAAGACCTTTCCGTTGAATCCAATACGGCGGTGAACGAACAGCACCGGACCGCCTGTGGTGACCTTGATCAGAAGCGGGATCAGAACCAGGATCGGACCGGCCAGAATGAGCGCTGTCGAGGCTACCATCAGATCCAGCAGCCTCTTGGCCCAACCGCCGAGCGGCTGTGGGCGGTCGCGCCGCGCGTCGTCTTCAATGCTTGCCATTTGCATATCCGGCTCAAGCGAGACGGTGCCATGGTCTTGGCTTGCGTTGAGTTGAGGCGACGATGGGTCTGGCGTGTTCGATGTGGCGGCCGCGTCGCTTTCACGCCGAAGAAGCAATGTCGCCGCAGGCCTGGCTCCGACCAGAATGGCCCAGTCTTCAATAGCCAAGTCATCGCGGTGCCGCAGGTTGCTTTCGATCACGTTGGACATTTTCGCTTGCGCTCGATTTCAGCTGTTTTCGTTTGCATTTTGTCAACGACGGATGATCTCCGGCAAGCAGGGAAAAGGTGGTAGATTGGGGATGATTGGCAGCTGGGGCTACCCCTAAGATGCTAGGCTGGGTACGAACGAATGGCTGCTCCGTCCAATGTGGCACGATATCGGAATCGATCGTTCGACCTGCCATTCTCTGCGCTGCCCTGCCAGGGGCGCAGATTCATTTTGACAGGCAGGTGTTCGAATTGACAGGCGGTGTCGAGACTTGCCGCTGGGCTCGCGCTCGACTGACACCGCCGCGAGGAAGACAGGATGTCAGCGCGGTGCTTGGCCTGCGCGCTTCCGGTAACGATGAGCCGAAACAGAACGAACACGTGTCATCAACACCCCAAGGACGGACGAATTGGTGTTTTTGAGTGTCTGCGTCAGGTCTTCCAGTTGATCAAGCGGCGTCACGCCCCACTGCGCCACCACAATCACGCCATCAAGAAGCGGGCAGACAGCAAGCCCTTCGGCACCTGAACTAAACGGTGGGAGCTCAACAATGACGACACTGTAGGCGCCAACGTCGCTCAGTAATTTCTCCATATTATCGGGAACAAGCAAATTCGTCGAATTCGACACATCGTTCTTCAGGTAATAAAACGATGTCTTTTCAATGAACTGGATTTGCGTGCCGATATCTTTTCGGCTCCCGGAATCCCCATCGATCACGTTGAGATCGGAGGACAAGAGAAGTTCGTTGGCCAGTGCCGACCTATGGTCGGCGTTGATCACGAGGGTCGCGGTGCCCGACACTCCACACAGGGCCGCCAGATTGCTTACAACGGTGCTCTTTCCATCACCGGGGGACACGGATGTGATTCCGATGCGACGTCTTGAAGGGGTGGCCCCGGCCAAGCCCATGATCGCCTTGACGCTCCCGAGGCTGCCGCTGAATGAAGAGTCCGGATTCTTGAGCACCTCGTCAAGCCGGCCAAAACCACCCCGCCTGAAACTGACCACCGGCAATTCTCCGATACAGGCCAGGCCCAGTTCGCGGCGGATCTGATGCGGAGTCCTCACGTTTCGATCGAGGCCGCGCCGCGCCACGGCAAATCCGATGCCAGCCACCATTCCGGCAAGTGCGCCAAAGGCGAGGATCAGCGTCTTGCGCGGCTGACTTGCTTTCTTTGGGCTCGTTGCGGATGTAATGACACGAGCATTGGCGATCAGATAAGGCTGCTGGTCGACCGAGTTCGTATACGCCCCGAGCAGGCTTTCATACATCTTGCGATAGGTGTCGGCTGTAACTTCCAACTGCTCTAGCGTAGTCTGGCGTGTTGGCTGTTCTTCGCTGGGCGCGAGACCCTGTCCCTCGATGGGCGTCTCGTCCTGACCTATGCTGTAGTCGTGTTTTGCGCGAAACTCCTGGGCGACCCTGGTCGCCCTGTTCATCTGATCGCCGACCTCCCGCATCCGCCTTTCCAACCATGCGATGCCTTCGCCGGCCGCTTTTGTTGTCGTTTGCACTTGCTCACGCACGAACGCCTCCGCTGTGGCGTTTGCGATGCGTGCCGCCAATGTCGGGTCCAGAGACTGGAACGAAATGTCTATTGCATACGAGACACCGACACGCTGGACATCCAGGCCATCGTTGAAAATCTCGACCGCGCTACGCCGACGCTCGGATTCCAGCTGCGGACTGTTGGTTTGGATTCGATCCGGCCCGGGCAGCACTCGTTGGAAGAAATTGGTCAACGCGGCATAGCTGGTATCGAGCCCGCCGGCCTCAACGACACTCATCCAAGCCCTGCGAAACCTCTCGCCGATGTTCGGACCGTGCATATCCCTGAACGTTGGATTGTCCATGAGTCCAAGGTCATCGATCACCATCATCGCGATCTTCTGGGAGCGCAGAACTGCGAGCTGGCTCTCGACCTGAGCGGTATCGAGCGACAGATTCACTTCGGCGGGTTGCTGCTGAAGGTTTCTGGGTATCTTTGGTTCGATCAGGATCTGGGTTCGCGCGGCATAAATAGAATCCGATGTAGCAAAGTAAAACGTGGCGCAAACGATTCCGGCGACGATGAACGCCAGTATCGATAAAAGGTACTGCCGAACAAATGAAACAACGTCAGCGAGGCTGATAAAGTCCTGCGGGGCGTCCGCCCCAAGCCATGGCTTGTGAGCAATTGCCGCCAACGGCCGGTCTAGCATGGCTTCAATCCAAATCTGCAACAAAAAGAGCGGCGAACTGCAACGGTCGAGCAGGATCGCCACCGACGGGCCCCATTGCGAGCATGCAGCCGCGCCACTGTCATGACGACAAAACCGTTTAGCTCGGTCGGCTCAACACGTGGACGCCAGGAAACATCTCATTGAGCTTGTAGACGACCTCCGTCCTGTTCGTCGCCTTCAGCTTCTTCATGATGTTGCGGATGTGGACCTTCACCGTGCTCTCTCGGAGGTTGAGCTCGTGAGCGATTATCTTGTTCGCCTTCCCACGCCTGAGAGCCTGGACGACCTCTTCTTGCCGCTCCGTGAACACACTCGCCATGGGCCTTGTCATTTCGACGGTTGTGTCGATTGCCTTGTGCTGGGCAAGCACGCTGCTTGCAGGGACAAATGTGCCACCGGCGAGGACAAGATTTACGGCTTCAACACAGATCTCGAAACGGATCGACGAAGGGATGTAGGCTTTTGCGCCATAATTCAACGCCTTCAGAATCTGCTCTAAATCGTCGGTATCGGCCAAAATCACCACTGGCACCGGGTGGGCCTCATTCACGAGATCGGCGATTTCGCTGCCGGTCCTTGCATCTGTCACCTTTCGGCTGCCCACGTTCAGCAGAATAGCCGATATCGACAGTACATTCTCTTGATGCCGCCACTCTTCGATCGAACCGAACGACAGGATTTCCTTCCCGATGCCATAGGCGGTCAGGCATTGCGCAAGACATTGTCGGTCAAGCACTCGCTCATCCAGCAGAGCCAGGCAGGATTCGGCTAAGCCGTGTCTATGAAGATGTATTCCATTCCCGGTCGTCCGCGATACGAATTCCAGTGCACCGGGTGATTTGCTATCCATTTGAATTGTCGGAACCATGAACTTACTCCCCAAACTTTTACCCAAGTTTCAAGACCAGTACGAGATGGACTTCAGGCAAATACTATTTCCCACGAGCGATGTTCTGTTCGCGTCGCCTTCACTATAACTGTGGGATTCCAAAGCCCCGCCATGGAACAGCACTATCCCGTCAATAATGTTTATCGCCCAAAAGATGCGCCTTCACTAATTTAGGTTAACAAAACCTAAAAAATTTCTACTCCTTCACTTTGCCTAATTCATTTGGTCTAGGAAGGAGGGCATCAGAACACACCGACCGGAATCTGGATCTCGCGTTGTTTGCTAGGCGCGGGTAGTCGCCGAACATAAAGACAGCCGGCTTCGCCGATGGCGGTGTGGCTTTGACGCGCGTCGCGCCGCCTTGGCGTCGTGCGCCCAATGTAAGTGTCAACCATCGATATATCTGTCATCGAACTCGGCAAATTTTGTTACGCCCAGCCGATCCAGCACGCGGACATGACCTTGGCGGAACTCCAGAAAACCGCGTTCCCGCAATTCCCGCAGCATTCGATTGACATGGACGGGCGTCAGCCCGAGCGCGTCCGCGAGGTCGTACTGGGTGAGAGGGCATGCATAGCCAGTGCGGCTGACAGCGCCGACGCGCTCCAATCGCGCTATCAGTTCGAGCAGCAGGTGCGCCGTACGCGCCAAGGCGTTGCGTCGACCTACATTGGTTAGGTGTTGGGCAACAATCGCTCTCTGGCGCGCGAGAGTTTCGAGAAAAAGGGAGGCTATGTAGGGCGACTTCGCTGCGCCAAGAGCAAGTGTCTTGGTCGAGGCTTCTAACACCGCAAGGTCGGTTTGAGCCACAAATGTCTCAAGAGCAGTGCCCGAGTACGTCTGTGGCCGGACAATGTCGCCCTTCAGCGCAAAATCCAAAATCTGTCGCTGGCCACCGGCAAGATCATGGGAAATGCATCCCCAGCCAGACTCGATTATGAAGACGCGATCGCCGTCCTCGCCCTGATTGACGATAGCGGTTTCCGCCGCATATCGCTTTGGCACGAAGCCTAGCGCCTTGATATACGCCTTATCGTCGCTTTTGACTGCGACTGACGTCGGCCGGTGGTCATTCTCACTCAATGAAAGGCTTGTAGCATACGTCATTCGAACCCCGCCAATCCTCCCCTAGATAACCTCCCTACGCAAAAACGTACTCCAGCTTTGACATGTTGAGTACCCTGCGCGGGCTACAACCAATGGGTGATATTGCACTGCACTCTCACAAAAAGGCAAGGATCACGCCTGATCGAGCGCAGTAGGACCCGAAATTCATCATAAAGTTTGACCGACTCTCTGCACCATCCATTCGAATGGCAAGGCCTCCGGCGGTCGGAAGCGCTTGGTGACACCAGCCACTCACCGTGCAACTTTCGAACACGCACGCTTACGGATCGCTTACGACCTTCGGTGTGACTGGCTCGCCGTACCAACTGCAAGCCAAGCATCGCTGCTGACTTGAGGTCGCGCTGACCTTGTCCGGCGCGAACCGCCCGGTCGTTCAATCGGGCGGAACGTGCCACTTCCTTTATGCAACCCTCTGATTTCACTCGCAGGTAACACCTCGGAAGGCTCCAACTCGAGCAGCCCCGATTCACTCAAGTGCAACGCTGCAAGCCGCTGTAGGTCAGCTGCCTCACAGGACCAGCAGCTCGCCACTGGGGCCGGCACGAGATTTTCTCTTTGCCGTGACGACGTTTCAACGGACAAGAGCGTTAGTTCACACGCTCGGAACTACTCCGGCTCGATGAGTAACCTTCGCTGCAGTTCCAGGACCCGGAATGGGTCGATTGACGCCCGTCTTTCGAGCCAAACTGTCTCCGGTTTCAGCCGCGACAGTGGCAAGGTATACCTCATTCGCGGTAGCTATGACTCCCCGATTACCTCGCAAATGCGAAGAGACCGCCTGCCACGTACCCGGGAGAGGGTAAGTCTGGAGTGCCGATGCCACCGAACCGAAACCCGTGCAACGGGGGGCGCATCGGCTTTTGCGCATCATGGAATCCAGCGCTTAGGGCGAGCGGCACTTCAACCGCCTGAATTGCGCTCCATGGCGTGAACGCTCCACCGCCAAATTGGTACACCCTTGGCGGACTGAGTTCAGGTCACGCTGAAAATGTCGCCTGACTCGGGCAGGACCTGGCTGTTGATGTAGTCGGCCCGCATCTCATCGGTTACGTCCCCACTGCTCACCACCCAATAGCCGTGGGGTTTCCTGATTCCCTATCGGGGACGCTAAACCGCCATGTTGATCTCGTTTGGCGGCGGGTTTAGGGAACCGTCCCCTGACGGCGTTTTGCATCCTCTTTTCCAACCACATAACGGCCATGCTCAAACCTAAAACGAGCAGGATGGAGAGAACGAAAACAATAGGCATTGGAAAACCTAATGAAAACAACCACGATACCATAATCATCCCAAATGAATAGTGATTCAAATATATAGGATAGCTTATTCCTCCAATATACTTCACTAGTGCGTTGTGCCTATAAGGCTTATGCTTAACGAACTCACCATATTTTATTCCCGCGGCCATTGCGTACATGCAGATCAACCAAATTATCACTGCTGATAGCTTGTACTCATAACCGCGTTCAATCGAAATAAAGATCTCCACAGTGCTCATACTGCCAAAAAGCAATAACAACACTGCCTTCCACGCATGGTGCCCCATTTTGACGTGGTCATCACCGCCGTTCCTGACAAGAAAGAAGATCATACCTGCAGCGAAGAAAACGCCGTGCTGCAGCAGAAGCAGTTTGAAGGGGAACCGCGAAAGCACTGAAATCGCTTCCTCCGACCACGAGGACGGCGGCAGCAAATGCAACCCGGAGACAATAAGAAGGTATGCCGAGCTAGAGAACCCTATTATTTTGGCCAGATCATAGAGTGATAAACGAAACCTCGACAAAATTGACCCGGCCACCAAGACGTAAAATACAGCCTCGACGACGAGAGACCATACGACCCCGTCGATATAAGGGCCTTTAGGGGACAATATTACCGATCTGCAAAAATCCATCAGAAGATGGGAAAAATCCTCGCCATAAAGAGCTCGTGCGGCCAAGCTGACGAGCGCGGACAGCCACAAGGCGGGCAATATACGCGTAGCGCGCATGCGCGCGAAACGCAGCGCGTGCGACGCGCCCCCTTCGCCTGAGGCGCTCATGGCAATGACAAACCCGGAAATTACGAAAAAAACTTCGACCCCTACAGCACCCAAACCGGCAAACGCCGACAGAAAACCGAAGGCGACATCGCTTCCCTCGGTGACTGACGCACTGCTCCAGGCGAATGTCGCGAAATGGTTCAGTAACACCAAAAGCGCTGCAAAAATGCGCAAGAAGTCCATGACGTGGTAGTGGACATTGCGTTCCATATAATGTTTCCGAACTTTGCCAGAGGCCAAGGTCGAATATTATCGTGAAACGGTCAGTACGCCTGCTACTACGTTCGGATATGAGCCAAATTGATTTAGCCGTCGGATGTGACCTGTTTCCTGCGGCAGATCCACCGATCTGCTACGCCTGACCTTCTGCAGACGCGGTTTTGCTCGGCGCCTTAACACGTGGAGTAGCGTTGCGTTCCAATCATTGCCTTTGATGGAGAATGCTACGCGCCGTCTTCAAGGTAGCCGCATGTCTGTTGCTCATCACCACCTTGGCCGCGACGATTGTGCCGATTGGTATGCGCCCCCATTCAGGCTTTGGCCCAGAGCCAGGACGAGTCGCTGCGTTCCTTGTCGTTGGTCTGTTGTTGGGCTCGCCTGCGACCGCAACTGGATGCTAGCGCTTAGCCTGGTAATCGTGGCTGGAGTCAGCATCCATTGCAGATGCTAGCACCCTAATTGGCACTCTACCGTTGAGGACGCGCCGGCAGCGTCGGGGTTTCGGCTGGCTGCATCCTTGCAAAGAAAGGCTGGTTGAGACGCTAGAATGTTCGTCTCACCGGCGCCACGCAGCCATTGGTCGAACTGCATAGCATACCGCATGGCGGTGACGCTCCCACTCCTACAAATCCACCTGCTGTACTCCTAATTGGTGTCGCGCCCCTAATTGATGCCGTGCTAATGTTCTGGCCGGCTTGGGAGGTTCCGATCGACCTCATTGCGAATGTGTTCGCCGGCGCGTGGGCTGCCGGAGTGCTTGCCGCCATCTGGTATGTCCGGATGCGGCCCTCGCCGCCCATTGCCGAAAGTCAGCAAGACCGCGATTTGCGGGAATGGCTGGGCGGCCAACTGTAAAGATCGCTCTTGGCGGATTTCCGACGGGGCCTAACGTCGCCGTTCACCGCCGCCCGGCAGGGATCGTTGTCGGTTGCGGGTCGCGTCCGGCCTCGTTGTCTGCGGGTCCACACGCATTGCGGCGAAGAGGTGCCTCCTGTGCTTGCGGAGTCGATGGCATTATTCCAACGGCACGGCCTGTGAATTTCCACTGCCAGACCGAACCCGAGTTCGACCGGCTTAGCGATCTGGTGGCCGCGATGGCCGACCGCGCGCGCCTGCCCTTCCAGATCGGCATCAGCCAGTCCAATCCGCGCGTCGCGCGTGAGCGGCTGATGCGGGTGTTGCACTTCGCCCGGCGGCGGTGCAATTCACGCTCGACAAAGCGATGGCGGCGGCCGACGGCTGGGCGCCGCTTGGCCCGCGACTGCTCTGGCCCTACAGCTCGGTTCCCGACGGGGAGATCGCGACGCTGGCCGAAGCCGCCCGCATGGCCTTCCCCGAATGGTTGCAGTGACCGTCGGTTAATCGAGTGCGCCTGCCCGCCCTGATCCAAAAGGAACAACAATGGCCTTGTTCCGGATTTGACGCATGGCGGACTCGTGGTCATGCTGGACCGATGACAAGGGGTGTACTGCTGGACCTCGCAGGCGTCATCTACGATAGCGAGATCGCCATACCAGGCGGGATCGACGCTGTCGCGCGTTTGCGCCAGGCCGGTTTGGCCATACGCTTCGTAAGCAATACCACGCGCTCGTCGAAACAGAGGGTTCTCGAACGTCTGGAGGCGATGGGACTCACCGTTACCAATGCAGATGTTTTCACGCCGGCGCACGCTGCACGCGAATGGCTGCTTCGCAATGGCCGCGCGCCATACTTGTTGGTTCACCCCGGCCTTGCGCCGGATTTTTGCGAACTGCCGGATCGCGACAAGCGCGCCGTCATCGTCGGCGATGCCGGAGACGCCTTCACATATGCGGCGTTGAATGACGCGTTCCGCGAACTGAGCGCGGGGGCCGAATTGCTGGCTCTTGCCACCAACCGGACGTTTCGGGATGCTGACGGCGGGCTCAGCCTCGATGCAGGGCCATTCGTCGCGGCATTGGAATTTGCCTCCCTGAAACGCGCAACCGTTCTCGGCAAGCCCTCGCCGGCATTCTTTCTGTCGGCGCTGGCAAGCATGGACTGTCCGCCGGATCAGGCGATCATGGTCGGTGACGACGCCGAGGCCGATATAGCTGGCGCCCTGCGCGCCGGACTTTCGGGCGCGTTGCTGGTGCGGACAGGCAAATACCGGCAGGGCGATGAGAAACGGTTTGATCCGCGCCCGACCGCAACCGTCGCCGATCTCGCGGCGGCAACCGACTGGATCATTGCGCGCCGAGACTGATTGCGCGGGCTGAACCGGCCGTACAGCGGGCGCTTCGCTAGGTGATTTGGCGCTCCATTTCCACCTCGGCCCCTAGACTTTCGATGTCGCGGAAGATCGAAGCGACAGCCAGCGTGCGCCCTTCGCGCTTGAAGCGGAGCAGGCAATCCTTGGCAACGATGTCTCCATCGATCGCGATCTCGTCCCATTGCACGGCATGGCCGACGTAGTTGATGGGAACATCGTAATGCTGGCTCCAGAAGAACGGCACGGCGACGAATTTCTCGCGATGGCCGAGCATGTTGAGGGCCGCGGTTCGCCCCTGCCTCTCGGCAACTACCCAATGCTCGACCCGAATGTTCTCGCCACTGTGAGGATCTGGCCACCGCGCAATGTCGCCGGCCGCGAAGATGCCTGGTACGCTCGTCTCCAAAAAGGCATTTACTACGACACCGCGGTCAAGGATGAGCCCCGCTGTTTCGGCAAGCCCTGTCCGCGGTCGCACGCCGATGCCGACGACGACGAAATCCGCCGCCAACGAATCGCCACTGCTGAGTTTCACCTTGCTGCCGTCGATGCTGCTCGCGGTGTCCTCGAGATGGAATACGACACCATTCTCCTCATGGAGGGCGCGGATGAAGTCGCCCATTTGCGGACCCAGGATCCGTTCCATGGGCCGTTTTTCCGGCGCCACGACATGAACTTCGATCTCGCGCGAACGCAGAGCCGCGGCAACCTCCAGGCCAATGAAACTGGCGCCAAGCACGACGGCGCAGCGCGCAGTCATGGCTCGCTCGATGATCGCCTTGCAATCTGCGAACGAGCGCAGCGTGTGAACGTGTGGTTGGTCGGCGCCTTGTATGGTCAGGCGAACCGGTTCGGCTCCGGTCGCAAGGAGTAGCCTGTCGTAAGGAGTCCGGGCCCCGTCCGCGAGTACAACCTCGCCAGAACGTGCATCGATGCTGGCGACGTTCGCATTGAGGCGCAGGTCGATATCGTTCTTTGAGTAGAAGCTTTCCCCGCGGAGCGGAATCCAATCCTCCGGTGCTTTGCCGGCGAGGTAGTCCTTGGAAAGATTGGGTCGATCAACGGGCGGCGCTTCGTCGTTGCTGAGCATGACAAGGCTGCCTTGATAGTCCTCGCGCCGCAGTCTTTCTGCCGCCGCGAAACCGGCCGCGCCGCCACCGACAATGACGATCTTCTCCGGAACCTGGCCGGAGCCCCCATCGCGCTGCTTCGGTGCCGGCCGTTTGCGCTTCTCGCCCACGAATATCCGATCATCGCGTTGTTCCACCGACCAGCAAGCGAGTGGACTGAAAGCAGGGGCGCGCAAGGCCTCGCCTGTACGCAAATCGAAGCACGCGTGATGCCAGGGACACCGGACGGTGTCTCCCACCACAAGACCGTCGACGAGCGGCCCGCCATAATGTGTGCATGTCGCTCCGATGGCGAAGACCTCGGCCCCGCGGCGCACCAGCAGCACCTGCTCATCGCCGCAATGGCCGAGGAGCTTTGCGCCATCGGGAAGATCGGATAACGCGATGCCCTCGACCAGATCCGGCCCGTTTAGTTTGCTATGACCTTCAGCCATTTTCCTCTCCTTTGGCGCGATCCAGTGTCAAAATCGCCTGTACGGACGAGACGCGGGAAATCTCCGGTCCACCAGCCTCGGAACGCCGCGTGCTGGCTGGCGCGCCGTCAGTTTCTCGGACACCGCTTGCGCCCAAACGTCCGGCCGCGTCATTCGTTGCCAGTTGGGGCAGTACGCACCGTCGATTTCCTGGCGATTTGGATTCGCTGCTGAAGGAATGACGCCGTCGCGTAAACTTTTTCGCCGGGCATGCGTTGTTCGTTCTCCAAGCCGAGGAGACAGCCATGCAGATGAAATCGGAAATCGCCGGCGAAGCCGCCAAGCAACGCCACATCCAGCGCGGCATCGATGCCAAGGACAAATCGAAGGGCAAGGGCAAGCAACAAGGCGCCATGCAGGCCGGAGCACGCAAATATCCCGAGCCGCCCTTTCCCGAACAGCACCAGCCGAAGCCGGGGCACGAATGGGCGATTGAGCCGGCGCCGCTTTACGATGCGCCGTTCTATATCGGATCGAAAAAGCTCGACGGCAAAGTGGCGCTGATTACCGGCGGCGATTCAGGCATAGGCCGTGCGGTGGCCGTGCTCTATGCGCGCGAAGGTGCCGACGTGGCGATCGTCTATCTGTCCGAGGATCAGGATGCCGAAGAGACGAAGAAGGCCGTCGAAGCCGAGGGCCGGCGCTGCATACTGGTCAAGGCCGACGTCAGCGAGCGCGACCACTGCCACAATGCCGTGGCTGAGGTGGTGAAGGAATTTGGCCGGATCGACGTTCTGGTCAACAACGCCGCTTTCCAGATCCATTCCAGCGACTTCAGCGAGCTGACCGAAGAGCATTTCGACACCACGCTGAAGACCAACCTCTACGGCTACTTCCACATGGCGCAGGAGGCCGTGCCGCATATGAAGCCCGGTTCGGCGATCATCAACAGTGGCTCCGTAACCGGCATCGAGGGCTCGAAGCAACTGGTCGACTATTCAATGACCAAGGGCGGCATTCATGCCTTCACGCGCGCACTCTCCGGCAACCTTATCGAAAAGGGAATCCGGGTGAACTGCGTGGCGCCAGGCCCGGTGTGGACGCCGCTCAATCCGTCGGACAAGCAAGCCGGTGACGTTTCGAAATTTGGCGCAGACACCCCGATGAAACGGCCCGCACAACCGGAGGAGATCGCGCCCGCCTATGTGTTCCTCGCCTCACCGCATTGCTCGAGCTACATCACAGGCGAGATATTGCCGATCATCGGCGGCTACTGAGTGCTTGTCGCCCGCTCAGCTCGATCGTCGTGCAACCTCACGTGTGACGGTGGTAGCGGCGATCTCAGATATGAAATGGTCGACAGATGTATTTCATTGCCTTGGCGACAGACTATGACGGCACGCTGGCGCACGATGGGATCGTAGCTGAAAAGACGCTTGCTGCTCTCGAACGGGTCAAGAAAAGTGGCCGCAAACTCATACTAGTCACTGGCCGCGAACTGCCCGACCTCAAGCGCGTTTTTCCCGAGCTCGGCCTATTCGACAAGGTCGTCGCCGAAAATGGGGCGTTGATCTATGCGGCGGGCAGGTTCATACCCGTCGATCACCGGAAGCTGAATGTCCATCAGGATCAGGTCTGGCTTCTCAGCTGCAGCGGCAGCGACACCGGCAGCACCGTCCGCGGCCTCGATCAGTTCGTATTCGGTTGTGGCGATGAGATCGCGCACGATCTGCCGGTTGTCCTCGGTGTCTTCCACCATCAGGATTCTCTTGCTCATGCTGCCTTCACATCCTCTCCCACCCGGATCGGTATTTTCATGCGGAATGTCGAGCCTGAACCCGGCACGGACTCCACGCCTATGGTTCCACCATGCATTTCCACGATACGCTTCGAGATCGCCAGGCCGAGACCCGTGCCACCCTTTTGCCTGGTGCTGCTGCTATCGACCTGCTGGAATTCCTCGAAGATAAGCCCCTGGTCTTTGGGTGCAATGCCGGGACCTGTGTCCCGCACTGTGATCTCGAAATGTCCGTCGACCGCATCGGCGAGAATGTCGACCGCACCCGTCTCGGTAAACTTGACAGCATTTCCTGCAAGATTGAGCAGGACCTGGGTCAAGCGGCGTTCGTCCCCGCGGCCGATCGGAAGGTTCTCGGCAACAGTCGTCGCAAGCTTGAGCCCTTTCGCTCGCGCTAGCAGCTCCACGGCCGTAACGGTCGATCGAACGATCTGCCCAACGTAATAATCTTCGAGCGCCAGCGTGAGCTGGCCCGCTTCGATCTTTGAAAGATCGAGCACGTCGTTGATGAGCCCCAGGAGATGTTGCCCGTCTTTTTGTAGATTTGTGAGGCCTTGGTCCGTCTCATCGAGTGTGTTCCGTATCGTTTCGGGTCGAGACCGATACTGGAGACCCATTTGTCGATGATCCTCCCATACTGCCTCGTCGACATGTGCGGTCTGGCCCGGACGCGGCTCGGGAACAGGAAATCCGTTTCGGCGAGGCGGCGGCGCGCGATCCATGCGCCGACGGCCGCGCGCGTCTGCTCCGTGATTTCGAACTGCACTGGCCGTCCTGTTTCTTCTGTACGATCACCGCCCGATCACGAACGGTACCGGAAAGGGCAACGTCTCCGACGGTGATGGTGACAAGGTCGCAACCCCGCAGCTTGCTGTCGATGGCGAGATTGAACAGCGCAAGATCGCGTTCCGCATCTTGCCACCTGCAGTCGCGTCCGGATGCTCCAGACCTCTCGTGGCTTAAGCGGAGGCTTATGGCCAACGATGTGGCCTCGGTTCCAACTAGGCATGGTCCTTCTCCCATGCCGCCCTCCCGCAGCGCCCGAAGCGAGCTCGCGCATTGTAGCGCCTCTGGAGCCGACTGTAGGGGTACGTTCAACAGGTTGCTGATTTCGGCTCGCCCAATGAGCGGAGCACGGCAATAGGCGCAGTCGCGCCATTTCCGGACTTTCGGTGTGTTCGCGAGCCGCTCTCAGTCTCACGCGGCTACATCACGACCACGGGAACGACGGAGCGGCTCGCGACTTGTTCACACGTGTTTATGCCTCATTCACCGAGGGGTCTCGATGCTGGCTATCTCGTCGATGTGAAGGAATTGCTCGGCCAACTGCCATGGGTGCTATTCGCAAATGGTCGAGATGGCATCAAAAGAGGCCTCCTTCCTTCCGCTAGTCCGCCCCGTCGGTTTTTGCCCGTTCGATAAATTTCCCCGCGACCGCTTTACCGAGCGCGGCGCCGGCCCGGTTGTCCATTTCATAGTGGATGCCTGCCCAGACGCGGGAATCACCCGCCTCTTTACCAACCGCGCGGATGAACTCCGCATGGCCGGGAAACAGGTACGCCAGGACCTCGCATCGGGCAGTCGAGAGCGTGGAGTGGTTCGACGGATAACTGGGATGGGCCGGCACCGCGAACAGGGGAGTGATGCTCGCGTCAAGCATGTTGGGCCGCAGATACCAATAGGCGTACTTCCCGTCGTTGCTTGCAATGTAGGCGTCGTAATAGACCGTTGCGAGCATCGCGTAAGCCCGCGCGGCACGCGGCGGGTTCGTATCCGTCTTGTCCTCGAACATCCACTTGCTGGCATAGTCATACCAGTCGGTGAACAGGCCGGATGGGCTTTGCCAGTAGAACGCTTTGTAGCTGTTAGGGAATTTTCGTTCAAACTGTCGGATTGCATCCATCTCGGCCTTTACGGCCGGGGACTGGCAGTCGGGCGGCGCCGGCGGCCTGAATTCATCGGGTGCTGCCAGCACGATCGGCTTCCAGTTTGGCATGGTTACATTGGCGGGTTTGTTCCCGACCCACATGCACGGCCCGGTCGGAACAGTGCCGGTCCACGCTGCATCGGAGCCATCGGCCTTTGCCCGCGCAATCACCTGCTCTGCGACCCTCCGTCCCAACTCCAGGCCGGCGGAAGAATCGCTTGGGAACTGGACACCGGCAAGGACACGCGACTGTGCCGCTTCTTCGGCCATTGCCTTGAACGACGATGTCTCTTCGGGAAAGAAATAAGAAAGAACGGTCGCAGCAGCTCCGGCGGCTGCGGCATGCTCGGATGGATAGGAGGGACTCCGCGGCGGCGGCAGCGCAGTCGCCAGTGTCGCATCCGCCTCGCTCGGGCGCGGCCGATTGTAGAAGTACTTTGCGTCCCACGCAGCGATGGTGGCGTCGTACATCGCCATCGTCAAATAGGTGTAGACGCGGTGCGCATTTGAAATCTGCTGGTTCTCGAGAAGGCGATTGTTGACCAGATCGATCCATCGGTACCCAGGCGAGCCGGCGTCCCAGAAGGTGATTTTGTCGGCGGCAGCCGGATCCTTTTGCGCCAAGAGATCCCGCATCTGCACCAATTCGGCTGCTGCGGCGGAGGCGTCAGGCGGTGGCGGGACTCGGAAGTCCTCGCCAGACGTGATTACCCATGTCTTCCACGTTCCAGCCTCTGGTTCTATCAAATCCGATTGGGCGAAAGCGCAGTTCCCTGAAAAGAGGATTACCGCGCAGGCCTTGCCAAAACCGCTAAGCATGCGAGCCTCCCATAGCCCCCGCCCAAAGACGGAAGGTTTTCCGTTTTCACGGCCCTTCCACCTTTATTTTAGCCAGGTCTAATTATACCGCGAGGCGCTGCTGGGTAAAAGGACAAAAGTTGGAGCCCGGCAGCGTTGTGAAAGGGCACGTCCGAAGGCCACTGTCTTCCTGATTTGCACCCACTTCCTATCTTGCCGATCACATTGACTGGCACTTTGACCAAGGCGCAAGTCAGCACCGAGATCGTCTTCACGAAGTCAGCGTTCAAGCGTGCAGCAGGGGTTTGAATGTCCGATTTGGGTCAAGGCTTCCCCTTCAATTTCTCCGACGGAAGGGCAGAGAAGGGTCGAAATCGGTATTTCGTTGAATTGCGATCCGGCCCGCTTGTCCCTTTTGTTTGATTTGTTTGACGTACGCGGGCGCCTCGGGTGCGGCCTCCCAGCCGAACACGCTGCGACCGCCGAGCAGATGCGACTGGTCGAACTCTCCGGCGACGATTTCCTTCAGGCTGGGGCCTGTGACATAGCGTTCGACCTGTCGTGACTGCTCGTCGAGCCGCTTCAAGGCACCGATTTCTTCGTCGCGGCCGAGCCTGGCCTTGTGGACGGCGGACTTCAGCACGCCGATCGTCTCGTCATAGACCTTCAGCGGCACGGGGAATGGATGCCTGTCCTTGCCGCCATGCGCCAGCGAGAAGCGGCCGGGATCGGAAAAACGGCATGGCGCGCCATGCAGAACCTCGGCAACCAGCGCCAGCGCCCGCACCGTGCGCGCACCGACGCCGGGGACCAGGAGAAGTTCGGAGAAATCGGCGGGGCCACGCTCGGCAGCCGCAGCCATGTTGCCATGAAGACGGCGCATGACGACATCGCTTTCGCGAACGTCGTGGTGGGCCGGCATGACCAGGTGTGGCAGCATCGGCTGCTCGGGCTCCGGTTCTGTAGTCACGTCACGCTCGAGCGCGGCGAATTCCCTCAGGATGCGATCCGGTCCGAGGTCCTGCAGCAGCTCCAGCTGCCCCTTGCGCGACGCGTCGGCGCGGTGGTCGGTCAGGTTGACGATCTCGCCCTGGTTGGCGCCCTCGATGGCGGCATGCGGCTGGTCGACGAAACTCTTCAGGCCTTCGGACAGCCAATGATAACGGCGCGCCACCTTGCTGTCGCCGTTCATGCCTTGCTGCACCACGACCCAGTCGCCGTCATCGGTCACGATGAAGCCATGCAGATAAAGGTCGAAGCCGTCCTGGACAGCGGCGCTGTCAACCTTGGCGACGAGCCGGCTGGCCGTTGCCAGGCCTGTTCCGTCGAGGCCGACGCGCTCGCCGATGACGGCAAGCTCGTGCGGGGTCTTGCGCGAATGCGCGCCGCGGCCGCCGCACACGTGAATACCGAGTTCGCCGGAGAGCGGAGCCAAACCACGTTTAAGGGCGCCGATGACGCTGGTCGTGATGCCGGAGGAATGCCAGTCCATTCCCATGACGGCGCCAAACGACTGGAACCAGAAGGGATGCGCCAACCGGCGCAGCAGCTCCTCGCGACCGTAATGGTGAATGATCGCCTCGCACATGACCGCGCCAAGACGCGTCATGCGGTCGCCGAGCCATTTCGGCACGCGTCCGCCATGAAGTGGAAGGTCTGCGCTTCCCGATCGTTGTGCCAAATCTTGCCGCCTGTTGCCGATCTATGCCTTGCGCTCAACAGATAGGTACCAAAAGCGGGGTGAAGAAGCGATGACGCCCGTTTCGAGATGCCGATGCTGCCTGCCTGGTGCCAGGCCCGCTTGGCAATCAGGTGTAGCGGTTATCAGGTAGATTCGCTGACGATATTAAACTTCTCGATGTCGCAATGCTCACCCACCAGTGTCAATAAATCCGTCGGCGGCGGTCCCTTGTCAGACCGCCTCCAGCTGATCTCGAACGACACCACGGGGCTGTCGCGATCTGGGCGCCGCTCCATTCCAACCAGGCGCGCTCGATAACCGGAGGGCCCGGTGATCGCGTCGAGGTCGTCATGATCCGCCGCCTTCCAGGTGAGCGCCAACACGGCCTGGTGTTCGCGCGGTATCACCAGATCGACCCATTTCAACACGAGCAGAATGACCAGCGTCAGCACCGTCCCGGCTGCGCCCAAGGCGTATTGGCCACCCCCGAAAGCCAATCCGATCATCGTCATCATCCACAACGTGGCTGCTGTAGTGACACCGCTGACAAGACTGCCCCGGCGAAGAATGGCGCCGCCACCGATGAAGCCGACGCCTGTCAACACGCCCAGGGGAAAGCGAAGAACGTCCATACGGACGAAGGAATTCGGAGCTTTGCCGCCAACCTCCAGCAGAATGGTGGCCTGTGTCATTGCGATCGCGGCGGCCAGCCCGACCAGGATGGTTGTCCTGAGGCCGGCCGCCTGTCCGCGCGCCTCCCGGTCGAGGCCAATCAATGAACCGGCGAGCACGGTCAGAAGCAGGCGTGCCGCGATGTCTTGCCAAACCGGAATAAGAGACATCGGTAAACCCTGATCGCCGCTGGTGTTTGGATTACGAACTGATCGCAATTCAATTCGGCTAGGGCCATTCGGGTTCCATCGGCGGCGTTTTGCCGGTTACCGATCGGCTGGATTTCCGACTGCCGGATCGCGCCGTCTTGAATCTTCCCACACGCGGCAGATCGTCACGAAATTCCACCCACGGCAGCTTCATATCCCAATAGGCATGGGCCTGCGGCGCAAAACGTTCGGGGTGGTCGAAGAAGCCGATCGTCACATAGAGTTCTTCCGGAAGCCCTTGGTCGAGATAGGCTATGGATGTCCCGCAATCGGCACAGAAGGTGCGGAGCACGCCTCGGGTCCTTGAGAACGTCTTCGGCCAGCCGGTCAGCAGTCTGAATTGGGCCGGTCGATAGCCGACCCAGACGGTCAGCGGGCTCCCTATCGCCTTGCGGCGATCGTCATCGTGATCGGAGCAAATCCGGAACGGGTCGCCATCCATCTCAGCCGTTATCGAACCGCAAAAACAGGAGCCGGTCTCGATCCTGGTCATCGAACCACCACTTCTACCGAAGCGACCGTTGCGGCCGCAGGGTCCGCAAGGTGATCGAATAGCGGTGCTCGGCAAGCGGCGGAATGCTGTGCTGCCATTCGGTGCGCGCCGGTCCCGTCATCAGGTAAGCCGACCTTGGCTCGAGGATGATGGTCTGGCGATCCCATCCAGCGCCGTTCTTCCGCCGGAGCCGAAAGCTGCATGGCGCAAGAAGAGAAACGCCGGCCACGGCATCGAAATGCGGCTTGTCGCGATGCCAGCCGATACCCGCGCCGGGTCGGTACTCGTTGATCAAAACCTGCACGAAAGCATCGGCGGGCAGCCGCGCAAATGCCGCCACCTTGTCTCTGAGCGGCATCAGAAAAGCAGGGATCGCCGGCGCCTCGACGACTTTGCGTTGGTCAAAATCGTAGCGCAGGCCAAACCCGGCGACGCGCCGGTTTGCGAGATGGCCATGAAAGTCGAAAGGCTGGAAGGCGAGACTTTCGAGCTGCCGCACCAGCTCGGCCTCTTCCTCCGCCGTGATCAGCTCCGGCTGGTAGTGAAATCCTTCCGGCCTATCGTCGAGCACGCGCGGGTCGGGCGCGCGAAAGTCGGGCGCACGAAACAGGTCGCCTTGGCCAGCGAATTCGGGTTGCCTGGTTTTGAGCGTTGGCATCAACCCTAATTGGTGAAGCCGGCAGGTGGCGGCAAGACCTTGGAGGCGTCGAGCCGGCCGGCTCCATGTCTTGCGCGAGACGGAACCTGGCTTGCCGAGGTGGGTTATTGCCTAGACGCGTTGAGTGTTGGGGTCAGGTGTTGGGAAATGCCTTCAACTGCCATCCGAAGCATCAATTACGATCCAGCGACGAGAACCCTCTCCGTATGGTTTGTCCCAAGCGGAAATCGCTACGATTACGATGACGTGCCGCCGCAGACCTACGCTGCATTCCGCAAAGCCTCATCAAAGGGTCGGTTCTTCAACGCGTTCATTCGAGATCGGTTTAACCACCATTTGGTCGAGCCGAGCCAGTCGGGGTGAGATCCGGTGCCCTGTCGTCCGTCATGCATGAGGGAAAGAAATGGCTGCATCGTAGATCAGCCGATCCTTCACTGCGCCGGCGGCGTGCCGGGTTGATCGCCGCCCGTGCTCGTCTTGGGCGTCGGATCCTTGTCGACCTCGGGATTTTGGTCGACGGTGTTGGTGTTGCTCTGTGTCGGTTCCGTGCTGCTGGTGCTGCCCTGTGTCGGTTCGGTCTCGTTGCTGCAACCCGCTAAAGCCAGAGCCGCCAAAAATGATAGGCTCGTCAACGACAGTCTCGTCATGGCCAACCGCTCCCTTCCTGCTCGACAACGGCGGGTTGCGAATTTGGTTGCAGCGGAATGGTTTGGCTGTGAGCCAGCCTTTCTGATCCTCGCCGTGCAGGCGCCAAAGGAACAAATGTCGGCACCGCCACGTTGCATTTCCAGTGCAAACGCTTGTGACAGTGAGGCTGTTGTCTTGGCGCCGAGAGCAAATTGGAAGGGCTTCCTGAAAATTGGAGAACTCAGCTGCCCGGTAGCGCTCTATACGGCTGCCTCGACCTCGGAGCGGATCGCCTTCCACACGATTAACCGCGCCACGGGCCATAGGGTGCATCGCGCCTTCGTCGACAGCGATAGCGGCAAGCCCGTCGAGAAGGACGATCAGGTCAAAGGCTATGAGATCAGCTCGGGTGAGTACGTCGTGCTCGAACCCGATGAGGTCGCAGCCGCTGTCCCCGAGAGCGACAAGACGCTGTCGGTCTCGGCCTTCATCGGCTGTTCCGACGTCGATGATGTCTATTTCGACAAGCCGTATTACCTGGCGCCGCCGGACAAACACGCGGAAGAAGCATTTGGGCTGATCCGCAAAGGCATGCGCAGGAAGAAAGTCGCCGCCATCGCCCAGACCGTCCTGTTCCGGCGCGTCCGGACCCTGCTCATCCGCGCCTATGACGAAGGCCTTGTCGCAACCACGCTGAACTTCGATTACGAGGTGCGCTCGGCGGAGGAGGCCTTCGACAACATTCCCAATATGAAGATCGAGGGCGAGATGCTCGAACTGGCCGAACACATCATCAAGACCAAGAGGGGCAAATTCGATCCAACCAAATTCGACGACCGTTATGAGGCCGCGCTGGCCGAGCTTGTGAAGGCAAAGCTCGAAGGCAAGAAGATCGCAATTCCGAAGCAGCCCAGGCGGGAGAAGGTCGTCGATCTTATGGATGCGCTGCGCCAAAGCGCCGGCAAGCAGCCCGCGACAAGAAAGCCCGCGGCAAAATCAAAGCCGGCGCGCCACGCGAAGGCGAAGGCAAAGGAGACGCGTCGGAAAGCCGGCTGACCGATGGCGCTCGAGACCTACCGCAAGAAGCGCAATTTTTCCGTGACCCCGGAGCCGCAGGGCAGCAGGGCACCGAGGACCGGAAACAGCTTCGTCATACAGAAGCATGATGCGAGGCGGCTCCACTATGATTTTCGTTTGGAAATGGACGGCGTCCTGAAGAGCTGGGCTGTCACGAAAGGGCCGAGCCTGATCCCCGGCGAGAAGCGCCTTGCCGTCCATGTCGAGGACCATCCTCTGGAGTATGGCGGTTTCGAAGGCACCATCCCGAAGGGCGAATATGGCGGCGGCACCGTTATTCTGTGGGACAGAGGCACCTGGACGCCGATTGGCGACGCGCATCGCGGCTATGCCAAAGGCCATCTCGATTTCGAACTTCACGGCGAGAAGCTCGGCGGCCGCTGGCATCTTGTGCGGATGGCCGGAAAGCCGCGGGAGAAGCGCGAGAATTGGCTGCTGATCAAGGGCGACGATGACGCCGCGCGCACCGAAGACGACCCCGATATTCTGGACGAGCGGCCGGAATCCGTCGCGACCGGCCGCAAGATCGAGGACGTCGCCGGCGAAGAGCCCGGCTGGTCGTCCAAGACGGGGCGCATCCGAAAGCAACGCAGCGGCCGCACGAGGGCCGCTCCACCGGAAGAGCAGCCCGCCACCGTCAGCGTTCCAGAACCGTCAAAGATCAAGGATGCCAAGAAGGCAGCGCTGCCCGATTTCGTCGAGCCGACGCTAGCGACCCTGGTCTCGTCCGCGCCGTCTGGCGAACGCTGGCTGCACGAGATCAAATTCGACGGCTACCGCCTGCAGGCCAGGCTCGAAGCCGGCCGCGTCAAACTGTTGACGCGGAGCGGTCTCGACTGGACGAAGAAGTTTGGAAAAGCGGTCGTTTCGGCGCTGGCCGATATCCCTGTCGGCACGGCGTTGATCGATGGTGAGCTCGTGGTCGAGACATCCGCCGGCGCATCGGATTTTTCCGCCCTGCAAGCCGATCTCAGCGAGGGTCGCAGTGATCGTTTTCGCTTCTACGTCTTCGATCTGCTCCATCTCGACGGCTACGATCTGCGCGACGTTGCGCTGATCGACCGTAAGGAATTGCTGGAAAAGATCATCGGCAGTGATAGCGGCATCGTCAGCTACAGCGGACATTTTGAGGAGGATGGCCCCCTGGTGCTGCGACATGCCTGTCGGCTGAGCCTGGAAGGCGTTGTCTCCAAGCTTCGCGATGCGCCCTACCGCGCCGGGCGCAGCAAGAACTGGGTGAAGTCGAAATGCTCCGCGCGGCAGGAATTTGTCGTGGCCGGCTACGTCCCCTCGACAACTTCGCGCAACGCGATCGGTTCGCTTGTCCTGGGTGTCTATGACGACGGCAAGCTTCATCATGTCGGGCGCGTCGGCACCGGCTACACTGCAGCGGTTGCACACGACCTCTTCAAGAAGCTCGAGCGGATCCGGATTCCGTCAAGCCCGTTCGACGAGCGGCTGAGCGCGGACGAGGCTCGGCAAGCCCGCTATGTCAGGCCGGAACTCGTCGCCGAAGTCGAGTTCCGCGCCTGGACCGCCGACGGCAATCTGCGCCATGCCTCGTTTCGCGGATTGCGTGAAGACAAGCCGGCGAAGGAGATCGTGCGCGAAACGCCGAAGACGAACAAGGCAGCACCCAAACCTCAGCGCCGGACCGTGAAGCTCACCCATCCCGACCGCCTCTACTGGCCGGACCAGGGCGTGACCAAGGAAGGCCTCGCCGACTATTATGCCGAGGTCTGGCGCTATGCATCGCCGTACCTCGTCGGCCGGGCGCTGGCGTTGCTGCGATGTCCCAGCGGTATTTCGGGCGAGCAGTTCTTCCAGAAGCATGCCTGGAAAGGTCTCAATCCAAACATCGTGCTGGTCCACGACCCCAAGGATCCGCCCGACGAGCGGCTGATCAGCATCAATGATCTCGATGGGCTGATCGGTCTTGTCCAGTCGGCGGCGCTGGAGATCCACCCCTGGGGCTCGATGGTGAGCGATTGGGAGCGTCCGGACACGATCACCATGGACCTCGATCCCGGCGAAGGCGTGAGCTGGGAGGCGGTGATCGAAGCCGCCGTCGAGACCCGCGATCGGCTGAAGGATGCAGGGCTTGTCCCCTTCATCAAGACCTCCGGCGGCAAGGGTCTGCACGTCGTGGCGCCATTGAAGCCGATGGCCGAGTGGCCGGCGGCGAAAGCCTTTACCAAGGCGATAGCCGACTCCATGGCCGCCGACAGCCCCGGCCGCTACGTCTCGACCATCACCAAATCCAAACGGCGCGGAAAAATCCTCGTCGACTATCTGCGCAACCAGCGCGGTGCGACCGCCGTCGCACCCTATTCTACAAGAGCACGACCCGGTGCGGCGGTCTCAATGCCGCTTGCCTGGGACGAGCTCGGCCCCGGCATCGGACCGGCCTATTTTAGCGTCGGGAACACGCCGACCCGGCTTGCCTCGCTGCCGTCGGATCCCTGGCAGGATTTCCGAGCCGCCGCAGCGCCAATCGAAGACCGTGCAAACCGGCGCAGGAAAGCGGCTTGAGGGTGGCGTTACGAAGGGCATGCATAGAAATAATCAGGCGATCTGCTCGAACGTGCATTGCTCCGGAGCCTTGTCCGGCCGCCAGCGCAGAAACTTGGTGCCATGCCGGAAACGGTCGCCGGTGACGTGATCGAAGCGTACTTCGACCACCAATTCGGGCCGGACCGGCTCCCATTCGCCGCTGCGCTCGGTGCTCCAGCGGCTCGGCCCGCCCGGCGCTTTTCCGGTGAAGCCGGGTAGCTCGCG
Source organism: Mesorhizobium onobrychidis (assembly GCF_024707545.1). Lineage (NCBI taxonomy): Bacteria > Pseudomonadati > Pseudomonadota > Alphaproteobacteria > Hyphomicrobiales > Phyllobacteriaceae > Mesorhizobium > Mesorhizobium onobrychidis. Next base: position 5,470,874 of record NZ_CP062229.1, read on the forward strand.
CATCGCTTCGAGTTTGCGGGTAAGCTCGGCCCTGTCGTCTTTGGCAATGGTCGAGGTGAAACCGACGTGATCGAGTTTGCCGGCCTCGTTGTACAGACCCAGCAACAGAGAGCCGACCTGCGGGCTGTTGCTGAGATAGCGAAAGCCGCCAACCACGCAATCGGCCGACCGCAACCGCTTCACCTTCACCATCGCGCGCACGCCCGGCTGGTACGGACCGTCCAGCCGCTTGGCGACCACGCCGTCCGTCTCGCCATGTCCGGCATCCCCTAACCAGGAGCGGGCTTCCTTCACATCGCGCGTACAGTGCGAAACCACGATGTTCCTGCGGTTTGCCGAAGCGACGAAAGCCTCAAGGATCGCTCGCCGTTTTTTCAGGGTCCGGGCCAACCAGACGGTTCCGTGCTCGTCGCAGAGCATGTCGAACAGGACGATGTGCGCCGGGGTTTCGGCGGACAGCTTGCGGATCCTGCTCTCGGCGGGATGAAGCCGCATCTGGAGCGCGTCGAACGAAAACTTGCCGTCGATCGAGATGACGATTTCACCGTCGACGACAAAACGGCGCGACGGTAGTTCCTTCAACGTCGCGACGAGTTCGGGAAAATAGCGTCCGAGCGGCTTGCCTGACTTTGCGCGCAACTCCACCGCGTCATCCTGCCGGAATGCCAGGCAGCGAAAACCATCCCATTTGCGCTCGTATTGCCATCCGTCTCCTTCGGGAATCGCATCGGCCGCCTTGGCCTCCATCGGAGGCGTATCGAGCGGCAGGAGGAAATCGCGGGTCATCGGCGGGTGCTGTCGAGAGCAGGATCGCGGGGTATGACCTTCATTGTGCTGCCCTTGTCCCCCAGCCCAGCCTGCTCCCAGGCGCTTATTTCCGCTTTCCGGCCTCCGAGCCGATGCTCTTGCGCAACGCATCCATGATGTTGATCACGTTGCTGGGCGGTTGCTCGGCCTTGGCCTTTGCCTTTGCCGGACCCTTCTTGCCCTTCTTCTTCGAGGCAATGATCTCCAGCAGCCGCGCCTGGACGGGATCTCCGGTCATGGCGGGATCCCACTGCCTGGTCCGCTCATCGATCAAGGTCGAGACCATGTCCATCAGTTTCGGGTCGGGTTTGGCGTCTTCGATCTTGCCGAAATAATCCTCGGGATCGCGAACCTCGTCACCATAGCGCAGTGTCCACAGCACGATGCCCTTGCCTCGCGGTTCAAGCATGACGGCGCGCTCGCGGCGATACATGACCAGTCGCGATATTCCAACAGTCCCTGTCGACTGCATGGCATCGCGAATGACCGAGAATGCCTCCTCCCCGACCGGATCGTCAGGAGTGAGGTAATGGGGCTTGTCGTACCAGATCCAGCCGATGCTGTCGGCATCGACAAACATGTCGATGTCGATTGTACGGGTGCTCTCCAGCGCGACTGCGTCGATCTCATCGTCCTCGAGCAGGACGTATTCGTCCTCGCCGCGCTGATACCCCTTCACCTCGTCGTCTTCAGCAACGGGCTTGCCGCTGACGGCATCGACATATTGGCTGACGACCCGATGCCCGCTCTTACGATTGAGCGTGTGGAACCGGACCTTTTCGCTCTCGGTGGTAGCCGGTGTCATCGCGACCGGACAGGTCACGAGCGAAAGCTTCAGATAGCCTTTCCAGAAAGGACGTGGCGCCATCGAGGACCCCCGGCAGGAGTAAAACAGTCGAACGCGCCAGGGTGATCGATTGTTCCAGCAGCGTTTTTTTCGCGCGCCCAAGGCTCGCCAGCAGGAATCCATCATTTTTCCGGTTCGAGACGGAACCGATGGGCGCAAGCGCAGTTCGGGACAAACAAACAGCCCGGCGGCAGCAAGGACCTAATCGCTAGCGTTGGCGATAGCCCACGGGATAACCCTTTGCCGGAGAGCATCTGGGCCCAGAACCGGGTTCTCAGTCGCATCGTTCGCCAATTTTTACCAAGGGTCGATGAAACAATTTGCCTCCGATCGCCGTTTCGCCAGCAAGGTGAATTTGGGCGAGGAGGAGGCCTGCTACGCACCGATGCCAGGCCCGTCCTTGGAAAGGTGAAGACAATGATCTTTGACGCGCCGAGATTCAGGGATCGAACGGATGCGGGGCGCCAGCTTGCCGCCGCCCTGACCGGGTTCGCGGCAACCGATCCTCTGGTGCTGGCGCTGCCGCGCGGCGGAGTGCCGGTCGGCTTCGAAGTGGCGAAGGCACTCCGTGCCCGGCTCGACGTGCTGCTTGTGCGCAAGATCGGCGCACCGGGCCATCCCGAATATGGCATCGGCGCGGTCGTCGACGGGGAAAATCCGCAGCTCGTCCTCAACGAGGAGGCGATGGCTTTGGTCCAACCGTCAGACGATTACGTCGAGGCAGAGAAACGGCGGCAACTGCTCGAAATCGAACGCCGCAGAAACCTCTATCTCGGCAGCAGGCCTGCGGCTTCGGTCCTGGGCCGGACCGTCATCGTCGTCGATGACGGCATTGCCACCGGAGGCACGGTCAGGGTGGCGCTCAAGGCGCTAAGGAAGGATCGCGCCGCGCATGTCGTCTTGGCCGTTCCGGTCGCACCCCGGGATACGCTCGACCTGATAAAAGCCGATGTGGACGAAGTGGTCTGTCTCGCCACGCCAGAGCCGTTTGTTGCGGTGGGCCGATATTATGAGGATTTCGCGCAGACCACGGACGCGGAGGTGATCCGGCTGCTGCATGAGGCAGAACAGTTCGAGAGAAAATCGTCGATGCGATCTGCCGGTTAACTCATCGCAGGACAGATCCTTTCTCGAAGATGCACAACAGAGCCTACAGCGCTGGCGCAGGATGATGGCCGAGGCGGAAAGCCGGGACGACGTGCCGCTCAAGCCGCAGCGTGTCGTCAAGGCATTCGGCGACCGAATGCCGGCCAATGCGATCCTGGCTAGCGATTCCGGTCAGAACACCGAACTTGCCGCCCGTCATATCGATATCAAGGCAGGACAGGATTTCGCCGTCTCCGGCTCGCTGGCAGCGATGGCCTGCGGGCTGCCCTATGCGATTGCCGGCGGGATCGCCTTTCCGGGCCGGCCGGTTTTCGCGGTGGTGGGCGATGGCGGGCTCGCGATGCAGCTTGGCGAATTCTCGACGGCCGTGCGTTACAAGATTCCGCTCAAGCTTCTGGTGATCAAGAACAACATGCTCAACCAGATCGCCTGGGAGCAGATGATGTTCCTCGGCAACCCGCAATTTGCCTGCGAACTCCAGCCGATCGATTTCGCTTTGGCAGCTGAAGCTATGGGAGGCATCGGCTACAGCGTCACCCGGCCTGAGGACGTCGACGGGGTCCTTGACGCCGCTTTTGCCGCGGAAGGTCCGGTGATCATAGAGGCGGTCGTCGACGCGTATGAACCTATGCTGCCGCCGCGCATGCCGGACGAATATCGCAAGAACATGCGCATAGCGCTGCGGGAAACGCCGGGCCGTAAGGAGATCGAAGCAAACCTGGCTCGGGAGCCGCTGAAGACGATGATGGGCTGACGGTGCTGCCTGACGACGAGGCCGCTGACCTGCAGGTTCCCTGGCCGGTCACTTCTTGACGTAGGCGCCTGGCTGGCGGCCGCTCTTCGGTGCCTTGGCATCCTTGGAACGCTCGGCGATCGAAGGACCGGCGCCGGTTGTCTTTTCTGTCGCGGCACTGGGCGTGGCCTGTCTAGGCGGGTCCTGCCCTTCGGACTGACGGGTTTTGTCCTCCCCTCCTCCTTTGACCGGGTCAGGCCCATCCCGCCGGCAGGCTTCTTGTTGCCGGCCGCCTCCTGGGAGAATTGATCCGACGCGTCCGCGTCTTTCTTGGCCGGGTACTTGGTCGCGCCATGTTCGTAACGGGTCTCCTTTTCGGTCATAGCATTTCTCCGATTTCCTCACTCACCTCGATGGCGGCTAAACACTCTCGTTACGGTCCGGGTTCCAACTGCCGCTAGAGCGGCGGACTTTCAAATCGAGTCGTACCGCCGCTCTATCTTTTTGTTTGAGCATCGGATTTCCCCAAAACCGGTACCCACTTTTGGGTCCGATGCTCTAGCGCTCCTGACGGCGGCCATACGCGATGCGTGCAGCGCCCGCCGGCGCGGCTGCCGATATTCGGCAACGCTCAGGCGTCCTCAGCCGCTCAGGCATCCTGCCATGGCGTGTGCAGAATGTCGGCGCCCGGCTGCTCGTCGAACAGTACCGCGCAGCCGCGCTCCCACGCCACCGGCGACAGGGCGTTGGCCACGATTTCGTCCGGCGAGATGAAATCCCCGGTCAGCACCCGCAACTCTTCCACGGCTTTGGCCATCGACACCAATCGCCCGGCGGCGCGGCCGGTCGTGCAAGCGTTGATGACGGAAACGAGATCGATCATTTCGAAGTGGCCCATCCTAGGCCTCCGCAAACAGCGTCCCTTTCCGGCTATGAACGTCGCAGCGATCGACAATGTTCCCGGCCTGGTCGAACCGAGCGAGTTTTCCGAACTTGCCGGTCAACCATTCGGTTTCAAGCGCGGTGCATCACATCGCTTTTCAAGTGTTGTCTATCCCGTCCTTGAGCTTGCTCAGGAATGCCACCAGAGCATCCTCCGGCCGATTGGCCTCCTCGGTCAGCATGTCGATGCCCCAGCGTCCGAGGACCGCTTCCTGGACGACGCTCGGTTGCGGCATGAAGACGAACGATTTCGGACGGTTCTTTTCGTAGCCGGACCGGCGCCAGGTTTCCCAAAGCCGATACAGCAACAGACGGATGTTCATGTCGGACATGCTGTAGCCGATGAACAGGATGGTGCGCCCCAGTGCGTCGGCGCGAAACTTCACGTCCAATGGCGACTCGAACGAGAGCCGCTCGAAATAGTCGGACTCCGCCAGGACCAGAGATGCATCGTCGTCGAAATCGCCGTGGTATTTGATGATCTGGGCAACCTCACCGTTCACCTTGGCGATATCCTTGGCATTGGCCACTTTTACGAACGGGCGGTCGTGGACTTCGAACGCAACCTCAAGGTTCCGATCATAGTTGGTGGTGTAGATGATCGGGAAATCGAGTGACACGATCAGCTTGTGGATCGCCGATCCCTTGACTTTTTCCCGCGAGACGCTCCATTCGCGATCCATCCAGCTGCGCAAGGGACCGAGACCCCCATTCTTCAGCCGGTAATATTCGGCAAGAGCCTGGTAGCTGGGTTCAGGCATGTCGACCATGTCGCGGTCGAGGCCGAGTTCATCCTCCATATGCTCGATGAGCTTCTGCCAGGATGGCAGGCCGACGCTCATCGACACCCCCGCCCCAACGAACAAGATCGCTCGTCGCTCTTTCACGGATTGAGCCAGTTGCTCGAGTGCAGACGGCATGGCCAACTCACCAGGCAATGATCCAACACAACTGCGAAAGGCGCCCTCTGTTCCGGAGAGGCGGATCACCGCCAAGTCTGTTCAGAAAATCTGGGGTGTTCAGCAAACGGGGTGTGTTCAGCAAATGCGGCGCAGTCTGGAACCGCTGAGGCAGATCGAAGTTTGGTTGCCAGGGAGAGACCATGATGGCCGCACGACGAGATCAGACGCCCGCCAAAGCGAGAGGCGATATTCAGGCCGGGGCGACGCAGGACAAGACCCCGGGGTTCGACCCTGCCGCCGCACCTGAAGCGACCGACGCCGAAGCGGCAGATGTGCCGAGCCCTGTCGCCGAGGCTCGTCCACGGCGACAGCCAGAGTTCACGAATGAAGCAAGCTTCGCCAATGCGATGCGGCCGGTAGAAAGCGAGCCTGGTCTTCGGCCTGGCAAGAACTGGCCGGTGCTGGTGATTGCCGCAGTCGTTCTCGTAGCGGCCGCGGTCTTCGTGATAGCAGCCATGCTGGGCTAGGGAGTAGGTTTCCGAGCTTATTCGTACGCGAAGCAAAATCATTGTGCGCATCGGTCGCGACTATCGCAGCCTGGCCGAAAGCGACTGCGATCGGTTCAGGGCCCTAACCAGGTCGCCGATGGCATACACCCATCGACCGAAGTCCGCTGATGCTTGTCGACGACGACATAGCCCTCGTCGCAGCATTCGATGCCCATTGCCAGCGCGAGTTCGGAACGCACCCGGCATCCCATCGCCGGATAGATGACGTCGAAATGGCGCATCTCGCCGTCCTTGAGGACGGCCTGGTAGCCGCTGTCGGTGGGAACAAACTTTTTGAACGCGTCGCAAACAGCAATGTTCTCTTCCATGGCCACGCGCCGTGTGCTGGTGGAAAAATCGGGGAGATAGCATGCGAGCATTGTGACGTGCTGCGTATACTGCTTGAGGAACAAGGCCTCTCGCAGTGCCTTCGCCTCGTGGCCGATGACCGCGACCTGACGATCTATGACCTCGTAGCCGTCACAAACCGGGCAAAGGCGTACGCTGCCTCTGGCGATGGCCTCGCCCAGACGCGGAATTGCCGGCACGACGTCGACGATACCTGTCGCCAGGAATACCTTGCGGGCGACAATCCGCCCCGCGTTGGTCTCGGCGCCAAACCCGCCTACGGTCGGCTCGATCGATGACGCCTGATCCTGCACCAGTGTCGCTCCGTATTCGGCGGCCTGCGCACGAAGGCGCTGCAGAAGATCGGGGCCGCTGATCCCTTCGGGAAATCCCGGGCAGTTACGGCTTTGCGCAATCAGCATCGCGCGCGATTCACCCGCGTCGACCACGACGACCCGATGACGGAACCTGCCGAGATAGACAGCGGCCGCCAGCCCCGCAGGTCCGCCGCCAACAATGAGAACATCCACTTCAGTCGCGGATGAGGCTGAATGTCGGCGTTTGCGCACGGGTTGATCCAGCCGCGCCGAACGCACTCGTGGGAAAGATGTTCCCGCGCTGAAATCGAAGCCGCGACATCCGTCGCGGCACGGCATCACCACTCGATCGCCGGTCGCGCGATCATCAGCCAGAAAATCCCGAGGACGGCAGCAAAGGCGGGAAAGCCAAAGGCGAACCACAGCCAGAAAAGCCTGCTATACCGGGCCGGCAGCGGGGTCCCTGCTTTGGCGGCTTCGGACGCCAGATTGCGCATCTCCATCTGCATCCATACCACCGGCAGCCAGAACACACCGGTGACGATGTAGAGTGCGATGGAAAGCACGATCCAGCCTTCGGAGAGCGCGTAACCCGCCTGCCAGGCGAGCGCGACGCCGGTTATCGGCTGCGCCACGACGGCGGTTGCCGTGAAGAGAAAATCGGCGATCACCACGATGCGCGCCACTGCCGCAACTGTTGCTGTGTTGCCGGTCCTGTGGGCGAGAAGCATGAAGAAGGCAATGCCGGCGCCGGTGCCAAGCAGCACGCTGGCACCTATGACATGCAGGAACTTCAGCACGAAATAGAGCATCAGCGCTCCTCCAGGATTGCCAAGGCAACGAAGTGAAGGACGATGATCGGCAAGACCTTCAGGAACGGCCCAAGCGGTTCGTTCCACAGGTCCGGGCGCAGGAAAGTGCCCACGATCAGATAGAACAGCGAGAGCGCGATGCCGGCGTAGAGGCCTTTTCGCGCCGTTGGCCGCCAGGCTATGAGTGCGCCGACGACGACGTCGGCAAGAGCGCCGGCGATCACGGCAGGCGCCGACAATATGCCAGCCCCCGTGCTTTGCATAAGGCCGATGCCGTTGCCGTAGCCAGTGGTCAGCGACACAATCCCCGTCATGATCCAGAAGAACGGCAGGACGACGAAGATTACAGGCTTGGCGACATAAAGCCCGGCGAACCATTTTTCCTGCACCGTTGCCGGATTAAGCGCGAGGAACTGCGCCAAGCTTTGTGGCCGTATGCCGGTCAAGGAAATCCAGTCCGATGGATCTCCGAGCGCCCCTCGCGTGATCTCCCTGGCGGCGTTGGTGCGCATCGGAGGCCGCCAGCCGAGCATCCCGGCAAGATCGCCGAGGCGGTAGAGAAGCCGCGCAACCCATCCCGGCAAGGCAAGCCTGGGCACGGGAGCCCAGCCGAGCCAGCGGCGGAAAGTGCCGACAATCTCGTCCATGGTCAGCTGTTCGGGACCTGCAAGTTCCAGCGCCAGACGAGACGGACTGCCGGGATTGAGAAAGAAGAGCACCGTCGAGACCACATCCTCAAGCTGCACGACCTGTAGCCGGCCGGTATCTGGCATTGACGGCAGGACCGGCAGCGAGGCCAGACCGCGAAACAATGCACTGGCCCCAAACACAGGCCGGCCGAGCACTACGGAAGGGCGAAGGATTATCCAGTCCAGATCAAGCGCCATGAGGGCCTGATCGCCAGCATACTTCGTCGCCGAGAACGACGACGGCTGTGCCCGATCGACACCCATTGCCGAGAAGTGGATCACCTTGGTAACGCCGGCGCGCGCGCAGGCGCGAAAAAGAGCCGACGCCGCATCGCGATGAACTTGTCCGGTCTTTTCGCGAGGGCTGTCCTGCAGAACCCCGGAACAGTTCACGACGGCATCGATGCCGGCCAGATGCGGCAGCCAATCTTCAGGGCGTAGCGCGGTCGCCATGTCCAGCACCAGCAATTGGTAGTCGCGGGCTGCATTTGCCCGTGGGCTACGGACGATGCCGACCACTTCATGTCCTTCGGAAACGAGGCGGGCGCAGACCGAAGCGCCGATCAGGCCGGTGGCGCCAACAACGAGAATTCTCATCGGACCCAGATCTCCGGTAGCGGCAACCACGAGACCATCGCCGTCCTATTCGGCGCGTGCCTCCTCGATGCCGTCGATGTTTTTCCGGCGCTGCGAAAGCACACGTCTCCCAGCCAGCTGTTCAAGGGTGATGGTGACCACAGGCAATCAAGTCGAAGGCCGTGACGTTTACCGGTATTTACAGTGCACGCTTGTAGCGTTGCTTCCAGCGCCGTCAGAATCAAGCCGAGCACCACCGGGTTAAGATCCAACCGAACCAGGCCGAGACCCCCGCCGATAGCCAGTACGGTCAGGCAGACGAGACCCACGACGATTTCAGGCCAGCCGGGCCGAGCGGGTGCGGCTTTTCCGTTCATTGCTTCTCTTCTGAGATGATAAGGGCCGATCAACAAGCGTGGGATGACGAGGCCCGATGCGTGTTCAACTCGTTGCGGCGCATCGTTCTGAATGCTCGTCATCCCATTCAGGTTAGCTCACGGCGCTTGGCACCGGCGTGTTTAGCAACTGCTGTTCCCACAGGAACGCGATGCCGCTGCCACCGACATGATACTTCAGTATGTCCGACAGCTCGGCGGCATGCTCGGTCCGGGCCCAGTCGCGCTGCCATTCGGACGCCAGCGCCAGCCAGGTCATCATGTTCGCGCCGGCCGCGATCATCCGTTGGATGGCGACCTCGTGGGCCTCGACCGAAGTCCCTCCCGAAGCGTCGGTGATGACCGTCACATCCCAGCCGTCGCCGAGAGCCTGGATAACCGGCATCGCGACGCATATCTCGGTCCAAAGGCCGGCGATGATCAGCTGCTTGCGGCCCGTCGCCTTGACCGCGTCCACGACCTTCTTATCCTCCCAGGTGTTGATGAACGTCCGGTCGATCACCTCCTGTCCAGGAAACACATCGGTGATCTGGGGGAAGAGCAGACCGCCCCGGTCGGCAAATCACGCTGGTCAGGATGGTGGGGACGCCGAAGGCCTTGGCTGCCTTCGCCAGCGCCGTTGAATTGTTCACCACCATCTGTGGATCGTGGCTGTTCAGGTTCGCAAGCTGGTAAGGCTGGTGGTCGATGAGAACGAGTACCGAATCTTCGGGACGAAGAAGCGAATCCAGGCCGTTACGAAAAGTCATGAGTACATCCTCTGCTGCCATTTTGAGTGAGATTGGTTCGCCAAGAGACATGCGCCGACTGCGGCGCTGTCTGGAGGTGGTATTGCCGTTCCCATACGGGATGCGATAGTGCTCCGTTGTGCCAAGCTGTGTCGCAGAAACAGGAACACTGAATTGGACATCGAAGACCTGCGGACATTCGTGGAAGTCGCTGATGCGGGGGGAGTCTCGGCCGCCGCGCGCCGGCTCGGCGTATCCAAGTCAATCGTCAGCCGGCGACTCTTCCGGCTTGAAGCGGAACTTGGCGCCCAGCTCCTTGCACGAACCACCCGCGGCGCCGCTCTCACAGAAGCCGGGGTCACGTTTCGCGACCACGCAGCCAGGGTCAGCGCCGAGATCGACTTGGCCAGGGAAACGATTCTACCAGCCGGTGACCTTCGCGGCCGCCTGCGAATTGCCGTGCCGCTTTCTTTCGGCCCGACTCACCTCGCCCCCGTGCTCGCGGACATGGCGCGACACCACCCGCACCTCCACATCCATACCTCCTACAGCGATCGCTTCGTCGATCTCATCACCGAAGGTTTTGATTGTGCGATCCGGGTTGGCTACCTTCAGGATTCCAACCTGATCGCGAGACGTGTCGGGCCGATCTATGGGAAACTGGTCGCCAGTCCGGACTATATCAAAGCGCATGGGTCGCCTGAGACGCCGGATGAGCTCGCTGCCCATCAGTCCCTCATGCAGGGAACCGAAGCCTGGCAACTCATGGATGGCGACAAGATCGTCACGGTTCAGCCGCAGGGCAGGTTCAAGGCCGACAACGCTACGGCGCTCGCCGCCGCAGCAGCAGCAGGACTCGGCATCGCTTGGCTCCCCGATTGCATCACCTATGACTATGTGGTCTCCGGCGCGCTCGTTCCGATCATGACACGCTATCCGCCACCGCCAGCGGGTGCATATGTCATCCGACCGCCGGGTCAGCATCCGGCACGGAAGATACGGATACTCACCGAAATGCTGATCGAGCATTTCGAACGAAATCCCCACCTCTGGGGTCTCGACCGGTAAAGCACTGACATCCGCGAAGCCTTGGCAGACGACGCGCTCGCCTGTGGGCCACCGGCCTCAGCGACATTATTGCCTGCACGTTCCACTTTCCGCGACACAGTTTGGCGCATTGCGTGGCTAGCTGCGGAGACGGCCGCTCGCTAGTTCGGGCCGGCGTCGGGCGGGTAGTACTCAACCCGCTCACGCTGTGCAGATTGACGGAAACCGGGCATTCGCCTTCTCATCGGCGAGGGGCGAGGCCGCCCGGAAGCCCAGGAGAGGATGACGCGCATGAGTTGGAACCCAGCAATCGAACCGGGCTGCCCCGATGAGGTTGGCCTCGACGCGATCGAAACCCTCATCGTTCCGCGTTCCCGCGACCTTGGCGGTTTCGAGGTTCGGCGCGCCCTGCCGGCGCCGAAGCGGCAGATGGTCGGGCCGTTCATCTTCTTCGATCAGGCCGGCCCGGCCGAGTTGCTGACCGGCCAGGGCATCGATGTCCGGCCACACCCGCATACCGGTCTCGGCACCGTTACGTACCTTTTTCGCGGCGACTTCCATCACCGGGACAGCACCGGGGCCGACCAGATCATCCGTCCCGGCGAGTTGAACTGGATGGTCGCCGGGCGTGGCGTTACCCATTCGGAGCGCACGTCCGCAGCGGCCCGAAGCGGTCCGAACAGTCTGTTCGGGATCCAGACCTGGCTGGCTCTGCCCGAAAGCCATGAGGACATGGCGCCCACGTTCGAGCATCACGGCAAGGAGGCGCTGCCGGTGATCGAGGACCGTGGCGTCTCGGTTCGGCTTATCCTTGGGAACGCCTACGGCAAGCACGCCCCCGCGACGATGTTCTCGGAGACATTCTACGCCGATGTGAAGCTCGAAGCAGGAAGCCGGCTGCCAATGCCGGACGATCATGAGGACAGAGGCATCTACATCGTCGAAGGCTCGATATCGATCGCCGGCCAGGATTACGAGGCACCTCAGATGATGGTCTTCCGCCCGGGCGACAGGATCACGGTCTCGGCCGGCGGCCAAGGCGCGCAACTGATAGTCCTCGGCGGCGCAACGCTCAGCGGACCGCGCTATATCTGGTGGAACTTCGTCGCCTCGTCCCGGGAGCGAATCGAAGAGGCCAAGGTCGAATGGCGCGCTGAGAACTGGGGCAAGGGACGCTTCGATCTCCCGGTCGATGACCGGGATGAGCATATTCCTCTTCCGGACTGACCGGCGCTGATAAGGTGATCGCGCGGACGCGGCTCGGGCGGTCGAGGACGACATGAACGATGTCGCGTGCCGGTTGAATGCTGGATGGAGACAGCGAAAATGAGCAACAGGTGGCCCCACCTCGACTACCTCGGTTGGCGCGAGACGTGCTCCGCGCTGCATCTTTATTTGCAGATCGCCGGCAAATATCGGCTGGCTCACACCCCGTGGCTCAACCATTCCTGGAACGCGACCTTTTATGTCACGCCTAACGGCCTGACATCCTCGCCGATCCCCGACGGCCCTGGCATCGAAATCCTGTTCGACCTTCGAGACCACATGGTGATGGGCACGAGCGGCGACGGCCGCAAGGTGTCTTTTGCGCTCGGGCCGACCACGGTCGCGGCATTCCACGCCAGTTTCGTCCGGCTGGTTTCCGAACTCGGCGGCACGCCGACCTTCAACGGCCAGCCGAACGAAGTGCCGGACCCCGTACCGTTCAACGAGGATCATCGCGAACGGCCCTATGACCGCGACGCCGTTCAACGCTTCCATCACGCGTCGATGGCGGTCGACAGGGTATTCAAGACGTTCCGGACCTCCTTTCTCGGCAAATGCAGCCCCGTTCACCTGTTCTGGGGCGCTCTCGATCTGGCCGTTACCCGCTTTTCGGGGCGGCGCGCGCCTCTCCATGGCGGCGGCATTCCCGCATTGCCGGACGACGTGACGCAGGAGGCCTACGACCGCGAGGTCTCCTCGGCTGGCTTCTGGCCGGGCGGCGGCGGCATCGATTATCCCGCCTTCTACGCCTACGCCTATCCTACGCCGAACGGCTTTCGAGGGGCATCGGTCCGGCCGGATGCCGCGTTCTGGCATGATGGCCTGTCGGAGTTCATCCTGCCCTACGAGGCGGTGCAGTCGGCGGCCGATGGCGATGAAGCACTTCTGGCGTTTCTCGTCTCGACCTACGAGGCCGCCGCCGATCTCGGAGGATGGGACCGCGATCTGCTGGAGTGTATGCAAGGGCGGCCGGGGCAGGTCCGGCCACCACACGCCGAGCTGCCGAAGAAGGCCCCTTCATCGACCGACGAAAAGGTTGAACGGGAGGATGGCGCATCCAAGGGACGCTACCGGATGGTCATCGATGGCGTCGAAGCCGAGATGACCTATAGCCGGGCCGGCGAAGGGTTGATCATCATCGACCATACAGAAGTCCCAGCAGCCTTGCGGGGCCGCAAGGTCGGCGAGCAAATGGTGCGCCAGGCGGTCGAGGATGCCCGACGCGAAAAGGTCAATATCATTCCGCTTTGTCCGTTCGCAAAAGCGCAGATCGACCGTCATCCAGAATGGCAGGACGTGCTGCGCCGGTCATAGGCTGCCAACAGCACTAATCCGACCACGCGGATTGCTCGGCTTCCCATCGCAGGAACCGAAGGTGACCGTGCCTTGCTTTCTACCCAAAGGGGAAAAGCTGATAGCATAACGACTGCTTTTGAGCTTCGTGCAGATCGTTGCGAACGTCTTGAATGAGGCCGGTTGCTGAACGGCAGCTATCCGCCGAATTCCACCCATAGCGGACTCTCCCGGCCAAGACTGCCGGGCGGCAATGCCTCTATCTCTGCCGGAGAGATCACCTTTGCCGCTTCCTGAAAGCAGACATAGCCAGCGACCACGCTGGAGGTCATGGACGCGCCAATTGCCGACCTTCCGGGCGCTTCTCCAGAGCCGCCGTTCGCGCTTGAGTTGACCCAATCCGGCCATCCGCGATCGAGCAGGGTACGACGGAAGTTGACCGCTAACGCGACATTGATTCCACTGAACATCACCGGTCATGTAACCGCAACCTTGTCCGCGACAAAAAGGTACCGATTGAGGCTGAAGAAGAACTTTCCCTGCTTGCCAAGTTCAGAAAACTCAGCAAGCCAAGCGTTTGCTTCCTCCTGGGACACGCCTCTGCGCCCGACTACAAAGGACGCCATGATAGCCAGCATGCGTCTGGCGTAGGTATTGTCGTGGTACTCGGGATTGAACATCGGAATCACATCGCGTTGTCGAATCGTGAACCCGGCGTCGCGGAGCTGCCCCGACAAGGTCCGGGGTAGCCCGCCGTGTACAAAATGTTCGTCCCAAGCCGAAAGCACCCGCTCCATGCGCGGCTGATCGCCCGTGTAAATTACCAACGAATCGTAGTCCGTATCCAGAGCAACCACGCGACCGCCCGGGCGCGTTACCCGGTAAAGCTCCGCGAGCGCTGCCGGAATATCGGCAACATATTCGTAGACCTGAGTTGATACGGCAGCATCGAAATCATCGTCCGGATAGGGCAGTTTGGTTGCCTCCGCCCGCAGGAATTCGGCCCAAGGCCGATTGGCGCAACGTTTTCTGGACATGGCCAGCATGTCGTCGCTGATGTCGATACCGCACACACGGCCGTCGGGCCCGACGGAAGCTGCCATGTCATAAGCCAGGAGTCCGGGGCCAGAACCGATGTCGAGAATCCGTTCGCCCTCCCTCAGCTGCAGTGCCTTCAGCACTTGGCACCGCTGTTCGACCACGTCGGGAGTCAAATAGAGCGCTTCGACCTTTCGGCTGGTCTCTTCGTCAAATTCCAGCCCGCCGCTCATTTTTGATGTGCCCTCTCTCCACTGGGCGCTAGCCGCCGCGAAAAGCATGTGGCTTCAGATTATCACGTCCGCTTTCCGACGATGAGTCTCTTTGAGAGCATTGCAGTCCCATGGTAGCGGGAGCAACTCGCCGTAAAAAGCGGCTCGAGCATTGCCAGCTATGCGGGAACAATCCGGTAATTGGAGATTGATGGCTGCTTTTCCGCTTTCCACCCGATTGAGACGTAGAACGCTCCATCGCGGTATAATCCGAGCCCAAGTGCCGGCCGTCTCGGCCGCGCCATTTCCGGGCATTCGCCGAGACAGCAGTAGAGGTCTCGTTAGGGGTGGGTGAGCGGACCTTCCTAGCGATCTGCTCTGTTTCCATCGCGGGTTGCTGGTTGACATACACGCGCTTTATGATCGTTGCTTCGAGCTCTGATCGGGCCGTTGCCCGAGCGGCTCATTGGGCGGGAGGGAGTCTATGGCCCAGCAGGAGCAGTGGCAGCTGGAAGGCAGCGCCGCGGAACTCTACGAGCGCTACCTGGTCCCGGCAATCACAGCCCTGTGGGCTGCCGACCTGATGGATCGTGCTGCGCCTCAATCTGGTGAGCGGATTCTGGACGTAGCTTGCGGCACCGGCGTGGTGGCACGCTCGGCGGCCGAGCGTATGGGAAGTGGGCAGGTCGTCGGCCTCGACATCAACACCGGCATGCTTGCCGTTGCTCGATCGCACCCGAGAGGCGCTGGACCGCGCATCGACTGGCACGAGGGAAGCGCGCTCGAAATGCCGTTCCCTGACTCCACCTTCGATCTGGTTCTTTGCCAGCTCGGGCTACAGTTTTTTCCGGACCGATCGAGTGCGCTACGTGAGATGTTCCGGGTTCTGGTGCCTGACGGCCGACTGGCCTTAAACGTTTTCAGCGCTATTGAGCACACTCCTGCGGCAAAGGCGCTGGCGGATGCCTTGGATCGGCATCTCGGTCCAGGCGCTTCGGCAACGAAACGGTCCGAGCATTCACTCGCCGATACGGACGAGCTTTACCGATTGGTGGCCGGGGCGGGATTTCGTCAGGTGACCATCCACACGACGCCACAGAACATCCGATTCCCCTCGTCAAAGGAATATGTGCGACTACAGCTGGCAGCGACTCCGCAGGCTGGGCTGGTCAGCGGAATGGATGCCGGACATCGGGACGCAGTCATCGCAGCGATCACGGGTGATCTAAATTCTTCGCTGGCAATCTATTCAACTGGAGGGGAGCTGACGTTCCCCCAAGAGGCTCACGTCTTACTCGCACGCAGATAGCAGCTGTCGTTGCGCCATGAGCATCGCTATGACGCTCGATTCCTCCCGACGGTCGGGATCCGGAACCGACCGTCGATAAGCACATCGCTGGAAGAGTATTTGACCGGACCAGCTAAGGGGTCCTGGAAGGCGCCTGTCGTGACCCTCCGCCGATCCTGAAAGAGTAGTTGGATCAGGCGCTTGAGCGTTCCGTTGCCTGAGGTCACTTTTCGGCGGGTTTCACAATTCACCGCATCGACATCAACGTCGTCATCAGACCGGCTTTGATTTCAAGTATGGGCTTTGGCTCAACCGCGTCGGCAGCCGGATAGCCGATGTCTTCCAACTCATCGACCGTCAAACCCTTGAGGGCCCTGCGTCTCCCAGCAATCTGGTGTCGCCTTTCGATCGCCGCGACAATAGTCGCTGCACTCTCCACCAATGATTTGATGATGCCGCCCTTCGGCAGGTCGTAGCTTGTCTTAAATCCCGATTGTGCCATTTTGGCCTCCCATCATTGAGCACGATGGGAATAGCTTGTCATGGCTGCGATTTGCAGCTGTTCGACTATGCGTGAATAACGGAGCGAAGCCGCCCACGGTGCCGCTAAATCTGCGTTAAATCACTCGTCACGGGTGTTATCATGTCTTGAATATCGACAATGCCGGAGCAGGATCGTGCGCGTTCGCTTGCTAGGTGGCTTCGAGGTTGTTTCCCCTCAGGGTCAAACGATTCGATTTGCCACGCGCAAGACATCGCTCCTCTTCGCCGCACTGGTTTTGGCAGGTCGCAGAGGCGTTCGGCGGGACGCATTATCTGAAGCCTTTTGGTCCGGTCGCGGCGACGCGCAAGCGCGCAACAGTCTGCGTCAGGCATTGGTCGACATCAGGCGCTCGTTCCCGGCCGGCAATGGTGCGGCGATCCACGTCGAGGGAGATTTGGATACCGTCACCCTAGTGGCCGGTTCTGACGAGGTCGATATATGGGTTTTCGATCAGAAGATTCAGGCGAGCCAGATCGCTGGTCTCGCCTCTGCGGCTGATCTCTACGGAGGCGATGTACTGGGGAGTGAATCGATCCCCGACGGGCTCGACGGGTGGTTTGCGCCGCATCAGAGCAGTTATCGGCGAAAGGCCTTACAGTTGGTAGAGCGATTGAGCCTTGCTCCGCCTGCTGTTGGTTCCACGGAGGAGTTAGCGTGCGAACGGCTCGCGGAAAGGCTGCTGGCTTCGGATCCCACCGCCGAGGAAGCTCATCGCGCACTGATCAGGCTCTATCGGCATCGTGGGAAGGCGAACGCAGCCTTACGGCAATTTCTCCTTTGTAGAGAAGCGCTGCAACGCGACCTTGGCGTGGAGCCCGAGGAGGCAACCCGGGCGCTGATCGACGATCAACACGGGGCAGAGAAGCGGTCGGAAGAGCCGCCAATCATGCCCCCACGGGACCATGCGATCTCGGCGGTACCGCTCGAAAGAGATCAGCCATCGGTGGTCGTCTTGCCGTTCGAGAATCTGAGTGGCCCCGACGATGATTTTCTCGTCGAAGGCGTAGTGGAGGAAATAACCGCGACCCTCTCTCGTGTGCGTGACTTCTTCGTCATCGCGCGTCAGTCGGCCTATGCCTATAAGGGCCGCTTTGTCGACCTGCCGGAGATTGGCAAGGAACTGGGCATCCAATATGCGGTCGAGGGCACGGTGCGCCGGGCAGCGGACCGTGTGCGGGTTTCCGTCAAGCTCGTGGACACCAAGACGCGAGCCCAAATCTGGTCCGAGCGATATGACCGCGCCGCGACCGACATTTTTGCGTTGCAGGACGAGATAGCTGGGCATGTGGCAGGCGCCATCCACCCGGCATTGCTGAATGCCGAGATCGAACAGGCCAGACGAAAGCAGCCCGACAACCTGAGGGCCTATGAACTGGTGCTGAGAGCTTATCCGAACGTCTGGAGTGCGACTGTCGAAGACAACCGACGGGCCATATCGCTCCTTGAGCAAGCCATCACGACCGACCCGGATTACGGACGCGCGCATGCGTTGCTCGCTTGGGGCCACTCGCA
The DNA here is from genome assembly GCF_024707545.1 of Mesorhizobium onobrychidis. Lineage (NCBI taxonomy): Bacteria > Pseudomonadati > Pseudomonadota > Alphaproteobacteria > Hyphomicrobiales > Phyllobacteriaceae > Mesorhizobium > Mesorhizobium onobrychidis. The sequence goes on from NZ_CP062229.1 coordinate 5,488,825, forward strand.
AAACGTGGTCTATCTCTGGGCGTCCGATCCAGCGACGGAACGGGCGCTCGCGCTGGCCGAGGCCGAGAAGGCGTCGCGACTGACAAGCAATGACCCGATGGCATTGACGGCGATCGGAGCAGCGCTCACCATGTGTTCGGGCGATCAAGATCGAGCGGCAGCTTATGTCGAAAAGGCGCTTGCTCTCGACCCGAACAGCGCCTGGGCCTGGGCCCGTTTCGGCTGGATCGAGATTTTTCGCGACCATCCCAAGACGGCTAGGGAATGTTTCGAGCGGGCGCTCGCACTCAGCCCGTTCGATTTGCTGGAACACAACTTCAGGGCGGGTATCGCAGTCACCTACGGGCTTGAGGGCGACTATGCCTTGGCGGCCAAGCTCACACAGAGAATGCTGGACAAAAACCCGCAATTGACATGGGCCTATCGCCAGCTCGCTTCGTTCTCGGCGTCGGCTGGAGATCTGCCGACCGCAAGCGATGCAATCGCTAAGCTGCGGGCGGCAAATCCCCGCGTCTCGATCGCGGTCATGAAGACAAGCCACCCGCTGCGCCACATTCCGCGACTGTTCGACATGTTTGTGGAAGGGTGGCGGCTGGCTGGCTTGCCCGAAGAATGAGCGGTAGCTCGGCTACGCCAAAGTGCCTGCCCTTGAGGCGCGCAGCCGGGCCGAATATCATGCCTGGATCGATCATCCAAATGGCAGCTTTCCGTCCTGCTGACGTCCGTTCGAACTCGTCGCAGTCTATGACCGAACTGGGTCATGAGTGCTGGTTCGGCTGAACGTTCGTTTCCGAGATGCCTATTGGCGGCAGGAAGGTCCGGTCAGGGTCAAGGAGCGCCGCTTCAGGATAGCGGCACTCCGCATTCCTCTACAATTCGACTTGTTCGGAAATTGCCAATGCGTCGTCCACTTCGATGCCGAGATAGCGGACGGTGCTTTCCAGCTTCGTATGGCCAAGGAGCAACTGCACGGCGCGGATATTGCCGGTCTTCTTGTAAATCTGCGCAGCTTTCGTGCGTCTCATGGAATGAGTCCCATACCGCTTCGGATCGAGCCCTATGCTCGAAACCCATTTGTCGACAATCCTCCCATACTGCCTCGTCGACATGTGTGGTTTCGCCCGTACGCGACTTGGGAACAGATAATCGCTTTCGCTGAGACCACGACGGGCTATCCAAGCGCTGACGGCGGCTCGGGTCTGCTCCGTGATCTCGAACTGCACCGGCCGCCCGGTCTTCCTCTGAACGATCACTGCCCGATCGCGGACAGCGCCGGAAGGTGCAATGTCGCCTACAGTGATCGTAACCAGGTCGCAACCTCGAAGCTTGCTGTCGATGGCGAGATTGAAGAGTGCCAAATCCCGTTCTGCGCCCGACACCTGCAGTCGTGTTCGAATGCTCCAGACTTCGCGCCGCTTGAGGGGTGGCTTCTGACCAACGATGTGGCCTCTATTCCATCTGGACATGGTTCTTCTCCCATGCCGCCCTCCGCAGCCACAGCGCCCGACGCGAGCAGGCGTATCCTAGAACGGACTGAGAGCCGCGCGCAGGTTTTGCTCGAAGGGGTTATAGGGTTGCCAGACACAGGCAGCAGCTTGGTCAATAGGCGCGGTCGCGCCATATCCGGAAATTCCTCGTCCCGGCGAGCAAGGGCTGGAGTCGATGCTTCCCGGCGATCCTTTGGCGGGCCCTGACCCATTCAGAAATCGCGGTTTGATGGACATCGCTACTGCTCACCAGTACAATCTCGGCTACTGCACTCTCTGGGACAATCGCGCCCTATGGCCGAAGAACGTGCCCAGCGCCGCCTCGCCGCCATCCTTGCCGCAGATGTGGTCGGCTACGGCCGACTCATGGAACAGGACGAGGCCGGCACGCTCGCGTCTCTGAGGGAACGTCGCAAGAGCATACTGGTACCGTTGGTCGCGGAACATCACGGCCGGATCGTCAAGTTGATGGGCGATGGCGTGCTCGTCGAGTTCGCCAGCGCGGTGAACGCGGTCGCCTGCGCAGTCGAATTGCAGAAGCGGATGGCGCTCGCAAACGAGGGGGTCGCCGAGGACCGCTGCGTCGTGCTCCGCGTCGGTGTCAATTTGGGCGATGTCGTCGTCGACGGCGGCGACCTCTTTGGCGATGGTGTCATAATTGCTGTGCGACTGCAGTCAATCGCGGAGCCAGGCGATGTCTACCTCGCGGGAAGCGTGCATGAGCAAATTGGTAGCAAGCTGGCGGTCGCGTTCGACGATCTCGGTCCCTGCAACATAAAAAACATTGCCAGACCGATCCGTGTACTACGCGTAAAATTGGGGAGCGAGAGGCCGTCACGACCTGCTGCGCAACAGCCCCCTCACGTCAAACCATCCATCGCGGTTCTACCCTTCGCCAACTTGAGCGGCGACGCTGCACAGGACTACTTTATCGACGGCATTACGGAAGACATCATAACCGAATTATCGCGCTTCAACGGCTTGCTGGTCATTGCCCGGCAGTCTTCCTTTGCTTATCGGGGCAGGTCGATCGATGCTCGGCAAGTCGGTCGAGAACTTGGCGTTCAATATCTTCTCGAGGGGAGCATCCGCATCGCGGGAGCACACGTCCGCGTAACAGCCCAGCTAATCGACACTATTGGTGGCAGCCATCTCTGGGCTGAGCGCTACGATCGGGATTTTGGCGACATTTTCGCCATTCAGGACGATATTTCCCGAGCGATCGTCAGCATGGCAGTGTTGCGCTTGCAGGACGATCGGCTTGAGCGCGTCGCCAGCAAGCCGCCACAGAGTGTCACGGCGTACGAATGGTGGCTGCGAGGCAAACGCGCTTTTTCATTACATACCACAGAGGGAATGCTTGAGGCCCGACGCCTATTCGAAAAAGCCGTCGAGGTCGATCCCAATTATGCCCGTGGCGTCGCCGGGCTCGCCTTCGTTCATAATATGGCTACGTCATACATGGATTGGGGCGTCCCTTTTGATAAACCGCACGAATTGGCTCTGAATCTAGCGCGCAAGGCGGCTCAACTGGATCCAACCGACCATGTTGCGGAGATCATCCTGGGCTGGTGCCACATGTTTCCCCGCAAGTACAGCGAGGCGAAATGGCACTTTGATAGGGCGCATGCGCTCAACCCCAATGATGCAGATGGATTGATATATCGATCGAGCTACCTCGCTTACACCGCGCAATGCGAGGAGGCGGCTGAGACGCTGGGGCAAGCATTTCGTCTCAACCCCAGTTATCCCGATTGGTACCTGGCTTTCGGGATCATAGTTCACGTGCTGTGCCGCCGCTATGACCGTGCTCTTGAGCTCGGAGCCCAGGCTTCAAGAGACGTGTGGCCCGAGTTTCCAGGGTGGCTGGCAGTGGCTAACGCACATTTGGGAAACCTCGACGAGGCTCGATCTCTCGGGACGGCATTCTTGCGCAATGTCCGCGGCATTTGGCGCGGAGATCCAGGCGCTGACGACAAAGAGCTGATGCGCTGGTTCTTTTTTGACAATCCCATCCAGCACCAGGCTGACGTCGATCGTCTTCTTACGGGCTTTCGGCTAGCCGGGCTGCAAGTATGAACCGAGAGGCCGCCACGACGGCCAGTTTCGGGCGTTCGGCCGTTGCGCGAGTAGATTGTCCGGCCGCCTTGCCCAACCTGATTTCTTCGATTTTGATGCCCGCGCCGCCAACTATCGGCTCCGAAAGCGGAGGAAATAGCGATGACCAAAGACTTCGACAGCGGCGGTATCGCACGGCTAGCAGGCCGGCTTAAGGGCGAGTTGGTGCTGCCGGGCGATGCGGCCTACGAGCAGTCGCGCCGCGTCTGGAACGGAGCGGTCGACAAGCACCCCGCAGCCATCGCGTATTGCCTCTGCACTCCGGACGTCGTGGCGTCCCTGTGCGAGGCACGGGAGGCGAACCTGCCCGTCTCGGTCCGCAGTGGCGGACACAACGTCGCTGGGAAAGCGGTCGCCGAGGGCGGCCTTGTGATCGACCTGTCGCGCATGAAGAGCCGCGTGATCGACGAACGCCGCCGCACGATCCTGTCCGATGCGGGCCTAACCCTGGCCGAGTTCGACGGCGCGACGCAGACCTTAGGGCTGGCCACCACCATGGGGGTGAATGGAACCACCGGGATCGCCGGGCTGACGCTGGGCGGAGGTTTCGGCAAGCTGGGGCGACGGTTCGGGTTGGCCTGTGACAACCTGATCTCGGCCGAGGTCGTCACCGCCGGCGGGCAGGTACTGCGCGTTTCCGCCGAAGAGAATGCGGACCTCTTCTGGGGTCTCAGAGGCGGCGGCGGCAACTTTGGAATCGTTACCGCATTTGAGTACCAGCTGCACCCGATCGGCACGGAGGTGGTGTCGGGTTCGATCGCTTTTCCATGGCTCCGCGCGCGCGAGGCGGTCCGATTGTTCTGGAATTTCGCGGTCACCGCGCCGGACGATTTGAACATAGACGGGGCACTATTCACATTGAACGGCGAGCGTATGTTCGGCATCTCGGTCTTCCATGTCGGACCCACGGAACGGGCGCGGCGGATGCTGGCACCGCTTCTCAGCGGGGCCGAGAAGCTGGGCGCGCAGCCGCGTGTGGCAAGGCTGCCCTACCGGCAGGTGCAGACAGGAGGCGATGCCACCTTTCCCAAGGGGCGGCGCTACTTCTGGAAGGCGCAGTTCATGCGCGACCTCCCGGACGAAGCGATCGACGTGCTGCTAGACCACTACCCGCGAGCGTCCTCATCCGGTGCCTTGACGGTGTTCCAGCAGGTTGGCGGCGCCATCTCCCGCGTGCCGGTCGGCGCGACAGCCTATGTAAACCGCGACGCACAGTTCGACTGCTTCCCGGTCGCAATTTGGGACGATCCCGCAGAAGATGCTGCGCATGCCGCCTGGGTCCGCGACATGTGCGCAGCACTTGCGCCATTCTCGACCGGGGGCGTCTATGTCAACAACCTCGGAGACGAGGGGCCGGCCCGAGTTCGCGCCGCCTATGGCGTGAACTGGACGCGGCTGTCAGAATTGAAGGCGGCTTACGATCCCGACAACGTATTCTCGGGGAACCAGAACATCCCGGCGGCGCGTTTGTAACGGCCGTCGCATCTCGTCCCTGTTTGTCACCCACCCGGCATTTGCGGCGTCAGCGGACTGCGGGATTGTCGCCACGCTGCTCAATGCCCCCAACAGCGCAAGGTCAGGTTTGGGTCAGTAACGCTGGTTGCGGTGAGCGTCGGCTATCGGGCAGCGAAATGGGCTGATGAAGGGCGGCTTCGGGTCAACTCACGACGATAGTCCGCCGACCCAAAGCGGAAGTTCGCTTCCGCTCAGTCGAACTCACGCCCATGACCCATCGGTGACCTTCATTGTCCGCATTGTGAACGGCAGCAATGCTGACCCAATGCGGACACAACTCGCAGACACCGGGGAAGCGAAACTAAGGATAGCCAATGTGCTTAAGCAGCGGACGCCCAACTAGTGGGCTTTTGAGCAGGTGGCCATGCCGCCGAATGCCTCTCAAGTGACGACCTGGATTTCCGTCTTCACGGAATTGGCAATGAAGCACTGTTCATGCGCCGAGTGGTGCAGTTCCGCTTCTGTTGCGGCGGTTGGCGTTTCCCCGGCGTAGACAATGGTCGGATTGAGATCAACGCGGCTGACCACTAATCGTCCGTCCACCTTCTCCATCATGCCGACCGCCTTGTCGGTATAACTGTCCACGACGATCCCCTGGGGCGCCGCGATCGAGAGAAAGGTCAACATGTGGCAGCTGGAAATCGCCGCGATGTAAGCCTCCTCTGGGTCGACGTTGGCCTCCACTGAATAAGGAAGCGGAACGATATGCGGCGAAGCGGATGCCGGCACCACTTGGCCTCCGTCGAAGCGCCAGATGTGTGCGCGGCTGTAGCGCTTGTCGGTGAATACCGCTCCTTCTCGCTCCCAGTGCACTTCGACGGTCATTTTCATGATTGATCCTTTGTCGGAATGGAAAGAAGTCTTGCAGTCGTCTGGGTCAGATGGCAGCGAAGATGCTGCGCCGCAGCGTCGAGATCGCGCCTCGTACAAGCGGCAACGATCGCCGCGTGTTCCTCGAAGAAATCGATTCGCTCCTGGGCGCCACGCCCTTGGTGAAGGGTTGACCGCCGGGATTCTCGTCGAAGGTCTCCGACGGCCTTAAGCAATCGAGTGTTCGAGCAACCGCTGTACAGGGCGAGGTGAAACCGTTGGTCGAGCTCCAGAATCTGCGACGGATCGTACTCCGCGAACAGCTCGTCGTTGAGCCTCTCAGCCTTACGCAAGGCGGAAGGCTGAAGCCCCGGCAGCGACTGCTCCAAGGCAGCGACCTCCAAAATGGCCCGAAGTTCGCAAAGTTCGGTCGCCTCCCGTTCTGAGAGGATCGCCACTGCCAGGCTTCGATCGGGTCGCCGCACGACCAAGCCACTTCCGAGCAAGCGGTCCAGGGCCTGTCTGACTGGCTGGCGGCTCACTCCGAAACGCTCGGCGATCGATTCCTGCTTGAGAACCGAACCTGGTGCCAATTCACCTGACTCAATCTCGTCTTGCAGCTCGCTAAAAATCGATTTTGGATCCATGGATCCAAAACAGCATGATATTCCGGAGTTGGTCAAGCTCTAATCAGCTTCAACCGTTTTCCTGCAAAGTGGCATTCCCGCTTTTCCGCTCAAGCGCAGGAACAGAGTAATGAGTTGCTTTGCGCCGATTTCGGCCATCACACGACTACAAGCGGCACGGCACAACCACGCTCTTCGCTGCCGTCAACGTGCTGGACGGCACGGTCATCGCGCAGAACATGCAGCGCCACCGCCATCAGGAGTTCATCCGCTTCCTCAACCGCATCGAGCGCGAGGTGCCGGCAGACAGGCAATCCATGTGATACTCGACAATTTCGCCGCGCACAAAAAAGACAAGGTCCGCGCCTGGCTCGACCGCCACCCGCGCTGGACCTTCCATTTCACCCCAACATCCTGCTCCTGGCTCAACGCCGTCGAGGGCTTCTTCGCCAAACTCACCCGGCGCAGGCTCAAGCACGGCGTCTTCCATTCCGTTGTCGATCTTCAGGCCGCCATCAACCGCTTCATCCGCGAATACAATGCCGAGAACCCGCGACCATTCATCTGGAAAGCCAACCCCGATGACATCGTCGCCGCCCGAAACCGCGGGTTCCAAACGTTGGAATCAATCCACTAGGTCGTGAGGCACGTACCTTCGAAAGGATGAATTCGGCTCTCAAAGGACGAACTTACAATCCCCGTCGGCGGCCTCTAAACTCACTTTGACGCGCTCTGCCCAAAAACGGGTCTCCTTGCTGAGATCGCAATGCGCAACGCAAGAGATCACTTCTCGAAGGCTATCAAATGAGTGATTTCGACTTACGAAGGCCCAACGCTCTAAGCTTCTTCCGGCTACTCTTTGCGTCGCTTGTTATTATATCCCACTCGCCGGAACTTATAGATGGGAACTCGAATCGTGAGGTTCTGAAGAACATCTTCGGTACGTTGACCTCCGGCCAGGTGGCTGTTTACGGCTTCTTCTTCATTAGTGGCTTCCTCGTGCTCGACAGCGCTATGCGAAGCAGCATCTACGCCTTCATGTCCAGACGTGTACTTCGTATCGTTCCGGGATTTGTTGTGGCATACTTGATCAGCATTAGTCTGGTATTTTGGCTGGGAGGTGGTGACTTTGATGAACTATCTCCGAGCCAGTGGGCGGCTAAGCTTTCCAAAATGGCGCTCTTGCTGAACCCGGCGCAGGTAGGATCGGCGTTTGCCGGGTCCCATGCACCAGATGTTAATGGATCACTATGGACTATTGCATACGAGTTTCGCTGTTATGTGCTTGTGGCAGTCGTGGTATTCTGTCTCGGTCGCGCCACGCTTGTCTTTTCGATCATGTCAGTTTCACTGGCAATAATCCTGGTTAGTTCCATTTCGCAAGGTGTCTACTTTCGCTACGATCTTGGAAACTTTGAGCCCATCGGTAACGTGGACGATGCCGTACGTTTTACGATGATATTTTCCATTGGGGCGTTGTTTCAGCTGCTCAAGGAGAATGTGAGGAGGAGCAATCGGGTAGCGCTTTTGTGCTGTATCCTTCTCATAGGCGGGATGTGCTCGGAACGGCTAGCGCCCCTCGCAGTGGGCGTGTTTGGAGGTTATCTGCTCCTGTATTTGGCGTTTCTAAACGAGAGCAGCGTCTTAAATTCGATTAACCGAAGGAATGATATATCGTACGGCGTGTATCTCTACGCATGGCCGATTCAGAAGCTACTGATCATGTATGTTCCGGCAATCACGCCTATGCAGCTAACGATCTTGACCTTGCCTATAGCAGTCTGCGCGGGCTTTCTCAGCTGGCATCTTGTTGAGAAACGCGCGATCCATATGCGGCTGCCGATCCTCCGCACTGCATAATTCGGCTGTCGTTGGGCCGGTGCCCATGTTTCAAGACGACCTCGGTCGAAGCCGACGGCTCCGCCCGTCGGATAGACGCGGTTTCGCTCGCCGGACCGCCAGCACATGCTCGACGTGCCAGTTCCCATTGGCGTAGGAGGCGGGCAGAATGGTTACCCATAGTCCATCGATGCCATAAACGACGCGATCGCCCGGGCCTTGCGCTGAAGCCCTCGCGCCTGGCGTCGTCGAGCTCATAGATCACCTGTGGGCGGTGCGCACTTAGGACCGACCGCTTCGGCGAACACACAGATGGTGTCGAACCTGTTGGGCCGAGCGCTCTGCTCAATCGCGGCAGCGCTTTGCGGCACCGGTTCAAATGCGTAGACGCGCCCTGCCGCCCCCACGCGGGCGCGGCGCAATCGATGTCGTAGACATACGTCACCTGCGTTCAGGTTCGATGCAAGTGGCTGCTGGACCGGCGGCTCGTAGGCGCCCCGCGCAAAATCTGGGTCGCCGCTCGCGTTACGATCCTGAGGCCACCCGCCTCGCCACCAGCAATGCGTTGCGATTTGGAGAACAGATTGCGGAGCGTTACAGCCAGGTTCACTCGGCCTCCTTCACTCCGCCCTTTGGGCTGGGTGCACCTGACGGCCGTTAGGGAAGAGAACGGCGGGCCTGACGGGCCCATTCAATCCGACATGGGTTGGCCGTAGACCGATACGCTCACCGGGTTGAGCGCTACGCTGAGGGTCGCCGCATGCGCATCACATCGGCCTACAAGCTGCGAGGCACTTGGCGATCGCCGCCCACCGCCAAGGCTCAATGGCTCACGATCTTTGTGGAAACATGGACCGGCGTGCCTGGGCGCAGTTTCTGATAGACGGACTTGAGCCGTTCTGCGCGCGCCTCCCACGAATACAGCTCGACGGCACGATTGCGCCCTTCGCTTCCCATTTCGCTTGCCCGGACCGTATCCTCCAGCATCGTGATCAATGCCTGAGCGAGCTCGCCAGGAGCATCGACTTCGACCAGCATCCCGGTGCTGCCAGCTAGAATGGATTCACACATCCCGCCCACGCGCGTTCCCACCACCGGTATCCCGCAGGCCATGCCCTCCACGACCGATATTCCGAAGCTCTCGCTGAGTGACGGATTCACCACAATGTCGGCCTCATGGTACGTCGCTACGAGGTCCTTGTGGGGCACGTTGCCCACGAAGTGAACTCGATCACGTAACCCGTGGCTCTCGATGAGTTCCTCTAAGTGTTCCCGATATTTGCAATTGCCCCAGCGATCGTAGAAACGGCTCAACGCGGTAACCCGCGGATCCGACGAGAGGCTGGTCAGGAAATCCGCCGGAAGCGGAGAATGCGGCCCTGCGATCCGAAGTTCCACGTCCGCGAACCTGGCCGCAACCTCACTGAAGGCCTCGATCAGTGTGTGAAGCCCCTTCTCTGGCGACACCCGCCCAACGAACAGGATGACACGTCGGGTTCTGGTGGATGCGGAAGCCCGCTGCTCGCTCGGCCGAAAGTAAGAAACGTCCACGCCATTACCGACAGTGGCAACGACGCCAGGATAGTCCGGGAATGCAGAACGAAAGGTCCTTGCGATGTGGTCGCTGACGGCGACCACCGCATCCACCACCTTGAGCTGACGGGCCACCTGATCGCGGTCACGCTGTGACAGCCACTCACACTGCATCTCAAGCACGAGCCGATGAGATGAGCTGGCTGCCTTCAGTTCCCGGCACCATGCCCAGTAATTCATCAAATGGACGATATCTGGTTGATCGACGGCGAGGTAGCGACGAACCTTGTTACGATATTGCGAGTGGTCATCGGCCTTCCGATCCAGCCGCAGCCAGCGCGCCAGGCGCGGAAACTGGTGGATGATCCGCTGCAGCGCGCGGTCACGCCGCGCCGCAGCCCGCCGCACCGCGAACGGCAGGTCCGCGGGCACCGTGTCGTCTCGATAATGCTTGCCATAGAGCGTAATCTGCAGGCCCTCGCCGAGCCGCAGCGCCGTATTGTAGACGATCAGACCGATTGAGTTTTGAACAGGCGGAAAAAGTCTATCGTACGGCTGACCGACGTATACGAGCTTCATGTCACTCCCCACCGTCAGCTCGTTCAGGCGACTCTTCTAAGTGCAGGGCGGTCTTCCGGTCGGGAGAGGTGGTCGGCGAGGCGGCGAATGCCCTCTTCGAGCGGCACCAGGGGACGGTTCAATATAGCCTTCATCTTGTTCGTGTCAGGACAGCGGCGCGTCATGTCGCCCTCCGCAAGGGGCGGTCGGAATTCCAACTTCGATGACGAGCCCAGCACTTCGATGACAAACTCGGCCAGCTGTCGAATGCTCATTTCCACGTCGCTGCCAACGTTGATCACTTCGTTCTCGTGCGCGCGCGTTCGATGAACCGCGATGCAAGCGTCAACCGTGTCGTCGACATAGCAGAAGGTGCGGGTCTGAGAACCGTCCCCGTAAATCGTCAGGGGCTCGCCGCGCTGGGCTGCACGCACAAATCGCGGCAGAACGAAATCCTCGCTCTGACGTGGTCCGTAGGTGTTGAAGAAGCGAAAAATGGTAAATGGCAGTCCAAACTCACGCTGAAAAGTGCGCAGATAGACCTCTCCAAGATTCTTCACCACTGCATACGGCAGACGTGAGTTAAGCGGCGTGGTGCTCTCGTTTTGAGGAAACTCGAAAGGCTCGCCATACACCTCCGATGACGAAGCGAAGTAGACACGCTCGGCGCCGGTGTTCTTGCATAGCCTCAGCACGTTCTCGATACCGGTGATGTCGCGCAGCACGAGCAACGGATTTGCCAAAGTCCGCTGCACACCGACCACGGCTGCGAAATGGAAGACGTGGGTGAAATGGAAGCGGTAGAACAACGATGAGATGTCGTCGAAATCGTTCGCATCCGCCTTTACCACGGTCAGATTGCCCGCGTCTATTTGTACCTTGTCTCGACTTCCGGTCGACAGGTTGTCAGCGACGACCACCTGGGTCTGAGGTAGCTTGACCAACGCGCGAGTGAGGGCACTGCCGATATTGCCCGCTCCACCAGTTACCAGGATCGATTGCGTCATAATGCCCACCTCAACCGAACAGTTTAATCGACTGACGCAATGTGCGTCCCTTCGCCAAACGCGGCATCTTCGATCTCGCGAGCGAAGGTGGCTCCCAGATCCTTTAGGACGTCGCTTGAAAGTTAAATGTGGCAGCGCAAGATTTATTTGACAACGTGGCTTGGGGTAAGCACTTTGGCTGTTCTCCCAATGGTGCAATCCATGCTATTTTCAGCTCTGGGGTTGGCTAAGCGCATACATTTTGCTGATTGCTGTGAACTGCTTCCCCGCGGTAATTGAGGCGATCCTTTATTGTCGACATTGAAGCGAAAGTTGCCAGCATCTCATGCAGACTGCTCCAGACCTTCAGGAACTGGTTAACCGCATCCGAACGCGGGACTACACCATTGGCATCATGGGCCTCGGCTACGTTGGTTTGCCGCTCGCCATGATCTCGCTGGACGCGGGGTTCAAAGTCATCGGTTTCGACATCGACGCGTCTCGGGTTGCACTTCTTAACCGCGGAGAAACCGGCATAGATCATTTGCCTGGTGCTGCCATCAAAGTGGCTGTCGACAGCAAGCGGTTTCGCGCCACCAGCGATTTCGCCGACCTAAGCGAACCCGACGCGATCTTGATAGCGGTGCCAACGCCGCTTACCAAAAACCGGGAGCCGAACCTGTCGTTCGTCGAAAACAGCGCACGTGCGATCGCGGAGCGGCTGCGCCCTGGTCAACTTGTCGTTCTGGAGTCGACGACCTGGCCAGGAACGACGCGAGAGGTCGTGCAGCCGCTGCTCGAGGCGACGAATCTTTCTCTAGGAAAGGACTTTTTTCTCGCCTATTCGCCCGAACGGGTGGACCCAGGCAACGACGTACACACCACCGCCACAGTTGCAAAGGTGATAGGCGCCGACGACCCATCGTCCCTACAGGTTGCCAAGGAACTGTACGACCAGATCATCGTGCAAACCGTTCCCGTGGCCTCCACCGCAACGGCAGAGGCTGTGAAGCTGACCGAGAACATATTTCGCTCTGTGAACATTGCGTTGGTCAATGAGCTAAAGGTGATTTTTGACAGGATGGGCATCGACGTCTGGGAGGTGATCGAAGCCGCCAAGACCAAGCCGTTCGGATATATGGCGTTTTATCCAGGCCCAGGCCTCGGCGGGCACTGCATCCCGATCGACCCATTCTACCTGACATGGAAGGCAAGAGAGTACGAAGTAACAACGCGCTTCATCGAACTTGCCGGTGAAATCAACACGAACATGCCGCATTATGTGGTCGCCCGCCTTGTGGAGGCGTTGGACCAGCGAGCCAGCCGCGGCCTGAGCGGTTCGCGGATCTTGGTGATCGGGATGTCCTACAAGAAAAACGTGGGTGACACACGAGAAAGCCCATCGTTGAAGCTGATCGACATCATGGAGCGACGCGGGGCAGTCGTTGATTACCACGACCCCTATGTACCGGAAATACCCGGAACAAGAGAGTACGCCACCCTGGCAGGTCGCTCCTCTGTGGATATCTGCGCTAGCAGTTTGGCATCGTATGATGCCGTTGTCATCTCGACAGATCATGATGCGATTGATTGGCAGAACATCACCAAGCACGCAAAGCTGGTGCTCGATACCAGAAATGCTTGTGCGCGTAGTCAGTCACGCACCGACAACGTCGTAAAGGCATAAGCGGCCCGGCTTGCGCACTGGCTTGGTCAACCTGCTATCGACAACGTCGAATGGTTTAATACGTCGAGCGGTTGAATTCATTCAGCGCATCGCATTTTTCCCGGACTTGAGCGTCGAGGCATGAGCGCCCGCGCAGCGGTGTAGACAGGTGGTGCCGGACGAGGTCGCTACGGTTCATGCGGCGCCGGCCGATGCTCACCCCTCCCCGTCAGCGGGCCTTTTGGTCGCCATCAGCATCCTCGCCGACCGCGTCATTCCGCCAGACATGGATCGCTTCGAATGCGTCCCATGCGATCGACACGATGTCGAGATCCCCGTCACCGTCGAGGTCGACCGTCCTTGCTCCCAGATGGCTTTCCATCCCTTCGCCGACCAGCTGCTCGATGAACCGTCCCCCACCCAGATTATGCCAGCTCGAGAGGCGAAGTGCGCCGCGATGCTCGCCCATGATAAGATCCGGCCTGCCGTCCCCAGTCATATCGGACACTGAAAGGCTATTAAGGGAACCGCGCGAGGTGATTTCGTGTTGCTCCCAGTCGGAGGAGCTGTCGCCGGGGTTGTGCCACCAATACGCCTTAGCGCTGTCGGCTTTGCCATTTTCCTCGGTCACGACGATGTCCGCACGTCCATCGCCATCAAGATCGGCGGCCGCGACGCGGTCGGGATAGACCATTTCAGGAACTTTTCCAACATGCCGAAGCTCCCAGTCTGGCGAGCCGTCACCTGGATTGCGCCACCATGCGACCGTCTTTGCATCGCCGGTCGTGGCGACAAGGTCAAGTAGACCGTCGCCATCGATATCGGCGAATGCGATCCCTTCATCAGACGCTTCGGCGCAGATGCGGGTGCGCGGCCATGGCTCGACTGTTGGATCGTCAGGACTCTGAAAATAGAAAACCCCACCGCCACTCGAGACCGCCAGCTCCGGCTTCCCACCTTTTACGACCTGGGCTAGCGCATGGCCCTGAGAGCCGAGCTCATGACTGGCGGCGGGAACCTCTCCGATCCCGTGCTCTTCAAAGCGGCGCGCTTCAATGTCCTCGGCATGGAGCCACACCAGGTGCAGCGCCCTGCCTCCGCCGCGCTGTGCTATGACCTCCCCGCGCCCGTCACCATCGAGATCCAGGGCTGCGACCGCGTCCACACCCTCGGCAAGCGGGGTCCGTTCCCATTCTGTGTTCCAGGCTTCGGACGGTTGACGGTACCAGAACGGACCCGAGATGATGTCAGTGAGATCATCACCATCCATGGCGGAAAAAGCGATCCCAAAGGAGCGGACGTGCCCGTTCGTGATGCGATGATAGGTCCAGCGGTCGAGGCGGACCGATGCAGGCGGATCCAGCCGATTGATCCACACTCTGACAGGCGGGTTGCCCACCCAGTTCGCCCCATAGATGTCAAAATCGCCGTCCCTGTCGACATCGGCGACGACGCCGTTGTGGAGACCCACATCGTCGATCACTTGACGGGCCCAGCGCGTTCCTCGCCCGTCGATATTGTAATGGATCGCGAGTTTGCGCTCCTCGGTCGTATGCATCTGCCCGACCACGACATCGTTGTCCCCGTCTCCGTCCATGTCGGCTGCCTGCAGCGTATGGGCGCCCGCGACAGAAGGCTGAATGACATGGCGGATCCAGCGGCCCGTCGGTCCGGCGAGCGGCTGGAACCAGGCGACGTCGTCAGTGTGCTCGGAACTTGAAGTCAGAATGTCGGCGCGGCCGTCCTGGTCAAGGTCGGTGACGAGCGCCTTGAATGCAGGATTGAACGGACCAAGCTCGTAGCTGCGCCATAGTGCTGCATCGCGTGCTGCCGCTGCGCCTGGATTCGACGCCCATACTCCGTGCAGGACGAGATCGACATCAGCATCGCCGTCAATATCACCGATTGCCATTCCCTCTTCGCCAAGGTTGAAGAAGAACAAGCCCACGCGGGTCCAGGAGCTGGGGCTTTCTTGGAAGAAAATCATCACTTCGCCAGGCGCCCGAACGACGATATCAACGAGGCCGTCCCCGTCGAAATCAGCCGCCTTGATGTCTTTGCCCCAGCTGCCGACTGCACCGATTTCCCGACGCTTCCAGCTGGGACCGTGGGTCGGGTTACCATTCGGCCGCGGGTTCTCGAACCAGACGAGATTGACAGCATCGGGCCCATCGGCCGTGACGATGTCGGGATCACCGTCCCCATCGATGTCGGCAAGCACGCCGTCGGTGGTGAACTCGACGCGGGGCCTCGCGATTACGGTGTGAACCAGATCGGGCCACCGCCACCAAGACATCGCATCCTCAGGGAAGCCGCCAAGAACGAAATCTAGTCGACTATCGCCGTCTATATCGCCAACAAGCTTTACGTCTCCTGAATAGGGGGCAATCTCTTTGCGTTCAAAAACAAGACCCGACTCTAGAATTTCTTCGGCAGGTCCCTGTCCCTGAGCGGCCTCGCAACTTGCGAGGGTGTACCCGATCATCAGGACCGCGATCAGGCGGCCGAACATGCTAAATGTTGATTTCGTAGCGTGTGAACATTTCGTAGTCGGCCAGCAACCGCCCGACGAAATCTCCCCCCGACAAGTCCGACAGCGTCCGCCATTCATCTTGGTTCTCCAGGCGCTGCATCTGCGACGCATGCGCCGCCAGCGCTTCACGCTTTACGCCGATAACATCGCCAACATAGGCGAGGCTATTGAGCGTGGACGGCGCCCGCAGCCCTGCCGCCGTCTTGATCGTCTGCCGCAAAGTAACACGCCACATATTCGGCAAATCGCCCCACAGACTTGTCCATGGCCAATGGTACCAATACCAGACTGGATACTCGAATACCGTGACAGGGCGACCATAGGCACGAAGCGCCGCGCGAACTGCTGCATTGACGGCGACATGATCGGAAGTCGGATCCTTTGCATGGTTCACGAAAACGCTCTGCGGCCGCCATGAGTTGAGCATCGACACGACCGCATCTGTTATCTCATGAACGTGATGATTGGCCGCCCCGTCTGGAAGGCGTAAGAATGTAACACTTTCGGATGATGCGCCCAGACGATGAACTGCTTCTATGGCTTCGGCCTCGCGTGTCGCCCGCAAGGTTTCAGGATGCATAAGGTGGCGATGAGACGCGGCGCCATCGGTGACGAAAACAAAACGGACCTGGGCGCCCGAGGCAATCTTTTTGGCCGCAACGCCACCGCAACCCAGCGTCTCGTCATCCGGATGGGGCGCAACAATGACAGCCGACGCTGACCAGTCGCCTATCTCAAACGGCCTAAGTCGCAGTCGCAATTGACTATCAAGCATGGTGCTGAAGGTCCGCCTAATGGTCCACATTGGTGCGCTTCCATCATCCGTTCGCTCGCGTTGTTGAACGCGGATCGCCCATGGTAACAGAACTCACGGGCGTTCGAGACCCGTGTTTGCTGGCGGGGAAGACTTTATGAAAGTGGGTATCCTCGCGGGGGATTTGTGCCACTGCTGGCCGAGGAAACAGAGAGCCGTCCCAAGCCGATGGTCGAGATCGGTCCGATGCCGATGCTGTGGCACATCATGATGCACTACCGCCGCTACGGCCATCGCGACTTTGCCATCGCGCTCGGATACAAGGGCGAGTACATCAAGCGCTGGTTCAGCGATTACATTCCCTTGAACGGCAGCTTGACGGTCCACGCCGCAACCCGGGGATGTGAAACGCCACGCTGCGTGACTGGCGTGCGCTGAAAGAGATGTCGAGCAGGGATATAGCCTGGAAAGGTCACCGCCGAGCGGACCGAGACAGCTGCTAAGCCCGCTTCTTGATCGCCTGCGCGGGTGGGCGTGTGGAACGCGGGATGGTCAATCGGTAATCAGGCTGCACCAAACAGACATACGCCGTTTGGGGACGTTTACGTTCCCACGCTCCGGCGTAAGGTTTGGCACGATGCACTCGAACGAATTCCAATCCCAGCAACGCGCCCGCCGCGATGACATCAGGATATCAGCCGTAACACCGCCTAATTTGATTGCGCTACAAAGAGGATCTCCAGAGGAGCTGCCTATGACCAATAAGAACTGGATGCAGCCACCCTTCCTCTCCAACCACGGTATCCTCAGCCATGGGTGCTTGTGGGGGGTGGAATAGAATGACGAGCAAGCACGCGAAACGCCGTCCGTGTCCCGCGACGGCTCTGCGTTCGCGAGGTTCCAGCTCGACAAACGATAGCTGGAGAGAGGTCGACGGCTCTCCTTTTTATTCACGTAGACCAGCCCAGATCGCTAGCGGCGCAGCCGTGAGACGAAGACGGAAAGCCTTGGCTGCGCGATCGAAAGTCGCAGGCCTGTCTGCCAACGGGCAAAGAGACGTGCGATGACATCGATCGGCGCGAAGATTGTCAGCGGCGCAGCCTGGGCAGCAGTCGAAACATGGGGTCGGCAAGCAGCCATGTTTGCCGTTTTTGTCGTATTGGCCAGGCATCTCGGACCTGAAGCATTCGGCCTCGCCGCCCTCTCCATGGTTGTACCCGTCATTCTTGCTGTTCCGGTCACGATCGGAATACCGGAGGCACTCATCCAGCATCCTAAAATTGAGCCCTTACACTTTGACTCGGCTTTCTGGCTTCTCACCGCGACCGGCGCGGTGATTAGCGGGCTCATCTGGATGTCTGCCGGTTTGATTGCTGCAGCGTTCGGACAGCCCATTCTCGAAGATCTCATCCGCTGGAGCAGCGTGGTCGTCGTAATTCAGGCCCTCTCGTCGGTACCTGCGGCTGTGTTGAAGCGCCAACTCGAGTTCCGCTTGTTCGCGTTGCGTACACTTGCCGGCACCGTCGTCGGCGGCACACTCGGCATCGTCTTGGCAATAGCCGGTTTCGGCGTATGGAGCATGATTTGGATGCACCTTGCAAAAGCGGCTGTGGAAACCGCTGTCCTTCTCCTTGGCAGTTCTTGGCGGCCCGGTCTGACCTTCTCCTATGCAAAGGTTCGTGACCTATTAGGATTTGGCGGCCCGCTTATCGTCCAGACTTTTTGGAGTTTTTTGAACGAGGAAATTCCAAAGGTCCTACTCGGTACGTTCCTCGGCCCCCATGCGGTCGGAGTCTATGCTCTCGCCCGTCGTCCGCTCGACCTTCTGGTGCAAGTATTCCTCAGTCCGCTGATGGCTGTCACTATGCCCACCGTGGCACGGATTCAAGATCAACCCGAAAAGATCGACCGTTTCTTCAACACGACCGTCCGCATGGCCGGGATAGCGGGATTTCCTGCGTTCATAGGATTTGCCGCGATCGCACCGATCGCGGTTCCCTTTATCTTCGGCCCGCAATGGGCCAGCGGGGTCGTCGCTGTCCAGATTCTCATGCTGCTGGGCCTGCAACGCACGATTGACAGCCTCTGCGCGTTTACGATCCTTGCAATGGGTCACTCCAGGTTGATCCTGAAGTTGAACATAGCCTACTCTGTTGTCGCAACGATGCTGTTGTCCGTCACTGCGCAGATCAGCCTTGAGATGACAATGGTGGCGCTCGTAGCCTGCAGCCTGGTCCTCCTACCAATCTTCCTCTTCTACGCTCAGCGCATCGCGCGTATCGACGTGCTGAGACCCCTTGAGATCTTCCCACGACTGGCTCTCGCCGCCCTCCTGATGTTCGGCGCCGTCAGCGCGTGGCTACGCAGCGCGCCTGAGCACGCCGCCCAGGAGACGCTCCTTATTGGCGCAATTGTCCTTGGAGCCTCTGTCTATGGTACGGCTCTCTTTGTGCTGGTGCGCTCTGACCTGTTCAATGCGCGAGACTTGTTCCTCAGGCTTCGCGGCTAGTTTGGTATCGGGCGCGGCCTGTAGATGCGGGATTTCGAGGTGCCGATACTACCCTCCATCCTTTTTGATGCACCTTGGGCCCGCTTTGGCCGGAGCACGGAATGCCTGCGACTTCGCTGGTGTGCCGGGAAAGGGCAACGGGAAATGGGAGAAGACCTTGGGCATCCCGCGCTGCAGCAAGGGTTTGCGAGATCGAACCGCTTTCCCAAACCGCAACCGCGTCTATCGGCGGAATACCGAATCGGCCGGCTGAGCCGTCGTTATCGGATCGGCATGACGATGCACAATCTTCCAGATCCATCCTCTGGGTGAAAGACACTCGTCGCTCTGATCCGGACTGGCAACTCCCGCAGGTCAACATGCTGTGTGTCCGCAGCGGTGAAGCAATTCCCCTAACTGCGAAGTAGTGCAGGTTGGCTTGGTCAGTATAGTACGGCGTGAGACACGGTTCGCGACAGCGTTTTGAGACGGCTCAGTAAATGGCCCCCCTCCACTCCAGACGGTCCTACGGCTCCGGTACCAAGCACTGGAGCTACAGAATTGCTGCTGAGCTATTCGAAGGAATAGGTGAAACCTCCTTCGGAAGCTCCGACAGTAACCTTCGTCATCTTTTCGCCCTCGAGCGACCGGTTCAGCACGCCGCGGCTCAATTCCGGCAGAAGCGTGTTTGTCAAAATGGCGTCGATCATTCGCCCGCCGGATTCGATCTCGGTGCAGCGGGCCTTGACCAGATCCATGACACCGTCACCGATCACCAACTCGGCATCGTTGCTTGAACGCAGCCGGCGGGCGATCTTGGCGAACTGATGGCGGGTGATTGCCTCGATCATCGTGTCCGAGAGCGGGTAGTAGGGGATGGTTACCACCCGGCCAAGGAAGGCCGCGGGAAAAACCTTCAACAGCGGGGCGCGTAACGCTGTGTCGAGATCGTCGAGCCCCGCCCGTACGGTGCCGCTACTGGTCCGGTCCATGATGACTTCGGAGCCAACGTTCGAGGTGAGCAGGATCAGCGTGTTTTTGAAATCGATCCGCCGGCCTTCACTGTCGTCCATCATCCCCTTGTCAAAGACCTGGAAGAAGATTTCATGCACGTCCGGATGCGCCTTCTCGACCTCGTCAAGCAGGATCACCGAATAGGGCTTGCGCCGGACCGCCTCGGTCAGGATGCCGCCCTTGCCGTAGCCGACATATCCGGGCGGCGCGCCCTTCAAGGTAGAGACCGTGTGCGCCTCCTGGAATTCGGACATATTGATCGAAATGAGGTTCTGCTCGCCGCCATAGAGCGTCTCGGCCAGGGCCAGCGCGGTTTCGGTCTTGCCGACGCCCGAGGGACCGCAGAGCAGAAAAACCCCCACCGGTTTTTCGGGCGCGCCGAGCCCGGCCCGGCTGGTCTGCACGCGCTTGGCAATCATTTCCATGGCGTGATCCTGACCGACTACGCGTTCGGACAGAGTGGCGGCAAGCCGCAGTGCCTTTTCGGTCTGGCTCGACAGCATCCGGCCAGTGGGGATGCCGGTCCAGTCCTGTACCACGGCCGCCACGGCGTTGCGGTCGACCGACGGCAGGATCAGCGGCGTCTCGCCCTGCGCTTGCGCCAGTTCAGCCATCAGTTCCCGCAGCCGCGCGAGATCGGCAGCCGGATCGGGTGGAGAAGAACCGGCAGTGGCCGTTTGATCCGCATCGGTTTCAGGTGTTTCGATCTCTGGCGTTTCGATCTCGGGCACGTCGGCGCCTGCGGTTTCGGCGACCTCCGGAGTCTCCACCGCATCGAGCGGCACACCCTCGCCGCGCAGCCTGGCGCGTAATTCGAGTATCTCGCCAACCAGCGCCTTTTCCCGATCCCAGCGTTGCTGCGCGGCAGCAAGCGTGAGTTCGGTCTCGGCAAGCCCCGTTTCGACCCGAGCTTGCCGGTCGGCCACGTCGATGCCGATCGCTGCCTCGCGGCCGATGATGCCGCCCTCGACCTCCAGCGCCTGGCGGCGGCGCATAATGTCCTCCACCTCGGCAGGGGTGGCATGCTGCGAAATGGCGACGCGGGCGCAGGCGGTGTCGAGCAGGCTCACGGCCTTGTCGGGCAGTTGCCGCGCCGGGATGTAGCGGTGGGACAGGCTGACCGCCGCCTCGATCGCCTCATCGAGTATCTGCACCTTGTGATGCTGCTCGAGGACACCGGCGACGCCACGCAGCATGAGGACAGCCACCGCTTCCGACGGCTCGTCTATCTTGACGACCTGGAAACGGCGAGTGAGCGCCGGATCCTTCTCGATATGCTGCTTGTACTCGGCCCAGGTTGTTGCCGCGATCGTGCGAAGCTCACCGCGCGCCAGCGCCGGCTTCAGCAGATTGGCGGCATCGCCGGTTCCTGCCGCGCCGCCGGCGCCGATCAAGGTGTGCGCTTCGTCAATGAAGAGGATGACCGGCGTTTCGGAGGATTGCACCTCGTCAATGACCGCCTTCAGCCGTTTTTCGAATTCGCCCTTTACGCTTGCGCCCGCCTGCATCAGGCCGACATCGAGCATGCGCACGCTGACGCCCTGCAGCGTCGGCGGCACGTCGCCCTCGGCAATGCGCAACGCAAAGCCCTCGACGACCGCGGTTTTGCCGACCCCGGCCTCGCCGGTCAGGATTGGGTTGTTTTGCCGGCGTCGCATCAGGATATCGACGATCTGCCTGATCTCGGGATCGCGCCCGACGACCGGATCGATCTTGCCGTCGAGGGCGCGCTGGGTCAGGTCGGTTGCATACTTCGCCAGCGCCGAATCCCCGCCCGGAGCCCGCCGCGGTGTTTCGGAGGCGGGAACCGCAGTCGAGGCGCCAGCTTCGAGTGAACCCTCCATGACATCTGCGAAACGCGCGATGACGGCCTGCGCATCGATCTTGTCGAATTCGCTGCTGATCTTTGACAGCAGCCCTTCCAGCACCGGCGTCTTCAGGCAGGCGAGCAGAATATGCGCACTGCGGACTTCCTCGACGCTGAATTCCAGCCCCGCCAGGCTCCAGGCTTCCTGGATGGCGTGAAAGATATGATCGGAAAATTCCTCGATTGAAGTGGCGCCATAAGGCAGCTTGTCGACGGCGCGGGTCATATCGGCCGTGAGCCGGCTCGCATCCACCCCGGCGTCTGCCAGTATCAGTTGAACATCCGAGCGCTCGGAAAGCACCAGTTGCTCGACGAAGTGAACGAGCTCGACGTAGGGATTGCCGCGCAGTTTGGCGGTGTCTGCCGCAGCCTTGAAGGCGCGCAAACAGACAGGGTTGAGCTTGCCGACCAGTTCCTTGCGTTTGAAGCTCTGCGACGACCGGCGCTGTTCCATCGAACCTGCTCCTCCAATCTGCCAGCCAATAAACTGCCACATAAGCAGCGACTTGACAAAGAGCGTTATGGACGGGGCGACCGGGTGCTCGATTCAGTCGACTTCTTCCGTCCCAGCAAAAGCCCACGCCATCGGCTACAAACAGCCATATAATGCCCGCCTCTTTGCGATAGATTCACATACAGGGTTCGACAATCGCGCCACCGATTTCGGGCTCCGGGACCCGGCTTGCAAGCTCCCATTAAGATTGAGCAGCAACTAAATTGTGGTAAAGTGTCGCGGTGTGGTAACGTTGCGTTACGCACGGCACAAGGGCCGCTTGCTGGGGGTTGGTGTGATTGATCTCGCACTCTGGCTGAATCCGCTGGACGGTGAAAATCCGTCAGGGGAAGATTTGCGCAACGATCCAGCCTTTCATGAGCTGGAGCGTCTGACGGAACAGCAGAAAAAGGTCGAGTATCAAGGGAACGCCAAGTTAGAAGTTGCCGTTCCGATCGACTGGTCCACCGTGCTCACCAAGGCCGAAGAGCTGCGTCCACACGGCCGGGACCTGCGCCTCCTCGTCATCGTTACGCGTGCTCTGGCCAACGAGTATCGGCTGGCCGGGCTGGCTGAGGGCCTGACCCTCATAGCGCAGACCTTCGATCAGCACTGGGCAACCATGCACCCGGCCCTGCGGTCCGGTGCTACGCCGCGCGACGCCGCACTGCGCCGCATCAATGCGCTGACTGACCTCCAGAACAGTCAGGATGGCCTGCTCAAGGATTTGCGGAAAATGACGTTTTTCGCGCCGCGTGCAATCGGCCCGATCCTCGGCGAGGATCTGGAGAAGGGCGCGCTCGACGAGCGTGTCATGCTTCAGGAAGCGGCCTCGGGACTGAACGCGACCGAAAAGGCGGCTCTGGCGAGCGCGCACAGCCAATTGGTGAACCGGGTGCGCAGCGCATGCGTCGCACAGATCGATCAGGCCGGCGCGGAGATGACGTCGCTCTTTGCCAATGCGCGCGCCGCGATCGCGGCGCTCGAGGCGGTGGAGACCGCCCTCAATGCCCGCATCGAGGGCAGCGGCGCCACCGTTCCAGAATTAAAGCGGTTTCTGCAGCGTTTGCTGACGACCCTCGAACGAAACTCGGCCGCCGGCGCCACCGCGAATGGCGCCGCAAAGCCTGTTTCGGCGCCTGCAGAACCAGCAACGCCTGTTCGAAACGGTAATGGAGCCGATACGATGGCAAGTATGGCAAGTTACGCGGAACCGAGCACGGGGCTCCCTGATCGGATTTCCTCGCGCGACGACGTCGTGAAATGCCTCGACCTCGTCGTCGCCTTCTATGACCGCACCGAACCGTCGAGCCCGATCCCGCACCTTGCCCGCCGCGTGCGCCGGATGGTGCATATGGATTTTGTTGAACTGATGGAAGATCTCGCCCCGTCGGGGCTGAAGGAATTCCGGCTTCTTGCCGGCGTTCCCGATGCCAAGAAGACGGCTCAGAAGGATGAAAGGTAACAAGCCATGGCAGCCGAAAGTAAAGCGAAGGTCATCGAACGAAATCGCGCACCGCGCGTGCAGATCGCCTATGACGTGGAAACCTACGGCAGCCCGACGACGATCGAATTGCCGTTCGTCATGGGCGTGATGGCCGACCTTTCCGGCGCTTCACAGACCAGGGAAGCGATGAAATCGGTACTGGACCGCTCCTTTGTCGAGACCGACGCCAACCGCTTCCCCCGTTTCATGGAGGCGCTCGGGCCGCGCGTCAAAGCCCGTGTGAAGAATACGTTGCCTCAGGCTGAGGGCGCCGAGCGGGACGAAGAGCTTGCACTCGATCTCACCTTCACCAAAATGGGCGATTTCGCCCCGGACAAGATCGCCGAGCAAGTCCCGCAATTGGCCGAGATCCTCAAGATGCGTCGTCAGCTCGAGGAGCTGCTCGGTTTCATGGACGGCCGTGTCGACGCCGAAAAGCGCATCGCGCAACTTCTGAACAACGAGCCGCTTCTCGGCAAGATCGCCAACCAGGCATTATCCGACGACGACAAGGTTCAGGAGTAAATCATGGCCGAACAACAAAAAACCGCAGCCGTCGCCGCTGAGGCGGAAGCCATCGACCTCGGAGAATTCAGCGGGCTCCTCGAGAAGGATTTCAAGGTCAAGAAGGACGACAGCGAGAAGCTGCAGCAACTCGTCCGTAATCTCGCGCTGGCGGCGCAGTCCCGCTCCGATACCACGACCATCTCGTCCAACGCGATCAAGTCGATCAAGTCGCTGATATCAGGCATCGACAAGATGCTGACGACCCAGGTGAACGAGATCCTGCATGCGCCGGAAGTGCGCGAAATGGAAGGCACATGGCGCGGCCTCTGGTATCTCGTCAACAATACCGAGACGGATCAGAAGCTGAAGATCCGGGTGATGAACATTTCCAAAGTTCAGCTTGCCGACACGCTTGAAGACTATGAAGGCCAGATGTGGGATCAAAGCCCGATCTTCAAGAAGGTCTATACGGACGAGTATTCGATGCTGGGTGGCGAGCCGATCGGCTGCCTGATCGGCGCCTACGAATTCTCGAACCATCCGCGCGACGTCGGCCTGTTGCGCAACATCTCGGGCATCTGCGCCTCCGCGCATACGCCGTTCATCGCAGCCGCCGACCCGCGGCTGTTCCGCATGGATAGCTGGCAGGAACTGCCGAACCCGCAGGACCTGCAGATGATCGTCTCGAACCCGGCCTATGCCTCGTGGCAATCGCTGCGCGAGAGCGAGGACGCGCGCTACATCGGCCTGACCATGCCACGTGTTCTGGCGCGACTGCCGTATGGCTCGGAAACCGTTCCGGTGAAGGGCTTCACTTTCGAGGAAGAAGTGCAGGCCGATCACAACAAATATGTCTGGATGAACGCCGCCTTCCCGATGGGCGTCAACATAAACCGCAGTCACAAGCTCTATGGCTGGGGCACGCAGATCCGCGGCGTCGAGAACGGCGGCACGGTCATCAACCTGCCGGTGCACTCCTTCCCCACCGACGACGGATCGGTGGCGATGAAATGCCCGACGGAAGTCGCCATCGACGACCGGCGCGAGGCGGAACTGGCCAAGCTCGGCCTGATGCCTATCCTGCACCGCAAGAACACCGATCTCGCAGCCTTTATCGGTGCGCATTCGCTGCAGGACGACGAGACACGTGCCGGGCGGCTGGTCGACCCCGACGCCCAGTCAAATGAACGGCTGAGCGCCAACCTGCCCTATCTTTTCCCGGTTTCGCGCTTTGCGCACTACCTCAAGGCCATTGCGCGCGACAAGATCGGATCGTTCAAGGAACGCTCCGACATGCAGATCTGGTTGACCGAGTGGATCAACCGCTACGTGCTGGCCAACCCGGCCTTCGCCGACGACAAGGCGCGCGCCAAGCGCCCGCTTGCCGCGGCCGAGGTCCAGGTCGACAGCGTGGAGGGGCGGCCGGGCTATTATAATGCCCGCTTCTATCTGCGCCCGCACTACCAGCTGGAAGGCATCAACGCCTCGCTCAGGCTGGTGTCGGAACTACCGTCCGTGAAGACTTGATTCGCAGCAACCACACCTTGTTCTGTTTAAAAGCGGTGGAGAAAGACAATGCCAGTGAAGATTGATGGTTTTCTAAAGGTTCCGGATATCAAAGGTCCAAGCGTTCGAGACGGCCACGAGGATGAAATCGAAGTCCATGGGGTCGATTACAAGATAATCGCGCCGTACGATCCGAATTCGCTCTCACGCCGCGGTCGTGTGTCCCTGGGCATGATCAAGTTCACCAAGCATTATGACAAGTCCTCCCCCTATCTGAAAAAGGCGCTGTTCGACAACAAGGCGCTGGACGAAGTTGTGTTCTCCGCCCGCCGGACCATCGATGGCGAGACCAGCGACTACCTGGTCGTCACCCTGACCGACGCCTCGATCATGGAATACGACATGTCGCAGGCCGAAGACGAGGAAGACCTGATCGAGGAGGAGGTCAGCTTCGCCTACAAGAAGATCAAGTTCGTCTATGACAAGGATGACGAAATCGAAATGGATGTCTATGTCGGCAAGTGAGGCGCGGCGACCCGGCGCCGACAAGCTACAGGTCACCGGCAGTTCGCGAGCGAAACGCGAGGCGGTCCAGCCCTCTCTTTGGGACCGCCTCGTCAACGACCTGCCGGGCGTGACCTCCGAGATAGACGGGCTGCGCCAGACCTTGCAGGACGAGCTTGGTGTGGACCGGCTGGATACCCTGCTTGCGGGCAGCACGCGGCTTATCGATGCCGACGCGGAGCTGACATCCGATCAGAAGCGGCGTCTGCAGCGCCTGGCCTTTCAGACCCAACACCGCGCGGAGATCGAAAGCCGTGGCGTGGTCGTATCGGCCCGCGTCCTCAGGGAGGCGGTGCGGCGCGACATCGAGGCCTTGTTCAACACCGAGCGTTTCGAAGCTGTTCCGCTTCTTTCCGATTTCGAAAGCGAACAGGCCGCAGACAATCCGCCGTCGCTGGCCGATTTTCCGGAGGTGCGCCGAAGTGTGGTCAACTACGGCGTGCCTTCCTTTTCGGGCCGTTCGTCCCGCGACTTTGATCGCGAGACCCTGGCGCGCGAGATCCGCTCGGTCCTTGCCACGTTCGAGCCCCGTCTCAAGGAAAGCGCAACAAAGGTAACGGTGACCCTTGGTGACAAAAGTGTGGGCCTGAAGATCGAGATAGACGCCGTGCTGATCATGACGCCGACGCCGGAACGCATGCGCCTGCGCACCACGATCAATCTCGATAACGGCTTGGCGCGGACCGAATTCAGGGAAAGCTGAGATGGATCGGGTCTTCGTAGAATATTACGAGGAGGAACTGACCCACATCCGCGGACTCGCGGCGGAATTTGCCGACATGCATCCGGCGGTGGCGCGCAATCTTTCGCTGGATACGGTCCCCTGCCCGGATCCGTATGTGGAGCGGCTGCTTGACGGCGTCGCTTTCCTCGCTGCGCGCACCCGGTTGAAAGTCGATGCCGAGCGTTCGCGGTTTTCACGCAGCGTCCTGGATGTCCTCTATCCCGATCTGGTTACGCCGGCGCCGGCAACGGCGATGGCAGTGTTGAAACCGGGCCAGCAGGTCCAGTCGATGATTGCCGGCCATGTCGTCAAGCGGAACACCCGGCTGGTGTCCAGTCTGCAACCCGGCCTATCGACGCGCTGCACATTCACCACCGCGCAGGAAACGACGCTATGGCCGATAACGATCACGTCGGTCAGCTATTTCCAGGATCGCAGCGGGTTGGCGGCGGCCGGCATAACACCAATCGGCGGTGTCGGCGGCGAGGCGGCGCTGCGTATCACGCTGGGTCGGGCCGGAAAAGGCAAGCTCAACGAACTGGCGCTCGACCGGCTTGATCTTTATTTTGCCGGGCGCACCAAGGCGCCTTTGCTGTTCGACGCGATTTTCGGCGCCTGCTCGGCCATTGGTGCACGAGCGGAGGGCAAGGCCAATCCGCTATCGCCTTTGCCGGGACCCGAAATGGTCGGCATCAGCGACGACGAGGCGTTGATGCCTCGTACCCGGCCGACATTCGAAGGGTACCGTCTGCTGCGCGAATATTTCATGATGCCCGAGCGCTTTCACTACGTGCGGGTTTCAGGACTGCAATCGGTCGTGCGCCGATGCGAGGCCGGGGTCGAGATCATCTTCATGTTCCGGCGTCCGGTACCCGAACTTGCCGATGTGACGCCGGCGGATTTCGAGCTCTTTGCGACGCCGATCATCAACCTCTTCGAGCGTGACTGCAACGTCATCGAGCTTGATCCGCGCAGAACGCGGCAAGTGCTGCATGCCGATCGCACGCGGGCGCGGGACTTCGAAATCTATCGGGTGACCCACGTCGAGGACGCCGACGCCGAGGGTCCCGACGCCGAAATTCCGGAGCTCTTCAGCCTGGGGCAAAACCGCAGCAATGGCTGGGTCTATTCCACCGAACGGCGGCCTCGCCGGGCCACCGAAGATGAACGGCGCGACGGGCTGACCCGCACCTCATACACCGGAGACGACGTTTTCCTATCGGTTTCACGGCCGGTCGGAAGCCCGGCGAACCGGCCGCTGAAGCGTCTCGACATCATGGCGCTTTGCACCAACCGCGATCTGCCGATCCTCGACGACAACCCTACGTTGACGCTGGAGGCAGGCGATCCGGTCGAAACGGTCCGGCTTCTCGGTGCGTTGCGCCCGCCCCAGCCGGCTATCCCGGCCGCGCTGCCGGCAGGCCCCGAAGGCGAATCCCGAGCCGACAATCTCGCCTGGCGGCTGGTGGCGCAGCTGGCGCTCAACTTTCTCAGCCTTGCCAAGGAAGGCCGCGGTATCGATCCGCTGCATGCGCTGCTCGATCTTTACGCCGACCGGGGGGATCCTAGCCTCGCCCGCAATGTGCACTCGATCGTTCGCATCGACTCGCGGTCCGTCATCGAACGGCTGCAGATCGATGGGCCGATGTGCTTCGGACGGGGCACGGAAGTGACGCTGCATGTGGACCAGTCGGTGCTGGCTGGGCAAAGCACATTGCTGCTTTCAGCCTTGCTTGCACGGCTGTTTGCCCGTCACGCCGGAATAAACGGCTTTGTGCGGACCCGCACGCGGCTGCTGCAGAAGCAGGAGGATGTGCCATGGCCGATGACGCCCGGCAATCGCTACCTGATCTAGACAAATTCGACCTGGACCGGGTCGAAGAGCTGGATGATACATTCGATTTTTTCGAACTGTTGCGCCGGCTCGAACACAGGGGCGGGCTGTTCGGCTATTCCGGCCACGCGGATCGCGAGCCGGCAAGGCTCGGGCAGCATGTGCGTCTTAGCTTTTCCGCCAAGGACGTGGTTGCGTTCCGCCAAGCGAAGGACAAGACGCCGGCCCGGGTTACCGTTGCAAATCTCGGGCTGATGGGACCGGAAGGCCCGATGCCGCTTCATTTGACACGTTGGGTGCTCGATCGTCTGTCGCAGCGCTGGTTCACCGGCGCTGACGCACGGCAGACCAGCGACACGACGTTCGTGGACTTCGTCAATATTCTCCAGCACCGCATGATCGCCCTGTACTATCGGGCCTGGGCCGACGCGCATCCGGCGGTACAGGTCGAACGTGCGGTCGGCGGCCGGGTAAGAGCCATGCTTGAAGCCATGGCGGGAATCGGACTTCCCGGCACCCACAATCCCGATCTCGACGCCGTGAAGCTTCGCCAGGCGGCGTCGCTCGCCACCCAGGTCGACGGTCCGGAGCGGCTGACGCTGTTCCTGGCGGAAGCGTTCAAGGTGCCGGTCCAGATCAAGGAGTTCGTTGCCGCCTGGATGACCATACCGGCGACGCTCCAGACCCGACTTGCCCAAGCTTACGCAGTGCTGGGTCGCGGGGCGACGATCGGCCCGCGCGTTTTCAGCCGCCAAAGCAGGATCGAACTCCGCGTCGGCCCACTCGGGTATGAGGAGTTCAAGGCGTTCCTGCCGGGCGGTCAACGTCTGAAGATGTTCAAGCAGGCGGTTCGCGACATGGTCGGGGAATCGCTCGACGTCGATCTGCGGATCGTGCTCGCGCGTGAAGCGGTGCCGCCGCCCCGTATCGGAGCGGTACAGCTCGGCCGAACCATCT
Organism: Mesorhizobium onobrychidis; assembly: GCF_024707545.1. Taxonomy (NCBI): domain Bacteria; kingdom Pseudomonadati; phylum Pseudomonadota; class Alphaproteobacteria; order Hyphomicrobiales; family Phyllobacteriaceae; genus Mesorhizobium; species Mesorhizobium onobrychidis. Next base: position 5,518,690 of record NZ_CP062229.1, read on the forward strand.
GGCTTGCGCGGCCCGCTGAAAGGGGCGATGCTGACGACATGCGGCTGCGGACAATCGTCGGATGGCGGCCGGAAATGGCGGGGGTCGCGGCATGAGTCTGCTGCTGACGCTGGAGCACGGGCCACGCACCCAGGCGGTACGGCAGACCCGGCTGGACGAGGGTGAACTGGTGATCGGCCGCAGCGCGGACGCGGGCTGGCAGATCGACGATCCCGACATGTTCGTTTCACGCGCCCATTGCAGGATCACCGGCGGGCGGGATGGGTATTTCGTCACCGACACGTCAAGCAGCGGCTTGTTCATAAACGACTCCGACAGCCCGCTCGGCGCGGGCACCTCGGTCCGTCTTCAGAACGGCATGCGGCTGAGGCTGGGCGACTACATCGTATGCGTCGATCTGCAGACGCCGGCCGCTCAAGCACCGGCAGCCAGCCAATCGTTCGCGGAACCGTCGCCGCCGGCATCACGAGCGCCGGTAAGCATCGGCCGCGATGATTTCTTTTCAGCCACGGTCGAAGAAGAGCCGCAACGACCGCGTCCGGCCGATCTGCCGAACCCGTTCGAGCAGCCGATTCCAGGAGCATTCGAGCGCGCCAACCAGCGCAGTTCGCCGGCCTTCGACGACCCGTTCAGCCTCGACCCGGTAGCAACGCCCGCGCCGAACGGCGCCTATCCCGAACCGCGTGGTGCGCCGGATCCCGCAGACCCCTTCAACTTCGATCCGACGCCCTCCGGTGCAACCGAGCCCGTTCCAGGCCAGTCCGCTCCAAGAAGATCATTCGATGACGATTTCGGTTTCGGACCGGCCGCATCGCCCGATTTGAGGAACGGCGCCGGCTCGACCGGTCACCGCAAACATGTCGCCGAAAGCCCGCAGCCGGGCAATCCATGGGACTTGCCCGGCCAGGCGGCAGATATCCCGCCTCCGCCACGTGCCGGCGCTGCGCCCAAACCCGCCCCCTCCCTGGCAGCGGCGCAACAGGCGAACACGGCCCTTCGCACCGCGTTCTTGCGTGGCATGGGCATCGAGGAAGCCGATTTTCCCGGACGCGACAGCGTCGCGGAAATGGAGAAGTTCGGTCGCGAGTATCGGCTCATGATGGAAGGCCTGATGCAGCTGCTGCGCAAGCGAGCCGAGGAAAAGGGAAACGCTCGCGTCGCCCAGACGGTGGTGGGGGCATCTGAAGTCAATCCGCTCAAGTTTCTGCCGACGGTCGACGACGCCATCGTGACCATCATCGCGGAGCGCAGCCCCGGATTTCTGGCCGGTGAAGCGGCAATCGCCGACGCGGTCCGCGATCTCGCGCAACATCACGTGCGCGCCTGGCGAGGCGTGCAGTCCGCCTTGCGGCGAATGATTGACCGTTTTGACCCGGCAGCGATCGAGGAAGAGCTCAAATCGAGTTCCGCGATCGGCACCCTGCTTTCGGGCGGGCGCAGCGCCAAGCTGTGGGAGCTGTACCAGAAACGCCATCGTGAAATCGCCCAGAGTGCGGAATCGAGCTTCCTCGGCGAAATCGGCGCTGATTTTCGGGATGCATATGAGGAGGAGTGAAAAATGATCGATCGCCGCGAATTTGTCGTTGCCCTGGGCGCAACCGGGCTGCTTGCGGCTTGCCAGAGCGGTCCGCCAAAACCATCCGCGGTCACCGTCAACCTGACCGGCGCGGCCGGCATGAACCCCGGACCAGGTGGCGGCGACCGGCCCGTGACGGTCCTCGTGATGCGGCTGCGCAGCACCGGTAAATTCAACTCGGCCGATTATTTCGCGCTGCAGGGGGATGCCGGCTCCGCACTCGCAGGCGATCTCATTGGATCCGACCAGATCTCCATCGGACCTGGAAAAACCGCATCCAAAACCATCACGGTCGAGCCGGACGCGGCTGCGCTGGGCTTTGTTGCCCTCGTTCGCGAGCCTGGCGGCCGGAACTGGCGTACAACCAAGTCGGTGTCGCCGGGGTCAAAAGTAACCGTCAACGTCACGCTTGGCAGCGGCGGCATTTCCGCCTAGCGGCCAAGGCAAGGGGTGCTCAATGCAGGAAGTAGCGGCATGAGCGATGCAAACAGGGTGCTGTGGTCCGAAGGCCTGTTTCTCCGGACCCAGCATTTTCAGCAGCAGGATCGCTTTTTCGAGGCGACTGTGCGCGGCGCGTTGCAGGCCGGGCAGCTCCATACGTTCGGCTTTCAGCACCTGACGCTGGACCAGGCAATGCTTGATGCCGGCCAGGTCTCGATCCTGTCGGCACGAGGCATCTTTCCGGATGGAACCCCCTTCTCCATCCCTGACCTGATGGACGCGCCACGACCGCTGCCGGTTACTGCCGATACGGGCGCCGGACCGGTGCTGGTCGCCCTGCCGCTCGAGCCTGCCGGCGGTGTCGGCTTCGATCCGGCGCACGCCGCATCCACCGGCGCGCGCTATCATGGGCGCATCGTTTCCGTCCGCGACGCCGTCCAGGGCGGTTCGGATCCCGAAGAAATCGAAATCGCCCGTCCGCAGGCGCTGCTGCTTGCACCCGGAAAATCGGTTGGCGGCTACACCGCCCTGCCGATAGCCGATATCAAAGGGGTTCGAGCCGACGGCGGCGTCTCGCTGGACGAGACGTTCCTGCCGCCGACACTGGTTACCGGAGCGGTGGCCTGGTACCGGCAGTTGCTTCTGGAAGTTGTCACCGGCCTCGACCAAATCGCCGAGGCGCATGGCAAAATGGTCATGGGCGGGCCAGGGCGCAGCGTCGAAGACCTGTTGATGCTCAATCTCGCCAATGCGGCGCGTCCGCGGCTGGCCCACATGCTGGCGCAGGATGTTTTCCATCCGGCCGAGCTATACCTGGAGCTTGCCGGTCTTGCCGGTTCAATGGCGACCTACGGGTCGAGCGCGCGGCGGCTGAGCGAGTTGCCGGCCTACGATCACATGGCGCCCGGCCCCGCCTATTCGGCGCTGGCGGACGCCTTGCGCTCACTCATCCTGAGTTTGCGTTACATCGAGCCTAAGTCACGCGCACTGCCCGTCATGCGGCATTCGACCAACGTCTGGAAAATCCGCATCGACAACCCGAAGCTGCTGGTGGCCAGCCGGATCGTCATCCGGGTCGGCTCCGAGCTGTCGGAAGACGCCTTGCGCAAGATTTTCGTGAACCAGGCGACTGTCGGTTCGGCCGATCAGTTCGAGGGCCTGTGGAAATCCCGTCTACCCGGCATTCCGCTGAAACCGCTTCATTCCCAGCCCCGCGAAATCCCCTACGATGGCGATCGGCTGTGCCTTGAGCTGGATCAGAAAAGCGAGCACTGGGCCTCGCTGCTCGATGCCCCTGGCTTCGTCATCGGCGTGTCGGGTGTACTGCCGAGCGAGCCGCAGGTCGACTGCTATTCGGTAAACAGGTGAGATGATGAGCCGGGATGATCCTTTCGGACTGTCGGAGGATCGCGAACGCACTCGCATACGACTGACCGGCGCGCCGATGCCGCGACCGATGACGCCACTCTTGTCGGGCGCGCCAATCAAACGGTCGCGTACGCATCCCAACACGCTTGTCAACGCATTCGCACCCTTGCTCGAGTTCGCGCCCGAGCTTGAAAGCGCGCTGCCGCCGGAAAACCCGGAAGCGTTGCGCACCCGGTTGCTCGACGAACTGGTTCGGGCACGTGACGCGGCAATGGCGGCGGGGTCCTCTCTGGAGCGCGCCGACCAGGCAGCCTGGGTGGTGGCGGCATTGCTTGATGATCTGGCCTTGAACACGCCATGGGGCGGTGCCAGCGCATGGCCGCGCCAGCCGCTTGTGGTGATGCTGCGAGGCGATGTCGATGCCGGCACGCAGTTCTTCACGCGTCTCGACGAACTGGAGCGGCATCCGAACCGGGATCGCGAATTGCTCGAACTGCAATATCATTGCCTGGCGCTCGGCTTCCGCGGCAAATATCGTGTTCCAGGCCGGTCGGGCGACCGCTCGCTCAATGCCGTTCGCGTTGCTGCGGCGCGCTTTCTGCGCGATGCCGATGCCGACGGCGCGCCGCTGTCGCCGAACTGGAAAGGCGTGATCGCATCCGACGAGCCGCAGCGTTTCATCGTACCGATCTGGGTGATGGGGCTCGGTGCGGCGGTTCTCGCCACTGCAATCTATCTCGGGCTGTCGATGGGACTGAGCAGTCAGGCGGTCGAGCTTTCCACGCTGGTTCGTGCTTTGCCGCCGCCAACCCGCGGCGATATCAGCCGCACATCGCCACAGGTCGACGCGCCGCCGCCAGAGGCAGTGGATTTCGCGCTAGTGCCGGAGTTTCAGGCCGGAGCGCCGGCAAATCTCAGAGCCGCGCTAAGCGGCACCGAGAGCGTTTCGCTGGCCAGGCTGATCATTCAGGCCTCCAACCCCGAACTGTTCCAGTCGTCGCGGCCGACACTGACGGAAGGTTTCGAACCGCTGATCGGTTCAATCGCCAAAGTGATCCTCGCCAATCAGGAACTGATCGGAAACATCACGGTGGTCGGCCATACCGACAGTGTTCCTTTGCAACGGTCCAATCCGCTTTCCACCAACCAGCGGTTGTCCGAAGCGCGCGCAGCAACCATTGCCGAGATGTTGGTCCAGAACGGTGTGCCGCAGGACCGCATTCGCTTCGAAGGACGTGCAGCTACCGATCCAGTGGCCGACGACAGCACCCGCGCGGGACGGGCCTTGAACCGCCGCGTCGAGGTGCTGGTCGAAAAGAGGCTGTGAGATGTTCATCCTGCGCTTCCTCTGGGCGGTTCTGACATCGCGCTGGCTGTGGACGCTGATCGGCATCACGCTGCTTTCTCTGGTTATCTGGGTGTTCGGCCCGATCGTCAGGGTCGGTGCTTACGAACCCTTCGCCTCGGAAAATGTGCGCATCGTCATCATTGCGCTGCTGGTCATCTTCTGGCTGATCTGGCTGATCGTCGCGCAGCGCCGGGCGATCCGAGCCAACCGCATGTTCGTCGCCGAAATCGCTGCGCCAGCGGTGGAGAAACCGCTGAGCCCCGGCGAAGAGAACGTCGCTGCCGTCGGTGCCAAGTTCGCCGAGGTGATGGCCGAACTGAAGCGCCGCAAACTGGGCGGACGCAAGTTCCTGCGCGAGATGCCCTGGTACGTGATCGTTGGGCCGCCGGCCACCGGCAAGACCACGGCTTTGCGCCAGTCGGGCCTGAACTTTCCGATCGATCTCACCGACGATCTGCAGGGGGTTGGCGGTACGCGCAACTGCGACTGGTTTTTCTCTGAGAACGCGGTTCTGATCGACACTGCGGGCCGCTATGTGCAGCAGGAGAGCCAGCCGGACGTCGATGCAGCGGAATGGCTGGGCTTCCTCGACCTGCTGAAAAAGCATCGCGGCCGCCGTGCCCTCAACGGCGTAATCGTCGCGCTTTCGATCGACGCGCTTTCAGAGGGCGACGAAGCCATCAAGGCTCATGGCCGCAAGATCCGTCGGCGCCTGGCAGAGCTCAACGACCGGCTCGAAATCCGTCTTCCAGTCTATCTGATGCTGACGAAGGCCGATCTGATCAAGGGTTTCGAGGCTTTCTTCGGCGGCCTGTCGACGGCCTCGCGCGAGCAGGTGTGGGGGACGACCTTCGCGCTGGATGCGCGCGTCGACGCAAAGACCATAGAGCGGGAAATCGCCACCCTTGCGACGGAACTCGAGCGGCGGTTGGTGCCACGCCTGGAGGACGAGGACAAACTAGCCGCCCGCGCCGAGATTTTCAGATTTCCCGCCCAGCTCACGAGCCTGTCCGAGCCTATCCAGGTGCTGGTCGAGGCGATGTTCGGCGAAAGCCGGTACGAAGAAGCCGCCTGGCTGCGCGGCCTCTATCTGACGTCGGCGACCCAGGAAGGGGCGCCCATAGACCGGCTGACCGCGGCGCTGTCTTCATCCTTCGGGCTTCCGCCGCGGCGGGCCATGCCGGCGCCGCGCGTTGAAAAACGCAGCTTTTTCCTGAAGAACCTGCTGACCGAGGTCATCTTCAGGGAGGCCGGCCTGGGAACGTTCGATCCGCTGGCGCAGCGCCGCCGCGCCTGGATCTGGCGTGGCGCCGCGGCAGCCTGTGCCGCCGTGGCCTTGCTGGCCGGTGCGATGTTCACCTGGTCCTACTATGACAACCGCAATGCGATCACAGCGCAGGCGGGCCAGTTCGAGGCGCTGCAGGCGCCGCTGACCGCGGCAGCCGCGAGCCCGGCATCGGTGGAGCAGCCCGCCATCGACAGCGCGCTCAATGCGATGGCCGAGGTCGCAAATGCCCGAACGGCACCGCCGAGCAGTGCCCAGGACCTGCTGGGACCATCGGCATCGGCGGAGCTGCTGCGGGCGCAGGCCGACACTTACGACCACGCTCTGCGCAATGTTCTCGAGCCGCATATGGTCGCTTTGCTCGAGGCGACCATGTGGCGGCAGATCCGCGATCCGGATTTCATGCTGGGGGCGCTGAAGACCTATCGCATGATGACTGGCCTGTCGCAGATGGACGCCGATTTCGTCCAGAACTGGTGGGTCAATGATTTGCCTGAATTCGCACCGGCGGCGCCCTTTCCGACCGCCGACGCGGAAGAGCACCAGCTTGCCGCGATCCGTCGCATGGCGGTCGACGACAGCTACGTCGCCCCTGATCAGGCGCTGGTTGCCGAGGCGCTGAAAACAGTTTGCACGATTTCGCTGCCGGCGCGTGCCTACAGGCAGTTGCTGGCCGATCCGGCGGTGGCCGGCCTCAAGGAATGGATCCCGGCGAATTTCGCCGGTCCCAACGGCGCCAAGGTCTTTGCACGGCGTTCCGACAAGACGCTGCGCGTCGGCATTTTAGGCGCGTTCACCTATTCCGGCTTCCACGATGCCATTCTCGACCGGATCGAGGATGTCGCCGCCCAGGCGGCGCTGGATCGCGCGGTCTTCGCCGGAGGCTGTTCGGAAAATTCCGAAACCTCCGTCTCGGCGCTGTCCGAGGACATTCTAAAACTCTATTACGAAGACTACATCGCACAATGGGACAGCATCCTGCGCGATATCAGGCTCGCGCCATTGGCCGACCTGAATGTCGCCAGCGAGAACCTCAAGGACCTTTCGAGTGCCGATTCCGCGCTGAAGCGCCTGCTTACGGCGGTCGTTCAGGAGACCGAGCTTACCCGATCCGATGAAGCACCAGCCGACAACAAGGCAGCAGCCAAGGGCGGCTCGAAACTGCTCGGCAAGCTGGGGAAGCTGGGAAAGATCGTGAAGACAGGGGCAAAACTGCTGCCACGCGCGGGTTCCGCCGACGAGGTGGATCTTACCGGCAATCTGGTGGCCGAACACTTCAAGCCGCTCAAGGGCGCTATCGCCGAGGTCGACGGACAGCCGCCGGCACTCGACGCCGCGGTGGTGGCGCTGACGGCACTTTCGAACGTGCTGCAGACGGTCACCGCCAATCCCGACCCCCAGGACGCCATCAAGAAACAGGGCGGCCTCGCCGAACTGACGGGAGCGGTGGCCAGGCAAGCGCAGATCCTGCCCGATCCGGTCGACGACTGGCTCGGCGGCATCGCCGGCGACACCAGCGGCCTGACACAGAAGGCGGTCACCTCGGAGCTTAACGCCATCTGGCGCGCCGACATTCTGCCGTTCTGCCAGGCGGCGCTCAACGACCGCTATCCGTTCAGCCCCGAAAGCGCGGTGGACGTCAATGTCCGCGATTTCGCCCGCCTGTTCGGGCCGGCCGGGATGATCGACGCCTTCATCAACGATCACCTGATCAGCTATGTCGACACCGCCAGTCAGCCATGGAAATGGCGCGCCGACTTCGGCCTCGACCCGGCGGCTCTGGCGGCGTTCGAACAGGCCAGGCGGATCCGGGACGATCTCTTTCCAGGCGGTACGGGCCCGGTGATGAGCTTCACGCTCGAACCCAAGGATCTGTCTCCCAACGTCACCCGCGTTACGCTCAATCTCGATGGCCAGAACCTCGTCTACTACAACAACGCAACGCGACCGCAACCGATGACCTGGCCCGGCAAGGACGGTACCGGAGTCATCTCGCTCGCCTTCCAGCCGATCGACGGCTCGCCCGAAGTCATGTTGAACGAAACAGGCAGCTGGGCGTGGCTGAGGATGCTGCGCAGCGGCCGATTCACCGGCACCTCGCTGTCCGATGTCTATAGCTTGCGATTGGGGACGCAAGGCATGTACGCCGATTTCGAGCTTAAGGCGGCAAGCGTCGAAAATCCCTACAATTTGCAGATGTTCAAGAAGTTCTCATGTCCGCCGCAGATATGATCCTGCCTGGCTTTTACGGAAAAATGCCTGCCACCGGCGATTTCGTCACGCGGCGGCTGCCGGGGGATTTTGTGCGCATCTGGGACCGCTGGCTGGCGCAGCACATCGTGCCGCTGATGGGCATGGAATCCTGGCCACGCACCACCGCTCTGCGCTTCCTGGCCGGCCCGGCTTGCTTCGGCGCATCGGCAGGCATCATTTTGCAGAGTGCCGACAGGGTCGGCAGGCAGTTCCCTTTGAGCGTCGTCGCGCAGCTTCCTGACGCGGCCGTTCAGCTGGCTCGCGCTGATGCGTGGTTTGCCAGGATCGAAGAGGCTGCCATAGCTGCCCAGCATGGCGAGCTGACGCCCGACGAGCTGGATACAGCATTGGCCGCATTGCCGGTGCCGCCTGTCGAGCCGGGCGAAGAGGTCATCAGCGATATGGTGATGTGGACCGCGCACTCCGACATTTTCGATATTGATTCGCAAGCTCCGCAAGCGACGCTGGAGAAGATCTTTGCCACCAGTTGGGAGACCAGCTGATGCAGATCTGGAACCAGATGGGTTATCCGCACCAATTCACCATGGGCTTGGACAAGGCCGGCCACGAGTGGATCGTCGTGGTGGTAAAAGGCACGTTCGACTTCCCGGACAAACCCGGCGGACTGGTGCAGAAATCGGCCGAGCAGGTCCCGCTGGTGATGGCCGACACGCATACGGGCGTGCCGGGCTATTCGGCGACGCTTTGGGAAACCGATTTCGCCTTCCGCAAGCCGCGCTGCGACGTGGTCGCCAATGGTTGTGCTTATGCACCAAACGGCAGACCAGCCGAGCGTGTGCCGGTGGGCATTAAGGTGGGCACTTGGTCTAAGCTGTTCGAAGTCGTGGGCCACCGCGAGTGGCGCTCCGTCGGTCCGGTCTTTACCGCCACATCATCGCAGCCCTTCCTCAAGCTTCCGATTTCCTACGATGTTGCTTGGGGCGGTACCGATCGTCTGGATCCCGAGGACAAGCTTCCCGCCAGCTACAAATACAACCCGGTCGGGATCGGCTGGTCGCGTACGAGAAACCAGCGCCTCGTCCCTGGTCTGCGGCTGCCGAACACGCAAGCTGTCGACGAAGAAATCCGCTCTCCCTTCGGTGACTACAAGCCGATGAGCTTTGGACCGACGGGCCGCGGCTGGCCTGGCCGCATCGAATACGGCGGCACCTATGACGACAACTGGACGAAGAACATATTCCCGTTCCTGCCGCCGGATTTCGACGAACGCTATTTCCAGATGGCCCCGCCCGACCAGCAGATCGATCTGCCGAGGGGTGGCGAGGAGGTGCAGCTGGTCAACCTGACGTCGGAAGGACGGGTGAGCTTCCGGCTGCCTTCGACAGCACTGCCAATGACGTTGTTCAAGGGCAGGCATAAGGCCTATGAGGCCGACATCCTTCCAGACACAGTTCTCCTCGATCCCGAGAATCGGCGTTTCTCGCTCGTCTGGCGCGTCTCGCAGCGCATCCAACGGACCATCCTCGATTTCTCGGAGTGCTGGGTCGGTCCGCCGACGCCGGCTATGCTGAGGGCGCGCGCGACGGGGCGCACGTATATCCGTGCCAACGGCATCGCGCCGGAGGAGGAAGAGGCATGACCACTCCGATCGAGATTGTTTCGGTTGGCATGGTGACTGCCGTTGGCCTCGACGCGCCCTCCGCTTGCGCTGCGATGCGCGCTCGGCTCGATGGTTTCCAGGAAACCCGTTTCGTCGGCTCACCCGCAGGATGGCTTACTGGTGCGCCCGTGCCGCTGCCACGCAACTGGATCGGGGAGAAGCGTATAGCCCATCTGGCAGCCGGGGCTATATCGGAGGCTTTCGAAAATCACCCGCAAGCGCGAGGACAGACGGCGCTCATCCTTTGCCTGCCGGAGGAGGATCGGCCCGGCCGACCGGTGAAAGACAATTCTTCCCTGCTCCGTCGGATCAGCGAGATCGTTGAAATCGAACCTCATCTGCGCTCTCGTATCGTGGCTTATGGTCGTCCTTCCGGACATGTCGCGTTCGATCAGGCCCGCAGACTGATTGCATCCGGCGAAGCTCCCTATGTCATGATCGCGGGCGTCGACAGCTATCTGACGGGGCCAACAATTTCCCACTACCTCAGCAGGGGCCGCTTGTTGACCGCAGACAATTCCAACGGCTTCATTCCAGGCGAAGCCGCGGCTGCGGTTCTCTGCACACGACCGCGAAACAACGGTTTCAGGCTCTTCGGACTCGGTCTTTCGCGCGAGGAAGCTTCGATCTACAACGACCGGGATTTGCCGCTACGCGCCGATGGCATGACGGCGGCATACGATGTGGCATTCCGAGAGACCGGGATTGACATGAACCGGCTCGGCTATCGCATCGCGGACCTGATCGGCGAGCAGTACTGGTTCAAGCAGACCGCGTTGGCCTCGATCCGCCTCCTGCGGGGACGCCACGAGTTTCAGGACTTATGGTCGCCCGCTGAGTCTCTGGGAAACGTTGGCGCCGCAGCCGTTCCAGTCATGGTTGGCATGGCTTGGACCGCAGCCGGCAAAGGGTATGCCGCCGGCAATCCGGTTCTCATCGAGGCCTCGTCCGATGCCGGTGCCTGCGGCGCCGCAGTATTCGCTTACGGGAGGACGGCATGACCGTCTATGCCAATGGCCTTGAGGTTGCCTGCAAGGCGCAGGCTAACCAGGTTATCGCGGCCTTTCCATACGTCTGCTTCACCCCGCCGCAAACTCCGGCAACCCCGCCGGGAGTTCCGGTTCCCTATCCAACGTTTGGAATGGACAGTGACACGGACAACGGAACCGGCACGGTCAAGATCGGCGGGAAGACTGTCACCCAGAAGAACAAATCCTATTACACCAAATGCACTGGCAATGAGGCCGGCTGCGCGCCCAAGAAGAACATCATCACCTCGGTAAACACCGGCAAAGAGTACGCCCATGCCTGGTCCGGCGACGTTAAGATGGACGGCGAGCCGATCAGCCGTTTCACTGACATTTCGTCGAACGATCACGCCTCCCCTACCGCCGGCGGACCTCCAATGCCCAAGGTGGCAACGGCCACGCCCGCGACCTTCAAATGCTCCGATCTTGAGATAAAGCCGTACAAGGAACTTGAATGCCCGGAAGGCTACGAAAAGGAGCATACCGTTGAGGTCCAGTTCTTCACCGCCGAAGGCGTGCGCGACCTGACCTTGGACTGCTGCAAGGACTATGACGACAAGGAAGCGCCATGCATTTGCATGAAGGCGAAATGGCTCGCCGGCGAAGCTGCCAAGGCCAAGGCAGCGGGCGCGCCCGGCAAAAAGGTGGTCGGCAAGAAACGCAAAACCCCGCACAACAAGAAGTCGGCGGATGCCCGCAACTGGCTGAGCAACAATTCTGCCGGCAAGCTGGGTGACTTTACCGACGAATGCGTGAACAGCACGGTCAGGAACCTGGACGATCCGAAAATTCCGCATGCCGTGCACGCCGCCGCCACAGAGTGCCTCAAGACTGCGAACATGGAATACATGAAGAAGAGCATGAACAAGTCCGAGAAGGACGTGAAGGACAAGAAAGCCTGCCACGGGACTTGCCCTAAGGCGAAGGATCAGGCTCGTCTCGTGCAAGTTGCCAAAAAGCGCCTCAGGAAAGCGGCGGGTGGGGAATCCGTCGTTGTGACAGCCGCAGATGTCGCCCCCTCGAAAGTTTCCTGTTAGCCGGAAAGGACGAAGCGAATGAAGATGGACAAGGAAGACCTCGAGGGATTCGCAACCGATCCGGACACCGACATCGAATGCCTGCAGGTTGCGCCATTGAGCGGCAACAAAGTGGCGATCCTGTTCCTGCTCAGCGACGCCGATTATGTCACCACTGTCTCAGTGATTTTTGTCGTCGAGAATTTCGACCCCAAGAAAGCTCGTGGCGCACTAGTGACGTCTGAATGGCTGATGGCGCTCTCAGCCGCGCCTTCAGGGGAGTTGTTCGCACTTGAAGCGACCACTTGGATCTGGCGGTACGCGGGTACCAATTGGACGCGTGACAAAGCCAGCGATAAAAGCCTCAGGCAGGTCTGGGCAGAGGATACCGGGGGACCGATCACCGTTGGCACGGACGGTGTGGCCTACCGCCTCGTTGGGTCGCGGTGGCAGGCCGTTACGCCACTCGGATCAAATGAGTACCTGGATATTCATGGACACCCCAAGCACGGCATCTATGCATGCGGTGAGATGGGTACTCTCCACCGTCTGGTGGGGACAGGCTGGCAGGCCTTGGAAACACATCGGCACGATCAGTTGCGCGGTATCGACGTCGCGCCGGACGGCAAGATCAGGGTCGCCGGGGACGACGGCGTCTGCCTTCGGATTGCAAATGAGGAAGTAACCGAGATGACCGCCACCTCCGACATGACATATCTCTCCGTGCGCAGCTTCAATGGCAAAGCCTATTGGGGCGACGAGGCCGGCCTCAATATCGAGACGGCTGACGCGCTTCAGCCATTCGAGGATACAGGCATTGCTTCAGATCTGCGCACTGATAGCGAGTTCCTGTACGTCGCCGGCATCGACACAGCGTGGCGCTTTGATGGCCGCAGATGGAAGACGCTTACGCTCGTCTATGACGACGGCCTTCGACTTATCTGACACCACTCAGTTGGTTACCCTCAGTTCTCCCCTTACAAGGTTCAGACGGGTGATGTGGCCACTAGCGGCCGTTCTGCGACAGATATGCCCGCACCTTGGCAAGGTCGAGTTCGGCAATGCGTTTCGGCGCGCCGTCAACCAACATCCGCAAAACGAACATTTCTCCGGCTTCCGGATACTCGGCGTAAAGCGCCTCTGAGACTTCCCGCCCCACTTCACCGGCGATCCGGAGGCCATCAATATGAGCGTCCAGCCTTTCAACGAGCCGAGCAAGGCGCTCCTCGTCCATATCGGGATTCTCGTCGGGATTCAGCAAATGATGGTCATAGACGGTCCAAAGAAACGCCGCCATTTCCGCATGCTGCCGTACAATCTCGCGCAGGACAACCTTGGGCATCAGTTTAGGTTCACCGATGCCCCACGAACACGGTTCGTAGCGCTGGCATGGCTCGTTACATAAGTGCCGCGGATCGTGATGCGGCCGTCTTTTTCCATGATGATCGTGGCCTTGCCGCAGCGAAGTTCGATTCGCTCGTTCGCATTGATCCGCACATTTTCTCCGTCCCGAACGATGTGCGGTGCACCCGACTTGTGCGCTGGGTCAACAATACGCCCAACAATCAGCGGCCTGCCGGGGTCGCCGTCCTGAAACAGCAGCGCCACTTCGGCGCCGATCATGTCGGAGGTCAATTCCGTAAGGCTTCGCGCTGAAACGGCAGTTTCCTTTGGATTGCCCGGGAAAACCACAAGGGGTGAATCCTCTCCGAAACCCAAAAAAATGCCGATTACTACACCTTCAATCCGCTCTTTTGTCGCCGACATGGCGTGTCCTCAGTTCTGCTTTATTTCCGAACCCTTCATGGTGATGTCGCTTGAGGCCTTCACATTGATCTTGCCCGATCCCTTGATGCTGATGTCCTTGCCTTCGATTGTGATCGTCCCATCCTTTTTCATGGTAATGCTCGCAGAGCCGCACTTCAGTGCAATAGCGTCGCCGGCCTCGATCAGGAACGTCTTGCCGACATTGATCTTTCCGTCCTCGCCGATCTGAACCATGCTCGCTTTGGCGATCCGCAACTCGTAGGCGCCCCCCACCTTGGTCCCGTCGTCGGCGGCAATTTCAGTACGCCTTCCCTTGCCGATCTTCGACTTCTGGTCGCCGGCGATGTTAAAGGTCTGGCCGCCGCCGATCGTCACGTCCTGATTTGAAGCGATGTTCCAGCCGTCGTCGGCACCGATCTGATGGCTTTGCCCCGCCCCCACAGTCACCGACCTCGACGCGCCGATCGTGTTCGACTGCACCGCGCCGACGCTTCTCGTCTCGGAGGCGCCTACCGTATCGATGCGCGCCGCGCCGACGGTGACGGTCTGGACGATACCCACCGTCTGCGAATGGTTGGCGTCGATATTCTCCGTCGAGTTCGACACGACGTGGATCGTCTCGTTGGCCTGGACCGTCAGCGAGCGGTTCGCGCCCACCGTCTCGGTGTCGTTGCTGCCGATGTTCGTCGTCTGGTCGACGCCGATCTTGACCGTCTTGTTGTTGCCGACGTCCTCGTCGAGGTTGTGGCCGACGGAGTGCTTGGCGTCATGGTCGATGCGATCGGACTGGTCGTGCTGGACCAGCTTCGTGCGGTCATTCTTGATCAGAAGGTTATGGTCCTTCTGTGCCTGGAAATTGACCAGTTCGGAACCGGCCTTGTCCTCGAACATCAGCTCGTTGTAACCGCCGCCGCCCTTCGATGAGTCGGATTTCCAGCCGGATTGCGTGGCGCTGCCCGGCAGCCCGTAGGGCGGCATCTGGGAGGCGTTGTAGACCCTGCCGGTGATGATCGGCAGATCCGGGTCGCCTTCGATGAAGTCAACGATCACCTCCTGACCGATACGCGGTATCTGGATGAAACCCCAGCCGCTGCCGGCCCAGGTTTGCGAGACCCGCACGAAACAGGAGCTGTTCTGGTCCTTCTTGCCCAGACGGTCCCAGTGGAACTGGACCTTCACCCGTGCATATTTGTCGGTGAATATCTCCTCGCCGGAGGGACCGACCACCGTCGCCGTCTGCGGGCCGCGCATGATCGGCCGTGGCGTGATCCGTGGCGGACGATAGGGCAAGGCGGTCGGCGCTACGCCGAGGATCACCTTGAAGTTTTCGCTGTCGACGTCGGCATGGGCTCTGTAACCCGGATCGAACAGCCGGTATTCGGCGCTGACCACGAGATACTCCTGGTTCTGGTCGTCGCGCGGGAAGCCGTCCAGCTTGAACGTGCAGCCCGAATACAGGCCGCGCACGGTGCCGACAGCGGCAATGCGCTGGTGCACGGCCTGGATTTCCTCGCGCCGGATCGCGGCCAGGCTGTCGCCGCGACCGACTTCGAGATGCGCGCCGGGCTGGCGGTAATTCTCGCCAGCGGCCAGCTTGTGACTGAACGGCTGGGCGGATTTGGCCATGAGATCGGCGCCCGGCTTCTCGAAGTCATAGTCGGTGTGGACATAGGCGCCTGGCCGCACCGAACTGCCCGGGATCCATTCCGTTATGTATTCGACATCGCGCCGGGAGCCCTGCCCTTCAAAGTGATAAGGCACCTTCTCATAGCCCGGCGGCGGCTTGAGCTTGTTCATGGCATCAGCCAGCACAAGCGTGTGCTTGCCTTCGTCATGCTCGAAGAAATACAGGATGCCTTCGTGCTCGAGCAGCCGCTGCACGAAATCGAGGTCGGTCTCGTCATACTGGACGCAGTACTCACGCGGCGGATAAGACCCTTGCAAGCGCTTCTCGAATTTTGCCGTGCTGTATTTCGAGAAAACCTCCTCGACGATTTCGATGACGCTCATGCTCTGGAAGATACGGCAGTCGGTCGTATTGCCGAGAAACCAGAGCCATGGCCTGATGACGGCTTCGTAGTAAGCCAGGCGGTCCTCGATCCGCGTCAGCCGAAACTCGGAGACGAGGCCGCTGAACCAGCGTTTCGGATCGGATTCACCTTCGACCGAAACAGCACCGCCCAGCATCTTCAGCGGATCGATGTCGGGGCTGCTGCTCACGAACCCGACCGTATAGGCCAAACAACGACTGATCTCATCGCGCCCGATAAGATGCGTGAAGGTCAACAGGTCAGCGCCAACCGGCGTCTGCACAACCGTGGCGCGTTCGTTCGGCATGGGTCGTGCCCCTCCCGCCGCTCGTTTCTGGTTAAGCCTAGCACATGTCTTCCAGCGACCAAAGGGGACCTGCCAGGTGGCTGCAGCCTGGTCACCTTCGGAATTATCGACTTGAACGCTTCTGTGCCGCCGCTCACAAATTGCTGGTATAATGGGGTGTCCTGGGTGAGTTTCCTGACAGGCGATCGACGGCGATTTGAATGTTCATCAGGCTGCAGATCAACAATGTCGACTCCCTGCCCGCCGGTATGTCGACCGGTTACTCAGCTCGTGGTCGCAGCTTCGAAATCGGCCGCGAGGCCTGTGACTGGACCTTGCCCGACCCCGACAAGTTCATCTCCGGCCGGCACTGCGAAGTTCGCTACGAGGCAGGCGCATTCTGGCTGCACGATATCTCGCGCAATGGAACATTCATCAACGGATCGACCCAGCGCATGGCCGGCCCGCATCGGCTCGGTCATGGCGACCGGTTGCTGATTGGCCGCTACGTCGTCTTGGTGTCGATTGACGATGAGCACGCCCCCACAGGTCATTCTCGAAGCAGCCACGGTTCGACGCAGCGACAAATGCCGGTCACGACAGGCCGGCCGCTGGACTTCGGAGACGAGCCTTTCTTCGAGCCGGTGGAGCAACGGCTCGGGCAGAGAGCACCGGTGTCGACGTCTTCGCTGCCCGCGCCTCTCCCTTCGACGAGAGACGAGGTGCTGCGGGAAATCGCGATCGGAGCCGGCATCTCGCCGGAATTGCTTCAATCGCGTGATCCGCATGAAGTTGCTGCCGAAATCGGCGCGGTGCTTCGAACGGTTGTCGAGGAACTGGCCTTGCTGCTGAAGGCACGTGCGGCTGCGAAAATACTGGCCAAGAGCACACACCGGACGATGATAAGCGCCGCGGATAACAATCCCTTGAAGTTCGTTCCGGGAACCGACGACATCCTTGAAATCATGTTTGCACGGCGCAGAGCCGGCTACCTTGATGCCAGGCACAGTGTCGAGGATGCATTCCGCGATCTCAAGGCGCACGAATTTGCCACCTACGCAGCCATGCAAGCTGCGCTCTCCCGGTTGCTTGACGATCTGTCGCCCGAGGCGATCGGCAAAAAACTCCCACCCACGTCATTTACATCGAAGAAGAGCCTGGCCTGGGACGCCTTTGTCGCCAAATGGCGGACCATGGAGGAAGCCCACGAAAACGGAATGCTGGATATATTTCTGGCCTATTTCAGCGAAGCCTATGCCAAAGCCGACAAGCAAAAATAGGCCGGGAAGACTGAACCTGACACATGCCCCGGAAATCGGAGCGGTTTGCTGCGTTGACCTTCGGCTGCGGAACGGATCAAGCACCAAGTGGAAAGTACTAGAGCGTCCTTTGCGAGCCCAAAGATGCGGCGCTGTAGTTGGCGAAGAAAAATCCTTTCGCAGCGCTGCTTCTGGTTCCAATCGACCGTTTCTAAGCTTACGATCACTTACGACAGTTCGCCAGCGGGTAAGGCTGATTGACCTGGGGGTCTGCGGCACATGTCATGTTACGGCGGGATAGAAAGATATAGCCGACCTTCCTCCAGACACTGCCCTCGCCAGCAGCGCCTGCAGTTCCTGCGCCTGGCCAGGGACCGTTTTGCCCCACTGTGGCGCACACGTGGCAACCGCACGTGGACGGACGTTTGGCGATGAGCTCGAAGGACGATCCTTTCGGCCCAGCGGGCAAGACCGTCATTCGCGTACCGCGCCGCGCTGAAAAATCAGCGCCGGCTCCTCAGCGGCCCGTTCCCGACAGCGGACAGACCGGTCCCTCGCAGGTTAAGGATTCAACGATTTTCGATCCGGGTGTCGGTCGGCATGCACCGCCGGGCTGGACATCCGGAACCGTGATTTATCAGGGTGCAGACCCCGGCGCAGCGGCGGCAACCGGCTCCTTTGCGGCGACGCCGGGCATTCAGCAGGAAATCCTGCTGAATGCCACGGACAGCGTCAGATATTCCGCAGCAAATCAGATCCTCGCTGCGGCCGCTCCTTTGCTGATGCTGTTTGGCCAGCTCAGGCTTATGCCTGTCGAAAGACAGGCGGAACAACTGGCGGAACATGTTGCGGAGGCGATCGAAAAATTCGACCGGACTATGGAAAAAGCCGGTGTTCCCGAAGAAGACGCACGGATCGCAAAATTTGCTCTCTGCGAAACCGCTGACGACCTCATCGGCAACCTGCCTTGGCCCAAGAAAGACGCCTGGGCGCAGCACAGCATGCTGTCACAGTTCTTTCACGTCGTGCCCACCGGCTCGGGCTTCTACGAAGCGCTGAACAAGGTACTGGCCGCGCCGGAGGCACACTACAACTTGCTTGAATTGATGCATGCCTGCCTGTCGCTGGGGTTCGAAGGCCAGTATCGAGGCCTTTCGCGCGAGGACAACAATCTCGAACGCGTTCGACGCGACGTCTACGAGACGCTTCGTTACTTCAGGGCGCGCGCCGACGACGACATCTCACCCCACTGGCAAAGCCTGGCGGTGTCAAGCGCACAATCGTCGGCCCGGTTGCCGCTCTGGGTGATTGCGGCCGCAGCGTCGGCACTGCTGACGGCGGCATTCTTTGCATTGCGGGTCTTCATTACCAACGAGGGCGAGGGCCTTGCCGGCAGGTTGCTGGCGCTCGATCCATCGACGCCGATCGCCATCGAACGCGCCAGCGTGGTGCCGTCGGCTGCGCCGGTGAAAGTCGCTCCGCCTGTCGCCACTACCCCCTCTCAGATCGATCGCATCCATGCCGCACTGGCCGAGAATATCGCGCGCGGCGGGCTGACCGTCGGCACGCAGGGCAAGTTCATCGTCGTGGAGATCAACAATCTCCTGTTGTTCCAGTCCGGCAGTGCCGAGATAAAGCCGGAGTTTGGAGCGATCGCCGCGGACATCGCCGCCGCGCTGGAACCGGAGCCCGGACCGATCATGATCGTCGGCCATACGGACAATGTGAAGCCGCGAAAATCGAGCGCGTTCAAATCCAACTTCGACCTTTCAGTCGCCCGGGCGAAGGCTGTCGAAGCGATGATGGCGCCGCGGTTCAGCAAGCCTTCCCGGATCACGGTCGACGGCAAGGGCGAAGACGAACCGATCGCCGACAATGCGACGCCGGAAGGCCGCGCCCAGAATCGCCGTGTCGACTTGATGATCCCCAAGGAGGAAACGCTGTGAGCACGGCCATTTGGAAGCGCCTATGACGCGTTGGCTGCTGCGGATATTCAGCGCGATCGCGTTGGCCGGTTTCGCGGCAGCCGTCTGGTTTGCCGGACCATTGATCCGCTTTGCCGACACCCGTCCGCTGGCACCAGTCTGGCTCCGCGTTGCGATCATCGGCATGATCGTTGCGATCGTGACGCTGTTCTATGGATTGCGCCTCTGGCGAAAGCGAAAGGCACAAAAAGCGCTCGAGGCGATAGTCGCCCACAATGGCGACAAAGATGACGACTCGCAGGTGCTCGAGGCTCGCATGAGTGAGGCCATCGCTGCGCTCAAGCGGTCGAGCGGCAGGCGCAATTTCCTCTACGACGTTCCCTGGTACGTCGTCATCGGCCCGCCTGGTGCCGGCAAGACAACGGCGTTGGTCAATTCGGGTCTGAATTTTCCGCTTGCCGGTTCGGGCGACGCCCAGCCGGTCGCCGGCGTTGGCGGCACGCGATCCTGCGACTGGTGGTTCACCGACCAGGCGGTGCTGATCGACACCGCCGGGCGCTACACGACGCAGGATTCCAACGCGCAGAGCGACAAGAAGAGCTGGCTCGCCTTCTTGTCTCTGCTTAAGAGATACCGCACCAGGCAACCGATAAACGGGGTTATCCTGGCCATCAGCCTTGCCGACCTCATCAGCCTCGATGATCGGCAGCTTGACGTCCATGTCGTTGAAATACGCAGCCGCCTGCGCGAAATCCACGAAACACTGAAAATCCAGTTCCCGGTGTACCTGCTCTTCACCAAGGCCGACCTTGTCGCCGGTTTCATGGATTATTTTGGCGGTTTCGACGAGCCGCGCCGCCGCAAAGTATGGGGCGCGACCTTCCAGACTGCCGATCGCAACAATAACATGGTCGGTGAGGCACCGGCCGAATTCGACGCATTGGAAAAACGCCTGGCGGAGGAGATGGCCGACCGCCTGCAGGAAGAGACCGATCCGGTCGCACGTATATCCATCTTTGGCTTTCCAGCCCAGTTTGGCGCGCTGAAGGGGCGTATTGCCAGTTTCATCGCAAGCATATTCGATCCGGCCCGCAGCCAGGTGAACGTCAGCCTGCGTGGACTCTATTTTTCATCGGGCACGCAGGAGGGCACGCCGATCGACCAGGTGCTGGGCGCAATCGGTCGCAGTTTCGGCAGCGCTTCTCGCGCCCATCTTTCCGGCACTGGCAAAAGCTTCTTCTTGCACGATCTTCTGACCGGCGTCATTTTCGCGGAATCCGGCTGGGTTTCATACGACAAATCGGCTGAAAGACGTGCAGCGATTGCCAGATATGGCGGGCTTGGCGCAATAGCGTTGATCGCTGCCGCGGCTCTGGGCACCTTGGCCCTGAGCTTTACGGCCAACAGGTCGCTGATCGCTTCTACAACGCAAGCTGTAAGCCGCTATCGCGAGACGGCGGACCCGCTACTCAAAACCCCGACGGTCGCCGATGTCGACCTCGAAAACGTCATTGGCCCGCTCGACCAGTTGCGCGAGCTGCCAGCCGGGTTCGACACCAGTGATTTGCCGACCCCGATCGAGGCGACGTTCGGCCTCAGTCAGCGGGAAAGACTTCTTTCGGCATCAAAAACAGCTTACCGGCAAGCGCTGGAGCGCGTGTTCCGCTCGCGCCTGCTGCTTCAGGCCGAACGGACGATCCAGGCCAAGATGGCTGATCCCGCCGCGCTCTACGAATCGCTGAAGATCTACCTGATGCTTGGCGGCAGGGCGCCGAAGGTCGACGACGAGTTGATCGTTTCCTGGATGAGGCAGGATTGGGAGCAGAACCGGTATCCGGGCGAAAACAACCGCGAGGGACGGGCGCAACTCGAAAAACATCTGCGGGCGATGCTTGCGCTGGACGACGCCTACGATCCGGTTTTCGAACTCAACCAGCCACTTGTCGAAGCCGCTCAACGCTCGCTCGGACGAATGAGCCTTGCTGATCGTGCCTCCGCCTTGGTCAAGTCGGCGGTATACGCGGCAGCGCTGGACGATTTTTCCGTCTCCGTGAAAGGCGGCCCGGAAGCGCAGCTGTTGTTCGAGCGTGTCGATGGTGGCGATCTGTCAGGCCTTCGCGTTCCCGGTATCTACACCTATAGCGGCTTTAACAACTTCTATCTCGGACAACTCTCGCGCATTGCGCAGATGCTTGTCGATGACCAGTGGGTTCTCGGCGGCGGCGGCGAGCAAGGTGGCATCGACCAGGAGTTGCTTAAACTCGGTCCCGAACTTGTCGAACGCTATGGGAGGGAGTTCGCCGCGGCGTGGAACGGCGTTCTCGAGAAGCTGAAGTTCAAGGCGATGCTGAAGGACAAGCCGCATTATATCGCACTGTCCGCTGCCGCGTCACCAACCTCGCCAATCGACCAGCTTTTTACGGCGATCGCCGGCGAAACGGCTCTGACGCGAGAAGCTGGTTCCGGCAAAGATTCCGGCTCCGAGGCCGAAGCCGACATGCTTCAAAACCAGCCGCAGAACGCTGCAGATGTCGCCAGGGGATTGGCCCGCATCGGCCTTCAAGTCGCCAGCGGCAAATCGCAAAGCCGGGCCGGTACAGGGTTCGCTAGCGCGCAAAACCAGAATCCTGGGGCGAACGTCGAAGCGCAATTCAGATCATTCCAGGCTTTGGTGAACGGTCCCGCCGGACGCCGCCCAATCGATGCATTGACCCAGAATTTCCGCGACATCTACCAAAGCCTGCAACTGGCGGCCGACGTCCCTTCGCAAACGGAACGCGTCAACATGAATCTGCAGCTGCAGATATCCACCCTTCGCGCCAATGTCTCGCGTCTGCCCAAGCAACTCGCCCGAATGGTCACCGCGACCGCCGACGAGCTTGACGGCAACGTCGCGGAAACCTCGCTAACGAATTTGAACCAAATGCTCGACCAGACGGTCACGCGCGCCTGCGAGGAGATGGTCGAGGGCCGTTATCCTTTCGCCAGCGATGGCTCGGAGGATATTGCGATGGCGGATTTCGCGAAACTGTTCGCTCCAGGCGGACTGATGGACCGGTTCTTCGCACAGAATCTCGCATCGCTGATCGACCTGACCGGCCAGGACTGGAACTGGAAACAGGATGCGCGTTTCGGGCGCGACCTGTCGAAGTCGACTTTGAAAAACTTCCAGCTGGCCGCGGAAATCCGCAACGCCTTCTTTCCTTCAGGTGGTTCGGTGCCGTCGGTCAGTGTCACCTTTACGCCGTTTTCACTGCATGGCGATGCCGATACGGCGGAACTCGACGTCGATGGCCAGATTGTCCAAAGCAACCAGGCGGGCAACGCGCCAAGCACGGTGACCTGGCCGAGCGGCATGGCTTCCGCGTCCGCGAGCCTGAGCCTCATTCCGGAAATGCCGGGCCGTGAGTCCGCGATCAAGTTCGACGGTCCGTGGGCACTGAAGCGCCTGCTGGACAATGCTGATATCACCAGCACCGGCGGCAACACGGAAGCCCGCTTCGTGATCGGCGGACGCGATGTCGCCTATACGGTCCAGACCAGTTCGGACCCCAACCCTCTCTTCCTTCCCGCGCTTTCCGGGTTCAGCTGTCCAAAGGCGTTTTGAGATGACCTTTGCATGTTCCAATACGGTGAGGCTGTCCATCGGCAACAGATCCGCGGACGTTGATTTCGATACTTTAATATTCGAGCCTGTGGCAAACTGGCGCGAGCGAGCGCCTGACGGTGCGCCGCAGAGGACGCTTGAGAAGCGCTTGGTGGCAAAGTGAATAATGTCGCCCTTCCCTTTGAAAGCTTCGGCGTTAGCCACAGAGGCTGTGTCCGCGAGCTCAATGAAGACAGCTATCTGGTCGAGCCGGAAACTGGCTTGTGGGTGGTGGCCGACGGAATGGGTGGACATGATGCCGGGGAAGTCGCTTCGGCCAGCATCGTCGATCATCTGGCAACGATCGGCATTGCAAGCTCTGCACCGGATCTTCGCGCGCGCTTCGAGGACCGGCTGAGCCGGGCCAACGCCGAAATCCGCAGGATATCGGAATCCCGCGGAGTAACCATTGGCTCCACTGTCGCCGCCCTGCTGGCGATGGATGGGCGGTTTGCCTGCCTGTGGGCGGGCGACAGTCGCGTCTATCTGATCCGCAACGCCTCGATCTCCCAGATTTCGAAGGACCATACCGAAGTTCAGGAACTTCTCGACAAGGGCATGATCAGCGCAGCCGAAGCGCTCACCTGGCCGCGCCGCAACGTTATCACGCATGCGGTCGGTGTCAGCGACGAGATCGTCATTGACTTCCAGCAAGGCGAAATCATGCCGGGCGACATATTTGTGTTGAGCACCGACGGGCTGACAGCGCATGTCACAGACGCCGAGATCGAGGCGGCGGCGGTGTCGGCGACGCCTCAGGCGGCATGCGAAAACCTGCTGCAAACGGTGCTGGCCCGCGGGGGAACAGACAATGTCACGATCGTGCTCGTGAAGATCGGAGACGGGCGCAATGGGGCCCGTCCTGATCCTTCCAGAGCGGAAGGTTTAGGCTGATGAGCGCCGACGACAAGACGCGAATATCGCCTAACGTGGCCAACACAGCCGTAGGCACGCAACTCAGCGGCATCTATGAACTAGACGAGCGGATTGCATTCGGTGGCATGGGCGAAGTCTACCGGGGCCACAACATCCAGACCGGCGACCATGTCGCGATCAAGATCGTCTTGCCCGAGTTCGCCCGCGATCAGACGATCCTGTCGCTGTTCCGCAAGGAAGCGTCGATCCTCAATCACCTGTCGCACGACGCGGTCGTGCGATATCACGTCTTCACGATCGACCCCGGCATCGGTCGCCCCTATCTTGCCATGGAATTCGTCGACGGCCAGTCGCTGTTCGATATCATGCGACGTGGCCCGATGCCGACGGAAGACGTGCGCAAGCTCTGCCATCGCCTGGCTTCCGGCCTGAGCGCCGTGCACCAGGCGGGAGCAATACACCGCGACCTCTCCCCGGATAACATCATCCTGCCAGGAGGCCGGGTCGAACGCGCAAAGATCATCGATTTTGGCATCGCGCGGTCGGCGACCGTCGGCGGAGAGACCCTGATCGGCGGAAAGTTCGCGGGAAAGTACAACTACGTTTCTCCCGAACAGCTCGGCCTGTACAGCGGCGACGTCAGCGAGCAATCCGACATCTACAGCCTGGGGTTGGTGCTGGCCGCTGCTCTGCGCGGGAAACCGATCGACATGGGCGGCTCCCAGTTCGAGATCGTGGAAAAACGCCGAACCGTTCCGGACCTATCCGACATCGACGGCGATTTTCGTGGAATTGTTGAAGCCATGCTGCAGCCGGATCCACAAGACCGGCCGATCAGCATGGCGGACATCGCCAGGGTGACACGTGACGATACGGATGAGGAGACAACGCCGCCAACGTCGATCACGCCGCGCGACCGGACGCCGCGAGCGGGGGGGACCGCCGCGCCTGGCCCCAAGCTCCCAAGTCAGCCTCCGGCGGCTCCCGGTGAACAGCGCTTCGTTCCGCATGTCCGGCCGGCGCTTCTGTCCGAACCAAGGTCTTCGCCAGTTGCCGGTCCTCGGGCGGTTTTGCCAAAGGTCCCTGCAAAGTCCGCCAAGACCCGATCGATCGCGATCGCTGCCTTGGCGTCATTAGCTGTCGCGTCCGGTGCAGGCATCTATCTGAGCGGCTTGATGACGCCTTCCACGCCGACCGCCGGCGATACATCGTTTTTGTCTCCAAAAGCATCAAAACCGGCCCCGACGGACAGTGCTGCAATTTCGCCGGGCGATGAGCCGGCAAAGGCAGTTCCACCTGAGCGGTCACAAACAGAAGCCACTGCGCCGCCAGCTGAAAGTCAGGCAGGTGCCGCGGCGGATCAAAAGTTGGAGCCGACACGGCCCGCCGAAGTCCTCTCACCAACCGAGGAAACCCCGGAGCCGGCGGCATCCGAGGCGCTGTCGCCAGCTGAAAATCAAGCAGGTGCCGCGGCGGATCAAAAGTTGGAGCCGGCACGGCCCGCCGAAGTCCTCTCACCAACCGAGGAAGCGTCGGAGCCGGCGGCATCCGAAGAAACCCCGGAGCCGGCGGCAGCCGAGGCGACACCCGAAAAGCCGCTGCCGGCAATTCAGCCGGACAGCGTGACCAGCGACAGCCAGCAAGCTGTTCCGCCGCGCGTCCAGGTCGCGCCGGTGGCGCCGGCCGACAAAGTCTTACCGCCCCCAGCGGTCCAGCCCGACGTGATGGAGGGCCGGAAGCCCGAGCAGCCGGCCAGCCAGCAGACCACCCAGGTGCCCGAACCCGCTGCAGGCCAGACAGATGGCGCGAGCGCAAAGGGGCAACAGGACGACCCGGCGGCAGGCAAACAGCCGGACGGACCCACCATCACCTTGAACGTGCCGAAACCGGAACTAGAGCTGCCGCCGGCAATTGCCCACGACAAGGCCGCGCAACGGGTCTCCTGGGTGAGCGACTTCAACGGCGGCGACTGTTTCTATGCGACGTTGACGTCGGCAACCGAGACGGCCGTCGCAATCGAAGGATTGGGCACAGAGGTTCAGCCCTTCGAACGAATGTTGTCCGATTTCCAGGCAAGATTCCATGTCGAACCGGACATCAGCGTCCGCCTCATTGAACCGGCTCAATGCGAAGTCACCAACTTTCTGCGTTTTGTGGACCAGACGGCAGCTGACAAGCCGCAGCTTGTTCTCGATCGAACGACGGTGCCGAGCGGCTCGCCGATCGGCGGCACGCTGGTGACGCGTGGCGGCCTCATTTCCAGCGTGCTGCTGATCGACCACAGGGGTATGGCATTCAACCTCGACGGTCGTATCTTGGCGCAAGCCGACAAGGCCACCTTCAACTTTCCGATCGATCTCGGCGCAGCCGACAAGGCGGCCGGCAAGGTCGTACCGCAGATCATAATGGTCATCACGGGTCCTCAGGATATTCAGGCTGCGGCGTTCTCCTCGCCGACACCAGCCGCGCTGCTGTTGCCCAGGATTCTCGAAGAGATCGAGACCACCCGATCTGAGTTCTCCGCGACTGCAAAGTACTTCCGGCTCGGCGGATAGCATGAACGCCGATGGACCGCCGCCGCTCGCGTTTTTCCTTCCCGACCGCTGTCCCGCCGAGAAATCTGCGTGACCGGCTTCGCGGCCTGCTTATCCTGAGAGGCCGTATCAGACTTACGGTGATGTCGGGCGCGACATTGCTGGCTCTCCTGTCGTCCAACGAAGCGCGTGCCGAATTCACCGTCTGCAATCAGACGCTCGACGTGGTCAATCTCGCTGTCGGCCAAAAGGTCGACAATGCGGACCAGACCGATGGCTGGTGGACCATAGGCGCAAATCAGTGCGTGAACGTGATCCGCGAGGAACTCACGAACCGCTACATTTACATCTATGCGACGGACGTTTTTGGCCATGCAACCCTGACCGGGTCGACCGAAATGTGCATCGACCGGCGGCGTTTCTCGATACGCGGCATCGATGAATGCTGGCAGCGCGGCCATATCGCCGCGCGATTTCTCGAAGTCGATACGCTTGAACAGGTGCGGTGGACCTTTTTTCTGACCGGAAGCAATCCGTGACGCACAGTATCGACACAAGCTTCAGGTTGAAAAAGCAGGCGCGCGCCGCCCTGCGCAGACGCAGGCTGTGGCGCAGCGTCCTTGCCGGTCTTGGCGTGGTTGTCCTGTTGTCGATCGCTGTCGGCTTCTATCTCACCGCGGACTATTGGTCGTTTGGCGACGAAGATGAGGAGTTGCACGCGGTCGAGGGAACCGACGATGTGCCAGCCGATGCATCGGTCTATGTGCCTGCCATCATCGATCTCGCAGGCGACCCGATGTGGATCACCCTTGCGCCCGACACCGGCGCCGCGACAAAAAGCCAAGTGATCCCTCGCCCGGCAGAACTCGATCAGGCTGGAGTTTCTCCCCAGATCGAAATTCTGTCTGACGTGATGCTTAGCGCCAGCGAAAAATTCATGACAACGATACCGTCCACGCAAGAAGATTTCGCATTCTTCCAGGCACAGCGACAGGCCGCGCCGGCGCCATCTGACGACCTGCAAGACAATGTTCAGCCACCGCCCGTTCTAAACGAGGCTCCGGTTGCTTCCGACCCGCAGGTCGACGCCGATGATGCCGAGGCAGGTTGGGGCGAAACAATCGATGCAGGCGAGGCAGCCCTTCCCGCGTTCCGGAAAACCCAGATCGAAAACAACACAAGCGTTGCAAATGTCACCAGCGAATATCAACGATACGAGGCTACCGAGGACACGTTCGTAAAGATTCTCAACGACCGCAGCTTGGACAGCGTTGCCCTGGATGCGCATTTCTCCGCCGAGGATGCCAAGCTGGCAGGCGAAGCCCTGAAGGCGCTTTTCAATCGGGAAAGCCTTGAGCCGGGTTATGTCGTCGCCATGCGCGGTTTCAGGCCGACGCGCGAGACGACAACCATGTCCCTCATGCAGGTTTCGATCTACGCCAAGAACGTATTTGTCGGCACGCTGACCCGCGATGCCGCTGGTGTGTTTGTGTCTGGTGTGGACCCCTGGGTCCGCGAAGATCTGTTCAACTACTCGGGTGCACAGGCGCAAGGCACGCACAAAAGGCAATACCGGCTGCTCGACGCAATCTACTCGACAGCAGCGCGCAACAAAGTTCCGACCGGCGTGATCGGAGAAGCGATCATGTATCTGTCGCGAGGACAGGATCTGGATGCCTTCGCCAGCGAAGACCAGCGTCTGGTGCTGATCTATTCGCAAAGGCCACGCGGCAAGGAAGAGACGGCCGGACGGGTGCTGTATGTTGGCGTCCAGGGTAGCGAAAAAAGCCTCGACTGTTTCGTCTTCCAGCAGACCGACGGCCAGTTTGCATGCGTTAGCGGCGACGATCAGGTTCGCTCGCTGACAGTCACCAACGGCATGGTCACCCCGGTCAACGGGGTCATGACGTCCACCTTCGGCCCTCGCAAGCACCCAATCCTCGGGACTGTTCGCATTCACAAGGGCGTGGATTGGGCGGCGCCTCTGGGTACCCCGATTGCAGCCGCCTTCGACGGCGAGGTCGTTTTTCAAGGCGATGGAGGGGGTTACGGCAACCTGGTGAAGATTTCGCACGGAAACGGGCGCGAGACGCGCTATGCGCATATGCAGAAATTCGCGGTCAAGGGCGGTGTCGGCGCGAAGGTGAAGGCCGGCGATATCATTGGTTACATCGGCACCACCGGCCTCTCGACCGGGCCGCACCTGCATTTCGAACTCTATCGCAATGGCGAGGCGATCGATCCCCTGGGTACGGTTACCGCCATCGCAACGGATGATTCCGCTGTCGAAACGCTGACCGACCGTATCGTTCAAGTCGAAAGTGGCGGCAGCGCCCGCGCCAAGAACCCACTTTCTTCGGCGACCGGCGCCGGTCAGTTCATAACGAAGACCTGGATCAGGATGATGAACACCTACCGCCCCGAACTTGCGCGGACACTGTCAACCGCCGACCTGCTTGCTCTGCGATATGACGCCACCATCTCGCGCGAGATGGTCAGCAATCTGGCGCGCGAAGGCGAAGCCTATCTTCGGGCGCGCGGCCACCAGATCACAGCCGGCCGGCTTTATCTCTGTCATTTCCTGGGGATGGAAGGCGCCCATCAAGTGTTGTCTTCGCCGGGTTCGGCGCAATTGAGCGCCGTGCTCGGGTCGGCCGTCATTCAAGCCAACCCGTTTCTCACCGGCAAGTCCACCAGCTATGTCGTGAGCTGGGCCGAAAGGAAAATGGGGCGGAAGCTGAGTCCGGCGATGGTTGAAGTGAGCCAACGGACAACGACAACGACGGAAGTCCGGCAGACATCGCCCGAGTTCGAAAAATACAAGCAGGCGATCACGGCTATGGTGAGTTCCGTTCAGAATGCGCTTTGAGCCAGCGCATGGCGGGGAAAAGCACATGGCCGGGAAATCGGAACCGGTTTTGCTGCGCTGACCTCCAGTTCGCGCGTCGAAAAGAACGCGTGGCTCTAATCTTAGTCTAGCATACCCGCTCCAGCTACTCAGTCCTTATCCGCATTTCCACCCGCCGGTTTACCGGATCGAACGGATTGGGGTTGCGCGGATTCGCTTCGCCCAAGCCTGTCGCTTTGATGCGGGCAGGATCGATGCCGTTAGAGGTCAGGAAGGTTGTTACCGATCTGGCTCTACGTTCCGAAAGTCCCTCGTTGTAATCAGCCGAGCCGGATGCATCGGTGTGACCCTCAACAACGAAATTCAGAGAGCTCAGTCGGCTGTCCTTCAACGCCTTGGCGAACTCATCCAGTTCGGCGCGGGCAGTCGCATCGAGTTCCGCAGAATCCAGGCCGAAATTGATCAGCATGTCGAGGGTGGTTTTTTCGGCAGGCGCTTGCTTGTTCTTGCTGTTGCACTCTTCCTCGGTGCCGACGCAAATTCCACGCGACGGGCCGAACTCGCTCGCCCCGTCAAAAAACTTCACGATGTCTTCTGATTTCTGAAGCGGATCAGCAAAAGCGTGGGTCGAAAAAAGCGCGACCGTAAACACGAAGGCTAAACTGCCCAACTGCATGACGGTTACTCCCGTTTGAGCATCCGATCTTGTCGGCTGCGGATTATACCAAATCCCGAAGCGATTGTCTGTCAATAAACGTCAAGCATACGGGGGTGGAGGGCAGTTGCATCTTGCTGAGGACCGGAGACTTGACCCGCGCCCTGTCCAGGGCTTCAGTGTCGATTGTTCCCTGGGGAAAGCGTGGCGCCATGGCCAATGAGCTTCGATTCAAAACGGCACGGGATCTTTTCATGGCCTGCCCCGCTGTTTCCAGCGACATGGTGGCACTTCCGACCGAACAGCCTTCAATCGAATTTTGCCGCGCCCTCCTTGCCGGGCGGGTGCCCGAGGAGGCGATTACGTTCTGTGCCTATCTGCTTCCCGAGCGGGCTGCGGTGTGGTGGGCGCATGAATGCCTGAGCCACCTCATCGTTGTGCTCGACCGCAGGGATCAGGAGTTGCTCGCGCTTGTTCGTGACTGGGTCAGCGAACCGGATAGCCCTCACCATCGCCCAGAAATGAGCAAGGCTGCGGCAATGCCGCCAACAACGCCGGCCGCCTGGATTGCCCTGGCAGCAGGACGGCATGGCAACGGTTCGGCTATGGAGGCGGTATCGGCCTTGCAGCCACCCGCCCGCGCTGTGAGTGCGGGGGTTCTGGCCGGATTGGCACGCGTTGCACTAGAGGACCGCTTTTCAGTTCTCTCCGCGTTTGTCGAAATGGGCATTCAGATGGCAGAGATCGAGGCGCTGCGCCAATCAGCGGATGCGACTTAGCCCGTGGTCCGGATCCGCGAGCGGGATACGTTCAAATTTGAACTGAGCATCCGGCTCTATCTGTTTGATTTAGCCGCATTTCTGCGAGGCCAAGTGATTCCACTTGGCTGCAGAATGCTCTGAATCAGTTGTTTGGCTTAGCTGCAGCCGCCATTCACCGCTATCCTCCCCAGCCGCCTCCGCCGCTATTCCCGCCTCCCAAAGAAGGAATGACTACGGGAGGTGCGGCAGCAGGCTCGTCCGCGACCGGTTTAACTGCTTTCTTGGCGGCCACCGGTTTGGGAGCGGGGTTGACGACCTTCCGCGGCGCCGCGGCTCTGCGAACGACCTTCGGCGCCGGCGTGGGCGTCGCCACCAGCGGCGTCGGTTGAAGGGGTGGCCAGGATGTGCAGCCCATGACCCCCGCCATGGCGATGGACAGAGTTATCCCGATTGTTGCCTGCTTCCAATTTCTGCCCACCATTGCCTCCTTGTTGATCAGAACAAATCCCGACGCGGATTGGCTTGTTCCCAGACTGCCCTGGCCACTTTGACCAGTTGCTTGTCGACAGAACCGCTCAACGGAATCTTCGACTTGAGTTCCCCACGCAGTTGCTTCAACGCCGCCGCTTTCGCCTTGGCCCCGAATTTCGCCAACGTCGCCCGGGCGTCAGGCAGTTCGTTGCGAAGATCGAGCGCAACTGTGAATGCCAGGAAACGCACGGCGACGGCCTGGTCGGCCTTGTCGCCCTTCTGCATCTCGAGAGCCGCCCGATCGTAGGCGCCGGACTGGTCACCGCGCGAGGTTGCCAGTTCAAACAGGCGTTGGGCTTCATCAAGGTTCTGCTCCACGCCAACGCCATCACGGTACATGCGCGCAAGACTGCCCGGCGCATAGGGCTGGCCGAGGTCGATGGCCTTCTGAAAAAGCGCCAGCGCAGCCTTCGGATCCTTCTCGACGCCCCGGCCGCTGAGGTAATTGCGACCGAGCAAGTTCATCGAATACATGTCCTGACGCTGGACGCCGGCCTCCAGGAACGCGACGGCGCGGGCCTGATCGGCGGGCACGCCGTTGCGGCCTTCGGTGAAGATCGCCGCGAGATCGTTCATGGCATAGGTGTGCCCCATCGCCGCCGCCTTGAGCAGCAGGTCCAGCCCCTTGCCGGTGTCGCGCTCGACGCCGTAGCCATGGAACAAGGCACGGCCCCACGACGTCATCCCGTAGGGATCGCCCTTGTCGGCCGCAGCCGCGTAGAAGGTGTTGGCCTGCTTGCGGTCGACAGCCAGGCCCGTTCCCGTCGCGTAGAGGTAGCCGAGTTCGAACACAGCGCGCACGTGCCCCCTGTCGGCGGCCTGCTGGATGGCTTTCCTGGCCTGGTCGACCTTGCCGGCTGCAAGCAGCGCGCGACCCAGTTCATAGCGGAAGCGGGCGACATCGGGATACGCCTTCACCGCAGTCTCGCAGAGCTTCACCGCGTCGGCGCCGATTTCATTTGGCAGCAGGCCGGGGACCACGCCTTGAAGGTCGAGAGGTTCGCCGGCAGCCAAGTCGCACGGATCGACGCTTGGCGACAGTTTCATTTTGGCGGGTTTGGATACTCCGCTGTCCGCCCGAATTTCGAAGGTGACCTCGACCGGTGCGCTGGTTCCGATCTGGGGTTCATAGCGCAGCACCTCGACTTCACCGACCGTCAAGCTCGATTCGGGCGTCAGGGCTCGATCCGGCAGCGAGAGCGTTCCCGTTGCCGGATAGTTCGCAACTTTCAGGCTGACCGCCGAATCGTCTGTCGGGAGATCCAGGTTCAGGGCAACCGCGCCGATGCCGACCGGAACGTCGATCTCCCGGTTCTCGATCGCCTCGGCGGCACCGGTGACATGAATGCCGCGCTGCAACACCTGCTGCTTCTGCTCGGCTTCGAGCGAGGCCATCACCTGTTCGCCCTGGGTTCCTTCGCCGCTCTTGACCCGGAACACCAGCATGCCCTTGGCTTCGCCGCCCCAATTGTCGCGTGCGGCGTAGGCCAGCATATCCATCTCTTCTGGCTCGCCAACTCCCTTGGGGACATCCATCTGCAGATGCGGCAGATCCTTGCCCTGGATCAGTTCTCCCGCCTCGACGACCTTGCCATTCAACATCAGGCGTCCCAAGGCGGGCGGTCTTTCGATGCTGACGGTGATTGATCCGCCGTCGACCTCCACCGGTTCCGGGAGGTTCAGGTCGACAGGCCCGACCCCCGACAACACGACTCTCTCCAACACCGGCGGTAGAGAGGGGCGGCTGCTGCGACGCATCAGAACGACTTCGTCGATCAGCGAAGAGTTCTCCCAGGGAACCTGCAAGCCCTTGGTAGCCTCAACCACATCCCGGCGGACGGCCGACATGACCGTGCGGATCTCCTGGTTCGGGGCGAGCGCGCGACGAGAAAACGCCAATGAAAAAGGACTGAGGTCGCCGGCGCCGTCATAGGCAACCGCGCCGGGTTCGGTGGCGAAAGCAATCAGCGTGTTCAGCGAGCTCCTTACTTGCGCAAGGCCGGTGCCGCTGGCGGTAAGAAGCTGGTCCCTGAGCCAATAGTCCTTGCGAGGGAATGGATTGTTGCGGCAGGCATCGAGGATGATCACCTGGATCTTCGATTTCGAACGCATCTGCTGCAGCACGTCGTTCAGCTTGATAGCCTGGACCTCGACGTCCGCCGCATCTTTCAACGAGGCATCGACAGGGATCAGGAAATTTTCGCCGCCGATCTGAAAGCCGTGACCGGAATAGTAGACGACAGCTACATCCGCCCCGTCCACGGCCGCAAGATAGTTGCGGAACTGGTCTTCAAACTGCAGCTTTGTAAGATTGCTCGCGACAAAAACATCAAAACCAGCCGCTCGAAACGTGTTGGACACGTCCACCACATCTTTGGCCGGGTTCTTGAGGGCCGAGATTTCCCGGTAATCGGAGTTGCCGATTACAAAGGCGACCCTTCGCTCGACTGCAGAAGCATCGAAAGCCGTGACGCTTGCGAGCATCAAAGCCGCAACGAATCCGCAACGTCGGAGCATGGCAAATCCCTTAACCGATGTTACCTAGCGACCACAAGAACACAGCTGCGGTATCAAGGTCCGTTAGAGAGCATGCTATCTGCCGAGACAGAAAAGAGAGAAAAGCCGTCGCGACAGCGGTATATTCCTCACTTGATCAAACCCTAAATTACATCAGGGGCCGAGTGTCCGCAATGATGTCGAACGGTTTCTCAACCTGGCTATTTGGACCCGTGGTCGATACGGTCCCCTCGGGCCACGCGCGGCGGGCATACCCTTGACTTGCGCACACGCATCACGCGTCAGGGCGCCTGAGGTTTTCCACTACTAATATCGGTCTACCCCTGATTTTCTCTACCCACCATTTCCGAGACTCAATTAGCGTCTGCTTATGGAGCATCGGCACGCCATTCGACGGATCAAGGAAGGGCTTTGGGAGGTCTACGACATAGACGACGATAGGGTTGTCTTCGCAGACGGGGTGGCTCTGACAAATTTGCTGGATGACGAGGCACTCGACGCCCTGGAGTTGCTAAAGGGTGGATTCCTGGTTCCGAGCAGCGCTCCCAAGGCCGGTTGACAGTTCCTTGAGGGACACGCTGAGGCCACACTGTCCGCGAGATGGAGTACTGAAGGCGGATAGCTGACACGCAAAAGCGCCGCCGCTTGGCGGGCTCCTGGATGCGTTCGCTCGTCGAGATCTGCCACCCTATTTCGGCGACGTCGCAGCCGCGATGCGGAAGGTGTGGATCAATTCGCGAGGCTCAGCGCGCCGCAGCGTGGCAAACGAAAAATTCTCCTTCGTTTGGTTGATGCCGGAACAGTGCTCCGTCCGTAAGTTCGTGCTATATATTAGCAGGTGCTGTTATGAGGTTTTTGCCCGTTCAGGAACCAACCAACACATGGGCCGTATTCGATACCACGGTGGATGTGCCTGCGGACTTCGCTGGCACTTGCCTTATCGGCTTGACGCGGGAGCGGGCGGAGTGGCTCGCAGCGAGAGCCAATCAAGATGCATCGGTGAGGAGCAATTGGATCGGCCGGCTATCATCCCTGGAGCCTGAGCACGGCGTGGTTCCCATACGCAAATGTCAGAAACGGCTTATACCCGCAGGGAGGATTTCAGTGACGGACGACAAGGTCGCTGCGTTGGCAGCCAGGAATCAGCAGCCAACGTAAGTCCGACATCACCAGCAAAGCCGATGCAGCGATTGGTTCCCGGCGTTCCGGAAGTTGCGGCTGTGGGCGCGAGAGGCGGCCGTCAAGCTTTGGCTCTGTTCGCATGGTGGCCAGCCCTGCGGCAAACCAAGCGAGCGGAAGCATCCCTTCGCTCGGACCGGGCCGTCTATGACCGGCCGTTATCCTTAGCCGCCTGCTCTCGCTGCTTTTTGAGGACTTCGTCAGTCCCGACCAGCTTTTTCGACCCGCCGGAGATTGCTGTGGATACTACGGCAGGCGGGTCGCTCGCGGGGAAAGAATCCTCAAGCCCGGCCTGCAACTGGTCTTCCAAGGTTTTTGGCTCTTCCGACCGACCAGGTGTCCTTCGGCTTTCTGTTTCCTCCAGCGGCTGTTTCATCTTCGGTGAAGACTTGACCTCTCGAACGCAGGCGTAAAGCTGTTCGATGGCAAATTCTTTCAGTGTTTCGAAGTTGGCTCTATCATCATCATGCATTGCCTCGATCTGATCGATCATGGTTTTCTCGAACCGGTCAAGGCTGTCGGCTCCGCAAGCCTGGCAAAGGCGCAATAGTGCTTCATTGAGCATTTTCGGGCCAAAGTAAGCCGACGCCTCGAGCTTGAGCCGTTGCAAATCCTCTGAAGTTGCTGCCTGAAGTTTTGACATGTGCAGCCCTTTCGCCTGATGAGCATATCAACGGCAATTATCGGCAGATGTTCCATTCATCCGGCACTGATACGCCTTCCGCACGGTTCAGCGAGTTGCCGCCGCCTACCCGATAGATCCGAGATCCACATCACCGGAACGCAGACTGGTCTACGCGATTTCTGGCCTGTAGATGCGGCAAACGGCGGTAACGACGTGGTTTGAGCGCTTGGTCGAGAATGCCGCAAGCGCGAAATGGCGGTGTCTGTGGGCTATCGGTCATTTGCAGCGACGGGTGTCTATCCCCGTGCTCGGCCGTCTTCGAGCTCGAGCGTCGAATCGAAGTAGGTCATCCAGCGCGTATCGTGGGTCACAACGCAGATCGCGACATTGCGACTGTCCGCCAGATGCCTGAAGACCTTCATCACCATCTCCGCCCGCGTGCCATGACGAGCGCAACAGGCTTAGTCCGAGCCAACACAGATAAGCGGCGGCAGACAATCGGAGCAGACTGAATGCAAGGGGCGACGCCCCGACCAATGAAGACACGCCTAACGCGAGGAGAGGCAATTGAACAAGCCCCGCACCAACAGTCATGCCCAGTACCGTGAAAAACGCCGTGCTGCGCCCGTGAGAGATCCCGCGTGCCGTCACAAGCATGCTGTCGGGGCCGGGCGGAGCCTGCATCAAGATAACTGTCCCTAGGAAAGCTATCCACAACACGGGATCCATCATCCTGCTCTTTCACCTAATATCTGCGCAGTGCCCTTGAACCCATTGGTGTCCTTGAATTGTCAGCTAACTTAGCTTGGCAGTTGCAGGCGAATTCCCTGCAACTGCCGGTCAGTCAGGCCGGTTCAAGAATCTCGGATGGCAAGCCCGATACCTGCATCTTCGGAGCGGAGCCGCTGGCGATCCCTTGCCGGGGCTCCGCAAGCCGGTGGCCTAGGAATTACGCGGCCGCTTGAAGAGCACGTTGGTTGACACCACCCTCGCCCAGACCCGTCAGCGCTTCATCCGTCGCGACCTCTTCCTTGAGCGTCGCTTTGAGAAGGGCGGCAACATCGGCCTTTCCCATCTGTTCAGCCCAGGCGATAAGCGTGCCATACCGGGCGATCTCGTAATGCTCGACGGCTTGCGCCGCTGCGACCAGTCCGGCATCGAGCGCAGGAGCGCCTTCATAATCTTCGAGTATCTCAGAGCCTTCTTCAATGATGCCGTCGATCGCCGGACAGGTCTTGCCGCGTGCTGCCTTGCCGAATTTCTCGAACACCTCCTCGAGACGATCGACGTGGGCTTCCGTTTCCATACGGTGTTTTTCAAAGGCAGCAGTCACTTTTTCCGACTCCGCACCTTTCGCCATTTTCGGCAGCGCCCTCAGTATCTTCTTTTCGGCGTAGTAAAGGTCTTTGAGTCCGTCGAGGAACAGGTCCTCAAGACCCTTGGTTGTCGCTTTCGCGGATTTCTTCGCAGTTGCCATGGTCGTCTCCCGCTGGGGTTGGAGCTAGCCTCCCTAACTATGAAGGCGTCCGATAACCCCGCCGGTCGGCAACAAGTTCCCTGACGATTCGAGCCGCTGGAAATTTTCCGACGCTTCGGGGTCATATGGTCAGGTGCTGCAAAGGTTACGCTGATGAGCGGACGCGCAAGGCGATGGTCGATATCTCACGGGGTGGCCCGCTCCCGCGCCCCGGTCGGCCCGCGCCGCGCAATCGGCTCAATCGATCCGCCTGATACGGCCCTTGTCGAGACGGAATACTCCATCCTGTCCGCCCTGCCTCTCAAAATCGGTAAGCAGATCGTCCCATGTACCCAGGAATTCGCCGCAGTCGTCGCAAAAGATCCGGTCGTCAGGACCGGCGTCGGCCGGAATCCTCAGCCTTATTGTCAGGCAATAAGGGCACTCCAACTGGTGGTTGAGATATTGTTTGGTCATGGACGATGGCGAGAATGCACTGGAAATGTGGCCCCTGCAACCGCGCTCGCGCTGGTCTGACGAGCTCGGTCAGAAATGTACGGCGATAGGGGCATCACGGCGATTGTTGCGATCCGGGAATAATGAGCGCGCCTTCGTTAGGGGCCGAATATTCAAAGCCGATGAAAAACGCGGCAAGAATTAGCGCGCAGATAATTGCAATTGCTGCCAGTGCGGTTCTGGACAACAGCTTACGCGGTTCGCGGTTTTGCAACACTGAATCGGTCCGCTCTCTGTTCGAAGACGGAGGGGCAAGACAGCTCAAATTCATTATACGCCGTTTTTGGTCGGAGGCCAGCCAGACTGGGCCGGCGGGGGAATGTTGTCGGATGTCAACTCACCCCTCTTGAGTTTTCTAATGGCTTCGTCGGCTTCGATTTCATCCAGGCCGGAAAGTGGCAAACCGTCGACTATGACGGCTTCCTCGCTCTCGCGGTCATAGACTTCCCACAAGCCCTCCGAATCCTGTCGTTTGTTGTAGATGGTTGGCATGGCCACTCCCTAAATGGTCTGAAGATGATCAGCTCGATGCTGCTATTGGACACCGGCAACCCACTCCAACGCCTGGGTTTTTTCGCCCGCCGGGAACACCCGAGCCTCGATCTGCGGGAAAAGCGCGCCGGTCATCTCCGTAGCTGCCTTGATCCACTGTTTTTCGGACACCACCGCGGCACGCTGGAAGCGGTGGAATTCGCCAAGTTTGCTCAAGCCGTACTGCAGATCGCGGCGCAAGGCGTCGCCCGTCATGTCCTCCAAATCCGTAAGGTCGGCTAAGATGCCGATCTCTTCATGTTCGCTCAGTTTCTCTTCGATGGCCGGGATGACTTTGTCGTAGTCCTCCGCGGTCACGGTACCGGCAATGCGAAATGCGGCGACATTCTCAGGAGCAGAAATAACCTCGATCACTTTTTCCTCCTTCGGATCGGCTTTCAGGGTTATGCCGAACAACTCAAGCCGCCCACGGATGTTCCCCGGTCCTAAGTGTTTTGCGATCTAAATTTGACGCTCACGAGCCGGCGCAAATGGCACAGGATTCTGCAGCGACTATCGACAGCGCGGGGCAAATCCGACAGTGCAGACGACACCAAACCTAAGATGTTAATCGACCGCTTTCTTTGGCGGCTCCTGGGTCGCATGCGTGACGACGGTATAGCGCGCAATCGGACCCTCATCGGGGTCTTCTCCTTGAAAGTGAACGTCCGCGTTCACCGGTAGCCGGCTGGTGTTGCCGAACTCCTTAACTGCGGACGCACGGACGAGTTGGATGTCTGGGTCCTGCTTCATAATTTTTATTGCCGCAAGCTCGGCAGTACTGCTGCCGCCAATGCGCCAGCTGGCTTCGAGCACACCGGATCGCCAGACACCCGACGAATCGACGCCCTGGCCGATATCGTAATTGCGCCGCGAGGCGAAAAATCCAGGATACTCAGCCATCGCCGCGTCATAGGCCCTCGCCTGCACCGTTGCCAAAGTTAGTGCGCGAGGAAGCTGAAGGCCTTCGAGAGCTTCCCATCCGCCGCGCACTACAATGAGATCGGATCCGCCATAAACGGATTGTCCCGCATTATCGGTCGTCGTCCTTTGAGTGCCGTAGTAGGCGACCATGATTTCGTCGATCTCCGTTCTGCCTACGCTCAGCGTGACGATGTCACGAAGGTCCGCTTCGAGCACAAGACCGCACTCGTCCAGGTCGGGGGAGCGGTATTGCTCGAGCAGTCTCTCGACGTCAGCGACGGTGCGAACAATGTGCTGGTCCTGACCCCGCGAGGCAAGCGGTGGCTTAAGTCGCGCCGGCCCGAGCCTCAGCAGACGCTGCGCTGCTCGCAGCGCATCGTGCCGCGAAAATACGGTGTAGCCAGGCAATACTGCTGCGCTGACAGTTCTGCCGAAACCGGTTGACCATTCCTTCGGTCGCTTGGCCAAGCCGTCGACCAGTTCATGGGTTATGGCCTTGGTCATTGAGAAGCGCCAAGGCACCACGCCGCCGAAGAGGTCTTGCGGCCCGTTGATACCCAGCCGTGCCGCATCGGTGGCAAGCAAGCTGTCGTCCGGCACGAAATACAGGCCCTCGCCTTTGCCGCTGTGGCCTAGACCCTGCTGGAAGGCAAATCCCTTGAGGCTCGCAATCGTGCGGGCAACGGCAGCCATAGCTTCCCGTTCGTGTGCGTAGAGAGGCTCGCAGCCCGGCGCGGAGAATGCGATCACGGTCCCTTTTGCCTCGCCCGGCTGACTGCCTCTGTGCTCGGTCATGTTGCTCGTTCTTGGGGTGCTACCTCATCATGGCCGCGGATTGCCGATGTTTCGGCCGGCGGTTCGCTCCGACCCAAGAGAACGCGCAAGATGGCAGAAACGTTCAGCCTGACTTGGCCGGCTCGCCGTCTCCTGGGTCCTTTCGAACGATATACGTCGGGAACCGCTACCCGGAGCGCGCGATTAGAGGGGTAGACGTGAGGTCCAGGTCGTGTCTGAAGGTGACCGCCTAGTGGCGAAATTCGAAAACAGTATCGGGTGGATTCGGTGACGTTGCTGGTTCAGCCGCGCCTGGTCAACGACCCCTTCTCGGATGCGGGGCTTCTTCTAGATTTCCGATTCGGCAACCGGGCGATGCTCTTCGACATTGGCGATCTGTCGCCACTTTCGCCGCGCGAAATCCTGCGCGTCAGCCACGTATTCGTATCACATATGCACATGGACCACTTCGCCGGCTTCGATCGGCTGCTGCGGTTATTTCTATACAGGAATAAAACAGTGCATTTCTTCGGCCCGCCTGGGTTGACCGAGGCCGTGCAAGCCAAGCTCAACGCATACACATGGAATCTCCTCGACGAACAGTCCCACGACTTCATGATAGCCGCCTGCGACTGGACGCCGGCCGGATTTCGTCATTCCCGCCTCTTTCGGGCGCGATCGGGCTTCGCTCGGCAGGATACGGCATCAAATACAGCCGAGGGAAATATCCTGCTCGACGATCCCGATTTCCGTATCGAAGCAGCAATGCTCGACCACGGCGTTCCATGCCTTGCATTCGCGTTTCAGGAAAAGATCCGGGTCAACGTGCAAAAACCGCAGCTGGAAGCATTGGGTTTGCCTGTCGGACCGTGGTTGAGCGAAGCCAAGCGTGCGGTCCGGCGCGGAGCTGATCCGGAAACGACGCTCGCCCCAACCGCGGATCGACATATCTCGGTCGGCGAGCTGCTCGGTGCCGGAGCCCTGAGAACCGGCCCCGGACAGAAGATCGTCTATGCGACCGATCTCGCATTCAACGAGGCAAATCTTGCGCGTGTCGTTGCGCTTGCGCACGGCGCTAACCAGCTGTTTATCGAAGCGGGCTTCCTCCAGGAAGATCGCGAGCTGGCCGCCGCGAAGCGCCATCTCACGGCAGCCGAAGCCGGCACGATCGCCAGGCTTGCCGATGTTGAACATGCCGTGCCGATGCACTTTTCGCCCCGCTATCTCGGACACGAGGACAAACTGCATGCAGAGTTCGCGGCAAATCTAGGCGTCGGAAGTGCTTCTCACGTAAGCAAGAGCCGGGATGGCCGCGTTTTCGATCACTTGCGTTGAAGATCCCGGCGGGCGGCCCGTCGACGTCGGCTTGCAAGGATGGCGGAAAGGGTGACCGGGCGAAAATCCCAGCTGTCGACGCCCGTGTCGTATTGACGTGTAACCGGGCTCAGTCTGCCGTGGGAATGGCCATGCAGATCGATCGATTTCTTGCCGATCTGATTCCAGGTGCGAAAGGGATAATGGCAAAGGATCAGCAACCTGCCGTCTATCGTCAGCTCCTTATAATGTTGAGTGCTGGCCCAACCAGCGGCGCCGATGGTCGCTGCCCCATCGTTGTTGCCGATAATCAAATGCTTCTGGCCATGAAGCGACGACAGGAGCGATGAAACGAATCCGGCCGATCCCTTCGCAAAATCGCCGAGATGCCAGATCTCGTCGTCCGGGCTGACGGTTTCGTTCCAGAGCGAAATCAGCGTTCGATCGTGTTCTGCCAGCGAGCCGAACGGGCGACGATCGATACGCAGAATGCGGGGATCGCTGAAATGTGTGTCGGCCGTGAAAAAGATCATGATCGTTCACAGCCTTTGCGGACGATATCGAGCCTGTCGAGCGCGAGGAGATAGTGCGCCATCGCGCTCTGGCCACCTTTGCTGTGTTGGCAGAGGCCGGCGGCTTCAACAAGCGGGACAAGCCTTCCAACTGAATTGGAACGAAGAGGAGGCCACGGCGGATTGGCTGAGGCAGAACCGGGGCCTGCTCGATCTCAGGATCCGAAGCCGCGACAACGGGCGGATCAAGTTTGTTGACCGCGTACCAGTCTGTGGGGTCCTGTTTCAGCCGGCGGATCTCTCCGGCAATGTGTCCAGCAGGCTGTGTCTAGGCGCCCAGCCCAGCAGAGTTTTGGCTCGCGAGATGTCGATCTCGTAATGATCGTCCGAATTCTCGATCATCCACGGTTTGATGTCGGTGTCCTGATCGAGTACCTCCGTCTGCACCCACGCGCCCAGCTTCGTCAGCTGCTTCGGCAGCGCTAAGGTGCTCCAGTCCTCGCCATGGATGAGCCGGCCGATGCGCTTCTGCATCTCCTCGTATGACGGTGTGTCTTCTTCGCCGATCAGAAGCGCGGTCTCGGCCGGAAGTTCGGCGCGCCGGTCGACGGTACGCACCACCGCATCGACGAGATCGTCCTTGTGCAGATAGGGCTGACCGGCGGTGATATCGCCGGCGAACAAATAGGCGGTCGGCAAGCGCTCGAAGATGCGAGCGATCTGCTGGGCAATAAAGGCCGCCCGGCAGTCTTCGTCATAGACGCCGGCGAGCCGCAGGATCACCGTCTTGATTTCGCCGCGCTCCTCGAAATCAGCGCCTCGGTTTCGGCTTTCGATCTTGGGTAGGCCCAGGCCGGGTCGAGCGGCGAGTCCTCAT
Source organism: Mesorhizobium onobrychidis (assembly GCF_024707545.1). NCBI lineage: Bacteria > Pseudomonadati > Pseudomonadota > Alphaproteobacteria > Hyphomicrobiales > Phyllobacteriaceae > Mesorhizobium > Mesorhizobium onobrychidis. The sequence goes on from NZ_CP062229.1 coordinate 5,560,969, forward strand.
TGATTTTCGTGCCCCTCCCCGGCTTGGGGCATGGGCGAGAAGCGTGCTGGAGAACACGAACTGCTCGGTCTTGATCGCCGTCAGCGCATTCAGGAGCCGGCGCGTGCCCTGCACGGTGACGGCGTCATATTTCGGATTGTCCTTGCCGGTCGTGTCGTAATAGGCCGCAAGGTGGATGACCGAGGCGATGCGACCGCCGCGCTCCCGCGCTGCCTCCACAGCCCTACTCACGCTCTCATCGGAGGTGAGATCGATCTCGATCGTCTCCATGCCGGCGGGGGGATGTTTCGGTTTTGCAACATCAAGGCCGATAACCCGGTAGCGGTCAATCAAACCTCGCGCAATCGCCTGCCCCAGGAAGCCGCTGCTTCCGGTGATAAGGACCGTCGGAAGGGGCGCGCCGTGATTTGCCATAAGTCAGGCCCGTTCACGTTGGAAGAGAGGCCCGATGGCGTGGTGCGCTTCGGCCTTCCTCGACCCTCTCAGCACCTCGGAACTGGATTGGTTTTCCTTTTCTGCATCGAGTTTTGGGATGCCCAGGATCATTGCCTCGGCCTTTGCGGACGCGCGAGATGCTCGAGGAACCATCGCGTGGCGTGTCTGACCACTTCGTCCATTGTGCCCGGCTCCTCGAAGAGGTGGCCGGCACCGTCGATAATGATCAACTGTTTCTCGCCTTTCAGCTCGGCAAGGGCACGCTCGTTCATCCCGATCACCGGCCCGTCCAGGCTGCCGACCAGAAGCAGTGTCGGGGCACGCACGGCCGGCAACGTGTCCATCGCCAGATCGGGCCGGCCGCCGCGCGAGACGACAGCCGCGATACCTGCATCCGGGCGTGAGGCGGCCACCAGCGCGGCTGCCGCGCCAGTGCTTGCCCCGAAATAAAGTGGGACAAGCCTTCTGGTCCGTGCTTCCGCAGCCGCCCAATGCGTCGCCAGCGCGAGCCGCGATGCAAGCAGGTCAATGTCGAAGACGTTTCGCCTGTCGCGTTCCTCGATCGACGTCAAAAGGTCGACGAGAAGGGTCGCCAGTCCGGCCTGCCGAAGTGCGGCGGCCACGTGATTGTTGCGCGGACTGAGCCGTCCACTTCCGCTGCCATGAGCGAAGATCACGATGCCGTGCGCACCGTGCGGCACGCCCAGCAGCCCAATGAGCCCGTCGGGCTCGATCCTGACCTCCTCGACCTCTGTCATGGCGGTTGCCGGCATCGTTACACTCCAAGGGAGGATCGCCTCACAGGCAGAGGAACTGCGCCTCGCGCCCACTCAGTGCGTTAAACACTGGCATGCCGGAAATGTTTCCGAGTCAGGCCAGAAAAATATGGCTATCCCATCGGGAGCGACGGATCTGTTCCGTCCGTCTATTCGGAATTGTGGGCTCCCTGGGCGCAACGCTCTCCGCGGCCGAGCATCAGGACGTGTTTGGCATTAATTGCTCTAGAGCCATCGTCGCCAAGCACGATGCAGCGTTCGATTGGCCACTCCGCTATGAAGCGAACTTGGTGCAGCATCGCACTCGCCGGGCTCGCGATTTTCAGCTAGCGCCTCTTGTGGGTGGCTTGTCTGTGTCGTTCCATTCCGCCTTGCGTGCCCGCGCTTCCTCGAAGATCAGCTTGAACTCCCGCATCATCGCGCTCTCAATGGCGAACGCACTGCTTGGCACGGCGCCGGGGTCTTCCTGATTGTTCTGGAATTGAAAACGGGCCTCCAGTTCGGCCCATATTCGCTCGGAAGTCGCATCGAGGCCGGCAAGCAGCGCGACGACCAGCGCCAGAGTCTCTCGCTGGGCATTCAGCCGCCCCTCGATCTCTTCATTCGTCAACCCGGACATGTGGATCGCTTCCAGTTTCAGGCGAAACGGCAAAATCGCGTCCTTGTTCCGGAGTCCAGCTCGTCGGCTCGCCCGGAGACGCGGCCTATTCTTCCCTGAATGCCCGTTGGATTTGGTTCGCCAAAGGTTTCACGAGATAGGACAGCATGGTGCGGCTGCCGGTCGAAAAGAACACCTCGACAGGCATTCCAGGCGCCAAGGCCAGGCCCTTGAGCCTGGTAAGCTCTGTGCGCGGTAAAACAACATGCACGGTGTAAAAGCCGGCGCCTGTTTTCTCATCGACATTGAGGTCGGCGGAAATCTTGCCGACGGCACCATTCAGTTCCGGCGTTGTTTGCTGATTGAATGCCGACAGCCGCAGCGTCGCGCTTTGCCCTAACGTCAATTGATCGATGTCTTGGGGTGCCACGCGCGCCTCGACGGTCAGGTCGTCTGTCACCGGGACAATCAGCATGATGAGCTCGCCCGGAGAAATAACGCCACCGACCGTGTGCACACCAAGCTGATGAACGACGCCGGTCTGCGGACTGCGTATATCGATCCGCTTGAGCTGATCTTCGGCCGAGACTTTGCGCTCGACGGATTCAGAGATCTTTGCTTGGACGTCACGCAGTTCGGTCGCCACCTCGCTGCGCAAATCCTGGTCGATCTGAATGATCTGCAAACGGATTTCGGATGTACGACCCTTCGATTGCGCTATGGCCGCGGTCAGCTGCCCGTGCTCACCTTTGAGCCGCACGGCATCGCGTTCAAGCGCAGTTATGCGATCGATTGAAACCAGCTTGCGTTGCCAAAGTCTGCGCATGCCTTCGAGCTCAAAGCCGATCAACTTGATTTCCTGGCTCTTGGCATCTCTTTGCTCGGTCAAGCCGGAAACTTCTTCGGCAAGCTGCGCAATACGCTCTTCCAACTGAGCCTTCTGACCAGCGCGTGCCTGTCGGCGAAATTCGAACAGAGATTGCTCGCCGGCCATCGCCCGACCAATCTCAGGGGCATCCTGCCGTGACACAAGCGAAGCTGGAAAGATGATGCTTCCTTTGCCGTCGCGCTCGGCCTCAAGGCGAGCCAGGCGCGCCTCGAATTCGTCCAGGCTCTTCGTGACGATCGCCAAATTGGCCCGGGTGATCGTCTCATCGAGGCGGATCAAAACCTGGCCCGCCTTCACGGCATCGCCTTCTCGGACGAAGATTTGACCGACAACGCCTCCCGTCGGATGCTGCACCTTCTTAACGCTGGAATCGACGACTAGCTTTCCCGAAGCAATCACGGCCCCGGAAATCTCGGTGACGGCGGCCAAGCTTCCGGCCCCACCAATCAGAAGTATGCAAGCTGCGACCCCAGCAAGCAGATAGCGCCGAATGGTCCGGTCAATCGCGGATGCAGTGCGTTCTGCCATCAGGATGCAGGTTCTTCAGGGCCAGAGACGACCTTCAGAGGAACGCCTGCTGGGCGAGTTATCTTGTTCAAGATCTCATTCTTCGGGCCAAAGGCCTGGACCTGGCCGTTCGCCATCACAAGAATCTGATCCAGGCTCGCCAGCGCGCTCGGCCGATGTGCCACCACGACGGCAATACCGCCTCGCGCGCGCACGCCTTGGATCGCCACCGTCAGTGCAGCCTCACCCTCCGAATCGAGATTGGAATTGGGCTCGTCGAGGATGACGAGGAACGGATCGCCATAGAGCGCCCGTGCAAGTGCAACCCGCTGCCTCTGGCCGGCCGAAAGTGCCGACCCGGCCTCGCCGACCCGCGTCTCGTAGCCTTCCGGCAGATGGATGACGAGATCATGAACGCCAGCCGCGCGCGCAGCCGCAAGTATCTTGTCCGATGGCGCTTGCGGTTCGAAGCGCGCGATATTCTCGGCAATGGTGCCGTCGAACAATTGGACATCCTGAGGGAGATAGCCGACATGCTTGCCCAGCTCTTCCGGCGACCACTGGTCGAGCGTTGCGCCATCCAGCCTGACGGTGCCGCGAACTGGGAGCCATATGCCGGCAATCGCGCGCACGAGCGATGACTTGCCGGAAGCGCTCGGCCCGACAATGCCGAGGCCGACGCCCTTTTCCAATGCAAAGGTGGCGTCTTGCACGACCATACGACGCTCCCCCGGCGGCGTGACACTGATACTTTCGACCGAAAGAGCAGATTTCGGCGCAGGCAGCGAGACACTTGTCGCAGTTTCGGGAAGCAGGACCAAAAGCTGGGTCAAGCGGGCCCAGGCCTGGCGGGCGGTGACGAAACCCCTCCAGTGCGCGATAGCCAGTTCGATTGGTGCGAGTGCCCTGCTCATCATGATCGAACTGGCGATCATGATGCCGCCAGTCGCTTCCTGATGGATGACGAGATACGCGCCGATCGCCAGGATACCCGATTGCAGCATCATTCGCAGGATTTTCGAGATCGTTCCGAGTGTCCCAGCAAGGTCGCTCGCTGTTGCATTGGTGTCGAGATAGTCGGCGTTGATCCCTGACCAGCGCTCGGCGATGCGTGATCCAAAGCCCATGGCCTGCAAAACCTCGACATTGCGACGCGTCGCTTCGGCAAGTGTATTGCGCGCCGCCGCTTGACTGTTTGCCTTTCTGGCGGGCTCTCTCGTGCGAATTTCGGCAAGCAATGTCAGGCTGAAGAGAATGACCACGCCGGCCAGCGCCGTCATGCCGATCCAGAAATGGAACAGGAAGCAGATTGCGAGATAGAGCGGCATCCATGGCAGGTCGAAAAGCGCGGTCGGACCGGCGCTCGACATAAACGAACGCACCTGATCAAGATCGCGCAACGATTGAAGGCCGTCGCCTGCGAGCTTGGTGCGCAACGGCAAACGCATGAGGGCGGCGTAGACCTGGCCGCTCAAGCGCGCATCCAACGCCATCCCGATGCGCACCAGCAAACGCGACCGGATGAGCTCAAGAGCGCCCTGAAAAACAAAAAGCGTGCCGGCAAACACGGCGAGCCCGACGAGCGTCGGCACGCTGCGGCCGGGTACGACGCGATCATAGACCTGCAGCATGAAAAATGAGCCGGTCAGCGCCAGAACATTGACGACGCCGCTCATCAACGCAATTCCGGCCCACGCTCGCCGGAAGGAAGCCAGAACCGCTGCGAGGGTCGTACCCGGCTCGGATGGATGGGGATGCGACATCGCCTTCACATCAATCCCGGTTCACTCTCAGGCGGTCATGACTGCGCCCGAAATCAGGCCTGATGACGAACGTGTGCGTGCCGAGCCCACGCTTAGGTGTTGCGCCTAGATAATCCAATCGTTCAACGCATAGGCATGGATGTAGTCGATCTGCATTTCCGCAGGCGTCGCAAGCCCGTCGGCGGGCGCTCCCGCTTGGCCACCAATCCCCATATTCACCAGCATATACATCGGGTCGTGCATGTCGGCAGGCGTTGCGGCACGAGCGACTTCGACGTCGTCGAAATACCAGACGAGTTCGTCTTCTGTCCAAAGCACGCCGTATGTGTGGAACCCTTCGGTATCCGAGGCATAGGCCGTCGAGCCCACTGTTGTATGAGTTCCCGTCGCGTTCGAGTGGCCTGTCAGAATGAGCTTGTTTGGATCCTGACCGAACATCTCTATGACGTCCAGTTCCGGTGGCCAGGAGCCATCCTCCGGGAGAAGCCAGAAGGCCGGCCATGCACCTTGTGTTTCGGGCATATCGGCCCGAATCTCAAAATAGCCGTAGGTCTGCGCGAAGGATTCGTAGGTCGTCAGCAAACCTGACGTGTATTGGTAGTTATTTATATAGGGCCGGATCGCCTCAGGAGCCCGGGCGGCGGTAATCGTGAGAACACCGTCCTCAATGCTGAACGGATTGACGGACTGTGTCGGGGCGTAGTTGGTATCGATGTACCATTGAAGATCGTTGTTGCTGGTGAGCGTGCTGCCGTTCGCGGCCCCCCACCAGTAGTTCGAATCCCAGGTGCCGCTCGAGCCGTTCCACAGGTCCAGCGTGTCGAACTCGTCCGAAAAGGTGAGTTCCAGAGCCGACCTGTCCACGGCCAGCTTGAACTGGCTTGCGGTGAAATCGCCGATGGTCTTGTTGGCGAAGACGAGAAACTCGTCGTCGGACAGATTAAGTCGGACGTTTGCTCCCGACTGGACCATGTTGACGCGAACCTCCTCGAAGGAGGTGAAGCCGTAGCTGCCGACGCGAACGGTATCCGTCGCGCCAAAGTCCAGGATCAGATCACTGCCGTTGCCGGGGGTCACGACGAAAATGTCTGCCCCGGATCCGCCCTTGAGAACGTCATCGCCCTGCAAGCCGTCGAGCGTCTGTTGGCCGGAGCCGCCGGTAACGATGTTGTCTAGCGCGTTTCCGAAAGCATAGCGTTTATCGCCCGTGACGGTCAGGTTCTCGAAATTCGTTGGGAGCTTATAGCTCATCCAGGTCGAGATGGTGTCCACCCCCTCGCCAGACAGCTCGACCGCTTTGTTTTTCGAGGAATACAGATAATAGATGTCATCGCCCTTGCCGCCACGCATTGTGACGGTGACGTTACCGTCGCCATACATCGAGTCGTTGTATGTGCTGCCATAAAGTGTTGAGCTGGAACTCGTCGCCGAATACCACCTTACGGAGGACCCGCTGTAGGGGAGTGGAACGCCTTTGGCGTTCAGTACCGTGGCCATCCCGGTCTTTTCTCCTTGTTTTGTCCCGATGTCAGCCTAACAGCTATCGAGGGCAAAAGGAGCCAGTACTTTTTCACTTTCGAGTTCGGAGGGTTACCAAATGGTTATCACGTAGTGGGAGCACTTGCCGGGAAGCTTCACTGCCTCGAGTGCATAAGGTTGGGCCACTGCAACATGATCGAAGATGTGGTGAGGCAGATCGAGACCGACCCTCACCGCATTTCGCATCTCGAATAGCATTACCGCTTGACCGGTGATGAAGAACTGCTAGTAGACCTTGAAAGCGCCCGCATCGGCTCGTGCATCCACATCGGTGATCAGCATGTGCCCCGGCGATACCGTGATCGAGGTCGCGAGTTCGGCACGAGCAAGTGCATCCTGTGCGGTTACGCTGCTGGCCCATACAGGGACCTCCCCGTCCATGATTTTGAACGCGTCGCCCCAGTCGGGAGCCATCAAGTCGGCAATCGCCGGCTCACCAACGCGCGGCGGGTGACCTATTCTTCGCGAAACGCCTTGCCGAAAGAATCCAGGAAAGGCCGCAGGAGGTAGTCCAGAAAGGTCCGCTCGCCGGTTCCGATAAAGGTTTCAACAGGCATTCCGGGATAAATCTGTTCCTGCTTGATCTCCATCGGAAGCTGCTCGTCTATCTTCATCCTTGTCGCATAGAAGGATTGGCCAGTCTTGTCGTCGACGATGCGGTCGGCTGATATGTAGATGACTTTTCCACGCACTTGCGGCGTAATCCGCGCATTGAGCGCGCTGAACATCATCTGTGCTTGCTGCCCGAGCCTGATTGAATCGATATCTTGCGAGGAGACGCGTGCCTCGATGATCAACTCGTCAGTAGTCGGCAGCAGTTCCATTACGACGTCACCAGGCCGGATAACCCCATCCTCGACATTATATGATGAGTGAACCACGATGCCGTCGGTCGGGGCCTTCACAATCGTCCGTTGAAGAATGGATTGGGCAGCGTTAATCTGCTCTTCGAGGTCGGCCAGTGATGAGCGGACCGTATTCAGCTCGCCGACGGCCTCCTCCACTCGCGATGTCGTTAGTCTCTCGATTTGTTGACTGGCCTCTGCAAGTTGCGTTGCAGTTCCAGCGATCTGCGATTCTATCGCCCCAGCCTGACCGACAAGCGAAGCACTGGTTCGCAAGAGTTCGGTATACTCGCTGCGGTTTGTCAGGCCTTTTTCAAGCAATTGCTTCTTGCGTTCGGCTTCTTCTCGCACGATCGTCAACTGTTCTTCAGAAGCCTTCTTTTGTGCTCGAAGCCCGGTGACGGATTCCTTCAAAGTTTCGATCCGCTGCCGCAGAATTTCCTGCTCGGCATGATAGCGCGCCAGACGTGCCTCAAATTCCTTTCGTTGCTGGGCGATAACATCCTGGACATCGAGTCCACCCGATGGGCGCTCCAGGTCAGGAGGCATGTCGATTTCGGACAGTCCGTCGCGCTCAGCTTCGAGCCTCGCTGCTTTGGCTCTCTGGGATATCAACTGTTTGACAAGACGGTTGACCTGCGTCTCAGCGGCTGTCGCGTCGATAACGAAAAGCGGGTCTCCTTTCTTGACTCTGTCGCCTTCCTTAAAGTGGATCCTTCGTATGACTCCGCCTTCGAGATGTTGGATCATGATATTCTTGCCGGCAGCGGCAACAACACCTGGCGCAATCGCCGCGCCGGCTATGGGCACCGTGGCTGCCCACACGCCAAATCCACCAATGAGGGCTGCTATCGTTGAGTAGCCGGCGATGGCGATCTTCCCAGTTTGCGTGGGAATTTTTCTGTGCCAGCGGAAATTTTCAGCTTCCTTTTGCATACATGTCCTGGGGCAGCCGAGCCCAAACGGCGTGGCTCAGTTCTGCAGGAGAGACGGTGTCGATTGATCCAGCAAGCCTCGGCTTTCGTTCGCCGTTCCAACAGGGGGATTTGCAGCCGCAGACTGTGTCACGGGTCTGTTTTGTCCTTGAGCCAATCGGTGCAGCACATCCTGGGCCGGGCCGTATAGCTCGATCTGTCCATCTCGAAGCATCAGGATCCGATCGCATTTCGCAGCAAGTGACGGGCGATGCGTGATGAGCAGAACTGTTCTTTTGTCTGAACGGGCATTAAGGATCGCTCGCTCGAGGGCAGCTTCACCTTTTGCGTCCAGATTTGCGTTTGGCTCGTCGAGCACAAGAATTCTGGGGTCGCCGAAGAACGCGCGGGCTAGCCCGATACGTTGTCTTTCTCCGCCGGAGAGCCTCACTCCCAGCGGGCCGATTACCGTTGCGTAGCCGCGGGGAAGACCGAGCAGCAATTGGTGCACCTGAGCGCGTTGTGCAGCTGCTATGATCTCGTGATCGAACGGATCAGCTTCAAACCGGGAAATATTCTGGCCGATCGTTCCGGGAAAAAGTTCCACTTCCTGCGACAGATAGCCGAGATGCTTACCGAGTTGGTCTGGTCGCCAATTCTGTATGTCAGCGCCGTCTATCCGCACGACGCCAGAGCGAGGCTTGATAGCGCCGACTATCAATCTCGCAAGCGTCGACTTGCCAGCCTGGCTGGGTCCGATGATGGCAACGCACTCGCCGGCGTTAACGGAGAAACTCAACCGCTTGATCAGTGGAAGATCGCCAGGGTCGGTATTGGGCAGGAAGTAGACGACCTGGTCGAGCGTCAGCGCCCCGACTGGCGGGGGCAGTTCCACATTGGCGTGCCTTTCGCTGAAAACCTGCTTTTGCAACGCGGTGACTCTTTTCCAGGCCTGGCCGGTTTCAGCGATTTGCCGCCAGCTGCCGACGATCTGGTCGATGGGTTGCAGTACACGCCCCGAGATGATCGAAGCCGCGAACATCATCCCCGCCGTCATTTCGTCAGCCAAAACCAGATAGGCGCCTACGCCAAGCGCGGCCAGTTGCAGCAAGATGCGGATCGTTCGTGACAGACCGCCATAGAACGCATTGTTTCGCGCGACTTTGTCTGACGCGCGGAGCGACTGTGCAAAGCGATCGCCCCAGAACTCGATGATGCTAGAGACCATCCCAAGCGCACGCACGGTTTCGAAATTGCGCGCAAAAGTCTGTGCGGCATTCATCGTGGCGGCGAGCGTGTCGCCAGCCTCCCTGCCGCTTCGGCTTGTAACTGCCTGATTGAGCAGCGCGATGATAACCATGATGACCACACCGACAAGCGTGATCGCAAACAGTAATGGGTGAACAAAGTAGAGCAGAACCATGAAAAGCGGTCCGAAAGGCAAATCGAAGAGGAAAAACAACGAACGCGAGGCAACGAAAGTGCGGATTGTCGCTAAGTCGCGCAACGGTTGGACGTCGCCGAAGCCGGCTCCCGGACCATTCATCGCTGCGAGAAATGCCGCAGATCCCAATCGAGCGTCAAAGCGTGCAGCCAGCCGATTTGCATAAAGCGATCGGACTATTTCCAAAATCCCAAGGACCGCAAGTCCGGTGACCGAAAACAGCGACAGATAAATGAGAGTGTTCATGCTCGACGACGGCAGAACCCGATCGTAAATCTGTAAAAGATAAAGCGGAGGTACGAGCAGCAATATATTGACGGCAGCGGAAAACACCCCGATCTCGAACAGGCTTTTCGACAACGGCAGCCTGCCGTTCGACGTCGACATTCCCCATCCTCCCGAAGTAACGCTTGTCTCCCGACCATCGAAATCTATATCATGATGACCTAATGTATCGCATTGCGCCAGAGCGCTGTCCCGGGCGGATCCTTTGGCTGTGTTGTCGCGGCTTTGGGACGACCCGAATTTACCGCTTGCGAAGCGTCATGGAGCGGTCGCATTCCAGACTGCCATCTCACTTCGTCATGATGTAGGTCCGAAGCCAGATGGGCTGTTAGTAGACCTTGAAAACGCCGGCATCAGCTCGTGCATCCACATCGGTGATCAGCATGTGCCCCGGCGATACCGTGATCGAGGTCGCGAGTTCGGCACGAGCAAGTGCATCCTGCGCGGTGATGCTGCTGGCCCAGAATACAGGGACCTCCCCGTCCATGATTTTGACCGCATCGCCCCAGTCGGGAGCCATCAAGTCGGCAATTCCGATGACCGTGGGATCTCCGACATGAATGGGAGAGCCGTGGGCATGCGGGAAACGTGCGGTGAGGGCGCGAACCCTGTCGACATCGCAACGCCTTATCGGACGCATCGAGACGACCATTTCCCCACCAAACGGTCCTACGCGACAAGTCTTGATCCTGGTTCGGAACTTGGCTGAGGCCTTGCCGCAGCCGATGCGGCGGAGTTTCACGCCCTTTTCGGCAAGTGCGGCTTCGACGGTCAGCGAACTGCCGAGCGCGAAAGCGGCAAAATCATCCCGCCACAGGTCGATGATGTCCGTTCTCTGACGCGTCAGCTCCCCGAAGTGATAGATGTTGTACTGGGGGGCATCGGTGCGGATGTCGATATCGCCCAGCGCTGGGATCAATGGACTGCCGGCGCGATTCACGCCGACCAATGGACAGGATTTCGGGTTGCGGATGCAAAACTGGTGGAAATCGCCGGCAAAGCTGCGGGGCACAATCACGACATTGGCCTGAAGCTTGCCGTGGGCCAGCCCCCCTGTATGCCCCTCATAGGCGCCCATTCTGACAAGCCTGCGCAGCCTATCCACATCGACCAGTCGCAGGTCCTCGAAGAGCGGTGAAGTGGTCAGGCGAGCCATGGCTTCCGAGGGATATGCGCGTTTCAGAGACAAGTCGGGAGGGCGTAAGATCGTTGGCGGCTCGGCTGCTTGTCAAATCGTCAGAATCTTTCCTCAACGATAAATTGTATTTATTGGCCGGCCAACGATTGCTTCATTTAGGACCGACGCTTGCGCAAATCTTCCTGGTGTCATTAACAGCTGCGGCAGCCGATCGCTTCTATCTGTCGGCCTGCCTCGTGCAGGAAGCCAAGGTCTCGGTTCATGTAGAAGAGCAGGAAAGCAGAATAGAGTACAAAGACGAGGCTAAACACCAGTGTCTTCACGATCAGCGAAAGCGCAAAAACATTCAGGTGCGGTGAGGCGCGCGCCAAGAAGGCCAGCACAATGTCGGACAAGAGCATGCTGATGATGAGCGGAAAAACGAGGGTCAATGCCATCATCAGAATGCGGTTCAGCAGATCGAGAAAGATGCCGGCTGCATCCTTACTGAACACAGGCAAAAGTTGGTCGATCGGCCACAGGCCATAGCTGTCGTAGAGACTGGTCAAAGAAAGTTCGAGGCCGCCGGCAGCCAGGTAGATCGTGACCATGATGACGGCGAGCAAGGTGCCGGTGGCACTCGTCTCATGGGTCATCATCGGATCGATCAGAGTCCCCATCGTGGAGCCGCGCTGTAGGTCCAGGATATCGCCGGCAGCCTCGGCCGCCCAGAACGGTATGCCCATCGCCAGCCCGAGCGTTACCCCGACCACGACCTCCTTGAGCATGTACACGACGATCATCGTCGTCGCGATGTCAGTGTTCGTCAGCTTGTTCACGATCATCGGAAAGACCGGAACCGCCAGCGCCAGAGCAACGCCGTTGCGCAAAAGGCCCGATAGCGGCACACGCGAAAAGAGCGGCATCAGGAGCATGAATCCGGTCATGCGTGCGAGCGCGAAAGCTCCGGCCAAAAGATAGAACTGAAGCTCTTTGACCGACGCGAAGAATGGTTCGACCGGCATCTGCGTGCTTCAACGCGTGACGACGGGGAATTCGTCCAGCGCCGTTGAGGCCTGCTCGGCGATTTGCTGGCCAAGCAGCGGGCCGAAGACGATGATGACCAGCAGGATCACGACGAGCTTAATCGTCTGCGGCAGGGACTGGTCCTGAATTTGCGTCAGCGCCTGGGCAAGCCCGACAAGGATGCCGACGGCCATCGCCGCGATGATCGCTGGGCCGGACGCGAACAGCACCGTCAGAAGCGCGCTTTGGACCTTCGCCAGGATGAAGTCATTGCTCATGCAAACCTCCTAACGGCGTCAGACGTAACTCAGGATGAGGCCGTGCATCAGCCGCGACCAGCCATCTATGGCGACGAAAAGGAACAGTTTCAGCGGGATCGAAATGAGGACCGGCGAGACCATGATCATGCCGAGCGTCATCAGGATGTTCGCAACAACGATGTCGATGATAAGGAAGGGAAGATAAAGCAGAAAGCCGATTTCAAACGCGCGCGTAAGCTCGGACGCGACAAAGGCAGGGACTAGTATCGAAAGATCGTCGTCTTTCAGATTTTGACGTGCCTGTTCCGGCCACAGGCGGTTCGTTCCGTCAAGAAAGAACTGCCGCTCTTCCGGCTGCGTGAATTTGATGAGGTGCTGCTGTAATGGTTCCCTGACCAGTTGCGCCGCCCTGGCGAGGTCGTCTGTAGTCTGGAACTGAACCTGCCCTTCCTGAAGCCGGCCCGTCATCTCGCTCAGCAATGGCGTCGTGACATAGACCGTGAGCACGAGCGCGATGCCGTAGAGGACCAAATTGGGCGGCATCTGCTGGACGCCGAGCGCATTGCGAATGAGGAACAGCACGACCGAGATTTTCAGGAATCCGGTCATGGTGACGACTGCCAGCGGCAGCAAACCGACGAAGCCGACGGCAATCAGGATCCCAAGCAGGTTGGGCGAATTGTCAAGCATTGTCGAACATGCGGGCGATCCGCACGCCCAGGCTCTCCCCAATCCGCACGATCTCGCCATGGCCGACGCGTTTGCCATTGGCGATGATGTCGACCGTCTCCTTCGTCACATTGGCGAGCGGAACGATAGCACCGGGCGCAAGCTGCCTTACCTCGCCGAGAGGCATTGCCGTGCGGCCGAGCTCGAAGGCAAGCGCAACCGGCAGTTGGTCCAGAGTTGCCTCTTCCAGTGTCTGGTCGGCGTGCGGCGGCGTGTTCTGATTCATGGTCCACTCCCATTTCGATCCAGCAATTGCAGTCGGGGCGGCAAGCAGTTGCGGCCCGCTGGCAGTCAGCACCGCCGGGGCATAAAGGCGCTCGGCAATGACGAATGCCGCCTCTTCCTCTTCGTCATCGAAGAGCACCACATCGTCGGGCTGCAGACTTTGAAGCTCACCAAGGCTGATTGTAAGCGCGTTGCGCCAAAGGCAGACCGGCAACGGGAATTCGGCAGGAACCGGGGGCCTTGCTTTCCCGATCTCGTCGAGAAAGCGCCCGGCCTGGACGGCCAGATCGACGCTATCGGTGTGCAAGGCGCAATCTATGGTTTCGTCCTTGCCGGTCAGTGCGATAGCGAAAGCGGTCTCTTCCAAAACGGTGTCTATTTGTTCGACCGACGTAATAACGATCGTCTCGCCCAGCTTGCTCTCGATCCATTCGAGATCTTCTTCGAATTCGGATTCCAACAGCAGTGCGGCGTGAGCGGGTGCCAGTCGTATCACGTCGACCAACTCGTCAGCCTTGGCAAGGCCCCGTCCGACAACAGAAAGCGGCAGGCGCAATTTGCCCGCCGTGTCTCCAACCGTGAACGAAATCGTGCACAACGCCTGGTCCACAGGGTTCAGTGCCGGCCAGACGGCAGCGATCGACATGGTTTTCCCGGCAATCGTGATCTGCGCGGGAGCACGACGGCGGTAGAAGGCGTTCAATGCCCCAACCTCCACGGCCGCAACAGATTCCAAAGTCAGCGGCTCGCCAACGCTCGAGCGTGTGCGTCTCACCGGCTCTGCGCGCGCTTTCTTTTTTGCCGACGCCAGGGCCTGAGGCATCACACTTCCATATTCACGATCACGGATTGGACTATCGCTCTGTAGGCAAGCGCAGCGGACAGCGCTCATCTTCCTCGGAAAGCTCGGCCAGCGCGAGGCGACGACGCGCAGTGCGCTTGGTCAGATGCTCCAACAGCCCGTCCAGCTTCGTCACGGCCTTCATGCTCGCGCGATGATCATTGCGGGCTGCCGATAACTCGGCTTTGCGTCGTTGTTCGGTGACGCCGGCCAGCTTCTCGTTTTCCCGAAGCTGCTCGGTTTGCCGGGCGGCGATCTCGAACTGTCCCTGAAGCCTATAAAGGCTGGCAGCCTTCACCGGTTGTCCAACAAGCGAACCGAACGCCGCATCCTCGGCGTCGGCTGTGCGCTGGAGGTGTTCCCTGACCGCGGCGGCTGCCTCCCGAACCTCCCCGACGGCCCGCTGCGCAGCGGCGTATCTCCTTATGACCGCTTCGTTTGCGCGCCTTTCACCGCGGCGTCTGAGGTCGCGCAATCGCGCGATCATGTCACGATCTTTCATTGACGATCCCCCGCATGCGTTCACGTGTCTGCTCGATTGTCTCGTGGGTGGCGGACGGCTGTCGCAGGAAGGCGTTGATGATGTCGATTTTCGCCACCGCCTCGTCCGCCACCGCGTCGCTGCCCTTTTCGTATTCACCGACGCGCAGCAGCAATTCGACGTCGGCGTAGCGGGCGAGCAACTCCCGTAAGCGGCCGGCGTCCGACCGATGCTCAGCCGGCACCACCGTGTCCATGAGGCGGCTGCGGCTGCGCAGCACGTCGATGGCCGGGAAATGATTGCGCTGTGCAAGTTCGTTCGACAGAAAGACGTGGCCATCGAGAAGCGCTTGGATTTCTTCGGCAACCGGATCCAGCGTGCCATCGCCCTCCAGAAGAACGCTGTAGAGGCTTGTAATGGAGCCGACGCGGCCAGGCCCTGAGCGCTCGAGCAATCGGGGCAGAACTGCAAAAAGCGAAGACGGAAAACCGCGACGCGTCGGCGGCTCGCCTGAAGCGAGGCCAATCTCGCGCTGCGCACGGGCAAACCGCGTGATGTTGTCCATTGCCAGCAACACATGCTTGCCCTGGTCGCGAAAATATTCGGCAATGCTGGTTGCCACATAAGCGGCCTTGACGCGCTCGATCGCCGGCCGGTCGGACGTCGCGACGACGATGATTGCCCGCGCCAGCCCTTCCGGCCCGAGCTGATGCTCGATGAATTCGCGCACTTCACGTCCGCGTTCGCCGACAAGAGCAACCACAGCAACATCTGCGTCGGTGCCGCTGACGATATCCGAAAGCAGGATCGACTTGCCGACGCCAGGCTCGCCGAAGATACCTACGCGCTGCCCACGCGCGCAGGTGAGAAGCCCATCGAGGGCGCGGATTCCGAGCTGGATAGGCTCGGAAATCAAACTGCGCTCCAGCGGAGATGGCGGATAGGCATTGACCGGATAGCTGCCGGTAATGTCATCCGGCGAAAGCGGCTTGCCATCCAATGGCTCGCCGAACGCGCTGATCACCCGACCAAGCAGGCCGGGCCCGACGGACACCGTTTGGGTTTTTCCGGTCGCAATAACCTCCGTAAGGCTTGAAAGACCGGTGAGATCGCCAAGCGGAACAAGGATTGCCATCTCGTCCATGAGCCCAACGACTTCCGCCTTGGTCGCCGTGCCGGTCCTGGGATCGACGAGTTCGCATATCTCGCCGATCCGAACCTCCTCCACCGTCGCGTGAATGACCGTGCCGGTCACTCGCCGTACACGCCCTTTCCTGGGTCGGCTGGCATCGTCACGCAGGCCGGAACGCAGGTTCGGAACGATCGATGCGAGGCGGCTCTCGATCTTGGTGGCGGGACTTGTCATGCCGGCGCCTCGGCCTTTGATGAAATCGCAGCGGCAAAGGCATTGAGCTGTGCGTCGATACTGGCGTCAATGACGGCAAAATCGGTCGAGAGGATGCAGGCGTCCGTGGCGAGCGTATCATCCGCGTCGATCTCGACGGTCATGCCCAAGTCACTCTCGCGCAGGACCGCATACAGTTCGTCGCGAACCCTGTTAACGGAAGCGGGATGAAGTCGGACCTTCAGATATTTGGCGCGGCGAATTTCAGCGACGGCCTGCGCGGCCGCCTTGGCGACCAGCATGCTGACGTCGAATTCTCCCAGCACTCGCCTGACGACATCTAGGGCTAGACTGATGATTTCGGCTTCCAGCCCACCAAGATAACGATCGACCTTGACCGCGGTCTCGCTCACCAAACGCGCGGCATCCGCGTCGCCTCGCGCCTTGCCGTCTTCATAGCCTTGCGCATATTCGGCCGCATAGGCCCGCCGAGCGGCGTCACGCAACTGCTGCGCATCACGCCTGGCTTCGTCGAGAAAGGTGTGCCCATCTTGCCAGGCGCGTGCCTCAGCAGCGCGCAGGATGCGGCCGTTAGGACGCCTCGGCACGCCAGTGATCGCTTTGCCTGGTTCGACCATCTCGTCTAACCCATCGCCCGTCGAACAATCGCCGGACCAGCTTCGGAAAATGGTTTGGCCGTCGTCTGATCAACAAGCTCATGCGGCATCAGTTTGAGGCGAACGCGCATGCTCGTTTCGCCGGGCATCGACCGACACCAGGCGCCAAGGCAACTCAAGCCGTCGGCATAGACACGAGGATGAATATCTTCCATCGGCTTCAACGGCTGCATTGGGCCGGTCAGATCGCGGTTGGCCACTGCGATAGCGCAGAGATCCGCGCCAAGTGCGGCCTGCAACGCGGCCGCCTCGCGTCCATCAATGACGGCGGCCAGACTGCTGGCCCAGTAGATCGCGCCCGAGCGAAGCGAAAGTTCCTCCAACTCCTCACCCGACGACAAGGCAATCGCACGGTCCACCTCGTCGGCAGGCTCGTCGGAAACTGCGGCAGTGAGTCCATAATGGTCGAGCAGAAGCTCCGACAATCGCTCATGCAGGCGTTGCGACCGCAACATACGCTCGCAGGCAGCCTCGCCGATCGTGCCGTCAAAGCATTGCGCCAGCCGGGCCGCATCCGCATAGCCTGCAGGATTGGACATGAATGTCCGCCATTCCGAGCTGGCGGTTTGCTTCGGGCCGGTCTGGATCATGTCTTCTTCACAGGCATTGCCGAAGCGTCGAGCGCATAGACACCGGGTCGTCGATACCACCGGACGTAGGCCAGCCGGGCAGCCAGCGCGAGTATGGCCGCCGTCATGCCGTAAAACAGCCACATCGCGGCGACGAGGCTGTCCGGATGCAGCCAGAGGCCGAGGAATGTTGTGAAACCTGCCTCGCCGGTTGCGAGCTCGGGCACTGCTGCGGTCACCGGAATGAGCGTGACGGATACATTGTCATAGGTCAGCCCGGCGATGCCTTTGGCCACCAGCATCTTGACCTGCGGGATCAGCTCATTCATCGGAACGGATGCGCGGTGCCGGATGAAGACGGAGGCGGACGATGGCACCAGCCGCTGTCTCAGCGGATCATTTTCGGGCAGGACGAGATGAACGCGCGCGGAAAGCACGCCGTCGATGTCCGAAATCGTCTGCGACAGTTCCTGGCTCAGGCCATAGATCATCGTCGCCCGCTCTTCGACCGGCGAGGATACAAGCCCGTCTCGCTTGAACACGTCGCCGAGCGTCTGGAATTCCTGTTTGGGCAATCCGCTTTCGTCGAGAATCGCCATGGCTTCGGCGAAACGGTCCTTCTGCACGGAAACCGTCATTTTGCCGTCCTTGCCGGCCTCGCGTTGGGCCGCAATCCCGTGACGCATCAGCGTGGCCACGATCTCGTTGGCCTGCCGCTGGTTGAGGTTGGAATACAGCTCAACCGAGCACGCCTGGAGCACAAGCATGCCCACCACAACGAGCGCGACGCGGCACCGGGCGCCGCATCGATTCAATAGTGTTGACCGCCGCGGCGAGGATAGTGTGTGCACGAACACTCCGTAGCGCTTACTGTTGCTTGATAAGCGTGCTGGTGGACGACGTAACGGCCGTCACGCTGCTCGTGACCACCTCGAGATTGGCGGCTGCCCACATCACCGAAATGGATCGTTCGAGGAGTTGCTCGGCATTTTTTGCGGTGGCGTTTGCGCCTTCCTTGGCTGACGGGGCGGTCTTGCCGGCGCCATCCTGCATGGCGGCCGTTTCAGCATTCACTGGGGCATTTGCCTGGCCGAGGGCCTTCTGGACCTGCTGCATGGTTCCTTCCAGCGACTGAACCGCAGAACCGAACAATGCCGACGGATCCGTAAACGCCCCGCCCCCTGCCTTTTCCACCTCGGCCAGATAGTCGAAGAGTTTGTGTTCGGCGACCGGTTCGGTCCTTTCCAGTTTGGAGGATTGTCCGGCCATTGCCGGATTGGCTCCCGAAGATGCCTGCGCCACCTGCTGGCCTGCCCGTGTGGCGACATCACCGCGCTCAGGCATAGTAACCTTCGTGGCATCATGTTTTTCCTGATTAGCACCCACCATCCGATTACCCGGCTGCGCTGCCGTACCGGTGGTGATCTGCTGCTGCGAAGCTATGCTGGTGGTCAAGTTTGCCAGTGTAGCTTCCAGGGCTCCAATCGGCGCGATTTGCATGAACCTGCCCTCCTGCTTGCTTAGTTCGATTTGCCGGAGGGGACATTCTGCGCCTCCGCCTGCCTTCCGCGGAAAACGCGGACCGGAACGACTTTGCCAGGATCCGGCTTGGTGCTCGGCGCCGCAGGAACTCCCAGTGTTTTCCTGACAAGTTCAACATAGGATGGTGGCCCCGATACCGAGACAACATCGTCTTGCTTGGAAACCTTTGTCGGAAACCTCGGATCGATGACCCCCAGTCGCGAAAGCCGATCTTCCGCACTGGCAGCGGTATTGGCATCAAGCGGGATCATTTCCGTCCGGACTTCAGCTTCGGTCGCGACGTTCATGACGATGCCGTCGAAATGCCAGACCAACCCGTATCGATTGCAGATCTCTTGCAGAAACTCGCGGGCCGTTCCAACCGGCATGCCGGCGCTTAAACGGCCCTTTACGAGTTTGCTGACACGCATGGGCGCCTGCATGTTGCGGCCTAGCTCGACCAGCGCCTCGGCCACCGACTGATCGACGGTGATGTATTTGTACGGGCCGGCAGGCCACCGCGGTTCGGCGGCGTTGGCCCGCGACGAGGCAAGACCGAACGTCAGGATAGTCGCAAGACCGCAGGCGACGAAAGCAGCCATGGCTCCCGAGCACCGATCCGCATGGCAGGTATCGCGTCCCGTCAACATCGGTCCTATCGCAAAGGGACGCACGAGCGATGGCCCGCGTCGCTTGTTTCATGGTTCACCCGCCGATTCACTCTATCGTGCACATCTCAGAATTGGAAGTCCAATTGGATTGCGCATGAGCATTTGGTGCCAAATGTTGCGAACCGCCAGCAAAGCGATATGGTGCGTGCTGGAATCAGGTGATCGCCGGCTGAACGCCTGGATGCAGAAGGATCGTTCTTGGTGGCGGCAATCTTGATCCGGCATGCGAACTTGCCTGTTCCCGTCAGCGATGCGGGACGCAAAGTCCTGCTCAGCCCGCGCCTTATCCGGAGATTGTGTGCATCAGTTCTGATAGCTGCCACGTCGATTGCCGCCATGGCGCCGGCGCAGGCCCAATCGAATAGCGGTTATGACCCACGAAGCTGGACTTATGATCCGGCAAAAAATGTGCTGGTCTCCCCTTCCGCTCCCGACCAGACTTCGGACGAAGAAATCCGGCCCGAGTGGTCAGCAATTCCTAGGGAGATCGTGCATTTCAGCGAGGCTCAACCGAAGGGATCGATCGTCATCAACACCACGGAGCGGCGGCTTTACTACATCTTGGGGGGCGGCAGGGCGCTGCGATACGCGGTAGGCGTTGGAAAGGAGGGATTGGAGTGGTCCGGCCGCGACACGATTTCGAGCAAAAAGAACTGGCCAGATTGGCGGCCGCCGGCCGAAATGCGATCCAGAGAAGCATCAAAAGGCCGCTTCCTGCCCGCTCATGTCGAGGGAGGACCGAACAATCCATTGGGGGCGCGCGCATTGTATATCGGCAACACGCTTTATCGCGTCCACGGCACCAACCAGCCATGGACCGTCGGACAGGCCAACTCCTCCGGTTGCATTCGCATGACCAACGAGGATGTTATCGATCTTTATGACCGAGTGAAGATCGGTGCCCAGATCATTGTACGGCATTGATGGTCGACGCCCCCTCCCCGAAAGCCCGCAAATGAGTGACCTGCCGTCGTGATACCTTTCAACATCAAGCAGCTCGAAACCTTTCTCCTGGTGGCCACCTTTGGAAGCTTTCGAAAGGCGGCGGAACGCCTGAACACCACGCAGCCGGCGGTGTCCACCCGAATTGCCGGGTTGGAGGAAGCGCTTGGTGCCAAGCTGTTCGAGCGGCAGAGCAGCACGGTCAGGCTGACCGCCGAGGGACAACGGCTGCTACCACCTGCCCAACGGGTTCTGCGGGTAGCGGAGCGGCTGCAACTGATGGCCAGCTCTCTTTCAGAGACTTCAGAGACGACGAGGGTGCTGAGGCTTGGGGTTGCCGAAACGATCGTGCACACTTGGCTGCCGGATTTCCTCAAGGCACTGAAAGCAACCTATCCGCTTGTCGAGACCGATATCGTCGTCGATGCAACGACGACCCTTCGCAACGAACTCATGTCACACCGGCTCGATCTTGCGGTGCTGATGGGCCCTGTCCTGGAGTACAGCATCGAGAATATCGATATGCCGTCCTTTCCTCTTGTCTGGGTCTGCTCGCCGCAGTTGGAATTGCCCAACCGACGCAAGGTGACGCTGAACGACCTGATGCAGTTTCCTATCATCAGCTATGCGCGCACCACGCGACCCTATAGCGAACTCTACCGCAAGCTCACCGGCGAATTCGAAGAAACGCCGCGCATCTTTCCGGCCAATTCGCTGGCCGCTTCCATCAAGATGACGCTCAACGGAATCGGAATAGCCTCCCTGCCTGAGGGAGTCGTCCAAGACTATATCGCAAGCGGCAAACTGCGCGTCGTCGAATGCGAGTGGCACCCGTCCGACCTGCAGTTTACCGCGTCCTACTCTTCCGAACCATCCAATCCGATAGCGCAGCGGGCGGCAAAACTGGCCGCCTGCGTTGCGCACGCATATGCTGCGAGGACCGATAAGCTTAGGCCCGCGGTTTCTCAGCCGACCAAGGTGGCCGGCAGGTAGATGCGGTCGCCCGAGAAAATCAGATCCGGGCTCAGAATATGATCCATATTGAGCACCACCGTCTCCGCCACATCCGCAGAATGGGTCTTGGCGATCAGGCGAATGCTATCGCCATTCTGGACCTCGACCCACTGGTAGCCGTCTTTCTCTAGCGTTGGATTCGTGCGGCCCTCAGGATTGCTGCTGCCGTCGGGATGAACCTCGACATGGTCGCCAGAAACCCAGCCGCTATGCAAATTGCCGTCCGGCCCGAAACCTTCGACGGGTATCCAGGCCTCCCCTGACTGATCGGTCGAAGGCTTCGCGGTCTGCTCGACGAATGTCCCGGGTTGCAGAACCGTCACGACAGTCGACTCCTCGTCAGGCTTGGTCCGCAAATTCAGGCCGTCATCGGCGACCACGACAAGTTGCGGGAAATCCTCCTCCGGGATCTGCGGCTCATCTGGATCATCCGAAGGATCATCGGGTTGCTGGGACGAGGCATCGCCATCCGGTTTTTTCGGATCGGGTGGAGGGGTCGGCTTCGCGCCTTCCCAAGGCTCCGCGAGCAGGGCGTCCAGCGAGAAGAGAAGCATTCCAACGCCGAAGGTGATGCCAAGAGTCCACCGATCCCATGCGGCCCATTTTTTGTCGGACTTTTCCGCCGCCGCGATATCAGCATCGGTTCGCGGCACTGAACGGCGATTCATTTGGTCCGTCCTGTAGGCGGATGCCCAGAATTCCGCGCAGCCGAACGTGAACATCGTGCCGGCGACTGTGGCGATCGGCGCCGGCCAGGACTGCACCGTATAGAAGGCGCAGCCAAGCACATAGCCGGGTCCAGCCAGATATTCGGCCAGGTTTCGGATCACCGGCCTGCCGGTGAACGACTGCAGCATCGACTTCGTGCCATAGACGATGTTGCCGACCGTGAACGTGCTGTTGACGACAAGATCCTTACCCTGGATCATCCCGGCCGCGGCGCCTGGCGCTGCGGCAATGAATGTGGCTCCGCCGAGCGCGTTGAGGAACCGCCCGAACGGCTTGTGACTTGCGGTTGCGTTGGGGAAGAGCGCCTGCGCACCGAAAACGACGCCTCGCACGCCAAATGCCACCGCTCCGGCGGTGGCGGTCCAGGTTGGCGGCAGCGAGCTCCACAGCATGTAGGACGTGCCCGCCATGGTGCCGAAGGTGTCCAGCGCAGCCTGATATTCATTGGTCCGCGAATAAACCAGCGCGCCTTCCACAAGCGTCCGCTGATCCGGCGTCATCGCCTTTTTATGGGTCGCCCGATAGGTCGTCAGCTGCAGCACCGAGAGCGCATTGGTCTGGTCCACGCTCATCCACTCGAACTGCTCGAGCGTGAACTTGCGGAACTGGCCGGGGCTCATTTCCCCGAACTGTTTTGGTGTCACCGCTTCGATCTGCGGCTGGGTCAGGGCTTCAGTGTGGTGGATCGTGAAGGCACCCCATTGATCGTGGGTCAGCACCGGAATCTGCTTCTCGGTCAGCCACGGCACCTGCTTGGGATCGAGCTTCGCCACGTCCACGGAATCGATCATGGTTTCGGGGATCGCCGGAACCTGGCGCTCGGTGAGGTTCTTCAACAATCCGGCCTCGCCCAGATCCTTGAATTGCTGTGACGTGAACTTCGCGACCTGGCCGGGCTTGAACCATGGAACCTGGCGCGCTTCCAACTTCGACACGTTAACGAGCTCGACCATGTCTCCTTTTATCGCCTGCAACTGTGGTTTCGTCAGGTGAGGCGTCAAACCGGTTTTGCCGAGATCCTGGAACTGCTGGTCGGTCACATTCCGGATGTGGCCCTCGGTCAGCCAAGGAATCTGTTTCCCGTCGAGGCCCGCGATGTTGACCTGGCCTATCTTTGCCTTCGGGATACCGCGCAGTTGGCTCTTGGTCAGAGAGGGCAGCAAGCCGGCCTGATCCATGTCGCGGAACTGCTGTTCCGTCAGCTCGGCCACCTGCTCGCGCTTAAGCCATGGAATCTGGTTCGGCTGGAAATCGCCCATGACGAGATCTGGCACCTGGTCAAGCGGGGTCGCTCTGACGCCATCTCGGGTGAGCGGTCCATTGTTCGGAGCGGGTTGGCCCTTGTTCGCCGGTGCGGCAGCGCGCGGTTCACCCACGACATGCGATGCGTTGGACGCAACATCGCCTTCGTGGCCCGGCGCGACATTCGCTGCCTGATATGCCTCGTCCGCGAAATGTCCGTAGTAGTCTGCGTAGGTGCCGCCGTCCGCAATGCTCGGCTCCATGCTCCTGTAGAGCGCCGCCATCTCGTGGACAGCCTGGGTGCGGTCGATCTCGCCGGCGGTGAAGCGGTCATAGATATCGGCCTGCGCCTGGTCGGCTCGCAGCGCGAGATTCGGCTTGCCGCCGTTGGCAGCAAGCTCATCGGCTACGATGTATTGAACCAGCGCCGCTTCGCCCTCCGACTTCAAGCGGGCGTCTACGTTTGCGTCCCTATGGGCTTGGCGGGTCGCGAAATCCTGGGGCAGCACGTCGATCGGGGCGTCGGTCACATGCGACAGTTCATGGCTAAGCGCGTCGACGAATCCGGCGACGACCGCGTCATTGTCCGCGTCCGGCGTGCGGAACATATCGGCATCCATGGAAATCACGCGGAGCGGTCGGTCCAACCCTGATCCGGTTGCAGTCAGATCCTGTTCCAAGCTCGGATCGAAAATCCGCAGATCTCGCCGCGCCGGGTTGACGATGCGCACGCCTTTCGCGTGGGCATTGCGCAAGAGTTCCATCATCTCGGGCGACCGGCTGACCTGATCGGCAAGATCGGCCCTCATCTCGGTCATCTCGGGCATGCCAAGATCCTGCTGGATCATATCGTCCAGCATGCTCGATGCTTCCTGGCGGTTGGCCGCAATTTCAGCTTGCGTCAGCGGTTTTGCCGTCGACGGTCCCCACGACCCTTCAGCCGCCGGACCCTGTTCCCGTCGCGGCGCCGGACTCCTCGGACCAACCGGGCCATCGCCAACTGGCGGCAAGGCGTTCGGCGGCGGCGCGTTGTGCAAGACATCCTGCTTGAGCAATTGGTTGAGGTAATGGGCCTGCGTGTCGGTCAATTCGATGCGGGCCTGCTGATTGAGCTGCTGGCGCAAGGCCTTCCAGGCAGGTCCGCTCATGCCGTCGGGCCGCCTGCCGGCGGTGGCGAACGGGTCCGGGTAGGGCGCGGTGCCCAGTTCCGGGAACACATCCGACACGCGCTGGCCGGCGAACTTCAAATCGCCGTGCGGCGATGCCGCGACGTCGGCGAGGTAGGTGTCGAGATGATCCAGGACCTCCGGCGTCAGCTGCCCGTCCGATGCTTCCAGCGCGGAGAAAACCTTCTGCGCGCCTTCGGAGGATTCGGGGTGCGCTCGGGCGGCGCGCGTGTGCGGCACCAAGTCCTTCCTCACCGAGCCGAGTTCCGCCGTCGTTAGCGGCCATTGCCAAAAGTTCACGGCGAGACCGGCGCCGTGGTCCGTGCGGTCCAGGCGGTTGAGCGGCCCGGCACCCGTCTCGCGCGGAACGCCCTCGAAGGCGGGGTTGCCGCGCCAGGGTTCCTTTCCGCCTCCGAGGGGCGGAAGGACGTTGTAGTTCCGGTAGAGGACACGATCCTCGAAACCAGGCACCTTGCCTTCGGCGCTGTAGTGGCTGGCACCACCTCTCGCGGCCTCCTCCCAGAACGAGGCTGCCCGTTGGCTGAGCGGGCCAGGCTCCCTGTGCGTATACCCCGGCCGACCGCCCTCGCCGCCGAGATAGAGCAGCGTGCGTTTGACGTAGGCCCCACTCACAGAGAAGCCGGCGATGGATATGGAAACGCCAGTGGCGCTTTCGCTCTGGAACGTATTCTTCGACAGCATCGGCGCCGATGCGACCCACTGGGCGGAGGGAGCCGCCGCCTCGTCATAAGCGAAATTCGGCCGGAATCCATTGGCGAAGAGTTTATGGCCTTTTGCGTCATTGGGGTGGACCGGGAGAAGAAAGCCAGTGCCGTCCGGACCGTTGTTCTTCAGGCTGAGTTCTCCATAGACCTGCCGGCTGGGCAGCGGCACTTTGATGCCGATGCCAAGCATCGATCCGCCGAGGGTGACTGTGCGGGCGTCGGTGCCGAGTATCGACCCGGCAACAAGGAAGGCGCCGTTGGTCGCCATGTCGTTCAGGACGGGTCCGCCCAAGACATTGGCTTCGTGCTCCTGCAGGAACCAGGAAACGGTGGCGCGGTCGGACCGCCAGACGCCTTGTGCATCCGTGAAGAATGTCGGGGCGCGCCACGAACTCGCCTTGTCGGCATCCAGCAACCGCTCCAGCAGGACAGGCACCTCGCTGTTGATTTCGGTCCCGGCCTTGGGCTTGCTTGCGGGCAGCGCGTTCTCCAAGGCGTGCGCGAGCGACCGGACCGCGGGGTCCGCGGATTTCTGCTGGTTGGCGGCGTAACCGCGCATCTCTCGCCAAAGATACGGTGTCCAGGTGTCATGGCCGGACAGAACCTTCGCATTGTAGCGGCCTTCCGGCGAAAGCTTGCCGGCGGGTTTGAACGAAGACTCCGGCTGAAGCTTCGGACCGTAGACCCACGTGCTGCCACTGTCGGCCTGCAGGACTTGCATGAGCGCATCTTGCTGCGCGGCGGTCACCGCCTTGCCGGGCTTCGTGGCGCGCCCCTTGAAGAACGGCGAGGCGGCATTTGCCGCGGCGGCAAGGTTCGGATCGGTGGAGCCCGACGCAGCCTTGAGGTAATCGCCGACGATGCCACGGCCGGCATCGGTCCAGCCGGCTTCTCCTGGCAGCGCCCCGGCGGTAAGGAACTGCTCGCCGCGGGACAGCCTGGTGTCGGACGACAGGCCGAGTTGGTCGATCACTTCTCCTGGCGACAGATGCCGCAGCTTGCCCTGAGCGCTGAACACCTGGAGGGTCGTCAAGCCGTTCATCGAAAGTTGGCCGACCGG
The DNA here is from genome assembly GCF_024707545.1 of Mesorhizobium onobrychidis. Classification (NCBI taxonomy): domain Bacteria; kingdom Pseudomonadati; phylum Pseudomonadota; class Alphaproteobacteria; order Hyphomicrobiales; family Phyllobacteriaceae; genus Mesorhizobium; species Mesorhizobium onobrychidis. Next base: position 5,587,304 of record NZ_CP062229.1, read on the forward strand.
CTTGGAGCCGGTGAACGGGCTGTTCCGGTCGGCGTTGAGCATTTCGACAAGCGCATGATGCTGAGCCTGCGTCATTTCGGTGCCGGACTGAGGCAGGCCCCTGCCCCCGAGCTGCACTCTGGTCATGGTCACCGCATCGCGGACGACAGGATCGCTGGCACGTTCGAGGGAATGGAGGTAGTCGCCCACCAGTTCCACCTGCTCGGGCGTCCACGTCGGCGCGGGCGGCGCCGCATCGTCGGGAAGCGCCGGCAAGGTCGCGGCCAGGGTTTCGCCGAGCGCCGAGCGATGGCTGACTTCCCGATAGTCGGCAGGATCGAACGTGTGGACTTCCCGTGCCGGGGTGTTGACCCTCAGTTGGCCGTTTGGCGTGGTTATCGACCCGCGCTTGGCGCGTTCGATGGTCAGGCCGGAACCCAGGTAGCCGGCCTCCGTGGCATGCTCGCCCGGCAGGACGATGTCGCGGGTCATGCTCGCCTGCGGGCCGGCCACGATGACCTTGGCCGGCAGATATTCGCCGCCGGCCTCGACATAGATGTCCTGTCCGGCGGTGACGCCGTCCTGCGGAACCGGCCGGTGATAGATGCTGTCGACCAGTTCGCCGAGCTTCGGATAGTCATAGCGGGGTTCGGTATTCAGGTAACGCGTGCCGATGCGCCGCAGGCCGGCTTTGACGGCATTGAACGTCTGGCCGAAGCTGTACGGGTTTGACGAGAACCTGTTGATGATCGGCGTGCCGTCGGGCCGAGCCCGGCTGGGGTGCCCGGTGTCCGTCACGGCCGGTGGCTCGGTGCGGGCGTTCGGATCGGCTGTCCAGCGGCCGTCGGCGCCGAGATAAAGCACCGGCAAGGAAGGGTCGAGCTCGACAGGGGCCGGCACCGGCTCCGGCGCGGCCGTGATCGCCTTGGGTTCGGGTATGGCGACAACCCTCTGTCCTTCCGGTAGGTTGAAATCGACGAGCATCTCGCCGGTATGGCGGTTGCCGAGAGTGTAGCGCATCAACGGGCGGGTGCCTTGCGCCCCGCTTTCGGGCAGCTTCGCTCCGGAAGGTCCCTGCCGCTCGGAGGTTTCGCGGCTCGAACCGTCGCGTGTTTCCGTTTCGGACTGGAGCAGGACCTCGTCCGGGGTGGCCAGCACGGCCGGGTCGGAAGGGCGTGCGCCGTCGAGGTAGCCCGTCTGCTGCGGATCCTTGCCGCTGGTGTAGACGTATTCCGCGGGATTGGGGCTTGGCATGCCGGTGAACGTCTTGGTCGCCGGATCCCAGACGAGCCGCCAGCCGCTCTCGGCCGGGCGCGTCGTTCCGTCGCCGCGGACCGGCGGAACCACAATCGGATCGCCGTCGGCGGGGACGCGCACATTCTGCTCACGCGCTCCCTGGGCGTCTCGGTCGCTGGCATTCTCGGGATCGCCGCGCTCGCCCGGGGCGCTCGGCCCTTCATCGTGGACGTTGATAACCGTCCCTTCGACGACGGGGTGGCTGGGATCGTGGAAGACCAGCTTGTCGGTCGGGCGATAGACGCCGTCGGTGCCTTGCTCATGCACGACCATCGGCCGCGACGATTGTCCGTCGCCTGATGGATCACCTTTGCCGCCCGTGGGTGGCGGCGGGTTCGGACCGTCGGACTCGCCGGCCGGCAGCGCCCGTGGACCGGTTGGACGGTTAGCCCCTCCCGTGTTGTCAAAACCGTTCCGGCCACCGAAACCCGGCCCCTGCTGGCCGGACGTTTCGCCGACCGCGTCGCCATCGATGATGATCTCATCTGGATCCGGCATGGCCTGCTCGCCGGTGGGCCTGTAGACACCGTCAGGGCCCATCTCGTAGACGGCCCGCGGTTGCGGCCCCGACTCCGAGGTATGAGTTCCATTCCGGGCGCCGCCGGTTCCAGGCATGTTGTACAACAGCGAGCGGCCGCCCAAGCCTGTGCCGACAGTGCCGACGCCTATGCCTACGACTGCGTTCGCGAGCTCGAGCAGGGACATCTCGCCGCCATGCGCCGCCAGATCTTCCACCGATTTGCCGAGCAACGGAGCACCGGTAACCACGGCGCTGGCATCGAGGCCCCACGCAGCCGTGGTCAGCCTGTTGCCGCCTTGCATAAACTCCGAGACTTTGCCGGCATAAGAGGCCTCCTCTACGTTCACCTGGAATCTGCCGATGCCCCAGCTGGCATCCTTCATGCGGGTCATCCCGAAGCCGCCCGCGAAAGCCTGGGATCTGGACAGGCTTGTCTTTGCCAAACCGAATGTGCGCAGGGCACCCGCGCCCACTGGCAGGAATGCAGTTACGCCGGTCGCGACATTCCAGGCCGACTGGCTGTCGAAGTCGCCGCCCTGCAGGAGGTGATCACCCTCTTTGATCAGAGCCTTGCCGCCAAGGATTGATCCGGAGCCGATCGCGATGGGAATCGCCCATTGGCCGCCCGGCACGAACGAGACGATGGTGGAGACACCGGCGACGATGCCAAGGCCAATGTCGGTAGCCTTGTCCCAGAAACCCACCTTGCGCGCGTCGGCCACTTCCAGTTCGTCGAGCGAAAAACCATCCTCGCCGAGCGACATGTCGCCGCCCTTGGCCATGACCAGATTGCCCTTCTCGCTGAAGATGCGGTTCTCGTGCTGGAATTCGTCAAAGCTGCTGTAATATTTGCCCGAGCTGTCGACATAGCCGATTTCGTCGCCGCCGCTCTTGATCGCGAACAAAGCCGTCGTCGATTCCTTCCCGCCGTCAAGGGAGAAAACCGGCACGATCTTGACCTCGGCGTCGTCGCCGGCGCGGTCGGTGATTTCTTCGCTGACCTTTTGGACGTCTTCACTCGGCGCGTCGAGCCCGAGGGTCTGACCAACGGCAGTGCTGAGTTGGTCCGGCGTATATGTCTCGTATTCGCCGGTGTAGCCGGCCTCGTAGAGGTTCTCGAACTGGACCTGATATCCAGCCAGCGCCTGGTCCTTGTGTTCTTCAAAATACTCGTACTTGAGTTTCGCCTCATGCTCGGCGGAACCGTATTCGAGAAGCTTGGGGTGGCCTGCGGAAAAAGCGTACCAGTCGCGCCCAGCCACCATCGCCGGCCGCACGTTTTCTTCCCAGTCCTCCAATTGGTTCTTTTCGGTCTCCGCCTGGCCTCGATCGATTTCCGCGGCCGCAACTTCGGGGTGCACCCACAGCTTCTGGCCGTCCATCTCGATCTGGACCCACTTGCCGCTGTCGCCGATTGCGCCCGGCCCCTGCTCTTCGTAGGCCGCGGCAACTTCCGGCGCGACCCACAGGTCGCGGCCGTTCACCGTGATCTTCACCGCCGTCTCGCCCGGCTTGAGCGTGCCAGCGGGCGCCTCTACGGTTCCCGGCCCGTAGTCGGTGATCGCCTGGTCGCGTGCCGTCGTCGCGTCGACGAGCCCCGTCTTCGCATCTCTCAGCCCGGCATCAAGCTGGTCGACCTGCACGCCGACAATCTTCGACTTGGCCGCGTCCAGCGCCGATTGCGATCCCGTGCCGTTGGCTGTGCATACCGGCGCCGACGATATGTCCTGCGTCGAGGCCAGCATCTCCTGCCACTGCTTGTTCAGCGGATCGTTGCGGAAATCTTCCCTGATACCCTCGTCGTTGAGGTCATATGTCAGGGCAGATTTATGTACGTTCGTGTCATCCCCATTCTCGTCGGTGAAAGTATAGTTCTCATAGACGGTAACGACATAGAGTTGACCGTTCTCCTCGACTATGTCCTGCGATTTTATCTTGCCGGTAAAGTCACCATGTCCATTGGTATAGCCTTCCCAATCGAAATGGTGCGGGTTTCTTTCCTGCGCCTGCGCAAGCAGTTGCTGCTTGAGAGGCTCCATGGTTACGGCAAGATCCGCCGCCTCTGCCTGTGCAACCCCATACTCCTGATATGCCTCGGCCAGGGTCACCTGATTGGCCGCGGCCCCCTGGAGCGTTTGCAGACCTTCAAGCCGCTCTTCGATGGCTGCGTATTCGGGGCTTCCAGGCTTGGCATCGGTAAGCTTCAGCTCCAGCTCGGTCGAGCTGATCATTTGGTCGATCGTGGCCTTGTTGCCGTTGGCGGTGTGTAGCGAAACGTTTGTAAAGAGCTCGGCGACCTCCGCGTGCGCGGCCTTTCCTTGTTGGTTGGTTTCCTCGGCACTGGGACCATCCGGGCTGCTGACAGCCGTCTGGTTGGGATCGCTGAGCGTCGGCAGGTCTACCTGTTTGTCGATCGCTTCGAGAAGTGACTTCTGGCCCTGCTCGTATTCGGCCCGGGCGGTGCTGGCGCTTTCAAGCGCGTTGTTGGCGAGGGTCAACCGGTTTTGCGCATCTGCCAGCGTGCCCTTCGGCTCGGGCGGCTTCCAATCCAGTCCATAAGGCGCCAACGCCTCGTCGAGCGTTGACTCGGCACCCTCCATGGCGTTCTTGAATTCAGGGTCCAGCGCATAGACGTCGAGCTGTGCCGCGCTCTGCGCAGCCTTTGCTTCTGCCTCACCGAAGTTCGCAATCGCCACGTTCTCGGCTGCGATCGCCTTGGCCACCTCCGGGTCGAACCATTTCCAGCTCCCGTCGACCAGCAACGGCACCCACTTCCCGCCTGAAGGAGCCGTGGGCGATGGTGGGTTCCCGTAGGGACCAACCGACGTGGGACCACCGTCGAGAGTCGCGCCGGTTGCGTCTTGTCCCGGACCATATAGTGCCATTGCAGCGACGACGGCCTGCTGCTTTTCAAGCGCCTCCGTGGTCAGCTCTGGCGTCGCTCCGCCGAATATGCCGTCCAGCGTCGTCTTGACGACCAGATCCTCCTTGGCCTGCTCCGGGTCACTGCTGTTCGGATTGATGGAAAGCAGCAGCTCGGCCAGCGCCTGTTGTGCGGTGCCGGCCGCGATATCTGTAACGGCGCCGGTCGTATCGTTGGTCAGCGTGATCTTGCCGTCTGGCGACGTGGTCAACGTGTAGCCGTTAAACGTCACATTGACGGTGGTCTTGGTGGCACCCTCGATCACCACGGTCTCTCCCGGATGAATAAGGTCGGGATCGCGCGGAGAGGTGAACAGTTCCGGATTGCTTGCGGCGAGATCCTCCAGCGTCACACCATGCGCCTCGGCGATGTCGCTCAGATTGTCACCGGGCTGGACCTCGTAATCGATCGCCTCGCCGTCGTTCAGCGTCTCGACGATGGTTTCGGTGCGTCGGCCGTCCTTGTCGAAGACGATCGTCGTTTCGGTGTTGTTCCTGGGGTCGACGATGGTGGTGGTCTGCTCGCCGGTCTCAGTGTTGCGCTCGGTGTGGCTGGTCCTGCCATTGCCGTCGACCATGTCGGTCGTCTCGGTATTCCCCTCGACGGTCGTCACCGAGCGCGAACCATGCTGGTAGTCGTTGTTGTAGGTGACCGTCTTGCCGGTCTCCGGATCCGTGACGACGATCTGGAGGGTCTCGCCTTCGTCACCGCCCTGGGTCACCTCGAGGCCGGCCGCGTTCAGCTCGGCGATCACCTGCTCCGGCGTGAGATTGCGCTCCTCGGCGATCTCCTCGATGCTCTTGCCTTCGGCAAGCTGATCCTGGATCGACGGCGCGCCCGAGCCGTCCGCTGCCTGCGTCTGCGCCAGGATTACTTCTTCGCCATCCGGCCCCGTGACCGTGGTTACCGGCAAAGCGACGCTGTTGTTGGGCGTTACCGTCTCAACCTTTGCGCCGTTCGGCAGGGCCTTCTCCACCGTGACGGTGCCGTCGGCGGCCGTGTGGGTGGTGGTGGTGATGCCGGTCTGCGGGTTCGACGTGCGTTCGGTGACCGCGCCGTCGCCGAGATCGTCCACGAACTTGGTCGTGATCGCGCCTGTCTCCGGGTCGACGCTGGTGGTTTCCTTGCGGCCGAGATCGTCACGGATCGGCGAGGAGGTCGCCTGCCGGTCGGGACCCGTCACTTCGGTGTAGTAGCCGCCGTGATGATAATCCTGGTTCTCGGTGATCGTGCGGCCGCTTCCGTCGGTGATCACCACCGTGCGTGTGTCGCCGTTGGCGTGTTCATTCGCCGTCGCCGTCATGTCGCCGGCGTTCAGAGCCGCCACCACCTCCTCGGGAGTCATGTCCCGCTCGTCGGCGATGTTGTCGATACTCTTGCCGCCGTCGATCTCCTTGAGAATGTCCTTCGCCTTGGTGACTTCCGGAGAAACACCACCGTCGTCGGGCTCACCACCGGTTAGCAGGAGGTTTGGCGTACCGCCGAAATTCTGCGTCGTGAAAAGCGCAGGCGCGGCGGTGGTGCCGCCGTTGCCGTTTGCTGCGGTGACTGCGGCAGGCAGCTCCGGTCCTGGCTGCGCCGCCGGGGCAGTCGGCTGCGCCGTCGTCAGATCCGCATTGACCTGCGTCAGCCGCTGGCGGGCGCTCGCGGCCGCGTCGGCCTCGCCCATCTTGTTGGCGAGCCGGATTTCATTGTGCAATTTCGTGGCTTCTGCCTGCAGCCGCGTAATCTGCTCGGCATTGGCCTTTGGATCGACCCTGGGCGGCGGCGGCGGCTTGACGGTGTTAATCGGGCGGATCATCAAACAACCTCCGGGGCCGGTCCAGTCCTGGTTCAGGCAGTCTGCCTGCCGTCAACGCCCCCGCGCCCGACAGTGGAAGCCCCAGAAGCTTACCGGGGCGGCTTCCAATAAATGCCGAAAGCAGCGAGTTGCTCTTCCGACCGTTTTACTCGTTCTGCAGCATTCACTTCAGACTGCACAGCCGTCAGTGCCGCCAGAATCTCGACGGCGGCGAACGCCGGCGCCATGCTGCGAAAGAACGACTGCGAATTTGCCGTAACGATGATGGTCTCCCGCGCGATCCGGGCCAGCGGCGACACGCTGCTATCGGTGATTGCCACCACGCCGACACCCTGCCTGGCCGACTGGCGCGCCATGTCGATCGTCGCGCGTTCATAAGGCGACATGCCCACAGCAAGGAGCACGTCGCCGCGTCCCGCGCCCCGCAAGGCATCCAGACCATGTCCGCCCATCTCGCCGACAAACGTCACCTTGCGATCACCGCCAGCCAGAAACGACATGATGTGAACGAAGTGGTTGGCGACCGGATAACCGGAGCGCGAGCCGAGACCGAACAGATTGCGTGATCGTGCAAGGAGGTCGGCGGCGGCGATGAATTGCGAGGCATTGCCGTACTCACCCAGACTTGAAATCTGCGCCGCGAGCGTGTCGGCGACGACCTCTGCAGTCGAGTATCCCGGATCGCCACCCCGTCGCGCCGGCTCACTGGCGCCGGTCTCACGCAGCGCGCGCGCATAAAGGCTGCGCATATCCTCATAGCCTTCGAGGCCAAGCCATCGCGCCAACCGCATCATCGTGCTGTGCGAAACGCCGGCATGGTGCGCCTGCTCGCGCATCGACATCAGCGCGACATCCTTAGGATGATCCAGCACGAAACGCGCTGCGACGCGCAACTGCGGCGGCATATTCTCGAAGCGTTCGACCAACAGCTCCGCCAAAGGACCTTGTTCCATTCTGCCATACCCCATTCACCCCGATGTCAGGTTACTCCTCGAATGGCGGCAATGCAACAGTTGGAACTGAATTGGTTCATATATTCCAAGTGGACTTTCATTTTCGATCACGCTGCCTTAAGCTGCTTTCGCAACCTGCCGGATCGCTTCGACGTGATTCCGGAGTTTGTAACTTGAATGGTCCCTCAAGGAGACAATGATGGCTACCCCTCCCATTACGTCCGGCGCTGCCGGGTCGCCGGAACAGAACCTGGACAAGATGATCAAGCATCAGGAGCGCATGTTTAGCCTCGAGATCACAAAAGAGATCGCGAAGTCCCAACATGACATGCTGATGAGCACCGCCAGGACGCTCGGCCAGTCGGCTGAAAAGGCCTAAGGCGGGATTCTCGAAACCATGCGCCGCCGCAAGCACCCGGCGGCGCACGTGCACGGCAAGAACGTTTCGATGCCGTTGTCAGGCTGCGTCTGAATTGTCATCGGCGGGAGATGAAGTGGCATGACCGCTCATTCTATCGGCAAATATTGGGATGCGGCAGCCGCGCGCCGGCTCCGATCGATTATCGCCCGTACCCCGGCATCCGGACATTCCATTGCGCTCAGCGTAACTCACGGATTTCACGCCGGCGCCCAAATCAGCCTGGTCGAGCCTCTGTATACTGTTGGCTCCAGCACGGAGTCCGACATTGTCCTTAGGGATGCCGGCATCGCGCCGGTCCACGCAAGGTTGCGGCGCAAGGGCAGCCAAATTGAAATCGAAGCCGTCGGCGGCGACGTCACACTCGCCACGGGCGAGATCATCCATGAAGGCCAAGGCAGCCGCTGCAAGCTGCCGCTCACGATAAGTATCGGCGATGCCCATATCCGGCTGATCAACCCAGAACGCCCGCCGAATCGCTGGTCCGTGTCTGATCGCCCCCTCCTGGTTGCAGGCAGCGTTCTCTTTGCCGTGTTCGCTGTATCCGTCGCTGCGAATGGGTTCTCTTTCGCCAAGCCCGACATTGACAAAAATGTATCCGCTCAAGACCGTGAACCGATCAGAGTAGCCTTTGCTGGCGAGGCCGGGCAAAGTGTCCTGAACGATTCATCGCCAACACAAATACCCAGTGCTGCCGAAGCGGAAAGCCAACTCAGGCTGCGCCTCGAGCAATCTGGCATCAGCACATTGGCTGTTCAGCGATCACCTGGACGGCTCGTGGTCTCGGGTATGATCCCCAATGACAAGGATGGTGCCTGGACGGAAACGCAATCCTGGTTCGACCAAACGTTCGGCGCGCACATTCCCCTCGTCTCCAATGTTATGATCGGCAACGCCGAGCAGGCTCCGCGCCTGAGGCTGCAGGCGATCTGGTACGGCGAGCGGCCCTATGTCATCGCCGCCGACGGCGCACGCTATCATGAAGGTGCATTCACGAATGACGGCTGGACCATCAAGCACATTGGCGAGACGGAACTTCTCCTGACGAAGGGCGGCGCCACGGTCGCGCTGAAATATCCGTGAACCGCCGGCTTGAAGGGCCGCGATTCGATACGGCAAGAATGGACACGGCCGGCCGCGAGGTGCGGCAGGCGGAAGGTGTGCGCGGTCAGGCGATCAACCGGCGGCGGATGAACGGCGTCGACAAAGCCGCAAGCCGTGCTCAGAGGACGACATCGGCCGCTGGTACGGAAAAGCCACAAAACGCGGAATTCCAGCCCTCTCGAGGCACAAATAGCGAGTCGCTCGACGAGGCACTCATCAACTTCGTCATGCCGGGTATTCCCGAGCCAGCCATCCTGCGTCGCTCGGTACCTATTCTCCAGCATTTCGTAACGCATCTGGTTCCCGGTCTTGAGGGTGGCGAGCAACTCAAGACACTTGCCAGAACGCTGATGGAGGATGAAATCGAGCGTCATCGCGATCTGCTTGGCCGGATACAGGAAGGAACCGAAACCTGACCGATCCGCGTGACACAGTGCATCTGCTGCATGTCTTGGGCTATCTCTACGGGTGTCACGGACAGGCAAAGCGGGGCGCGGCATATCTGCTTATCGCTGCACAGCTGTCGCCGGGAAATGCCGGCGTCCTGCGCACATTGGCGCATCTGCTCATACTCGATGGCGAAGCGGACAAAGCGCTTGCCACGATTGCCAGGCTGGAGACGTTGGAGGGAAAGGACCACCCGACGCTAGCGTTGCTGAAGAGCCGCGCGTTGCTTGTGGCCGGCCGCAAGGCCGAGGCGCACAATGCCTTGCGAAGCTTCCTATCGCATCGAGCCGCCGAATGACGGTGTCGGAGCGACTTCTGCACTTCCTTGCCAAGCTGTCACGCCGCAGCGATCTGGTCATTGCCGTCCTGATGCTCGTCGCAGTGGTGATGATGCTCATTCCCTTGCCGACCTTCCTCGTCGACATTCTCATCACCGCCAATATCGCCGTCAGCGTGCTTATCCTGCTGGCTTCGTTTTACGTTTCTCATCCGCTCCAGTTCTCCTCGCTGCCATCGGTCATCCTCATCGCTACCTTGTTCCGGCTGGCGATCACGATCACGACCACGCGACTGATCCTGCTTCAGGCCGACGCAGGCGAGATCGTTTCCGCCTTCGGTACTTTCGTCGTCGGCGGCAGTATTGCGGTGGGCCTCGTCGTCTTCCTGATCATAACCGTTGCGCAGTTCATCGTGGTTGCGCGGGGTGCGGAACGCGTTGCCGAGGTTGCCGCGCGCTTCACCCTTGATGCGCTTCCGGGCAAGCAGATGAGCATCGATGCGGAGTTGCGCAACGGAGACATCGATCAGGCGGAGGCACGCCGTCTGCGCCAGCAGCTTGAGCGCGAGAGCCAGCTGTTCGGCGCGATGGACGGTGCCATGAAATTCGTCAAGGGCGACGTCATAGCCGGCATTGTCATCATTCTGGTCAATCTGATCGGTGGTTTCGCGATCGGAACGCTGCAGCACGATATGTCGCTGGGAGACGCCGCCGCGACCTACTCACTGCTCACTGTGGGTGACGGGCTGGTTGCGCAGATGCCGGCATTGCTCGTCGCTGTGGCCGCCGGTACGATGGTGACGCGCGTCGGCAGCGCCGACGGCACGAGCGATCTAGGCAGGCAAATAACCAGCCAGTTGCTGCGCGACTCCCGTGCGCTCGCACTCGCCGCAGTGATCATGGTCGGCCTTGCCATAGTGCCGGGGTTTCCGTCCATTGTATTCCTGATCCTTGGCGCCTGCTTCGGCGCCGGCGCCTATGCAATCAATCGCCGCACCGCCCGCGAGTCCGAGCTCAAGGACATCGGCCAGGCAGGCATGGCCGAACAGCCGGGAAATCCGGCGCTTTCAGCAAACCCCATCGGAACACTGCCTTCTTCGTCCCGCATCGTCGTACGCTTCGGAACCGAACTCGGGCGCTCGATCCCGGAACCCGAATTCGCCGCGCTCGCCGACGGCGTGCGCCGCGCACTCTTCGGCGATCTCGGTGTCGACGTTCCCGCTATCAGCCTGCAGGTCGACGAGATACTTTCAGCGAGAGGCATGCGCATCGATCTGGAGGGGGCACCCATCCTGGATGCCGAAATCCCGGCCGACCGCGTTCTTGTCGAAGCGGACTCAACAAATCTCGATCTGCTCGATGTGACTTACGAAAAAGGTTCTCCGATTGCCGGTCAGCGCAAATTCATGTGGGTCGATGATCGCCACATTTCGGCATTGAAGGAAGCCGGCTTCGTCTTCTCCACACCGGCGCATACAGCGGCCAAATGGACCGGAAATGCACTTCGGCTCTATGCCGGCCATTTCGTCGGGATCCAGGAGACGCGCAGGCTCCTTTCGGATATGGAGCCGGACTATGCGGATCTGGTCAGACAGGCGCAGGAGATCGTGCCGCTGCAGAAAATCGCTGAGGTGCTTCGGCGACTCGTCGGCGAAAACGTGCCGATCCGGAACCTGCGCCTGATCCTCGAAGCGCTGATCGAATGGGGTCAACGCGAACAGGACGTCGTCATGCTTACGGAATGCATCCGCACGTCCTTGAAACGCCAGATCAGCTTCCGCTTCGCTGGCCGCAGCAACATCATCGCAGCCTATGTTCTGCAGCGCTCGGCCGAGGATATCCTGCGAAACGCGGTGCAAAGCACATCGACCGGCACGTTCCTGAACCTTTCGGATGACGCTGCACAGGCTTTGGTCACCGAAATCGAACGCGCCTTGTCGCAGAACGCCACCGATGTCTCACCGGTCGTCCTTGCGGCGATGGATGTACGCCGTCACATGCGAAGCCTGCTCACGCACAATGCCATTGAACTCCCGGTTCTGTCCTTCCAGGAACTCGCACAAGAATTCAACGTCCAGCCATTGGCCACGATAGCCGGGCGCTCGGGCATAGCGCGCAATGCCTCGCAGTCGCTGCCATCGGCTGCGGCGAAAGCCGGACAAGAGGCAGCCTCATGACGCCGGCCGGGCGGATTGGGACAGTTGGGGACTCTACATGCTCAAGAGGGGAACGGCATGACAATCCACGATACCGCAGCAGGCGTTCGATCCGCCACTTTCGCCGGGCGGACGGCTATGCGCTGGCTCGCTATCGCGACGGTTGGCGTCTTGCTGGCGTTTTTGTTCACACTTGCCGACACGATGGCACAGGACATGTCGCCATTGCCGAGCAAGCCAACGGTCGACCTGCCGGTCGGGCAAGGACGCCTGCTGCGGTTCAATGAACCCGTCGAATCCGTCCTGATCGCGGACACCACGATCGCGGACCTTCAGGTCGTGTCGCCGGGAATGGTCTATGTCTTCGGCCTAAAGCCCGGCCTGACAAACCTCATTGCAATCACAGCCGATGAGCGGGTCGAGGCAACGGCCCAGTTCCGCGTCACCCCCGATGTCACCCCTGCCAACGAAGCGAAACACGCAATGCAGCCGAACTCGGCGACAAATCTCTCGATTTTCGGAACCCGCATTGTTGCGACCGGCGAGGCACGAGGCGTCGAAGAGGCAACGGATGTCGACAACATCGCCCGCACGTTCTCGCCGCCGGATCAGCCGCCGCTGAACGACATGACCGTGCAGGGATCGCAGCAGGTCAACATCCGGGTCCGCTTCGCCGAAGTCTCACGCACTGAGTTGCAGTCGTACGGCGTCGATTGGTCTGTCGGGTACAGGAGCGGCGGCTTCGAATTCAACATGTTCCAGGACAATGGTGTGCCCTCCGGCACCGGGAATTTCGGTTTGAACATGGACCAGACGCATGGCATCAACTTCGACATTCTCATCGAAGCGCTGCAACGCAACGGCGTCGTCAAAATACTGGCCGAACCGAACCTGACGGCGATGACCGGTCAGACCGCAAGCTTTCTTGCCGGCGGCGAAATTCCGGTTCCGATTCCGCAAGGAACTGACGTCGTTACCGTTCAATACAAGCCCTTCGGCGTTTCCCTCGGGTTCACCCCTACGCTGATCGGCCGCAATCGTATTGCGCTCCATGTCCAGCCGGAAGTCAGTTCCTTGTCGGAAGCAGGCTCAGTAAGCGCGAATGGCTTCGCCATGCCGAGTTTCGTCGTGCGCAGGGCCGACACCACGGTCGAAGTGGCGAGCGGCCAGACCTTTGCGATCGCCGGTCTTTTCCAGCAGCGGACCTCGCGTAATCTGGAAAAGTTTCCGGTTCTCGGTGATGTGCCGGTCCTTGGCCCGCTTTTTCAGTCACAGCGTTTCCAGCGCGAAGAGACGGAACTGGTGATCCTGATCACGCCTTATCTGGTCGAGCCGGTGCGCGACAGTCTTGCCACGCCGCTCGATCGTCCGGCAGCCAAGCGGCACAGGAAGCGCGCCAATGACGCATCGGCGATGGGCCTGATCATCAAGTAGTGGGGAACCGAACATGACATTTCGCATCGCTTTGTGCTGTGTTCTTCCAGTGCTGCTTCTGGCCGGCTGCGCGAACAGCCCGCAACAGCCGCAGGAATATTCTCCCGGCTACAGCTATGTTTCGACCGACACCGGCGGCTCAGAGAAGGGCGTCAGCGGCTCCGTCCTTGCTCCCAATGCATGTCTGAACGAACCGGCCGATGACGACCGTTCTGCCGCTGCGACCAATCTGACGATCGTCTCCGGCGTCGGCTCCCACCTGCCGTCCGGTTGCGCCAACGCCTACAATCTTCAACGCATGGCCGAAAGCCAGCGTGACCTCGTCGAGGGCCGGCGCATGGGGGCGGCGGCGGCCGCACCGACTGCAAATGCCGCCCGGCGCTACCTCAATGGCGAAGAGACTCCCATGGGTGGAGCCAATAGCGGGCCGCTGACGCCGCAAACAACGCTCCCGGTCGAGTGAGCCGATGCGGCCTTGCCCGCGTAGCATTACTTTGTCCGGTCATTTGCGCGTCGGGCTCGACCCAAATCGGCTTCGCGCTTTCCGGTCCGCTGCGCTAGCCGAGGATAGAGCCGAGCGCTTTCGCCCTGGCCTGCGTGCTACCCTTCGAACGGATGGTTCTGGCACGCGCAAGCAAGGTATCCACCTCCTTGGTCGCCAGGCCGATCGGCGGCGAGGCCCTGACCTGATCGGCCTGGCCGAGAAGTCCGTAGACCACCACGACATTGCGCTTGTGATGCAACTGCGCATTGGGTGCGGCGGAGATCTTCTGGACCAGCGGGAGTGCTGTGGTGGAATTGCCTTCGAGCGCTGCGGCCAGCGCCATGTTGCTCTCGACGTCGAGATCCTCCGGCGCGAGTTTCAGCGCCTGAGCAAAAGTAGTCTGCGCCTCCGCCGTCTGACCCGCAAATGTCTGCGCCACGCCCAACCGATTGTAGGCGCTGCTAGTATTGACCAGCGGCGCTGCCTGTGCGAGCGCGCGCATGCCGGCATCGATATCACCCGTTTCCATCATCGCCGAGCCAAGCCCGAGCATTGCCCCCCCGTCATTGGGGGCTTTTGCGAGCGCGGCCTGATAGGCTCTGGCGGCCTCGGCGGGATAGCCGGCCCGCATATAGGCCTCGCCCGCCTTGACGAAGGCGCTCGGCTTGGCGTCCGGCATCGCTGCGGCGCGCTGGTAGAGCGCGATTGCGGTGTCGCTATCTCCCTGCGCATCTATATCGTCCGCAAGCTTGATCAGACGCTCCGATTGCGACGACGGGCCCTGCGCCTTTGCCTGCTCGGCGTCGGTTTTGGTCGTCTGACAACCGGCCACCGCCAGCATGGCGACGACGGGCAAGAACACGACATGCAGCCGCATATCCACCTCTCCGTATTCAAGCCCGCCGCACCTTACACACGGCCTTGGCCGACTGGAACCACAACAGTGCGATAAGATTGCAACATGGCCGAAGAAGCTGAGGAAAAAAAACTACCGGCGTCCGACAAGAAGCTTCGTGACGCTCGCCGGAAAGGCCAGGTTTCGCAAAGCCGCGACCTGGTCTCCGGCTTCACTCTTTTCGCAGCGCTTGGCTATCTCTATTTTGCCTGGCCGATGCTCGTCGAGCACCTTTCGGAACTCGTGCAGACCGTGACCGCCCCCGGCGATTCGTTCGGGGAAGTCAGCCAGCGGGCCATCCGCCATTCGTTCTCATTGCTGATGCTTGCGACTTTGCCGCTGGTCGGAATCGTTGTCGTTCTCACGGTGGCCTTCGGCATGCTGGGGACGTTTGGGCCAGTCTTCTCGTTTGAGCCGCTCAAGCCGCAATTCGATCACATAAACCCGGCGAAGGGCCTTCAGAAGATCCTGTCGCTGCGAAACGTCATCGAGTTCACCAAAGGCCTGGCCAAGGTGGTGTTGCTGGCCAGCCTCTTCGCGTTCATTTTGATCGCGTGGCTGCAGCCGCTCTTCGATGCTCCAGGATGCGCTCCGTCATGCCTAGAGCCGATCATCAAGGCGGTGCTGACACCACTTGGAATTGCCGCCGCCCTGGCCTTTGTCGTCATCGGCGTGATCGATGTTCCTATTCAGCGCTGGCTGTTCCTGCGCGACATGCGCATGACGACAACTGAATACAAGCGCGAACACAAGGACCTCGAAGGCGATCCCTTGATTCGGCATGAACAGCAGCGACAGCGGCGTGAGGCCGTGATGCAACCTGCGAAGCTGGGCGTAAAAAACGCCGTCATCGCCTTCGTGTCTGGTGACCGCGTAGTGGCGTTGCGTTACGTCAAGGGTGAAACGCCGGTGCCAACGGTCGTCGGCAAGGGCCAGGGCCGAGCGGCAGACGAGATGATGGCTCAAGCACGCCAGGCAGGTATTCCCGCGGTCGAGGATGCGGCCGTCGTCAGCCCACTCTTCGAAAATACGAACACCGGAGCTTACATCGGACAGGAGATGTTCTCACCGGTCGTACGCCATCTTGTCCGGCTCGGGCTCACTTGAGGCATGCTCGAACCGACCTTGCCGCAATGCCTGAGCAGCGCGGCAAGGTCAGCAGCGATCTATTTGGCTGGTCCCAACAGGACGTCGAGATCGACCGCGTCCGCCATCGCCTTGTATCCCGCGTCGTTGGGATGGAGGTTATCGCCGCAGTCGTAGTCGTCGCGCAGGTATCCCGGCTTGGCCGGGTCCTCCATCACCTTGTCGAAGTCGATCACGCCATCGAAGCCGTCACCGGTGCGTATCCAATCGTTCACAGCGACGCGTATCTTTTCCTTCTCTGGTGTGTAGTAACCCTCGGTAGGAAGCCCTTTGAAGGTGTCGGCGAAAGGAGTCAACGTCGCGCCGACAATGCGAACGCCATGGGCATGCGCGCGGTCGATGAGCTGTTTGTATCCGGTGATGATGTCTTGCGCCGTCGGTTCCTTGTCGTCCGGCGTGATTGCATTTTCGCCGGGCCAGCCGATATCGTTGATGCCCATCATTACGACGACGGTCGAGACTTTGGGATGGCTCAGGATATCAGAATCGAAACGTGCCAGAGCATTGACACCCATACCGTCGGTCAACACCCGATTGCCCGAAAAAGCTTCGTTAACCACCGCGACCTTGCGGTTGGCCTCCTGCAATCGCTTGGCGATATGGTCTGGCCAGCGATTATTGGCGTCGGGGGTCGAGCAATTCCCATCTGTGATGGAATCGCCGAAAAACACGACCGCCTGGGATTCCGGCGCGGCGTCAACCCATATATCGCTCAGAAAAAGGCGTGATTTGAACGTGCTGTCAGCCTTGAACGCCGCGTCGTTTGTGAAATTGCCCGGGCCGGAGATGTAGGCGGTCTGCACACCATCCCAATGCACCGACGACAGCGCCGTCTTCTTCGACAGGAAGACGCTGACCGAGAGTTCGGAAAGCGCTTCTGCCGGGAGGGCGACGGGGTCGCTGAGGATCGGGGCTCCCGGCGGAACGACCACAGAACTCTTGCCGGCCCAGGTCAGGGGCTTCAGGGTCGCCTGATCGATGTCGCCGTCCTTGCCTGCTATTGCTACGCTGCCGGCGCCGATGGTCAGCGGCTTGGCGCCAAAGGCATTCGACAGCACGACCCGGACGCTATTGCCGCCAACACTGATGCGGGCAACTTGGCGCACGGTCTGATTCTCCAGCACCTCCGGCACTCCGAAAGGCGCAGGAAGATCATCCGACCAGCGCGGAGCAGGTGTGGCAGCCCAAGTGGTGATCCAGTCTCCCGTTTCCGCACCTTGTGCCGAAAACCCTGCGATCGCGGAACCGGCCGCCACAACTGCACATATCAGGATAGTCTGACGTCGACGCCGTTTCCTCTCTGCTGCGGCAGAAAGCACCGATGAAACCTTATCCGTAAAAACCAAAGGCCTGTTGAGCCGCATTTTTATCTCCTCCTCGAGACATGCTGGTAATGCCGCCGCCGGCCTTATTATGACGGGCTGCCTAGGGAAAGAAATTCAACTTCCGTGGCAATTTTGGACCAGCGTCAGGGGCAAGAATTGCGAGCGTGGAAACTGGTGCTGCCTTATGGTCAAAACTCGCGTGCTGAAACGTCCGCTGCGCCCTCGCCGGATTCACTGGCGGACATCGATTCTGGGCCCCAATGTCTGGGTCATGACCCGCCGCACAACCTTGCCATCTGCGACATCCAGGCAGACGGTATCGACCAGGTATCGATACGCCACGATGTCGCGAGGCTCCAACGCCTCAAAAGCGCGGTGCAGGAACGGCATGGAATAATGATGGTGTGGATAGAAGTTGTAATCAACCGCAACAGCCGAGTTCGCCAAATTCGCGGCGCGATTGTGCTGCCCAAGAATAAACGGTGCCGGGCGGGCCGCATCGTAGTCAGGCGGCGTGATTGCCAGTTCGACTGGATAGGCACACTCTTTGGTAAGCTTCATGACCTCATAGTTGGACGAGGCAACGTCCGACGACTTTGGCTGCACCTGCCTGATCCCGATCTGGCCCCAAGCCGAGGTCGGAACGTGGCCGGATTCACGACGATATTCCTGATAGCCGAAGTGACGAGCATAGAGCAGATAGGAGGCGTCGCGGAAAAAGCTCGGTGCGACCCGCACCCAGTCACCTTCTTTCGTGAGCGCCTCGAAATGTGCTTGCCGGATTTGCCTTGAATCGTACCAGCCGAGCCGCGCGTTATAAAAAACTGCGTGGCCGAATATGGTGACAACAATCCCGGTTACGATGGCAATTGTGGAAAACGAATTTTCCTTCATTCTCGTCAGAGCCGCGACGATCAGACTGTTCAATATGATCCAGTGCAGAAAAAGAGCGCCGCTCAGAAGGAATATCCCGATATGCATGATATCGAAGAACGCGGTCAGTCCGATGAGCCATCGCCGGCGCAAAAAAGCAAGAAAGCATAGAAGCTGCGCAGCAAGGATAACGACATTCATCGGAATCTGGACCGCCCTGACTGCTTCATAAGCAAGAGCGAGCAGGGATTCGGAAAAGCCCAACGGGGCCGCGCCTAACCCGTACCCGGCCAGCATGATGGAACTGGTCGGGTTCTCCAGGATCCAGCTCATCGGCCCTCCGTCAAGCGTGACCTTGGCCATCCCGGACATGAAGTAGTTGCCAAAATGGCCGCCGATACCGGCCAGCAGCAATATGCCGGCAGCTTGGGCCGCGAAATTCCTGGTTTCGAGTTCGCTAAGGTTGGGCAGGTTCCTGGTGAAGGGCTTCAGCCGGCTCAAGCTCTGCAGCAGGCCAAGGCCCAACAGGCCACAAGCCAGGAAGAGACCGACCTCAATCAAGGGTGCATAGTCGTTGCGGCCCAGTTCCGCAGCACCGGAAACTGCCCGTGTGACATCCTTGTGGAAGGCGAAATAGGCCATCGGGAAAATGGCGAAGGATGGCCGCAGGATCGAAAAAAGGGCCGCCACAAGCGCGATCAGGCGGGAATAGATGAGTACATTGCCCAACGCGTCGGCGCGAGCTGCGTCGGCAATGCCGAGTTCGTCTCCAAGCCCGAAGCTGAGGAGGCCCAGCGTTATCGCCAGGCCGACGACGATAATTCGCGCAGCCCGCGCCCCGGCGGGATAGCGCACGAATGAAAAAAGGCAGCATAGTAGAGCCAACCCGATGGCGCTTACCGTGGCGAGGGCAGGATCGTGCCACGCCGCGCGGGATGCCGCCTTCTCGTACAACAGGATCGGAACGAGCCCGCACAGGAACGGGAAAAAAAGAAGGGCTGCAAGGACATAACGCTCAACGGGTGAACGCTCGATGCCGACTGACGGCCAACGCCGGGCGCTGCCCGCTCCTATGCTCATACCATGCTTCTCCCGTCTTCCGGAATTTTCGCCTCACCTATTCGGTTTTCGGTGCTCACCTTTCCGGTGACGGGATGAGCCCTCACACGGCCGCACATTGCCGCCGGGATATTGCTGCACTGCAACAGGACGCGTACTACAACCTAAACGCACAGGCAACGACGAAAGTTCAAGATGCCCTGGCTCAATGCGCGCGCGCAATTCCACCAATTATCGATAAATGCCCGCGTTAATTTGCCGATCTCTCCTAATTTGGGTCCAATAACAGCAACAGGGATCGTCCAGCCCGCATCCGTGCCCGGTGTCGCGCCAGGGTATTGCAGGCTCAAAAAAATGTTGCATAACTACCCAAAGTAGTGGCAAATATTATGTTGCAGTGCCTAAGAGTGCGATGCAACATTGAATTTGTCTCGCTGACCTGCAGGAAACCGATCGCATCGGCGTCAGGTGCAGGTATCAGTGGCTGCAGAGGCCATAAACAATGGTACTCGATATCCGAGGCAAACAGGTCGCCGACGAGCATTATGATAGCGTCGTGATCGGCGCTGGCTTCGATTCAGCGTTTTTCCTGCACCAGTTCGTCGGACGGAGGAAAGCTCGCGTTCCCGTCCTCGAATGGGGGCGCCACCACACGCATGATTGGCAGCTCGAACGCGGCGCAAACAGCAATATCCGAGACGAGGACACCTACTCCAGCAGACCGTGGAATTACACGATCGGCCTGACAGGCGGAACCAACTGCGGGTTCGGGCAGACGCCGCCATTCCATACTAACGACTTCAGGCTGAAAGGCCTCTGCGGCATCGGTCTCGACTGGCCGATCAGCTATGACGATCTCGAGCCTTTCTGCTGCGCGGCCTAGGCGGTGACGCCCGCGAGAAGCTTTGCCAGGTGGGGAAAATACTATGACGGTGTTCTATGATAGCAGCCGTCCAGACGCTTTCGCCGGCGGTGCCGGTTCGGACGCAGTCACTTACGGCGCTTCGTCCCGTGGAGTCATCGCCGATTTGGCTTCCGGTCATGCTTACAAGTTGCTGTCGATACTGCCGCTGGGCGATTCCATTACATATGGAGTGATCGCGAGCTCTTCCGATACCGAAAGCGGCGGATATCGGAAGTTTATGCTGGAACAGTTGGGCGCACTCAATGTGAAGATCGACTTCGTCGGTTCCTCGTCCAACGGCCCCGCCAGCATGGGCGATCGGGATCACGAAGGTCACCGCAACTGGACGCTCAATCAACTGAACGGCATCGACAACGATGTTGTGGCAGCTACGAAACCCGACGCCGTGCTGCTGATCGCCGGAACAAATGACAGCTCGACCGATAGCGTGCCAACGATGCTGCAGGATCTGCGCACCCTTTTGCTCAGCCTGACCTCCAGCGATCCCGCCTTGACCGTCTTCGTCGGATCCTTGCCTCCCGTTCGCGTCGGCCAACAGTCACAAGCGCGTGCAGACCGTGTCGATGCGTATAACGATGCAATGCCCGGTCTGATCTCTGAACTGGCCGCCCAAGGGCATAAGGTCATCTTTGTCGACATGCGTGATCTGACACCAGATGACATCACAGCACCGCCGCTTGACAGCGGACTGCATCCGACTGCCGATGGCTATGCGAAAATCGCCGCGCACTGGATAGATGCCCTGGAGGAACACTTCAGGCTGGACGGGACCGGCATCGGAAGAGACCGCGATACCTTCACCAGCATTGAAAATCTTACAGGGTCTTCCTTTGCCGACCAACTCGGCGGAAACGAGGGAGCCAACGTGCTGGATGGGCTGGCGGGCGATGACGTGCTGGAGGGCCGCGGCGGCTCCGACCAACTCATCGGCGGGGTCGGCGCCGACACGCTTGTCGGCGGCGCGGGTAATGACGTCTACTATGTCGACAATGCCGGTGACAAAACCATCGAGGCGACCAATGGCGGCATCGACGAAACGCACGCCTATCTAAACTGGACCCTGGCCGACAACGTCGAAAACCTCTTCCTGAGGTCGGCTGCCAATCTGGCGGCAAAAGGCAACGGGCTCGCCAACACCATGGTGGGCAACGGCGCAGCGAACACGCTCGAAGGCCTCGGCGGCGCAGATCGGCTGGACGGCCGAGGCGGGTCGGACCGGCTCGTCGGTGGTCTTGGCACCGATATCCTCACCGGTGGAACGGGAAACGACAGCTTCGTCTTCGCCACCGGCCACGGCCACGACACCGTCACCGACTTCGACCTTTCCGGCGACGATCTCCTGGAGATTTCAGGCTACCAGAGCTACAGCGAACTCAGGCAGGTCGGGAGCGACACGCTGGTCGTCTTCTCCGACAGTGACACTGTTCTCCTGAAAGACGTGACCAGCGCCTCCTTGAGCAGTTCGGATTTCGTCTGGATCGATCCACCCAACGAGCCGCCGCCGGGGTCAATCGTAGGGGACGACGGCAACAATACGCTTACCGGCGGTTCCGGTGCGGACGTCATTTATGGAATGGACGGCAGCGACATCTTGAACGGAAAAGCGGGCGCCGACACGCATGTCGGCGGCGCGGGTGATGACGTCTACTATGTCGACAATGCCGGTGACAAAACCATCGAAGAGACCAATGGCGGCTTCGACGAGACGCACGCCTATCTAAACTGGACCCTGGCCGACAACGTCGAAAACCTCTTCCTGAGGTCGGCTGCCAATCTGGCGGGAAAAGGCAACGGGCTCGCCAACACCATGGTGGGCAACGGCGCAGCGAACACGCTCGAAGGCCTCGGCGGCGCAGATCGGCTGGACGGCCGAGGCGGGTCGGACCGGCTCGTCGGTGGTCTTGGCACCGATATCCTCACCGGTGGAACGGGAAACGACAGCTTCGTCTTCGCCGCCGGCCATGGCCACGACACCATCACCGACTTCGACCTTTCCGGCGACGATCTCCTGGAGATTTCAGGATACCAAAACTACAGCGAACTCCGGCAGGTCGGGAGCGACACGCTGGTCGTCTTCTCCGACAGTGACATGCTTTCACTAAACGGTGTCCTCGTTGCAAGCATCTCGAACAGCGATTTTCTCTTCGTGTAGAGCGGCATCTCCCTACGCGATGTCAAAAGACAGTCGCTGACATGCGGTCTCTTCGCGCAATTGCCCTTCGTCGTTGCCTCGACCTCTTTGCTTTTATCTGCCTGTTTCGGTCTCGATCACGACAAGGCGGTCGGTACCAGACTCCGCGCCCCATACCTCGCCGGAGCGACCGTTGAGCTGACGCACGTTGGCATTGTCGCGGTCGGACGGGAAGCTCGCGAAGGTCTCCGATTCCGGGTCGAAGCGGACGATGGCGTTCGCGCTGAAATCGGTGAGCCAGACCTTGTCGCTTTCATCGACATAGACGGCATAGGCCTGGGGCTCGTCTCCGGGCAGCTTCCAACTGCGCCAATCATTCGCTGCCGGATCGAAAACGCTAACCTGGCCGGCATTCCATTCGCTGACCCAGATGCGGCCTTTGGAATCCGACCAGACGCGGCGGGCGCCCTGATCCGCGGTCGGCGGGTCGATCGGGGAAGCCTCGCCGGTCGAGACATCGATCCTGGCGATATGGTTGCCGGCGAGCGAGGCGTAGTAGACCTCACCGGACGGCGTGGTCGTGATCCCGTAGGGGCCGCGACCGCGCGGCGCGTTCCAAACGTCGACCTTGCCGCTCGCCGGATCGAGCCTGCCGTAAATGCCGTCCTGCCCAGTGAACCAGAGCCTCCCGTCCTTGTCGAAGGAACCGGTGTTGAGGTTCGCGTAGCCGTGCCCCTCGGGGAGCGGAAAGGCCTTCACCGCTTCCGTCTCAGGATCGACGCGCACGATGGCGTTGAGGCCGCTGTCGGTCACCCAAGCGGCGCCGTCGGGACCGACGATCACGCCGTGCGGCGCCGAGCCGTCGCCAAGGGTGATGTGCTTGACCGCGCCTGTATCAGGATCGAGCCGCCCAAGCGCGCCTTGTGCCTGGGCGGTGTACCATACGGACCCATCCGGCGCCGGAGCGACATCGTGCGGGGCGGCGCCCTCCGGAACGGGATAGTAGCGGACCTTCTCCGCGGCGGCAGGAGCGGCCACCGAGCAGAGCAGCGCGGCGAACACGGCCGACGCAATCGTACGAAACATGGCGAACTCCTCACATCGCGAGTTTCAGTTTTGCACAGTGAGCGATCCACGTATCCTTTTCGCGCCACTGCGGCGGCCGAGCCGCAGATGCCGAGCTCGCCGTGCCGCTTTGCATTAAAGTCAGGAGCTAGCGTAGCCCCTGCCCTCATCTAGGCCTGCAAACCCAGAATCGTCGATAGGCGGTAGCATCGTGGGAAAAACGTGCATACGACGGGATCGCGCCTGGCGTGCGGAAGGCGTCAGCTTTGGGCCAAAAGTGCACGCGCCAACTCTTGCCATTCCTCATCAAGCGTCAAGATCGACGGCGCGGCGTCGCAGCGACGATACCAATATTCCGCATTCGATTGATCGCCTTCCTTGCGATGCAGGTAGGCATGCACGCGCATACCCGCCGTATCGTCGCGCACCTGTGCCCGCTCGTGCGCCTTATCCCAATCGCCCTTCGCATCCCACCACAGCGCCTGCAGGGCAGGGCTCAAGCCGGCGGGCGGCTGTGATTTCGCAATCGAATTTCTGAAGGCTTGCAGATCCATTCTTCCCCGACGTGAGGTACATGGGCGTAGACTAGTGTAGTCCCGGATTCTCCAACAGCAAAGTCGCGCCGTGCGCAGCAAAGAGGCGGTGCTCTTGTGCGTGCCATTGTCCAATCTCGGGCGATACAAAAAGGCCGCCGATTACGGGTCGCTCGCGGTAGCTGGCTGGGCGGTCCGTGACGCTAGGCCATAACTCTTTCCCGACGCGTTCCGGCGGTAAGCTGACCGCTTGGGCAAACAGTCGACCCTTAGCTGCTTCATTTCGCAAGCTGCCGAGCCGCATCTGGGCCAGGAGGTTGCGCCGGCCGGTCTGGCGGTGCTCCAATTCCACCGGGAGCCGAGGGTCCGTGGGGATGCTCGGGGCTGCACGAGTGCGTTGCCATCTCGCCGGCAGGCTGCCCGGTGCCGCCTTCCGGTCCGTAGAATCCCCGATGCAGTCCCCAATAGGCGGAACCAAAGACGACAAGAGCCACCGCCAACCCGGCGGGAACCCCGACCAGCATCCGCTTGACGGCCGGCACGAAGTGTACCTCGCGCTCCGGATCTGCCGCGATGAGGATAATTGTCGCCATGATCAGAGCGTGCCCGACGAGATCGATGCGCCCGAATGGATAGACTGCCGCATTGAATATGAGGAACAAGGCAATGGCCGATAGCCGCCGCACCAAGGGCGTCCAGATCAGCCCGAAACCCATTGTGAACTCGGCAACCCCGGCCATCGGAATGAAACATCGCGCGGCATGCCGAAGGTCAGGGACGGCTTTTCTTCGACCAGCGGATAGAACCAGTTCGGATACGCGAATTTTTCAAGAGACGACCACATCAACGCGATCGCCACGCCCCAGCGCAGGACTTCGAAGCGATGCTTGCGCCAAGCTTCGTTGTCCACGGACGCCAGGATTAGATATCCAGCCACGGCGACTCCGAGCGCAAGATAATCGAGCAGGTGGAAAAGATCGTAGTCACGAAGCGCCAGGACCCACAGCCCGATGATGCCGGCCGCCGCAAGCGGCATTGTCGCGCGCCAGAAAATGAGCGCAGCGATCAGGAGTTGCGCCCAGGAGACCCATTCGCTGGGTGTTTTGAGATCGGGGGTCAAATAGACGCCACCGACGGCGAAGATGGGGACGAAGAAGGCGGCCGTCACCGCCCGCATGAAATCGTCCGCCGAGTTCCAAAGACCACCGAAGAACTGATCGAGAGGTCGACGCAGTCTGCACGGCAGTGAGCGGTGTCTCGTTACCTACGAAGGCGCTCATGTCCGGTGCGGCGACCTAGGACGCCGACGTAAAGGACTTTACCGAGCGATCCGAGCACGACCGGCACCACTTCCGGTTCATTATCTTCCCGGAGGATGGCGTGGAGATGCCCGAGCACACGGGAAAGGCATCATTGAACGATCAAACGCGAGTAGCCAAGAGCAACAGACTCTAACGCGGTGCGATTGAGAATCGTCAGCGAGCCGTGGTCGTATTGGGTCAGATACCGCCGTTCCCATTCTCTCAGGCAACGATTCACTTTCGCTCGAGACGCCGGGATCATTGCCGCGAGGTCGGTCTGCGAAATGTGGATGCTCAGAGCTCCATTCACGGTAGCCGTGCTGTGCGGGATCTCAGTCAATCGCAAGAGCGTGCTCGCCAATCGAGTGGATAGTGCACTGGACGCACTGTGGATCACTCGCTCTTGCGCGTCGTGCGTTGCTTGGCATAAGTACGGGATCACCTTCAGTGCGAGATCTGGGTGCTTGTCGAAGACACTAGCCATGAAAGCTGCTTCGATTTGGAGCAAGTCGCTGTCCACGACTGACGCAGCGTTCATGTTACTGCGTCGCGCGATGAACAATCTAGTCAAGTCGAAAGTGTCACCGGGACCAAGATCGGAAAAGATGAATTCTCTGCCGTCTGAGAGGGGAACACTAAGACGAACTTTTCCGTGAATTATGTAGTAAATATAACGTGGTATGTCCCCAAGGTGAGTTAAGACTTTATTCTTTGGAACCCTCCTTAGGATGGCTGCTTTCGCCATTTCACTAAGAGTATCTTGCCCAAATTGCCGAAATAAGCGTATTTTGTTCAGCTGTTTGACCCGAACCTCAGCGCCATTTTCTGCCATGGCTCCCTCTCCCTCCCTGATAGGGTAAGCGCCCCCGTCCCCTAAAGCGTTGCCTTGACCACCTCTTTGAACGAGTCCGATTTCCGGTCCGTTCTCGCGCGGACGCGTTAAGGCAGAAAATATTAGCACATTAGGATACGATAAAATAGCGACTCGTGTGCCCGGGGTAACAGCGGCATGTCTCTGAGACATTTAAATCAAATCTAACCGACTGGAAGCCGTTGGGATAACCCCCTCCTTATGGGATGGCGTGTGCCATGAGCCAAGAAGGAGAAGGGATGCAACAGGATTCGGGGGGTCGTCACTATGCGGCATGCACCAACCGAGGCGTCGCGTGCGCTCTGGAAGCGAAGCGTAGAGCCGCTACGGCTTCCTGTGGGAGCAGTTTGCGTGTTTCTCGCAACTGCTGATTTCCTCCTTGGACAGACAATACTTCTTGCGTCAATTGAGCTCTACCATAGGGCCTTCGGCGTGAGGCCGCCAGATATCTGGGATTCGATCTGCCTAAGTGTTACCGCCGGTCTGTTGCTGGTCGCATTCATGACCGCCAGGGGCGCCTACACGGTTAGTGGCATCCTGGACGATCACTGCAGGATCAAAACACTCTTCAGCGGCTGGCTGTTTGTTTTCTTTTCAATTCTCTGGCTCGCCTTTCTCACGAAGACGACGTCGACGTTCTCGCGCGGCTCCTTGACGCTGGCGTTTGCGGTCGGATTCCCAATCCTGCTGCCTGGCCACGCGGTTCTAGCGCGTGGGCTGAAACGGCTTCTGGCGGCTGAGAAACTCGTGTTGCGCACAGTTTATCTGTTTTACTCTGGCGTTCCTGGAAAGGAACAGGGGATAATCAACAAGCTTGGGCAACAGGGCATCGCGGTTTGTGGTGTTTCGAACATCGAGAACGATGATGGCACGATCGCAGCACGATCGGTGCATGCCGCCGCCGCAGCTGCACAGGCTGCGTTCCGTAATGGCTCGTATGGGGCAGTTTATCTCTTTTGCTCTTGGGACCAGCGGAAGTTGATCGAACGCATCCTGGAGGAAATGTCCCGCCTCCCCCTGCCGATCTATCTTTTCGCCGACGCCTACATAGATAGAATTCTGGCTGGATGCCCGCTGCACACCGGCTGGCAGCGGGCCTTCGAAGTCCAGCGTGTGCCTTTGAGGCCTGCCGAACGCCTGCTGAAGCGGTTGTTCGACATTGCTGTTGCATCCCTGCTCCTGCTGTTCCTGTGTCCGTTGATGGCCTTGGCCGCATGTGCCATAGCGCTCGAGAACGGTCGCCCTGTGGTGTTCCGGCAGATGCGACGAGGTTTTGGTGGTAAGCCGTTCAATATTTACAAATTCCGATCGATGACGGTGCAGGAGAACGGTACACAAATTCGCCAGGCTCAGCGTAATGATGCGCGGGTTACCCGACTTGGCCGAATATTGCGCCGGTCAAACATCGACGAGCTGCCGCAATTATTCAACGTGCTTCGGGGGGAGATGTCCCTGGTTGGGCCCCGACCTCACGCCGTCGCTCATGACGATACCTATAGTGTGATCATTGCGAGCTATGCTTATCGCCATCATGTAAAACCCGGTTTGACAGGCTGGGCTCAGATCAATGGCTTTCGAGGGGAAACGAAGGAACTCTGGAGGATGGAAAAACGCGTTGAGCACGACCTCTGGTATATAAAATCCTGGAGCATGCTTCTCGACGTTAAGATAATTTGGAAAACTGCTCTACTGATCTTTTCGGATCGTAATGTCTATTGATGTATAGCAGCTTCTCAGGAAGCTAAATGGATTTATGTAGTCCATCCTCCGACCGATTGAACGGATAATTTTGATTCTGATGCTTCGGGCGATCCCGCCGCCAGCGAGTACATCGAGCCTCACAATCGGGTTCGCGCCGGTTCAGTCGCGGACAGTGGCGCATCTCGCAGGCTAAATTTAGCTCAATGCGAGAATCAACGCGACGCGGGGAGATGGTCGGAGCAACCATGACGGAACCTCAGCAAAAAGCTGGGGGGCAGTCGGATCTTGCCATTCAACGGTTCGGGACGGACCACGGGCTCATTGTGGCGAACGGAAAGCAGGCTTGCTGGCGGCGCAGCCGTCTTCAACAAGAGAAATTGTGCAGTCCTATGAGCTTCCGCTCGACGGCATCCGGCTCTTGATTTCCTTTAGAATGTTGGTTGCGCGTGCGATGCGGCTGTACTTGGCCAGAAAGTCTGCCTTCGCCTGCTGACCAATCTGATCCCGAAGCGCCTTGTTTTCGCGCAGGCGCTGAAGAGCTTTGACCCAGTCGGACGGGTTGTCTGGCGACACCAGAACGCTGTTGACGCTATCCCTCAAAACTTCTCGGATAACTGACAGGTCGGAGGACACTATGGGTTTGCCATGCGCCATATATTCGAAGAGCTTGCGCGGCGACATCCCCTCGGCGATATTTCGACCGCCGCCCTCGCCCTCTACATCTCTAAGATAGGGCGCGAGTACAACGTCCATTTCGGCCAAGTAGGCACATGTCGTGGCGTGAGGAACGTAGCCGTGAAACACTGTGTTCGGGCATTTGGCCAGCTTCGATGTCCAATACTCTATATCGCCTGGTGTTCCCCCGACGATGTGAAATGTCGCCCAGCCGCATCGAGGCGCGATAGCGCTTATTATCTCCATGCCTTTTCCCTTATACAGATGTCCGACATAACCAACCTTGAACGTGCCGCTGAGGCTGCATGGCTCGACATTCGGCGCCATTGGGCGCGATGAGAAGTTTTCCTGCATGTTGAGGAAAGAGGCGGATGCCGTCGTCCCGCAGACGTTGCGACGTGACGACCAGCATACGGAATGCCTCTAGGCCTATCACTTTGGCAAGGCGCTGACGCTGACGTCTGCTCAAACTGCCAATCGGGTCGTGAAGCTCAAAAACGGTCGTGAACCCGAAAAGTCCGGCAGAAACAAGCGCTACAGTAGCCGAGCGTGTAAAAGACGACATGCGGCCGCAGCCAGACCGCAGCAAGCAGCGCCAACACAGCAAAAAAAGCTCCCGGCCGGGCACAGGCCAAAAGGGTACAGGGAGAACGCGGAATGGGAACTCGGTACCGAATCCGTATCGCGCGCGATCTTTTCATAATGATCCCGTGTATTCATGGAGGCGCGTGGAAGCGCTAGTAGGACCTCCGCTCCGGCAACCCGAAATGATGGCACATCTTTGCGACTTGTACCGCATTGGCGGCCGGCGCCGGGACGTGCGCAGAATGTATATAGAGTAGCCGCATCCACAAAGCCTATCTTTCACGCGTCGCCGCTGGTCTAGTTCTTCGTCTCTGAGCCGCAAGTTCGGAGACCACGGGCTGGGCAGGACGCACCCAAGTCGAACGACAAAAGCGCCCTCCGCCCCGGTGGCTCCATGGGTTGCGATAGTACCACTCTCCGGTTGCCTTACCAAAATCGAGCGTCGCCCTTTTCGCGAACTGAGGGCAGGCCCAGCGACAGCACACGCCGCCCTTCACGGATAGGTTCTGACCACAGCCGTCATCAAAGCCCCAGCCAGCCAGCAATAATGTTGCGCTGTATCTCCGAAGTTCCGGAATAGAGTTTGCTGCCGATGGCATCACGCACGGCACGTTCGACGTCGAATTCGCTCAAGAAACCATAGCCGCCGAAGACCTGGACGACATCGAGCGTGGTGCGAACTAGCGATTCGCTCACAAAGAGCTTCGAAACGGCGGCGTCGAGGGATATGGACTCGGAGCGCTCAAGGCCCCACGCCGCCTTGTAGACGAGCAGTCGGGCCGCCTCCACCTGCATCTTCATGTCGGCAATCTTATGGGCGACCGCCTGGTGCTTGGAGATGGCCTGGCCGGACTGACGTCTGGTGCGCGTATAGGCCACTGCCTTTTCCAGAAGCCGCTCCATGGTGCCTACATGACTGGCGAATAGGCACGCCCGCTCCCAGTCCATGCTATGAACGAACAGCCTGGAGCCGCCGCCCACTCCACCGAGAACAGCGTCCTTCGAAACAAATACGTCCTCGAAGACAAGCTCCCCGATCGGAGACGTCCGCAGTCCCATTTTTTCGAACTCTTGCGCGACCCGATAGCCGGGCAGCGCGCGGTCCACGAGGAAGCTCGTGATGCCGCCGAAATACCCCTTGGCGCGGTCAGTGACTGCAAAGACGACGGCAACATCTGCCACCGGCCCGTTGCTCACGAAGGTCTTCGTGCCGTTGATTAGAAAGCCGTCGCCATGAGGCTCCGCCCGGGTTTGCATCGCAAATGCATCGGAGCCCGACCCCGGTTCGCTCATCGCATTGGCTGCGATCAAAGTGCCATCACAGAGCCCCGGAAGATATCGATTCTTCTGCTCGTCAGTGCCGAACTTCCAAATCGGCACCACGCAGGCCAGAAGGTGGGCGCAGATCGAGAAGACCAAGCCGGAATCCTCGCAGCCGTAGCCAAGCGCCTCGATTGCAATGGCCGTGGACAGGGAATCGAGACCGGGTCCCCCGTAGGCCTGGGGGACTGGCAGGCCGGTCAGGCCCATCTGCGCACAAGCCCCCCACAACTCGCGCTGGAATACTTGGTCTCGGTCGCGCTGCCTGATATCTTTATTGAGCTTATCTTGCGCGAAGCGAAGGATCTGGCCGCGCAGGATACGCTGCTCCTCGTTCAGCGCGAAATCCACTACTCCATCCTCATCAGATGCTGGTAGTCGATTTTATCTGTCGATGTCTTCGGAAGTAACTTCTGATGCGAGAACCAGTCCGGGGCCATGTAGGCCGGCAAGTTGTAGGCGCAGAACCGCTTCAGTTCGATGAGCGACAGCGCATGGCCGTCGCGCGAGGCATAGAACACCTTAATGGAGACGCCCGACTCCTCCGAGCGAGCGATCGCCGCCACCTCGGAGATCGCTGGATGGCGATAGAGCGCCGTCTCGATCTCGCCGAGTTCGATCCGATATCCCCGCCTCTTCACCATCCTGTCGCGTCGACCGCGGAAGGTGTAGACTCCGCCATCGCCTTCGATCACTACATCGCCGGTACGGTACCAGCGACCGCTTGAATCGACGTGAAAAGCGGCGCTTGTTCGCTCAGGCATGTTCCAATAGCCCAGCATCACGGGAGCACCGCTGATTGCGAGCTCGCCTTCCTGGCCTCGCGGCACGTTGCGGCCATTCGCATCGATCACGCGTGCCTTAACATGCGAGCAGGCGCGCCCGATCGGAAACGGCGCCGTGCGGTCTTCGGCGATCGTCTGCGGGATTTCGTAGTAGGTACAGACGTTGGTTTCGGTTGGGCCATAAAGATTCAGGTAACGTGCGCGTGGGACCACAGCCTTCAGCCTGCGCAGATGCTTGACCGGAAAAACTTCGCCGGCAAATAGAATGAACCGAAGAGCGTGGTCGTCGCGAGCATCAAGGCCGCCGTGCTCGACCAGAAGCGTGAGTACGGAGGGCGTGGAATACCAGACGGTCAACCGCCGCTCGGCGATAACCGACGCCATCCGGGTCGGATTCTTGCCGAGATCCTCACCGATGAGGAATACGGTCGCGCCGTGCTTCAGCGGTACGAAGATGTCGAGGATAGACAGGTCGAAGTGGAAAGGCGCATGGGAGGAGAAGCGGTCATTCTCGTCAGGGGCGAGGATCTCGGAGCACCAATCCACGTAGCTCGAGCCATTACGATGCGTCAGCATCACGCCCTTCGGCTGGCCGGTCGAGCCCGAAGTGTAAAGCACGTAAGCGAGGTTGTCCGGCCCCGGCCGCGCCGATTCGTCCTCCACCGCCAAGCCGCCGGCCTCTACGCGAGCCAGGTACGTCGCGAGCGGCGAGGGACCGTCGGACCAGTCGAGCGGTAAGAGACAAGGTTCCGCCGCCAAGCGCGCCAACTCACAGCGCAAAGTTTCGGCTCGGGAAGCCTCCACGAAAATCGCGCGCACGCCGCAGTCGGTAAATATGAACGCGTTACGCGCAGGCGGTGCCAGAGAGTCGACGGGCACATAGGCCGCGCCCACCTTCAAGATGCCGAACAGAACAGCGAGCGAGGCGATCGATTTTGGAAGGCAAATGCCGACGCGGTCCGCCGGCCGGACGCCGATCCGACGCAGATGGTCGCGGACTTGGTCCGACAGCGCGTCGAGCTCGCCGTAGGTGATCTGCCGCCCAGAGCTCGCCTCGACGGCGGCGCACGTCTGGGGATACCGCCTCGCGCTCTGTTCCAGGTACTCGTGCAAGATAGCGACCGGCATGACGGGCTCTACGTGCACGCCTGCTTCGATTGCACGAAATTGGCAATATGGGCGATGGAGTTCAGGTTCTCCGGCACGAGTTCGTCGGGGGCGATTTCGATGCCGCAGGACTTTTCCAGGTAGGCAACGAGCTTAAGCGTCGCCAGCGAGTCGAGAATGCCGCCAGTTATCAGCTCCGTTGAATCCGTCAGATTCTCCGGCATTTCACCAGGCAGGAATTCCTTCAATATGAAATCCCTGGCCATCGTCCTGATCTGGATTGCGTTCATTGTTCCTCCTTGTGCGGAGCAACCGCAAGGTTCAGGGGAATTAGATCCCTGTGTTGCTGCAGCACCTCGTAAAGCTTGTCGGCGATGAGCCGATGGCCGGCGGCGTTTGGGTGATCGTCCCAAGGTGCTACAAGAAGGGTCCGCCAGTCGTGCCCGTCATACACGTTGGAAAGATCGAGAACGTTGAATCCAGCCTCGGCAGCGAGGCGCCTCTCCAGCTCGGGACTGGTCCTCTCGTCTGGTCTGGGTAGATAGATCCAAAAGACCCCGACACCTTCTCGCTTCGCAGCTTCCACGATTCGAGAATAGATTGCACGCAGAAGTCTCTCTCCGTAGGGCGTGAGCTTTCTTTGAAGCACCTCGCGGTCGGCGCTGGGATCGATCCCGCTCTCGCGTACAATGTCGCTCACGAAGTCGTAGCGATATGCGGAGCCATTCTGGATTGCTGTCGCGAGACGCTTTAGCATTCGTGGAATAAGCGCGGTGTGCTCGAAGTAAAAAATGTACTGTGGTTTGAATGCGAGCACCCGATCCTCGGTGATGGCCAGAACGTCCAGAGGAACATAGCCCCCGACGGCGAAGTTCAGCACCTCGTAATCTCGGTACCCGCTGTCGGCCGCCTGTTCATTCAGCCGCCGCTCCAACAGGCCCTCGAAAATCTCTTCATCCGCGACGCCCTCGCCGAAGACGTGCGAAGAGCCGACGATTGCAATTCGTAGGGTGCCGGGATAAGGAATCTTCTCGTAGTCCTGATCTCGCATGCCCCAGCGGTTGATATGGACCCGATTTCCCTTATAGTCTGCTTGGGAGAGTGGACGCAGATAGATCGTGGGAAGCGCACCCGTAAACTCAATCAGCGGCGTCTTGTGTAAATTGACCCATCCCTCGTCTCGTCGTTGGCCGTAGACAATCCACAGTTCTGGGTTAAAAGCGCTGACATTGACGAGGTTCTCGTAGTAGCCGCGCTCCAGGTTCTCGTTGTCGCGGCTATTGAGGTTCGGCGCTCTAATGTCGGCCATTGCGGTACTCACAGTCTCGCCGAGGCGATCGCGAAACCCGGGGAGCGAGATGCAAACCGCGATCAACCCGCAGACACCGACCGACGCAACCGACCGCCGAAAACTGTATTGGCGGTCGGCGGCGCCCCGCGCGAGCGCAAGGGCAGGAATGCCAATGATAGCTGCTACCGTGAGCAGCACGAGGGCGGGCGTTGTTTTGCCAGGGCCTTCCACACCCACGGTTTCGAAGACCGAGAACCATTGCGGGACCGAGCTCGCGCTCCAAAACGACCAAAGGAGCGAGATGACGACGAACACGCCGATGGTCCGGCCAACAGTTTGCAGCGCACCGTTCCAGCTGAGTGCCCCGCCACGCAGGCGCCGCGTGCGACCGTGCCGCATTTCATAGTGGGCGTTGATCGTCACAAGCACGGCCAGGATCATCCAGAAGAGGAAGTCGTTCCAGGTGAATACCCAGGTGCCACGTAACCAGAACCACTGATAATTGTGCAGCAGCCAAGTCGCGAGGAACGCCAGGAGGGTCGCGCTCACCAGCGCTACGCTCTCTCCCCAGCGTCGAAAACGAAAATACATTGGATAGTATACAATTTTCATTATGAAGTCCTTCCAGTATATATTTATTCTACGCCAGAAATCTGTGAAACTTGAGGAAAGAAAGTACAGATTGTGGGTTTCTGGAAGATTGAATCCAAATAAATGCAAAATCCCGGTGATTATGTGAAAAGTTCCTGAAACCTTCAGATAAAGTAAAAATGGCCATATGATAAATTGCAAAAGTTCAATCTGATTCTTTACGTCCGCAGCATCGATCACAAACCGCTGGTACACGATACGGTAGCATATTAAATGGATAGCGCCGCGAAACATCCACTGAACACCTGTTTGATAGATATAATGCCGGTCAGCATTGTAGTAGCTGCTACGGAAAGTTCTAAAATCTACGACCGGAAAGAGCGGGAAGCACACGTTCGGCAACATGAAAAAATACGCGAGACGTTCCGAAACCGTCGCCATCCTCTGGTCACGCCGCATTTCGTACGCATAGACAATGAGACGGAACATGAACATTGAAGCGAGCACGGGCCAGACGGCGCGCGTCCACGGGATCGCAATCCAGTCCATTCGTGCGGCGGCGAGCCCGCAGCCGGCGCCAACCAGCGCCAGCACTCTCCATCCAAAAGCGATCGGTAGGTGGACAATTCCGATCAGTACGAGCCCAATGGCGACGATCCAGGCGGCATCGATGAGGCCCTCAAATCTCCAGTGGTGCCAGTTGGGCCCAAGGTTCGCGAAAACTGCGGCGATAGCCGCGAACGAGAGCAGCACGAAAAACGGCAGCCGGTAACGCTGTGGCAGGAAGTAGTGCACGCACCAGCCGGCGAGGGCAACGAGCAGGACGCGGACAAGCGCAGTAGTCTCGAGCCTGAGGAGATAGACCAGCGCGATGAAGAGGGCCATCTCGCCGGCTATGGCGAACCAAGCCAGGATGCTTCTCGACTCAGTCCCCGTAGGATCCGCCGACCAGGGAAGAGACAATGTCTTGATCGAATGCACGCTCGCGCGCCTCAACCAGCTGCCAGCGGACATCGACAAGAAGTAGCTTTGGGGCACGCGAAAGATCCGCAAGCTGCTGGTCCCCCTCCCATGGCTCCCATCCCTGACGGGTAAAGCGCCCGGTCCTTAGAGCGTTGCCTTGACTTCTTTGAACGAGTCCGGTTCCGCGCAAACGCAGAAGTACATAAGTGTATCAGAGAAAAATCGCTCCGCTGTGCCCGGGGTAACAGCGACCCGTCTCTAAGACGCTTAAATCCAACAAGCTAAATCTGACCGCTTGGAAGCCGATTCCGAATGGGATCGATCCGCGCCGCGAGCCGAACGCCGATGGCAGCCGACGCTCTATTTGCGTTGGCCATCTTAATCCGGAACGCTCGAGCAGATGGTCGACGAGTTCGCGGCACTTCCCGCCGAGGCAAAGGCGCAACTCACCATCCTGGGCGATGGCCAATGCCGCGCCACTCTCGAGGAACAGGCAGCCCGGTCGGGCCTTTCCAGCAGGGTCACTTTCGCTGGCGCGGTCGAAAATGTCTTTCCATTCCTGTGGGAGGCTGAATTCTATCTTTCGACCTCGGTGTCGGAAGGTATGTCAAACGCTCCTGCAAACAGCCTCTCTTCCTTGAAGATCGTTAAATACATGTCGGCCGGGGAGGCAATTGTTGCCTACGTGCTGGTGTGATACTTGACTTGACGGAACAACTTGGCCGTATAGCCGCCGTTGATAGCAACGGATCTGCTAAATGTTGATTGGCACACTAACTTTGCACACCGGTTACAACGAGGGGGCGCAGCTTCAGAGCCTCGCCCTCCAACGCTGCATTTCGTCTGGATAGCGGTGGTCCACGATCTCCGCTGGCTATGGGCCGGCGACAAACGCGCGCCAGCGAACGCTTGCCGCCTTCGCCGATGGACTGCTGCTCAGCCCCAAGAGGTTCTACTCGGAGGATAGGTCACCAACGTTTCGCTACGCAAGCGACCGCTATGATGCGGTTGTGGTGGGTAGCGATGAGCTTTGGAAGATCGACTAGGTCTCCCGTCTTGGTGGGCTGATCAAGCTTCAGACCAACCCACTGGCCAGAAGTGGCATGCTCCAAGGTAGCATATGCGGCGAGCACCGGCAGCAGCACCAAATGGACCGAAATGCCGCGCCGCAATCGATACTTAATGGCCAAATGCCTGAACGAATTTGTCGCGATCGGCGTGCGGGACGAGCGGACATCTGGCATCACAATTCTCCTACTGCTTGTCAGAGCGCATGCATGGGGCACTATTTGCTCTGCGGAACCGGTGCCCGTTAATTTGACTGGACAGCCGGCGACCTGCCATCGGCTTCCCCACTAAGAATGCAGCTTTGATGACGCTGATGGGCATTCCCTGTCAGTACGTGTCTATTCACCGCAAGGGTGCCAGGGACCATTTGCTGGACATGTGCGAAGACCTCGGAAAACTTATTCATGACTACATGAAGATAGACAACCGGTTCCGGAACTAGCTGAGATTGGCCGTACGTTTCTGGACATGGCCTTGCCTGTAGCCAAGTAAAATAACAACTAAAGATGTTAGAAAATGCCTCGAAAGCTGCGAATTCTCCTGTCTACTTAAGCGAATGTAATGATCTCCCTACGTATATGACGTTAGAAATTACCTACGTTACAACGGTGATTCGCTGCTGGCTCCGAATAAAGAGCGGCTATATTACCGAATAATCGTGGACGCTCACTCGATTTAGAAGGGCCTTTCTCTAAAGGACAGGAGGCCCGGTTTTGGCCAGGGAAAAATCAAGCGCCTTATGAATATCAAGCGCCTTATGAATGAGGTGTCCTCCTACGACACCTCGCTAGGGGCGTTTCCGCTTGAAATGGCTGTCGGCGCACCTGATGGAGTCGCTTGACCGGCGGGGTTCAAAGCGCCGTTCTGCCAGTTGGGGGGCCAGGCCCTCACACTCCTGGAAGGACTTCAGTGTCGTCGCTCGGTTAGATACTTTGACGAGCAATTAATAGATCGCACCACATTGCTGGAGTTGGTACGCTTAGCGCAGGGTGCGCCATCCCAATGCAACATGCAGGCGACAAGAGTATACCTCTACCAGGGCCGTCATCAAATCGATCAGATACTCGCCCTGCAGGGCGGGGCGCGAGGCTTTTCACAGTCCATATCAAACCTGGCCATTGTCACGTCAGACACAAGGGCCTGGCGAGGAAGCAATCAACGAAACCAGATTTATGTCGATGGTGCACTGTTCCTAATGCATTCCTGTTGGCCGCGGAGGCACTTCGGCTCGTGGCTTGCCCACTCAATCTTGCGGTCGATGGTCGAGTTGAACGGGAAATTCGTGACGTAGGTCGAATTCGAGCAGGCGAGAGATTGATTGCATGCGTCGCCCTTAGCCCTATGGCAGGTACTGCCATCAGATTTGCCAGGTCGCCGCGCAGGCCGATTGATGAGGTGGTCTCGTTTGTAACCGAGGAGTAAGTCTCCGCTGGCACTTGCAGAGCGATCGAACCAAGCTGGCTTCTCGGGGAAGGGACAATGTCTTGATCGACTGCCCGCTCGCGCGCCTCAACCAGCTGCCGCCGCACATCGACAATAAGTAACGTGGAGCACGCGAAAAATCCGCAAGCTGCGGGTCTGCCCTTAAAGCATTGCCTCCAATACTTTTTTGAACGGGTCCGGTTCCGATCCGATTTCGCGCAAACGCGGTGAGGCAGAAGTATTGGTACAAGATATACCACAAAATAATCACTCCGCTGTGCCCGGGGTAACAGCGGCAGTTCTCTGAGACGTTTACATCCAACAAGTTAGATCTGATCACTGGAAGCCGTTGGAATAACCCTCCTTACGGACTGCAAGTGCCATGGCCCAAGAAGGAAGGGCACACTTAGGATTCGGGGTTCATCTCCATACGGCATGCACCCACCGGGGGCGTGGCATGTCACTCCAATGCAGTAGCACCGATATCGGGACACATGGACCAAAAGCGCGGCTGGGCGTGGGAACGCACCCAACGGATAAATTCAGCGCGATCGGTGCGGCGATATGAAAGTACAGGATGCGGAAGGCAAGATTGACGTGGGGCGTCGACTGCGTATCGCTCATGTCATCACCCGTCTCATCAATGGCGGTGCTGATGAGAATACTGTCCATTCCTGCAATTGGGCCGCGCAAGGGGGGCATGATGTTGCCCTGCTACATGGCGAGACGGTCCTGCCGGAAATCATAGCTAAAGTGGACCCGCGGGTGGAACTCATTGGCGTCCCGGGCCTGACTCGGTCCATTTCGCCTGTCTCCGACATGCGGGCATTGCTGGCGCTCACCCGGAGATTCCGCGCCTTGAATGCCGACATCGTGCATACGCACACCAGCAAGGCAGGCATTCTCGGGCGGCTCGCCGCATGGGCGGCGGGAGTTCCAGCGATCGTTCATGGCGTGCATATCGTGCCTTTTGTCAATGTCGGCGTCGCCGAGCGGTTTACTTATCTCGCCTTGGAAAAGCTGGCAGCGCCAGTCACCAGTGCGTTCATCAGTGTGAGCGAGGGCATCCGCGACTTATGCTTGAGCGCGGGAGTGGGACATCCAGACAAACATTATGTCGTCCATTCCGGATTCGATCTCGATCGTTTTCGCAACGCCGGTCCGCCCGACGGTTGGCGCGATTTGTTGCGCTTGACCCCGGACGCGCCGCGCCCGTCCGTGCTCTTGATGATCGCGGCTTTCGAGCCACGCAAGCGACACACGGAATTTCTGGACGCTTTCAACAAAGTCGCCGTCCGGTTACCCGACGCGGTGCTTGTGCTCGCGGGCGACGGGCCGCTTCGCTCGACCGTGGAATCGCGGGCCAAGCAGCTTGGGCTCGAGCGACAAGTGGTCTTTACCGGTTATCGGGACGACCCCGAGCGGCTGATCGCGCTCGCGGATCTCTGCCTGCTCTGTTCCATGCGGGAGGGATTGCCCCGCGTGGTCATGCAATATCTCGCCGGTGGCAAGCCCTGCGTCGCTTGCGATCTGCCAGGTCTTCGCGAAGTGCTCCGCCCTGGTATCAACGGTGTGATTACACCCGCGGATGATTTGGCAGCGATGGCCGACGCCATTGCCGCCCTCCTGGAGGATCGTGGAAGACTGGCCTGCCTCGCCCAAGGTGCCGCCGCGGCGACGGATCTTTCGAACTGGGACGTCAAGCTGATGGGCAAGCGGACCGATGCCATTTACCGCGAGGCTCTTGACCAGCATCGGGCAAGCACGGGAGTATCAACAACACCTCCTGTCCGAAAATGGGCGCTTCCGCGATGAACGGGTGCAGCCTATGCGTTTGACGGTGATCGGGCAGCTTGCCGGATTGGTTAGCGGTGCAAACTTTGCCGATTTCGGGGATGAGGTGGAGTGCGTCGATCTGGACGACAAGGGGATCGATGCGCTGAAAGGCAGTGAGATGCCAAAGAGGCATCTTCTTTTTTGCACATGGGACGGGGTTGTAATCTTGGTGGCCGCCTTGGCTCCAGGAACGCTATCCGGCGGATTGATATGATTGCAGCAGAAGTTGCCTCCGCTTATCCGATGAAGACCCCGCGAGCCGAAGCTCTTCCCGGCATACGTGTTCTGCTCGTGCTCCCAACCTATTTTCCTGAGTCATATGGCGGCGGCGAACAACAGGCGCGGCGATTTGCTCGGGCGCTGGTTGAAAGCGGCGTTTCCGCAACCATTTTGGCACCCAGACTGTCGCACTCGACCCCGAAACGGTCCGCCATCGACGGGGTGCCTGTCCATCGCCTTCGTTTGCGCGCGGCTCCGTATTTGGGCGGGCGGCATATGCTGTCGTTCCTGTCGTGGTGTGTCCAGGTTTTGATCTGGATGCTGCGCCGTCGCGACGAATTCGATGTCGTACATATCATCCATGCCCGACTTCACGCTGTTCCGGCGGCATTGGCAGGAGCCCTCCTGCGCAAACCGGTTCTCGCAAAATTGGGCCGGGGCGGACGGTGTTTCGATCTCGACGTTGTGCGCGAAAAGAAAATCATCGGTCGCTGGGCGTCCGCCTTGATTAAACGTCACGTCACGGCCTTCATCGCCAATAGCCGCCAAATCGCTGGTGATCTGGAGAGACACGGCATCGGCGCGGATCGCATTCATATGATTCCGAATGGGATCGATCTGTCCCGCAAGCCGCGCCGCGAGCCGAGCGCCGATGGCAGTCAACGCTTTATCTGCCTTGGCCGTCTCGATCCGGAAAAATGCCTCGAGCACATGATCGATGCGTTCGCGGCACTTCCCGCCGACGCAAAGGCGCAACTCACCATCTTGGGCGATGGCCAGTGCCGCGCCACCCTCGAGGAGCAGGCGGCCCGGTTGGGCCTTTCCAGCAGGGTCACTTTCGCCGGCGCGGTCGAAGATGTGTTTCCCTTTCTGTGGGAGGCTGATTTCTATCTTTCCACCTCGGCGTCGGAAGGCATGTCAAACGCCCTGCTCGAGGCCATGAGCTGCGGCGTGGTCCCAATCATCACCGATGTCAGCGGTGCGTCCGACATTGTGGAACATGAGCGCAGCGGTTTTCTGGCCCGCTCGCATGCCGAGTTTTCCGGGGTTCTTCGTCGCGCGCTCGGCCTATCAGAAGCCGAGCGCTATGAGATGGCGCAGCACGCAGTACAGACAATCGCCGCGCGGTTCAGCATGGAGAGCGTCGCCCTGCTCCAAATGGAGCTATACTCCACTCTCATGCGGCAGCATGTGACGTCTGAGAGCAACATGCTCGGTACAAAGAGGAGATTCGTCTGGTAGCTGCTTTTGCCAGGCGAGGATCTAATGCACAGACGCTCATATTTGGCCAGTGGACGGAAAGCAGAAAGGGCGGTTTACTCCGTCCTAGTGCGGCGTCGCTTGAATGTTGCCGGTGGCGAGCTGGTCGAGGCGGCTCCCGGCAGAAATGCAGTCAAGCAGAGGCTCTTCGTACGGAAGGAGGATGTATTGGCGACAACCTTCATCAAGCTGGAATGGCGCGGTCATCGATGACGCCAACAGGATTATGTTCATGGCTGAATCAGCAAACGATGGCGGAGACGCTACCGGTGACCCAAACGGCGCATCTTGCATGGTAAACACTGAGGACAGCAACTCGACAACTAAACCGCGCAAACTGACAGAGCGCATGCTGAAGGGCGCTGCTTGGTCCGGCGTAACCTCGATCGTGCGCCTGGGACTGAAATTCATTTCGGTTGCGATATTGGCGCGGCTGCTTTCGCCGCGGGATTACGGCGTCGTCGGCGGCGCACTCATCGCCGTGGAGCTTGCGGCGATGCTCTATGGTTTGGGCCTGGCCCAGGCGCTCATCCAGCGCAAGGTCGTCGAGCGAGATCACATAGCAACTGCGCTCGGTGTCTCTCTTACTCTATCTTGCGTGATCGGTGCCGCCTTGTGGCTCGCAGCGCCGTTTGTCGCAGCATTGATGCGTATCGAAGCTCTAACCGATGTCGTGAAACTGCTCGCATTCACGACTCCGCTGGGTGCCTTCAACTTGATCTGCGAGGCGCTCCTTGTGCGCAATATGAGGATAAGGGCGGTTTCTCTCCGCCCGCTCTTCAGCTTCTCCGTAGCGGTCTTCGTCGTTGCTCTTCCCATGGCGTTCGCCGGATTCGGCTATTGGTCGCTCGTCGCCATGCAGATTGCAGAAGTGTCTTTTGGTGCGCTTGCCTTCGGAGTTGCTGCTCGCAAGCTTCTCGTGCTGCCCGGCTTTTCAGCTCGAGCGTTTCGCGAATTGTGGCCGATGAGCCTTGGGTTCTCGCTCACGCGGCCCTTCGGATACCTGGTGAACAATACCCCCAAGTTTCTTATCGCACGGCTCATGGGCGCCGAGGCGCTCGGTCTTTTCACGCGCGCGGCTTTCCTCAGCGAGAATGCAGGGCATCTCTTCAACGACATCGTCCGAATTGTTGCATTTCCTGCCATGGCTCAGCTTCAGAATGACCGAGAACGCCTGCGCAGCGGATTCTTGAAGGGCCTATCTTTAACGGCTCTGGCCACCATCCCGACCAGTGCATTTTCTATCGTTTTCGCGCAAGAGCTTGTCGATATTATGCTTGGTCCACGATGGGACGAGGCCGTCTTGCCCTTTGCCCTTCTTGCGAGCAGCCTATATTTTCGGCTTGGTAACAGGGTTAGTTACGCAGTCCTTCAGGCGCTGGGGCAGCCCTATCGCATCATCAAGAATAACTGCGCTGTCGTTGCTATACTCGCACTCGGCATCCTGACGACTTCCGATCATGGCCTCGCCAGCATTTGCACGGTGGTGCTACTGGCTTTCGGCGCTGCTTTTGTGATCACCGTCCGACTCGTCTCCAGAGTTATGGAAATGAGTATCGGTGCTATTCTAAGGACTCACGTTATGCCAATGTCTCTCGCCTTGGTGGTTGTTGCCATCGGCGTAGGTACAAAGGCTATGCTTGTTGGGCAGTCGAGCATTGTCATTGTCGCAATCGGCGCTCTTGCTGTTGT
This sequence comes from Mesorhizobium onobrychidis, assembly GCF_024707545.1. Classification (NCBI taxonomy): domain Bacteria; kingdom Pseudomonadati; phylum Pseudomonadota; class Alphaproteobacteria; order Hyphomicrobiales; family Phyllobacteriaceae; genus Mesorhizobium; species Mesorhizobium onobrychidis. Next base: position 5,629,735 of record NZ_CP062229.1, read on the forward strand.
GAACTCAGTGCTCGCGCTACTCTACTTCTTGCCAGAGAAAACTTTGGTGTGGTTTGATGTAGAAGGAGTTCGAACGCTGCCGTCGCTAAGGTTTGCTTTTCGCCAATTGGCTCGTTATTACATGTGATCGGGACTAATATGAGACCTCGTGTTCTTCTTATAACGCGTCTTCATACGCAAAATGCGGGCAATGAGGGACTCTCTACAGAGTTCATACGGTACGTAACATCCCGTTTTCCTGCTGCGGATGTTCGAGCTATTGATCGTTACCCACGCTTTTTCGAACAATTTGATCTGAGGGGCATCGGTGGAGGTTCGATCAAGGAGTTTGACGCACTAGCTCACGCGCTGACATTGCGATTTCGCAGGGAGGACGCGCCTTTGCCAGCGAAAGCTGAGTTAAATTTGGTCAAGCTTGACGAGACGGGAAAGGAGCTTCGTGGTCCCTTCCGAAGAGTAAAGCATAAGCTGGCATTGCGTAGGAAATTGGCCGGCATGGGACTAATCGAGAGATCAGTTCCTGTAACCGCTGTGACAGCTTGTTGTACTTCTGATTTAGTCGTTTGGAATCCCGCAGGGGAAATTTGTCCAACCGGCGATCCTCATCAAGTGATGCGGTTGCTTCTGTTGCTTCGAATCGCTCAGTTAAGCGGAAAGAAGACTGTCGCAATCAACCACAGCCTCGAGATCGGGAACAATGCTCTCGGTGCCTTGATTGCTCACGTATACAAGAACCTGTGCTATTTGAGCGTGCGCGACGCAAAATCGGTTGAAGTTGCGATAGATCTTGGCGTGCGCAATTCGATTATTCATGAGGCACCGGATATGGTGTTTCTGGCCTCACAGATATCGGTGCCGGAGGCTGCAAGCGCCATACCCCGCGGGGCGATCGGGCTTGCAGTTAATGGCTTGGGGGCTATGCAGGGCGTGGATGAATGGGCGCGTCTGGCAGAAGGTCTGAATAAGGTCGGGCGTCCCATCGTTCTTGTGTCGAATGCAATCCATCGCGATTTGGCTTTCGCCAGACGCTTGAGTCGGATGATCGATAAATCCACGGTCATCAACTACCAGCCTCGATATCAGCAGCTTCGGTCCATATACCGAAAATGCGATGCCGTCATCAGCAGCCGCCTGCATGCTTCGATTTTGGCGCTTTGCGAGGGTGTCCCGGTCGTTAGCATCGAACCGTCGGTCTTCAAACTATCAGCGATCTTTCGCCAATTGGATTATCCGCTCGAAACTGAAAGATTGCAGCAGGCTGGTTGGTCTGATCGGGTCCTTGCCAAGCTAGCACGGTGCCTATCGGAGGAGCGATCTTCGATTTCATCGGCTGGTGCAAACGCAATTTCCCAACAGCTGAGAAGGATAGAAGTGGCGTACGCACCGTTGTTTGCGCTTGCATAGGTTGGGCGCGTGTCCACCTGTTGTCGGGCACCTATGCAGGTGATCGGCGAGAAGACCTGAGTAAGCGCTCTTTTGCCTCGGCGCCGGCGTCTTGAAGTTGGATCGGAGCTGGTGTCAGCCCGCGAGTTTATTGTCGAGACGCGAGGTGGCCAGAGGTTGACGAACTTGGTGAGTACGTCGGCGAGGCAGGCTCGTGGATCGCCGCCTTCCAATTTCCAGGTTTCGATCAGCGACGCGATGCGGGCTCTCCGATACAATCCGCAGTTTCGCTCCAATCGACCAACGGCGACGGCATCCAGTCTCGACCTCCAGCCGCCCAGCATGCTCACTTTGCGTTCTCTAAACTCAGCTCGGCGATGACAAGGCGCCCTCACCGTGCGAATACAAAGATCTTCCTCTCAGCTTCTCGATGTGACTCTGAGATGCCACCACCACCTGCTCGCAGGCTCGGCAGGGCATATTTGGGACGGCGCGTCACCATCACCCGGTACTGCGCCGGGATCACCTCGAGCCCCTGCAAGGTTTCCTCGCCGATCACATGCCTACTTAAGGCGTTGCGCACGGTCGTTTCCAATCCTGTGTGACAGGAAAAACCAAGTTAGAAAACACCTTTGAGGCGGTCACGCAGTGACTAGCACCAGTCTTTCCGAATCGCCTCGTTCGCGGGATCGGGAGACTTTTTACCGATGACATCGCGCAGTCGGGCGCAGGTCGCTTCTGTAATGAGAACAATATTCATCTTAATGCAATGTAGGCGAGTTGCAGCTCTGGTTTGTCACGGGTCTGAGTCGCGCGAGCGATAGAAGCTTTTCCGTTGGCATTCTTCTTGTTATAGTACTTTGCCGATGTGGTCATCCCGAATTCAAGCGCGTTGTATATTCAACATCGATCTTCGTCCTCTAAGATTGAAGGGGTCTTCTACGTGGTGATACCAATCATCTACTAATCAACCGTAAGCGGGGCGACGCAGTAAGACCACGGTCGACGAATAGGGTCGAAAGAGCCAGAAGTATCTATGATAGCGAGCCTTGAAACGCTCAAAGTCAGCAAGAAGGAGATACGGAAAACTTAGAACATGCCGGGTAAGCAGCCGGATCAGCTCCGGTAATGTATGCTGGCTCAGAAGATCGTCCAGATAGGTGCTGTCCGAAACGACGGCCTCTTGCAGGCAGGTGAAATCAGGAAAGAGGCGACGGATTTCGTCGGGGGCTGGCCGGTAGAGCGTATCGATGGGGTCGAGGTGATAGGGGTAGCTGTACGGGCCGGTGACCAGCAGGAGACCCTCAGGCTCCACGATACTGGCGCAGGCATCGGCAAATGCGCCCGGATCAACCAGATGCTCGAGCAGGTTGCAGCACATGACGAGCCTGGGATGGAGCGCCCTCAGTTGCTCCTGGAAGGCCAGATCCAGTACATCTCCAACCAAGTCCACTCCCTCCTCTTCCTTCATATCGATATTGAGGATACGTACCCCGCGCTCGCGAAGCGGCCGAAACACGAGTAGGTCGACGTGGGGCTGTTCCACCGTCCGGAAGTGGGCGGTCGAGGAGCCGATATTCAGGCAGGGATTCATTGCTTCGCTCGGAAGCGAAGCCAAGATCGTCTGAACGTGCTTGGCTTCATTCGGACGCATCGGCGAGCATTCCCCATCCGCTAGTTACAGTGTGCGAGGGCCTGTCGCCACAGGCCCGCATCGTTAGCACCGTTCGCCTCGTCGTTTGCTCCACCCTCTGCGAATTCAGGGGCCCGGGCCGCTCCACCGAACCTCGTACAGGGTCTCCATGACACCGGAGCCGTACCTGTTGAAGTCCTTCAGGTCCTCGCTCGTCAGTCGCTCGATCGCAGCAGCATTAATGTTCTCGGCCAGGAGTGACGCCCAATAGCTTTTGTCCACTAAGCGCATGGTGCGACTGGCAGACGCCGCGGCTTCCTGGCCGGGCCCATAACCCTTCGGGTTGTGAATATAAGCGTCCTCACGCGGCCGCGGCAGCGCCAGGCGCCCGTACAGGCGATCCAGAAAGCGGAGAGGGTCGGCAACCATATCCTCGAACCTGACAAGCAGGTAGTTGTCTCTGGCAGCCTGTTCGGCAAGCATCTTGCCGGCAACCTGACTGTAGACTCGTCCCGCCATCATGGCCGGTACCCCTCGGCGGTTCCATGAATCGCAAAGGCCGTAGCCGTTCCTCACCAGCCCGACGAAGATCGTCTCTTCGAACTGCTTCTCGATTTCAGAGTTCAGGAAGATGTCGTACTCAGTCACCTTGAAGAGGACGTGGCGCGCGAGCGCGAGATCGAGCCCCCTTTCCTTCCGCAGCTGGTAGTCAGCGGCGATCGACGCTTGGACGCTTCTTTCCAGACGCTTCTGAAATCGCTTCGCGTAGAACACTGACCTGGAGGCAAGCTTGCCCGCCCGGACTCCCAGACGCCGATAGACCATTGGAGGAAGATTCCAGCCGCCGTTGTAGTAGAACTGCCAAAACTCATCGAAGGTCATGAGGACGCCGGGCGAAGAGCCGATCATATTCGCCAGAATGTTCGACCCGCCGCGGCCGAAGGAATTTATGACAATGGCTCGATCCATTCTGGGGTCCAGGGATTGCGGTTCGGTGCGCTATTGACCTGTCTGAGTGCATTGGGCGATAGTATTTCCTAACCCTCGCGTCGTAAAGGCTCGTGTCACTGTACCCGTAGCGCGCGTGTTTTGGTTGTCGACCATCGTCAGGAGCGCGCCCGCTTCATCGCCGCGTGCCGGACAGCACTGCAAGCGCTACTCGTACCACACGAAAACGCATGGGAAATCCGATTTCTGAAAGGAGGTACTAGGACGGGCGAAGTTCATCACATTGAACTCGCGGGAGACGACCTGACCAAGTGGGTTCCGGCGCGCGGATAGACCTTCGGAGCAAGCTAAGCCCCTTGTAGCAGAATTGCCAGAACTTGTCTGCGGCCATCTTACGTCGAGAGAGAGGCAGCGATCATGTTGACCCGTATGTTCGAGCCCCTCGACCGAACGAATGACGATAACGGCTCGTTCTATAGTATCTCGATGCTCGCAGACCACTCCGTTTCGAATGATTCTGTTGCCCTTCGGCGCGCCGCAGGGCGTCATTGAAAAGCCAAACTAAAGCGGCGAATTGTTTTTGCGAGGAGAAGCGCAATAATCGGTAACGGGCGTCGTGGTGCAGCCTTAGCTCGAAACCAGCGGATATTGGCGCGATGTGAGATAGGTAAGGCACACGATAATGACCAACCGCATTTCTCGCCGGGATTTGGCACGGGCCGCATGCGCCGCCCTTGTGCTGACGGCATCCGGTCGCTCAGGACGGGATGCTCGGGCCGCCGGCCCGGCGGAAGGCTCGCTGCCGAAAGCTCACTCCTGGCGTCCTGGTCTGTTCCCGGAAATGATTGTGAAATCCTGGTTTCAGGAGGATCTGGCCGAAGGCGAAATCTCCTCGTGGCAATCCGGCGGCGTGAAGCCGGTGGCTGCGGTGCAAGCCGAGCCCTCCCTGCGCCCAACAAAGCTTCCGAATAACGGCGGCGTCCTCTTCAAGAAGGGCACGAAACAGGCGTTGACCTGGCCAGTCGATAAGGATGCCCCCTATCTCCACCGGTGGTGGCTCGTGATCGCCCGGTGCCATTCGGTGAACAACACCGGTGCGGATAACGTTTCCGTTCTTTGCGTCAATGGCGCGGAGGGTGGCCCGGTGCATCGCCAGCCCCAGGTCTGTTTCAAGCCCTCGGCCGGCACATTCGTTTCGCGGCTCCATGACGGCAAGCTCAAGAGCGAGGAAGGGCAGTACTCGACCGATTTTGACGACTGGAATGTCATGGTCGGGTACCGCCGCGGATTCGTGATGCAGGCTGTGGTGAATGGGGTCAAGACGGCCGGCCAGGCGATTCATGCATTGAAACCCAACCTGATGAAATCGCAGAGCTTCATGGGCGATGTGAACAATCCGATGAGGGCCGATGTCGCGATCGATTGCGTCATCATCGGGCAAAGCGAACTCAATGATGCGCAGATCGACAAGCTCGTGGGTTGGGCCATGTGGCGCGCCGGCAGGCAAGCCGACCTGCCCGACGATCATCCCTATAGAAAGAGCCCGCCTTCGGCGGTGGATGCCAGCGACAATCCCGCGCGCTATGCCTTCGATTCGCAGGCTTGGGCAAGTTGGGCGGCGGTTGATACAAGGACGAACCAAGCCCATCGCGGTCAGGCGGCGCCCGATATCAGCGGCTATACGACGGTGTTCTTCGACGATTTCGAGACCAACACCATTGTCGATGATCTGACAGGCGCACAGAGCAGCGGCTGGTTCGCGCCGACGCACCTCACCAATATCGGCGGGGATGCGAAGGCACAGCGGATTTCCGGGACGCCGTCTTCATACATTCACGATGCCGAGAGCCACACGCTGTCGCTCCGTCTCGTCCACAACAAGGTTTGGAGGACCGGAGCGTTTTCTTCGGTCAACAACAACGGCCAAGGTCGGCGGTGGGGAAAAGGAATATTCGAGATCCGCGCCAAGTTCCCCAAGCTTTCCGCGCCGCGCCCGGGCTTCTTTCCTGCCTTCTGGGCCTATGGCAAGGAGCACCTGTTTTGGCGGACGCGGAATCGTCTGGAAACTGACTTTTGGGAATATGGGGCGGAGGACGGAACGTGGATCAATATCAGCCAGCATGTGCATAAGCCGGCGCTTGCCTATCTCGATCCCCAAATCGCCGCCGCTGACGTGCGCAGGAAGATCGCCGGCTACCCGATCGACCAATCAAACGGCTTCCCCAACGCGATAGACATATATGACGGCGAGTTTCATACGTGGTACGCCCAGATCGAAGATAATTACACATACTTCGTGATTGATGGCTATGAAGTGGCACGTTGCCCGACGACTCCGGAGCTTGCCGCGCAAAAATACATCATGGTCGATTTGGGCTTTCGATCCGGCAGGGGCGGAGTCTTGCCGGATCCATCCGAAACTTACGACATGGCCATAGACTATATTCGGGTCCGCCAGAAGGAGTCGGACCTTGCGGAGGTGCCTGCAGGCTTCGCGCGATTGCCAGAGCTTTCCGGCTCTGCCTCAATCGGAAGCACGCTGAGCGTACAGCCGAATGTGCCAGCGTCGCATCTGGAGTACCTTTGGTATCGTGACGGAGTTCCCATCATCGGCGAAACTGCTGCAACATACAAGCTCAATGCAAGGGATGCTGGGCACAGGATCCGGTGCCAAGTGCGTGCGCTCTCTTTGCTTGATCAGCCGGAAGCCTGGACAGCCGAAGCGGACGTCGTAGAGAGGTAATCGTGCAAATGAGCTTTCGCGGCTTGAATATGGCATCATCTGCCGGAGCAAAAAGGACAGGCGGCAGGGTCTCCTCTTAGTTCCTTTTCGCCCCGGGAGAAACATATGAGTCCGTCCGCCTATGATCGCTTGACGGTGAATAGCCCCAACCCGGCCGCACGGTTTGCGCAGAGAAGCCGGCATGAAAGGGGTATCCGACTTGTGAAGCAACATCTCTCTCCAAGCAGCGCTATCCTCGACTACGGATCCAACAATGGCGACTTTCTTAACACGCTGGCCGGCGGGGGCTGGACAGGACCGCTTTACGGCTATGATCCCTATGTGACGCCAAAAGCCCCATCGTTCACGCCGGTAGGGAGCCTGGGAGAGATACCTGGTGAGGTACTAGACGCGGTGCTGGCCTTTGAAACCCTCGAGCATGTCGACGACCACGTATTAGAGGAGTTCATCTCGTTCTGTGAGCGCTCTCTTCGGGCTGGTGGAGTTCTGATCATCTCCGTGCCCATCATGATTGGGCCTATTCTCTTGCTCAAGTACCCCAACGCCGTTTTCATAAACAAATCGCGATGGCGATACAGCGCCTGGGAGCTATTCCGTGCGGCAATTCTCTGGCAACAGGTCCCACGGAGCAAGTCCGGCGCCTATCTCGATCACAAGGGGTTTGACTACAGGGTGCTTCGACAGAGACTCGCCTGCCGCTTCGCCCCGATCTCGATCGGATATTCTCCATTTCCGGGCTTGGGCCCGGCCCTAAACTCTCAGGCTTTTATGTGCTTCCGGGCGATGAGCACGAGCGATCGTATCTGAGGTGAGATTGGAACCACCGCCACGGATATGTCCCTTGCTTTTCTCGAAGGGTTCTGCGGACTGAATGGAGTGCACTGAGTCCTGCGCGGACCCATCCCCCTTGATGTCCCGCCGAAATTCAGCGCATTGCCGGTCTTCTCGGGCGAGGCTTCACCAGTCCAAGAGCTGACTGTCGTATCGAACGTGATTGCGTCGCAATAGAGTGTCTCTGGTATCGCGACGGCGTTCCGATCGTGGACGAAACCGGCACAAGCTATGAGCTCAGTTCGCGGGATACCGGGCATAAGATTCGCTGCCATGTTCGCGCGGTCTCTGTGCTCAACCAGCCAGAAGCCTGGACACCGGAGAGCGAGACCGTCGGCTAGCCCGCATCGACCGCACGCCGTCGGGATGCGTCACCACTCTCGTCGGACTGCTGATGAGTTCTGCCACCAGTAGGCCTCCCCGCAGCCGAGGAGGGTGAGCTTTCCCAACAGGCGGAAACCTCTTCGATATGCGATTGCCACAGCGGGCAGAACGATGGGGTTGTCGGCTGGAGCAGGGTGAAGTGTTTCTCCGCGGGCTGGCATTGATACATCCAACAAGTTCTGTTTCCGGGAAAGAGAACATGCTAAAAGAATATTGCGCCGCGAGCAGGCTGTGATGCGTTATCTCCTCACATTCGCGATATTGAGTCTCTTCCTGCCAATCAGGCTCGAGACGGGTTTTGTGTTGCTGCGTCCGTTCGAGCTGATCGCCTTGCTGGCGCTCATATTTGGCCTGGCGACGGGGCGTTGGCGAAATTTGGCTTTTTCAGTCGGTTTTCTGCTGCTCCTGCCCTTCTTCGGTTGGCACTTGGTCTCGGCCTTCAGCGTGGACGCGAAGAACGGCCTGCGCGAGCTGTTGCAGATGTCCACTGTGGGCGCCTTTGCGTTCGCCATCGCACAGGAGGCTAGATGGCTCGAGACGCAGAAGGCCGTCAACATCTTGCTTTTCGGCATGGTGCTGATTCTCGCCTATACGATCTCCTGGCATGTGGCTCATGGCTACTCGGTCGGCTGGAAGCACTTGGCCGACCCAAGGCTCGTATTCACCTTCCTTCCAATTGCGCTCGCGGGGCTCCTCCTCTTCGCCAAACGGGCCAAGCGGCGCGGCCTTTGGTTTGCATGGGCAGGGATACTTCCCCTGCTCCTGCTATCCGGGGAACGCAAGGCGTTTTTGATCTGTCTCTTTCTGACCGCTGCGCTTCTGATGCGCGGACGGCTCGCTGCAATGGTACCGGCGATCGCCGCCGGCTTCGTGGGTCTTTTCATGTTATCGACCACGATGGGTAACGCCTATGTCGAGAAGCAAATGCAGACCATTCTCGATCCGCTGAGCATGGGGCAATACGAATATCTGGTCGCGACGGGGAAATATGCCCCTGGTGACACCCCGAGCAATGTCCAGCGCGCGTTTGCTTTCACTCTGTCCAGACAACTCATCTCCGAACATCCACTGATGGGCGTGGGTACGAACCAATTCAAGAATATTATCGATACGGATTTCAGCGGACTTCCTGGCGAGTTGCGGCTGGGGATACATGGCGAGTTTCAACGCATCCTCACCGAGAACGGCATCATTGGGCTCAGCCTCTATATTCTCATATGGATTGCTGCATGGTTTCGCTTAAGCCGTACTCTAAGCTGGGCCCTTTCTCACGGATTGATCGGAGCGGCCCAGGCACGGCTTCTGCCCCTCGTGCTTCTTGTTCCCTGCGCCCTTTACGTTGGAACAGAAGCCTCCGGCACACGAGCGTTCGTCACATTGATCCTTGTCTCGCTCCTGCCGGAATTGACGCGGCACGGGCTTTGGCTATCATTGCACAGGGCGCGGAGGAGCCACCCCGGGAGCATGAGACATCCCCGATTCCTCGGGAGCCCCTTGCCAGGAAACACGAGATGAGTGTTTCAGTTATCATGACATGCCACAATGAAGAACGCTTCATCGTGCAGGCAGTGGAAAGCGTGATTAATCAGACCGCGTCGAGCCACATCAAAGAGATCATCATTGTCAATGATGGCTCGATGGACGGCTCGTCGGAAGTGATTGCATCGCTGGGTCGCAGGGAGCCGCGCATACATGTCCTGACGACGGCGGGTATCGGGCTTTCATCGGCGAGGAATCTTGCCATCAGACATGCTGCCGGCGATCTTATTGCAATTCTCGACGGCGATGACTTCTGGGCCGAGGACAAGCTTGAGCGTCAATTAGCCGTCTTGGGCAATGGCTGCAAGGCAGGTCTTGTCTATGGTGATCTTGTCGATTTTTCCGCGCCGGATCTGTCCGATGCTCTACACGTCGCCGTGCGCCGCTATCGCGCCGACCAGTGCGATACGTTGCCGACATATTTTCTGCTTGATGGGCCGATTGTTCCTTCCAGTATGGTTATGCGGCGGGAGATGGTCGAAGATATCGGGTTATTCAACGAGGCATTCAGGGCTGGAGAGGATACAGAGTTTTGTCTACGCGCAGCCGAGCGTTGGACATTTCAACATGTGGCCGAAGCACTCGTCTATAAACGGCGCCATGGCTCGAACATAACCCGCAGACTCGACGCGCTTCTGCCGGTAGCCGAACGCCTCACGCGAGAATGGGTCATGCGACGGCCGGAACTTACGCACCTCGCGCGTCGGCGCAACGCGCGTTTGTACGCCAAGGCGGGCAATGATTGCGTGGCTCAAGGCGAAAAGAAACGCGGAGCGCGCTTGCTCATTCGCGCGATGTGGCACGATCCATTGTCCTGGCGCGTCTACGTTTACATCCTTCTTTGCGTCCTGCCGAGGGGCGTGGAGCCCCAGGTGCGCCGCGCAGCCAAGCTGTTGTTCTACCGCGCCCTTCGCAAAGGGAGCGGCATTGACGAATATCGGGGCGCTCAGCGCTAGAGGCACAAGGCAATCGGGAACGCTTCCGTATCACATGCGAATTCTTTACTTCATCAACGGCTTCGATCCCGGTGGTGCCGAGCACGGGCTGCTGACCTTGCTGCAAGCAGGATTTTTCAGCGGGCATGAGCTGAAGATTCTAGCCTGTTGCCGTGGTCGCGGGGCTCTTGCCGATGAAATCGCCGCAAAGATCGGAGAGCACAATCTTATCCTGACGTCGCAGAGCGAAGAGCCTTCCTTGCGCACCTTCGTGAGCACGTTCTTTGTAATGTTGCGCCTCATCCGGGAGTGGCGGCCGGATATGGTTGTGTTGTCGCTCAAGCAGGCCAATCTCCTGGGACGGCTAGTTGCGATGTTCGCTCCTCGGCTTCGCTGCGTTTCATTCGAGCACATCGCCCGTTACCGCTCCCGGCGTGCCGAAGGCGTTTATGGCCCTGTGCTCAAGGCGCTGTCCTGGCGTGTCGACGAAATCTGGGCTGATTGCGAAAATACGCTCCGGGAGACACAAGCATACTTCCTGCCCCGCAGGCGCCGGTCGCATGTGGTGCCTCTGTTTCGTGCCGATGGGGCTTCCTCCCACAAGCGCGACTACGCGCTTCACACACCCTTGCGCCTTGCTGCAGCCGGACGCCTTATGGCGCGAAAGAACTTTGACCGCCTGATCGAGGCCATCCGAATGCTCCAAGACCGCGGCGTTTCTGCAAGCCTCGATCTTTACGGCGATGGGCCGGAACGGCAGGCGCTTTCGCGCAAGGCGGATGAGCTCGGCATTCGAGATCGCGTGCATTTCTATGGATATGTCGCACGCTGGTTCGAGCTGGCCTGTGATCGTGACATGTTCATCAATCTGTCCGATACGGAAGGGTTCTGCATCGTCGTCGCCGAGGCGATGCTTGCCGGTCTTCCGATTATCGCGACCGACGTCGGCGGTATTCGGGATTACGGCAAGCATGGAGAGAATATGCTGAAGCTTACTGTGCCCTCAGCGGAGATGGCGGTGACCCAAGTGTTAGTGCTCGCGGGCGATGAAACGCTTCGCAAAGAGATCGGAATACAGGCACGACACGATATGCTGGAGGCCTATTCGCAGGATGCTTTGCGTGTCCGCGCTACGGCGGTGTTGGGTGGCGGAATGTAAGGACCGGCAAAGCACTGGCGACCAGGATAGCCGGGCCGATCGTGAATTCTGACTGCTCGGCATCCCACCTGTCCGACATGGTTCTCGACCTGGCCCTTTTCCCAGTCCGATGCCAGCGCGCAGCCCACCGGCTGGAGGAAGCGACGATGTGATGTATCGCCGGTCCTTGCCGACGAACACCATCTCCTGCGTCTCGCGCGGATAAGCCCGGACGGAGTTTGTTCGTCAAAGCCTCCTTGCGCTATCTGCTCAAGACAAAACAATGCCTGCTCCACAACTAGGCCTGGTAATACTGACTATAGCGTTCACTGTAAAATTCGGCGCTGCCGAACTTTTGGTACCGCTTGATTCTTTTGATATCGACCTTGTTGAGCAGAACGCCGATGCATTTATCCGCCAGGATCGGGTTGTTGTTGAGGATTTCGCGCACGAATGTACGAGCGGTCACACCCCATTCAACAACCAGAACAAGGCCGTCGAGGTGCTGGACAAAGGACCTCACGTCCGCGACTGGAGCCAACGGGGGCAAATCAACGACGACGTAATTGAACATAGGGCCCACCTTGAGCAGAAAGTCGCCCATTTTCTCGATAGGCTGCATGGTGTTTGCGAGCTTTTGTTGGCTCTGGTTCACGCCGGGCAGGAACCTCAATGGCAATGACTGATGGGCCAGCAAATCTCTCGGATTGAGTCCTCCAGCCAACAAGTTGGCCAGGCCTCGTTCCCAGCCGTTGGCTAACATAGGGGACAAGCCCGGATTGTGGATATCGGCATCGATCAACAACGTCTTACAACGCTGCATAGCAAGAACCATCGCTAAATTAGCAGCGACCAGCGACTTCCCTTCTCCCGGGAGGCAAGAAACGATGCCGAGCGCCTTGGTGCTCTTCCCTGGTAACTCGACATCAACAGCGACTTTCACAGTTCGCATCGCTTCAGCGAATTCCGAGCGCGGATGTTGTTCTACCCAGTTGAAAGCGCTGTTCCCCACCTCGATGAATGACGGCTCTCCGGCCGCACGATCGTGCTTGTTTCGGCGAATTGGCTTCCCGTCCAGCAAAGGGATCATTCCGAGCGTCTCAAGTCCGAGTTCATCGCGCACTTGAGCCGTCGTGCGGAAAAAGCGCTCCCGGTACTCCCGAATTCCGCCCACACCGGCGCCAACCAGGCCGCCGAGCACGAGACAGAACGCCAACGTAAGACTGCTGTTCGGAGAACTCGGTCCGCTGGGGTATGGTGCCTCCGAGATAGTCCGCGCCTCCGTCAACGCCATCGAAAGGTTCTGCAGGCTCGCTTGGTACTGCTGCAGGACCTGTTCATATTGCGACTTGAGAGAGGACGCCTCAAGTTCGAGCTGGCGCAAGGTAACCAGCGTTTCCTTGGTCAACGTATTGTCTGTTCGGAATCTGTGGATTGCGAGCTCGGCATCGACCGATCGCTTCCGCACCGTCTCGAGCTCTTCCGCCAGTGCGCTGCGAGCTCGGATAATCGATTCGTCTTTGGCTCCGACTTGGTCAGAGATATAGATTTCTGCATACTTACTGGCTATTTTTTGCGCCATTTCGGCGCTAGGCGACCGAACTTGGACTTGCAGAATGTAAGAAAGCCCTACACGAGCTACCGTTATATTCTCAGCCAGAATGCCAAATGCCTGCCATCGAGGATCGGGTCCTCGCGCGGCACTCGATTTCACCGGCGCTCCGCTTGCTTCGGAACTGCCGATGAATGGCCACCGAGCGACCGATCCCGTGAGACTGTTGAGCAATGAATATGGCGCTGACAAGAAAGAGCGATCGGTAGCAAGACCGAGGCTGTCAACGACCTTTAGCCCGATGCGGTCGGAAAGCAACAATTCGACCTGACTCAGCATCATCGGGTCAAGCTGTGCGGAGCTTTCGCTCTCTGTTAACTGCGTTACGATGGATGGCTGGTTCTTGTCGATCAGGATTCTGGCCGTCGACTCGTACAAGGGCACCTCGGCCCAAAGATACGCTAGCCCCAGCACAAGTCCTGCGAGCGCGCATGTAAGGACGAACCTCAACTGCCGTCGCGCTGCCGCCACGAGTGTTTCGAGATCAATCGTTCCCCACTGAGGATCGCCGAATGTGAAGGCAGAATCCGGGTGCTTTTCAACTTCGCGGAGCATAAGCCTTCAAACCCGTGGAATGAGACTGGCAGCGCATTGGTAGTGACAAACACCATACCACATTATCTGACTAAATGTCTGCAAATCCAGTATCGACGCCCGCGGAGCCCAGGCACACCCAGGCACACCGCTCGGGCGGGCATCAGCCCGCTCTTCGCTAAAGGCGCAACTCCTAACCTCGATGCAATAAACGAAACCTCACGCGGCCCATGCTCCGACTGCCGCAATTCCGCTGCATGTCGTAAGCTCCAACTGAAGGAAGAAATTGAGTCGTATTGCCAAATGGCAAAACATCTGAGCAAGAGATTCCGGGCTCAGGTTGAGCCTGTCCTGCGGGAAACAGGGATGTCGATTGGAATGGCTCGTCGATCACAGGCGCGCGATAACGATCACCGCAAGGGTCCTGCGCGCATCTGGCGCCTAGCGGAAAGCCTCTCCGATGCCAGAATAAGTCAGGCTGCAGTCACATTTTGTTTCGTGGTGTGGGGTGTCATCTTGCTGATCGTCTTACTCTAGACTAGCAGCCAGAGCCTATGAAGGCGGAGAGTGGCCCGCCTCACTTACTAAGTGGCTCGGCAGTTGCTCCCTTTCGGACTCATCGCGCGGTGTGTGACTTCGGAGTCACCGATTCCTTGGAGACCGAGCGCCACACTAGCAGCATGACAGCAACAAAGTACCCAATCTGTATCAAGATCCCACAAATCAACGTTTGGACAAACGTGCCCCAGAGGGATTCGGTGAGCAAATATATACTGATGGCGAATGCCAACAGTACTATGATAAGGCCTCGCAAAAAAAGCAAAAACGACATCGCCGTCCCACTCGCAGCCGCTGGCGTGACGCGCTTCTTGGCTATCCAGGCCTCAGCGCGTTAACCATCATAACATATCGGAACGGGTCAGAGCGACCGATATATTAGCATGTGCGAATAAAGATGCCCCAACCTGTGCCAGGACGCTTGCTTCCAGGCGACCAACTCCCGTTCGACCATCCACAGCTTCTCGGCCGTCGACCACCGCCGCCGTCGCTCGCGGCCGTTCAGGATCTCGATCTTCGGAATGCTACCAGTCATAGACACGACATTACTCCTATCCCTTATCAAGATGGAGATCGTGTCCGGTTCATTCGGGGGCTATTTCATGCGGATGGCTTTCCCCTCCGGGGCCATACCTTGTTAGCGTGCGCAATGCACATCAAACCAGTCATGCCAGACAGGGTCAGGATCACCGGTGTGGCCAAGATCAAAGGCAAGCCACGTAAATGCAACTTCCTTCATTTGCCGCCACGGGCCATCAGTCTCATCACCGAATGGACCCGAGGAGCCGTAGGCAGAATGTTTCTTTGCAACATTCTCTGGTGCACGGCGACCCAGCATACGTCGAACACGACTTCGCAATGGTCTTAGATTTCGTGACCATTTGTTGGCCTGATCGGGGCTATAACTTAGCTGCCGAAAATCCTCCTGCGCAATCAGTTTGAAACGCGAATAGCCGAGATTGTGCATAAAGAACAGATCCTCCAAACGGCTCTTCTCAAACGAGACGAATTGAGGGAGATCGTTTGGGTCAAGTGCCTCCAAGCAGAAATGATCTGCAGTCTCGATATCAACCTTGAGGTAATAGGGTGTTCCAAACTCGGCCAAGATGTCGTTCATCGGTCGGCAAGTGACCTGGATCTCATGAGAAGTGTTGTTGCACATCTCCGCATTTTGCCTATCGAACGAGTTGAACTCGGGATTGCTACTGATCCAAAATGAGGCTTGTCCGTGACTTGGCCCAATCGCAGCCTCAACGACGTGAACTTGGCCCTTCTCGATCTCAGCAGCAAACCGTTTTCGCCCTGCTTCCGCTTGCGCAGGGTCTGCCTCAATCGCCACCACACGATAGCCTTGGCTCACATAGAACGCCGTATCATCGCCATTATGCATACCGACGTCATAAACCAAGTCGCGGTCCACGTTGCCCTCCTAAGGAAATGACGTGCAAAGCAAGACATTAAGATAATAAGTTGGCCGCGCTCTGCTAAATCACCCTTCCGAAGGAGAGTAGCATTAGGGTTTTGACGAAACTATCATTAGCATGACCCGCCCACCTGATATCCGGACGTGCAACTGGACGTCCATTTTGCCGTCTCTTGCCATGCACAAGACCTCGTCCATATCGGAGGCATCTTCGCATGGTCGGGTCAGGCCGAGCAGGTCGGAAATCGAGGGGGCCCAACGAGCGCTTACTCCCGTTCGGCGGCCAAGAGAGGTTTGCCACGCGGATTGGCCATGCCATGCGATCTGGATTAGGCAGAGGCTGAGTCGAGTTGTGTGCGTCAAGTTGAGCAAAATGGGACGGCTTCGATGTTGGTGTGTCCGCCGCGCAGCTTCCGTGTTTAGCGGAGCGGCGAACATGGCGGCCCCGCGTCAGGCGGGCCAATGCCGCTCAGGCCACCAGGAAGACGAACGCGACTGCCATCAGGTAGCGCGCGACCGGCTGCTCGCTGGCCGGCGGTGCCGCTTCCGATCGACGACACGATGGTAACGTCAGCCATAGCGTTTGCGGCTCCACGACTGCACCAGATTGACGACCAGGAGCATCGCGAACGATAGCCAACCATGATCGCCCCGATCGCGGTGGCCGCCGGATAGTTGTATTCTTCCAGCCGGATGATGATCAGAGTGGGGCGATCTCGGAACATCGTCTGCCTTGTTGCCATTGTTCAGAGCGTAAATTCGCCTCAAAGGAATGGCGTTGTGAGAAAGGTCTGCGTCGATGTCATGCTCAAGCATTGCGGGGTGATCGCGAATGTTGAATAGATCGGTGCGCTGGATGCAGGCAGGCAGCTGCGCTGCGCTCGCATGCATGTTTCTGTTGTTCGCAAACGCGAATCTATCGAATGGCCTTGCCCTAGCAGAGGAGTACAATGTCGGCGAGTACCGTCTGCAGACTGGCGACGTGATCGGCTTCGCTGTCATAGGCTATCCCGAGATGCAAAAGCGAGCTGTGATCGACCAAAGCGGTGTAATTGTGTTGCCGGTCCTAGGCCCCCTAAACGTTCTCGGGAAGACAATAGTGGATGTTCGCAAGGAGGTAATTGAGGTTTTAAAACCAAAATCCCTTCCGCAACGATCCGCCGACGGCACTGAGACTTGGACTGGTTTTTACCCAGATCAGATTATTGTTGATATTGAGGAATACCGACCCGTCTATATTGACGGGGACATTGCCTCTCCTGGGATTCAGCCCTTCAGACCAGGAATGACTGTCCGACAAGCTGTGGCGGCTGGCGGCGGCTACAAGCTCGGTCGCGGTGAGCTTGAAAACCCTGAAATGACAGCAGCGGACCTTGGCGGCCGCCTCCACATTCTGCGCATCAAGTACCAGGAAAGCGAAATCAAAGCTGCTCGCATAGAGGCGCAGCTGAGCGGCGCCAGAGCGATTGAGGTTCCGGAGGCAGAACGTGACCCGAGCCTCGAACCTCGTCGCGACGAAGCTTTGCAGCAGGAGGGGAAGCATCTTGAAGCTGTCTATGCGGATCAGGAGAAGGAGCGCGCTTCGGTTAAGTTGGCCACAACCAAGGCGGCGGAACGAATGGGCTACCTGAAGGAGCAGCAGAAGGCGGATCAAGCGGGCGCAGCCGCAGATGCGGCGGAACTTGATCGCATCAAGAAGCTCTTCGAAAAAGGTCTGATCCAGATCACGAGGGTCAACGATGCTCAACGCGCAGTGCTCCTTTCAGCGACCCGCGCTTTGCAAACCAACGCTGAGATCGCTCGACTTGAACGCGACCAAGGGGATTTGCAGCGCAGTCTTGATAAGCTTATCGACCAGGGTCGAATTGACCTGTTGGCTGACTTGCAGACTGAACGCGCGGCGATGACGCAAATGCGCGCTGAGATGGATTCATTGACCAAACAAATCGCCTACGTGATGCAGATGCGCAGCGACCTTGTAGGCGAAGGGGACCGCATTACGATCGGTGTAACCCGCTCCACTGACGGACAGGCAGCGACGACCGAGGCGACTGAAGATACTCTGCTTGCTCCGGGTGACACCATCACAATTACGCTGGAGGACCCACCAGGAGCGGCGGTCGCGAACTAAACAATTAAATATTGTATAGAGGCGGCGCGTAGTTGCACGTGTCCTATGGAAATGTGGTCCGGGCCAAGATCGTTTTGGTGGCCGCTCAGGGTCCAGGCAATGACGTGACTGCCGCGTGCGCCGCCAAAGCCTGGGATCAAGCATCTAGCTTCAACAGCCCCGGCTCGGTACGCCCGAACAGGGACGCGCTCACCTCTCCAGATAAATCTTTCCATAAAGAGGCCGTGACTCGGCGTTTCGCATCCGTTTCACCCGAACCTTGATCCAGCGAGGAACCAGCCCCCGGCAGCAGACGTCGACCGTGTGAGGCAGACGTGAAATGGCGGTGCGCGGCTCCAGGACAAAGAGCTTCTTCGACAGGTACCAGGCTGCGGAAAGCCGCCCTTGAACCAAAGCTCTCACGGCAAGCCCATTGATCGTGTCAAGCAGATGGGCATTGAGATCGCTCCCAAATTGCGGATATTTCTCGCGAAACTCGGCTAGGACAATTTCATACGAACGAAACATCTGCATGACATCGCTCGACATGTTGCCGATCGTCCTCCGGTAACCCACAAGATGTTGGGGCACGACACGAAACTCGTAATTCTCCGCTATTCTGAGGCACATTAGAAGATCTTCGCAGCCTTGTGCGTTCCTCGCCCTCAGGGAAGGATCAAACTGTCCCGCCCGCTCGAATGCGGAGCGACGTACAAGCATCGAACTTCCGTTACCGACAAAGTTGTTTCTGCACATGCGTTGCAGCACGCGACCATCGGCATCGGGCTGTTTGAATGAAAATATCCGACCGTCCTCGTCGATCTCCGCAAACCAGCAATATGCCAGGCCAGCTGACGAGCCTCCTTCCTGCAGGACGCGCAGTTGCAGTGCGATTTTGGATGGAGCCCAAAGATCATCCGCGTCCACGAACGCTAGAAACTCCGCATCGGTGGCAGCGGCGCCGCTGTTGCGTGCGTGCGCAACACCCGCATTTGGCTGCCTGAAAAGGCGTATACGCCGATCTTGCTCGGCATAGGCGGCCACGATTGACGCGGACCGGTCCGTCGACCCATCATCCACTACGATAATGTCCAGCGCCTGGTGGCTCTGCTGGCAGATGCTGGTCAGCGTCGGGAGAATGGTTCTCTCGGCATTGAACATGGGCACCACGACGCCTATCACAGTGGCATTGTGCTGGCTCATTTGCCTTCGTCTTCTCTCACGACGTGGTAAAATGGCACATCAGGGCCGGTAGTTCCATCAGATTTCACTACTTTAGCTGATGAGGATTCAACCACGACGGCCGAGCGGCAAGGCAGAGGTCAAACGCGTGGTTCCCGCACGAGGGCAAGGAGATGGTAGCGTGGAACCAGGCTCAAACCTCGGACATGATCTTCACCCAACCTGTGATCCACGGGTTTGGCAATATCTCCGTGCCGACAACGCTGATCATCGGGGGCAAGGATCGTACAGCCCCGGGCGGCAATCGCGCCAGCGCCGAGGTCGCGAAGGCGCTCGGCCACTATCCAAATCTCGGACGCGCCGCAGCCGCTGCCATTCCGAACGCGACGCTCGTTGAATTCCCAGAGCTTGGCCATTCACCACGGATAGAGGCCCCCGGCGAGTTCCACTCAGCACTCCTGGAAGCGATAAAGTAGCGGTCTTCGGACTTTAGCTGGATATTTAGGAACTCCGACGTGTAGGTGAGTGAGGAACCGCCCGAACCGCCCGTCGCGGCATTCCGCTGCCGAAGCCATGCAGCAGTCGCAGCATCGGTGAAAACAGGCGTCCACTACTACAACGACAACGCCCCGGTCGAGATCGCCGGCTGCCCACGCATGCACGCGATTCAGCCGTTCATCGTTCAATCACCGCGATCCAGGACATACCGTTATGGCGACATGGCACCGGATCTCCAGGGCCGCCGACGATATCTATCAAGATGCAACGCCAAAATTACCTCCGGTCGCCGTGGGCCACCCGCAACTGGAAACGATGCCGGGCGTTGCTGTGACGAACAGGATATAAGCCTATCTGGCAGCAAGCCTGGTTGAAGAAAGCCCGACGGTCATGAAGCCAATGAACGAAGAGCATCTCGCAGTGCTACGCAGGCACATGGTCGAGATGATTGCAATCCATACCGACCTTGCAAGCGAAGAACTCGGCAAGGCGGCGCTCGATGAGCGTGTGATGGCTGCGATGCGGCGAGTGCCGCGGCATCTCTTCGTGCCAGCCTCGGTTGCGCCTTATGCCTACCAGGACATGCCGCTGCCGATCGGCTTCGATAAAACCGTCTCGCAGCCGTTCATCGTCGCTCTCATGACCGATCTCCTTGCTCCCCAACCGCACGAGGCGGTGCTCGAGATCGGCACCGGGCTGGGATACCAAACCGCAATCCTCGCGGAACTCGCCGGGCACGTTTGGAGCGTCGAAATCATCGAGGAATTCGCAAACCATGCCGAGGCTCTCCTGCAGGGCCTCGGTCTATCCAATATCAGCATTCGTGTCGGAGACGGATCTCGAGGCTGGCCAGAGCACGCCCCATTCGACAAGATCCTGGTCACCGTCGCGGCTGGGCGGGCGCCGCCGGCTTTACTTGATCAGCTCAAGCCGGGGGGACGCCTGGTTCTGCCTGTCGGACCTGAGGAAGTGCAGTTGCTGACGGTCATCGACAAGAATTCGGCAGGGCAACTGAAGACTCGCAAACTCATCCCGGTTCGGTTCAGCCGGCTCGAAACGGTCTAACGACGGTGCGGACATCTGGCCCCACAGGGTCAGCAACTTCGCTATGGCCAGAGATGACGCAGGCCGCGCGAGGATTGTTTTTAATCCGACTGTGCCCGCGACAGCGCCTCGCGTTTTCCGCCGCCCAAAACCAGTATGGGTTCTCGCGGTCTCACGGCTGCTTCGCGTCCGCTCGTTTGAGCATCGCAAATGCGCGATTGAGCCGTTGCACAGCTGTGGCGTTTGCCAGCAGTGCGTAAAGCGCGAACCCGCCCGTCAGAATCCAGGGCGAAGCGGCGCCCATGGCGGTCGCGAATCCGTCGGCGACTAGCAGCACGCAAATGAACACCAGGCGTTCCATCCGTTCGAATAAATCCGGCCACGCGTGGTTTTCTATAGGGATTTCGATCGCCGTCCGCGCCTTGGCGTAGCTGGTGAGGATCCCGCCGGCGAATGCGATCATTGCGATCGCCCACAGATCGGCGACCCAGCCTATTGCCGCAAAAACGGCAAGTTCCTGATAACGGTCGGCCATGGCGTCGAAATAACCACCGGCCTTGGTGCTCATATGTCTGCGACGGGCAACCGCGCCGTCCAGCGCGTCGAAGGTGAAGGCAAACGCGAGGCAAAGGCCAAAGGCAAGGCTTGACTGGTGGTACAGATAGGCGGCGCACGACAGGGCGACGAGCACTAGCCCGCCTGATGTAACCTGGTTCGGGGTCATGCCGATCCCGACCAGCGGAGAAGCGGCATGCTCCCATAGCGGGTCGATACGACGTTTCATGAGACCGGCGATCATGATTACTCGGCTCCTCTGATGATGTCGTTGCGCGGAGCTTAACCGGCAAATTTCGGGTTCGTTCCAACCATCGGCACCGTTCGAGTTGTCAACGCGGGCCGAGATCGGCTCAGACGTCTTTCCCAGCTCAACCCAGCAGCGTTTCTTTGGCGAATGCGGCCAATGGATTAAGGTAGCCAGAGGCTGCCAAGCTGGCGGCGAAACGGAAAATTTCGGTTGCTGCGACAGCAGCCCGATATTGTTTCGCAGTTTCTGCAATACCCGTTGTGTCCGCTGTCGCAAATCGACTGGCGGTAGTAACCCGAAAGATGCCGTTATAACGCGTATTCGCAATTCACGGGGAAGCTGTCCGAAACTCCATGCGTAAATTTCTTCCCAAGTTGGCTTACCTACTCGCGACCTCTGCCGGCGCAGGATTATCTCCGGTATGGCCGGGCACGGTCGGCGCGGGCGTCGGAGTGGCTCTTGCCGCGGTCCTGATACCTGCATCGCCTTGGCTGATCGTGCTTGCCTACATGGCCGTATTCGCCGTGGGAGTATGGGCGTCGTCGCATGTCATCTCCCGTACCGGGACGGAGGATCCGCAGATCGTCGTCATTGACGAGACCTTCGGCACCGCCGCAACGCTTTCCATGCTACCGCTCGACCCGGTCTGGTGGGCAGCAGGTTTCCTTGCTTTCCGGTTTTTCGACGTCGTCAAGCCTTGGCCCATCGGCGTCGTGCATGAGAAAGTAAGGGGTGGGGTCGGCATCATGCTGGACGACGCGGCTGCAGCTGTGGTCGCCGGCGCGTTGCTGCTTTTGCTGAACGATTTGATTCAACGTTTGCCGTAACCTGCCACAGTCGAGCTTGATGCGGGCCGACGGGAAAAACAGACCTCTCTCCACTAAAATCTGCCGCAGCAGCGCTAGACCACAGCGTCGCGCGGCCGCGCCAAATCGTTCGTTCCCTCCGGATCCGGCGCTTGGCCATAGCTCATCTTCTTCATCTGCTCGATCACCCGCGCCATCTCCTCGTCGGAAAGGACCGGCGGCTCGCCAAGGGTAAGCGCCTGGACATATATGCGCGACAGGGTTTCGACCTCGTTCGCCAGCCACAACGCCGCTTCCATGGTCTTGCCGAGCGAAATCTGGCCGTGCTGGCCGAGCAGGCAGGCGAGGCGATCCTTGAGTGCAACCAAGGCGTTGTCGGACAAGGCCTGCGTGCCAAAGGTCGCGTAGCCCGCGCAGCGGATGGTCGTACCGCCCGCCACTCCCGTCATATAGTGGAAGCTCGGGATTGTCTTATGATGGCAGGCCAGCGTCGTTGCGTAGAGCGAGTGGCAATGCAGCACAACGTTGATCTCCTGCCGCTCTCTCAAAATGTCACGGTGGAAGCGCCACTCGGAGGAGGGCCGTCGGCCGACATAGGTACCGTCAAATCCCATCTCGACGATGTCTTCGGGCGTCATCGTCTCGTAGGGCAGCGACGAGGGCGTGATCAGGAAACCGTCGCTGGAGCGCACCGACAGGTTGCCGGCATTGCCCTGGTTGATACCGCTGGAGTTCATCCGGCGGCAAACATCCACCATTTCGCGGCGCAGAGCGCTGTCATCAGTCATCGATCGTTCCTTTTGCTGGTCTTGCCCTGTTGCAAGTTGTTTCGCTTGATCAGTTCGCGCCACCGCTGTGCATAGGCTGCGAGCGCCTCATGATCGCCGGCAAAGGCGGCTGGCAGGCTGAGCGCGATCGGAGCCGGCGTGTCACGAGTTTCGTGTTCGCCAAGTAGCGCCGCACCCGAAGCAGTGCCATAGGAGTCGAGGTTGTAGACCGTTTCGGCGTTTGGCCGCAGCGCGGCAACCAGTGTGGCGTAGAGCGGGTCTCGCAGGAAGGTGCCATCCAATGCAACCAGCCCGTTTTCGTTCAGCGCATCGATACATTCTACCGTCAGCAGCGCGGCGTAGAGCACCGCGAGCGCCTTGCGCTCTGCAGGGGTTTCTGCAGGCGGCCCTTCAAACCGGCCGCGCCCGGCGCTGCCTGGAAACAGGCCGTCATCGTCGCCGAACGACGGCAATGCGAAAGTGCCCCGCTCAATCAGCAAACTGGCCAGCGCAGCGTCGGCTGCATTTCCTTCTTGCCCCTGCCCTGCCACATGACTGAACTCACGTCCGCCCATGGTCAAAACGCCGCCGACCGGGTGTCCTGCCACGTCGCTGTTCAGCACCATTCCGCGATTTTCATCGAGTTGGTCGAGAGGTGTCGCCGCGCACATTCCGACAATCCAGGTTCCGGTAGAGATCACGCAAGCGTCGCGCATGCCTGCCGCCTGATAGCGGTAGAGGTTCAGGCTGCTGTCGTGGCCGCCGGTCAGAATAGAAAGCTCTTCCGGTATGCCGTGCCGGCGCGCCAGATCCTGCCGGATTGGCCCCAACCTCTTCCAGGCCGGATGAAATGGTGGCATGAGGCGCTGCCATCCCTGCCCCGCCACAATGGGCGCCCACTGCTTGCGCACGTTGTTCCATAGATGTGACTGCGCCGAGAGGATCGTCGTTTCGGCCGATGGCACGCCTGACAGCCGCCAGGCCCAGTATTGAGGCAAGCCCAGATACCACCGAGCCTGAGCGACGCGCTCCGGATCAACCTGCTGCATCCAGTACAGCTGGCGCGCCTGGTGGGCAGCCTTCAGCATGATCGAGCTGCCGCGATCGAAGAAATCGCCCGAAAGCGGCGCGTAGCCCTCGCGAATTGCCGGCGGCAGGTCCTGCTCATAATCAATCATCGGCAGGGCGCAAGTGTCGTCGGGATCTGCGTTCACCAGAACCCCTGCGGAGCCATGTCCGGTGCCGACCACCTTTTCCAGCGGATGGTGTCGGCACAAAGTGGCGAGCGAGCCGAACAGCCAGTCGCTGATGCCGTTGAGATCGTGCTGCCGCCAAGGCGGACCGGGCCGCACTTCGTTGTGGACAGAGAGGCTCTCCACGAGCACGCCGTCGAGCGTCATCGCGGAGAGCTTTATGTTGGTCTTGCCGACGTCGAAGACGGCGATCCTTGCGCCGTCCGCCTTCTGCCCGTCATCCATCGTGTCAGATCAGACCGTATTGGCGAGCCTTGTTGCGCAGGAACGGCAAGCCATTGCCCATCACTTCGGCCTCGTCCTTCGCAACCGGCCGCCAGACCGAGAGGCCGTAGGAGACTTCCGGCGGCATGTTGATGAAGCTTTCCATGGCAAGTCCGCCCTTGAAGCCGATCGCCGCCAGCGTTGCGTAAATCTCGTCCCAGGGGCAGTTGCCGGTGCCCGGTGTGCCGCGATCGCTCTCAGACAAGTGGATGTACTTCAGGTGGTCGCGGGCGGCCAGAATGCCATTGGCAGCCCCCTTCTCCTCGATGTTCATATGGTAGGTGTCGAGATGAACAAAGATGTTGTCGGCCCCGACTTTCTCGACCATCCAGACTGCCTGCGCGCCGGTATTGATCAAATGGTTCTCGTAGCGGTTCACCGCCTCGATTCCGAGCTCGATGCCGCGTTTCTTGGCGTGCTTGGCGGCGACGGTCAGCACATGGGCGATGTTGTCGTATTCCTTTTCGGTGGGTGGCAGGCCGGTGCGTTCGCCGATGCCGCCGAAAATCACGCCGGAAAGCGCCAGCGCGCCCATTTCCGCAGTCTTGTCGATCGCCACTTCGAGATGTTCGATGGCGGCATCCGGCCGCACCGAGGCCCAGGCGCGCTCCGGCAGCCCAAGCGAGCAAACGGCAGGAAGATTGTGCTTTTCGAGCAAGGCGCGTGTGTGCGCGGCATCGACCGCCGGCGCGTTCAGAAGCGCGATCTCGATAAAGTCCATCCCGTATTTGACCGAAGCCGCGATCGCCTTCTCCGCGCCGGCCCGGTCCCAGTTCATCGTCCACATCGAGGTGTGGACCCCAAAACCATGCATCTAACTCATCCTCTGTTTGTGTTTAGGAATTTGAGGCGCCCGGCAAGCCAGCGCAGGATCATCACCGTGATCATCAGGATGCCCCAGACTGCCGTCGCAAGATGCTGGTTTGCGCCCATCAGATTGAGTCCCGAGGACAGAAGCTGGAGCACGACCAGCGCAACGAAGACCGGGATCACCCGACCGAAGCCGCCGAACGGATTGACCCCGCCAAGGAAGCAGGCAAGCACGGTGATCAGCAGGTAAGACTCGCCGTGGCCGACACGCACCGAATTGAAGCGCGCCAGCATGATGATGCCGGCTACCGCGCACATCGCGCCGGACAATGTGTAGACGAGAACCTGCACCTTGCGCGTATTGATACCGGAATAGCGCGTGGCCTCGATATTGGAGCCTATCATGTAGGTGTTGAACCCTAGCTTCATGCGCGTCAGCAAGACGTGCCAGATCAGCACGCAAGCGATGAAGATGAGCAACGGCACCGGGATGCCAAAAATCGAACCGTAGCCGATCGGCGCCAGGAAGCCGGGAATGCCGGACACGTCGCCGCCGCGCGTCAGGAATTCGCCGAGACCGCGCAGGAAGATCATCATCGACAGCGAGACCAGGATCGGGTGAGCCTTGGTGTAGGCGATGACGAGCCCCATGATCAGCCCGCTCAGTGCTCCGACCGCAATGGCAAGGAGCGAGCCAAGCACAAAGGCGCCGATGCCCGCGTCGACGCCTCCCTGGCTTTGCAGTACCCAAGCCAGCGTCAGGCCGGCCATGTTGGCCGTGAAGGTGATGGCCAGGTTCAGGCCGCCGGTCAGGATCGGCAGCAGCATGGCGAGTGTGAGGAGGCCGAGTTCCGGCAGCTGGAAGGCGACGGATTCAAAGGTAGCGCGGGAAAGAAAGTTCGGCGCGGCAAAGCCGAACACGATCATGACAGCTACGAACGCGGCAAACGGACCTGCAAGTTCGGGGCCGAGCGCGTTGCGGACGCGTTCAATCAAAACCGTCATGAATGCACCCGTCGGCTTTTCAGGAACGGCAGCAGGCGTTCGATGCTGGTATTCGAAAGCGTGATTGCGGCAAGAATGATGGCGCCGACGATCATCTTGAACGCGAAAGGCGACACGCCCATCAAATTTAGTCCGTTCTGGGTAATCGAGACCAACAGAACGCCCAGAATGCAGCCGAGCACGCTGCCCTTGCCGCCGCCGAGCCGCGCACCGCCAAGGACTACGGCTGCCAGGACGTCGAGTTCGCGCCCATAAAGGGCATTCGGCACAACCTCCTGCGCGTAATGCGCTTGGACGAGACCGGCGATACCCGCCATCAGGCCAAGCCAGCCGAAGGCGATAAATTGCATGGCACCGATATTGATACCGAAGCGGCGCGCGCCCTCCGGGTTGTCGCCAAATGCGTAGAGTTGGCGGCCAGTGGTGGTGCGCGTGATCAACGCCCAGGTAGCGAACACGCATATGGCCATAATGAGCACAGGCAGGGTGATCTCCGCCCAGGTCCCGTCAGCCATCTCTCGCTCGAACAGCACGACGCGGGTGGTGAGCCAGTCCGGCAGGTTGTAGATCGACACGCCGCCTGTGAAAAACATCAGCAAGCCGAAGAAAATGTTGAAAGTCGAAATCGTGGCGACGATCGAGATGATCCTGAACCCGTGGATCAGGAAGGCGTTGATGCAGCCCAACGCGACGCCCAATGCGCCAGCGATGATGAAGCCGACAATCCAATTCCCGCCGCCGATCCAGCCGAGGACGGTCGCGGTCAGATATTGCACAACGGAGGCAGCAACAGCGAAGGAGATGTCAATGCCGCCGGCGATCAGCACGACCAGCAGGCCAACGGCGAAGATGATGTTGACCGAGCCGGTGTTTAGAAGGTCAAACGCGTTGCCGAGGGTGAAGAACCGGTCCGTCGCGAACGAAAGGAAGACGCAGATGACGGCGATAACGGCGAGCAAAGCCAGTTCCGTTGCGTGGGAGCGGACAAACCTACGCATAGACCGCCTCCTCGATCGCCTGGAGGGTCGCAGCGCCCGGCGTAAATTCGCCGACAATGCGCCCCTGAGCCATGTGCAGCACACGGTCCGCGTTGAAATAGACTTCAGGCACCTCGTCCGAGATCAGGATAATGGCCAGGCCGCTGTCCGCCAGCTTGGAAACGATGTCGAAAATGCCGGCGCGCGCGCCGACATCGACGCCGACCGTCGGTGCGTCGAGGATAAGCAGCTTCGGGTCGGTCGCCAGCCATTTTGCAATGGCAACACGTTGCTGATTTCCCCCTGACAGGGTCGAGATCGCGTCGTCCTGCCTTCCGATCCTGACGCCGAGATCCCTAATCCAGCGATTGACCAGAGATCGCTGGCGATCGCTCGAAATGAAACCGCCTGAAAGGATCTTGTCCAGCGAGGCGATGACCATGTTGTCGGCGATTGCCTGGGGCTGAATGAGACCGAGCGACAGCCGGTCTTCCGAAAGATAGGCGACGCCGGCGGCGATCGCGTCACGGTTGGAACCGAAGCGAACGGGTTTGCCATCCAGGACGACAGAGCCCGATTTCGGCTTGCGCATGCCAAACAATGTCAGCGCCAATTCGGTGCGCCCTGCCCCGAGCAACCCGGTGATGCCGAGCGTCTCGCCGCGCCGGACCGTCAAGGACACGTCGTCGAATTCGCCGGGCCGCGACAGTCCCTTAACCTCAAGCATGACCGGGCTCCTGCTCAAATCCCGATGCAGGACGGAATAGTCGAAGGTCTTGCCCGTCATCAGCTCGGTGATGCGCGACTGGGTCAGGCCTTTGGTTGGATAGACGCCAACCAGGGCGCCGTCGCGCAGCACGGTGACGCGGCTGGAGATTTCAAGAACCTCCGCCAGGCGATGACTGACGAACACAACGGCGACGCCCGACGCCGACAGATTGCGCACAATGTCCAGCAGATAGTCGGTTTCGGATTGGGTGAGCGACGCCGTCGGCTCGTCCATGAAGACGAGCTTCGCCTCGCCGACGAGGGCGCGCGCGATTGCTACGATCTGCCGCTGTGCGATGGGAAAGTGGTGGAGTGCTAGATCGACATCGAAGGTAACACCAAGACGTTGCAAGGCGTTGATCGCGACACGGCGCATCTCGGCATAGTTCACCAGCCGCGGCCAGCGGCCGATGACGGTCTGGAACGCGATATTCTCGGCGACAGTCATCTCGGGAAACAGGGCGAGGTCCTGCCAGATGACCTGAATTCCGCTGGCCTGCGCCGTAACCGGCGACATATGGGAGTAGCTCTGGCCATCATAGTCGATCACGGCGCCCGCCTCGGGCTTGTACACGCCCGTAATGACCTTGATCAGCGTGCTCTTGCCGGAGCCGTTCTCGCCGGCCAGGCAATGCACCTCGCCCGGCAGCACCTCAAAGCTGACATTCTTCAGCGCCTTCACGCCGCCGAACGTCATATTGACGTTGCGGAGCGACAGCAGCGGCCGTGATGCGGCGCCATCGAGTGCCTGATCAGCCATCGACTTGAAACCCTGGATCCAATCGCGTTTGCAATCCTGCAGCCGGGCCGGCTCGATGCCGGCCCGGCTGTCATTAGCTTGAGGCCTTACAGGCCCATCGCCGCGAGATCGTCGACAGTGTCCTTGTTGATTGGGACCAGTTGATCGACGATGATGTTACGGTTTTCGAAGTCCGGCTTGACTGTCCCTAGCCCTTCGATCGTATCGCCGTCCTTGATCTCGTTGCCCTTCATGAGATGGTCAGCCAGCGTGACGAAAACCTCGCCCGCCTGCTTCGGATTCCACATGAAGCCGCCGGAGATCGCGTCGCTTTTGATGAGCTTCCGGCCCTGGCCTGGCGAGAATGGTCCGAGCACGAAAATTTCGCCCACCTTCCGGCGCTCTTCGATTGCGCGGCCAGCGCCGATCGGGCCTTGGCTGCCGAAGGCGAGGAAACCCTTCAAGCCTGGATTTGCGGAAATCAGGTCAAGCGCAGTGCTGCGGCTCTTGTCTACATCCTCGGCGACGCCATAACGTTCGCCGACAAGCTTCATCTCCGGGTTGTTCTTCTTCAGATATTCGATTGCCGCATCGGCCCAGGCATTGTGCAGCGGCACCGTCAGCGAGCCGACGAACACTGCGTACTCACCCTTGCCGCCCATCTTCTCCGCCAGGAGCTTGGCATGAGCCTCGCCGAAGCCGGTCGCGGAAGCGAGTTCGAAGTCCCAGTCGGCGCCCTTCTGGCCAGGCGATTCATGCGTGATGACGATGATGCCGGCGTCCTTGGCCTTCTGCAGGACTGGTTCAAGCACTTTCGCATCATTCGGCACGACGCCGATGACCTTGACGCCCTGCGCGATCAGATCCTCGATGGCGCGAACTTGCAGTGCTGGATCAGCGCTGGTCGGGCCGACCATGAATGCGTCGATCCCGAGCTTCTGGCCGCGCTCCTTGATACCCGCCTCCATTGCGTTGAACCACGGAATGCCGCCGATCTTTACGACGACGCCGACCTTGCCGGCCTGCTGTGCCATCGCAGCGAATGATCCGCCAATCATAAGGGTCGCGGCAAGCGCCGCGATCATGAGCTTTTTCATCTGTACTCCTCCCATAACGTTCCTAGTGGGAACACACTCGAGCCGTCGAACGACGGCGGCCGTTAGAAACCTCCCCGAAAGAGACGGGGCGCTTCCCCATCGATCATCCACCGGTTTTCGCTTGCACAATCGATGGTGCAGAAACTATTGTGCATCGAGAAGCTCTCGTCAAGCGGGATATTGCTCTAAATAGACGCGCCGGAGGCGCCAGATGGATCAGCGGGTCAAGAAGAAGGCGACGATCTATGACCTATCCGTGCTATCGGGCAGTTCGCCGTCGACCGTGAGTGCCGTCCTAAACGGCACTTGGCGCAAGCGCCGCATCAAGGAAAGTACGGCGCAAACAATTCTCAGCCTCGCCGAACTCCACCAATACACCACCAATCTGCAAGCGCGAGGCTTGCGACGCTCGCGATCGGGCCTGGTCGGCCTGATGCTGCCCGTCCACGACAATCGCTACTTCTCCTCCATGGCGCAGACGTTTGAGGGGCATGTGCGCAGCCGCGGCCAATGCCCGGTCGTGGTTAGCGCCAGCCGCGACCCGGAAGAGGAACGGCGGACCGCGGAGACGCTGATCTCCTATTCAATCGACCAGCTCTTCATCGTCGGCGCCACCGATCCGGACGGCGTGCACGAGGTCTGCGAACCGGCGGGGCTGAGGCATATCAACATCGACCTGCCGGGAGCGAAGGCGCATTCGGTGATCAGCGACAATTATGGTGGCGCACGGATGCTGACGGAAGCAATCATCCGCCGCTTCGGCAATGATGATCCTCTGCGGCCGGACGAGCTGTTTCTGTTTGGCGGCCGCAACGACCACGCCAGCCGCGAACGCATCGCCGCTTTCCATGCGACCAAGAAGGCACTGCTGGGCGCCGACCCTGAAGACGGTGTGCAGTCCTCCGGGTATTCGCCTGATATAACTTTGCGTGCCTTTGAGGCGTTTTACCAACGCCATGGCAAGCTGCCGCGCGCGCTGTTCATCAATTCGTCGATCAATATGGAAGGTCTGCTGCGTTTCATGGCGGGCCGGCCGGCGGAGATGTTTAGTGAGCTCGTCGTCGGTTGCTACGACTACGATCCGTTCGGCTCCTTCCTGCCGTTCCCGGTAATCATGGTGCGGCAGAATGTCGAGGCGATGATTACGAAGGCGTTCGAGCTGATCGATGAACCGACGACGACGCCACAGACCTTCCTGATTGCGCCAGAGTTGATCCAGCCCAGGTCTGCGCTGAAAGGGCCGCTCGATACTCTGAAGGATATAGCGTGAGTGCGAAATGGCGCGACAGGATGACCCTGCACGCCCTGAGATTTCAATGGTTTATCATGCCGATCGGCATTGAGACCGATGCCGAACCGCCGCAGAACCTCTTCTCCAAAAGTGCCGCCGGCCGCCTTCTCCTGGCTGCTTCGCTCACCGTGATCCCATATTGGAGCCACGGTCGCCATCTCCCGTGGAAACCTGTCACGAAAGTGTCGCCGTCTTCACTGTGAGCCCAATACGGGGCACTTGGGCGCAGGCAAAGGACCAATAGCAGCGAGCATTAGAAGCGATAACGGATTCCAAGAGTGTTCGCATTAGAACGTGCCGTCCTTCGGAACCGCCACGATGGCAACGCCAGTGGGGACGTCGCGGGCGACGCCGACGGACCCGAGGTCGAGCTCCGCTGCCTTCAGCGGACCGATTGCGATCTCCGCGAACCGGTCGTCGCCGACGCGCCCGATAAGCCTCGTCGGAACGCCGAGGCGATGGGTGAAATACGCAACGTTGGCGGCTTTGCCGCCGGCGCGTTGGGCGAAGCCGCTGGCCCTAACGGTGCCGCCATCGCCAAGGGAGCCCTGAACGTCGAACTGCAGATCGGCATTGATGCTGCCCAGCGAGAGCACGATCGGGCGCGGCAATGAAACCTCCTCAACCATTTCGTGCGGAAGTGAGCGACTGATCAAGGAACTCGTGAACAGACGGAGGGTTCCGGGGTCGGGCCGGCCGAACGGGCTGGTGCTTATTGCGATGGCCAAGGAACCCGCCGCCGACCAGATCGTTTGCGATCTGACCCAGACTAATCGGAACGGAGGCAGACATGCTCGACATGCCGCATGCTCGCAACTGCGACGCGCATATAGCCGGTCGGCACTCCGCTCGGGCCGAAGCATGCCAAGACCCGAGCACCCGATACTTATCCGTTCGGGCTCTAGACCAGCGTTATGCTGCGCGACGTTGACTATGTCCTGCGAAAACTCGACTGGATGCGCGCCGAAGGCATCTGGCCCAACGGCCTGCGCTATCTCTGGACCGATGCTTTTGGAGTCGTGCTCTATGTCTCGCTTTACAAGGAGCTCGGCGAGGAACGTTGGCTGGGTGAGGCTGAGCGGCTGGTGGCGGAGGTCGAGCGTGTGCTCGGTCGGCTGCGCGGATTGAGGATCGGCGAAGCGACAGATCGCGACGGACAGTATTTCCACTACCTGGCGATGTGGCTGTTCGCCTTGGCGCGTCTCGGCGATCTGAAACCGCGATACCGCGCGCGCGGCATTGAGCTGGCGCGGGACATTCATCCGGCCTTCGTGATCCCCGGCCGCGGCGTGATCTGGAAAATGCAGGAGGATTTGAGCAGTCCTTATCCGGGTTACGGTCTCGGCAGCATGGATGCCTACGATGGTTACGTCTCCTACCGGATGCTCGATGAAGACGCACTGGCGCCCGAGATCGCGCAGATGCATGACCTGATGGAGCGCGACTGGCGCACCCTCGACATCGAACAGGATCTCGGCCTCGGCATGATGCTGTGGCTCGCCCACTTCTTTCCCGCCGAGCCATGGGCCAAAGCGCAGACGAAACGTTCGCTGCGGAATTTGGAAACGATGTGGGTCGACCCGCCGGGCTATTTCAGCCGAGCGCCGTGGCTGCCCGATACGAAATTCGCCTTCACCAATTACGGCGTGTCGCTGGGCCTGCAGGCCGCCGGCGTCTGGCCCGAGCGTATCGGGAGGTTGAACACTTTCTTCGAGGATTGGCGCTCCGGCGATGAATACGATCGCGAGGCGATCACCTGGGTGATGGCTTGCACCTCACATCTTCCTGGTGCGTTTGTAGCTTCCGGACGGCCAAACAACGACTGAAGACGGTAAATCCGGAACGTTTTCGCGCCGACGCGGGTTGTCGATGGAGATGCATCGAACGCATGGGACGCCGGTGAAATGGCCATTCTTTCGGGAAAACCGGGAAGTTGTTGGGTGGCGGCAGCCACCGCTACGAACTATTCTCCGCTCGAGGGCTCGATCCATGCCGATGCCGTTGTCGTGGGCGCCGGGATTGTCGGGCTCACGACGGCGCTTCGCCTTTGCGAGGCCGGTCGGTCGGTGATCGTCATCGAAGGCCTGCGGACAGGCGGCCAGGTGACCGGCCGCTCGACGGCCAAGATCACGACGCAGCACGCGCTGATCTATCGCCATCTCATCGACACTTTCGGGCAGGACCTGGCGCAGACCTATGCCGATGCGAATTCCGCCGGCGCCGTCCAGATCCGGGAATGGGTTCGCAACTATGCCATTCCCTGCGATCTCGAGGCCAAGAACGCCTATACCTACACCTGCGATGCAAGCCGGCGCGCGGAGATCGTGGCCGAGGCAGAGGCCGCGCGCCAAGTTGGGCTGGACGCCGATGTTCTGGAGCGCGCGCCGCTGCCTTTCGAAACGGCCGCCGCTCTGCGTTTTTCCGACCAGGCTCAGTTCAATCCGGCGATGTATCTGGTTGGCCTGGCTCAAGCGGTGACGGCCCGTGGCGGACGGATTTTCGAAAACAGCCGCGCGATCTCGATCGGCGAGGCAAGCCGCTGGCGCGTCGTCACCGACAGCGGCACCGTTCACGCCGAGCATGTGGTCGTCGCCACCAACATGACGGTGAAGAGCCCCGTCGGAATGGCGAACCGCACCCAGCCGCGCTGCCACACTGCCATGGCGTTTCGGATCGATGACCCTCTGGCTGTCGACGGCATGTTCATCGGCATCGACGATCCGACGCATTCCATCCGCACCGGCCGCGATGCCGAAGGCTCGCTGCTGGTCGCGCTCGGCCCCAAGTTTGACACGGGCCAGGACGGCGACGTGGCGAAACGGTTCGTCGAGCTGGAACAATGGGCAAGAATGAACCTTCCAGTTGGGGACGTTGCGTGGCGCTGGTGTAACGAGGACTATGATACGGCCGATAGAGTTCCGTATGCCGGCGAACCCGATTCGGACAAAGCCTCCGGTTTTCATATCGCCACGGGATTCAACGCCTGGGGCATCACCAATGGAACGGCCGCAGGCACGATGATCGCGGATTTGATCTGCGCTCGGTCGAGTCCGTTGCAAAGGCTCTACGACCCGGCGCGGTCTTATCCCGAGGACTTTCATAAGAATGGCCGCAGCCAATCGATTGTCTCAAGCCTCGACGACATCGTTCCCGGCATGGGCGGTGTGATCGTCAGGGGTGACGAAAAGATCGCGGCGTGGAGAGACACTGAAGGGGTACTCCACCCCGTTTCGGCGACATGCACCCACAAGGGCTGCACCGTGACCTGGAACAACGCGGACAACACCTGGGATTGTCCTTGCCATGGCTCGATTTTCGCCGCCGACGGTTCGGTCATCCATGGCCCGGCTCGAAAACCGCTTGCCCCGGCCGCGCTGTAAAAAAAGCGGCGACTGACACGGCCCGGCGTTACCGTGCGTAGGTTCCGACCATCTCGGTCTGCTCCAGCGCATGCTTCTGGGCTTCCTTCCAGACAAGCTGCACGCCCGCCTGTCCCGGCACACTGAGGCTCGGCACGTCGAGCGCGGCCAGCCGGAAATGATAATGATGGACGCCATGTCCCACTGGCGGCTGCGGGCCGTCGTAATAGGCATTGCCGAAATCGTTGGTGCCTTGGCGAAGTGCCGACGGACCTGGCTTGCCATCCTGCGCCTCGGCGAGTTCGCTGGCATCGGGCGGGATATTGAACACCGCCCAGTGCCCGAAAATCCCGCTCGGCGCGTCGGGATCCTGCACGACAAGAACAAGGCTCTTCGCACCATCCGGAACACCGGACCACTTCAGCGGCGGCGAGACGTTCTGGCCGTCACGGGTATACCTTTCAGGGATTTTCCCGCCAGCCGGGAACGCCGGGCTGATAAGGGTAAGTGGCATTTCTATTTCCTCAAAGAAGCGTTACGGCCGACTGCCGAGATTCCTGCGCTATTTCACGCCGCTTGCTGAGCTTCCGCGACGCGCCTGATTTCTGCTGGCAAGGATTCCCAAACCTTGATCATCTGCCCCTCTCCCACATGGTGAGCGAGCACCTTGGATACGACCCTGAATGCATCCTTGGAATCGACCGGTCGGGTGAATTCCAGCTCCGCCTTGATTTTGGCTAGAACCTCGTCGAGCGATCGCAACTTCTCAGGGGTCTTGGAAGGCTGATATTGGTCGTAGTAGGCGCCGCGCACGAGGATCGGCAGCTGCGAGCCGAGGTGGGCTGCAAGGTCTGGTTGCATGCGGTCCCGCAGGGCGTGGAGCACCGCTCCAAGAACATGCCATGCGATCTGCCGATCCGGTCCCATCTCGGCCATGATCTCATCGAGCCAGATGTTTGTGGTCTGCAGCGTCTTGTCGAATACGTCGAGTCCGGTGGCGCTCATCGAAGCCTCCTTTTTCTGCCAACTGTTCGAATGACTCATTGGACGAAACGGCCTTGGTCGGCTGTTGTTCCCGTTGCCAAGCGTAAAGACCGCCTTCGCGAAAGCGTGTGATCTATTCGGCCAAGCTTACGCTCGCCAAGCTTACTCAACGCGTTCTCGTCAAGATCTGGCCAGTCAAGATTTGGCCGTGGCCACGCAACGAAAAGAGATTGCCCTTGCCTGTTGATGCGGAACAGCATGGGCTTGTTCTGCTGGCGGGATTTCGTCCACTCCTCTTGTATATCTGATGGCTGTGTCACATCCCGGTTATTGGCTGACACGATCACATCGCCCGCGCGGAGGCCGTTTTGGTCGGCGAGGCTGTTCGGCGCCACTTCTTGCACGAACAACCCAGCGGTGCCCGGCTGAAGTCCGAGCTGCTGGCGCGCCTCATCCGAGATCGGACTGAGCGACAGTCCGAGCCGTTGGTCCGGCGCTTCCGGTCCCGGAACAGCACCGGTTTGTTCCTCCTCATCGCTGCGCTGTCCGATGGTCAGAGCTATTTCCTGCTGAGAGCCCCCCGCGGTTCCTTGTCAGCGTCGCCGATCGCGATCGTCCATGCGCCGGGTTGTACTGCATCGGAGTCACCCCAGGCGGTTGTTGTCATGTTGGACCGTGGGTCGATCTTCAGCACCGCGAGGTCGGTTGCCGGATCCCGGCCGACGAGCCGCGCAGGCAAAGTCTGCTTGTCGGAGAATACGACATGGATTTCGCTTGCATCGGCAACGACATGGTTGTTGGTGACGATGTACCCCTCGGGGCTGATCACAAAGCCGGAACCAAGGGCCTCTCGCACCTGTGGTTGCGCCGGTCCGAGGCCGGGCCTACCGAAAGGACTGAAAAAGTCATCCAGCGTCGCCTGGTCCTGGATGATCTGTTTGGTCGTTATTGCGATCACGCTGGAATTTTCTCGCGCACGATCGCCGTGAAGTCGTTTGGGATTTCCTGGGAGGAAACCCGCCGGCCGAGAGCATCAGAGTTCCGGCGATCAGGCCGGCGGAAACATGGTCTGCGACTTCTCCAGCGCTCAGTGATCAAGCATGTGACGGCTCCAGCATGAGCCAGCGGTTCACCAGCGGATTACGACAACCTTGTCGTTCCCGTTGGCGAGCTCGACGGCTTCGGTGCCGTCCGGCTTGCGGCTTTCGATCCGGGCACTTTCTGCTGTTTCTATGCCAGCAATGTTGGCCGCAAAGGCCTCGTCTATCTCGGCAGCACAGACCAGAGTATCCGGTGTCATATCCTTCACTTGGTCCATCAACTCGCGAAGCTTCATGGCGAACCTCCTTGGCACAGGCCCGGATTCTTTCGGCCGCACGTTCCAACCATGTGCCTCCAGAAAAGTTCCCTGACGAGATTGCGGGAATGTCACGGGATGAACTCTGCGCAAGGTCTCTCGTAGAGCCCGAGAGAACGGTCTTTGAATGCCACGACCCGACCCCGGAAATTCGTCGGAACTTCCAGCCCGCAATCCGGTTAGGTGGGCAAGGCTTTTGAAGCGGATTGAGTGAATATGATGTCCCCAGTGGTTGGTGAAATCCGCATTCGACTGCCAGGATCGCCGGGTATCCCATTCGCCCGATGCTCGTCCCGCTTCCAGACCTGCGCTGGACCCCGAAACAAGGAGGAACTCCATGGCGACCATGAAAGCAGTCCGTGTTCATAGTTTTGGCGGACCAGAGGTTCTGTCGTTGGATGACGTTCCCATGCCTCAGCCCCGTGACGACGAGGTCACGCTCAAGGTCTGCGCAGCAAGCGTCAATCCCATCGACTACAAGACCCGCGAGGGTTCGGTGGGCGGGGATCTGCCCGTTACGCTCGGCCGCGACGTATCGGGCGTGGTGGAGCTGTGCGGCACGCGGGCGCATACGTTGAAGAAGGGCGATCCGATGTTTGCCATGCTTGGCAACGACCGCGGTGGCAACGCCGAATACGTCGTGGTCAAGGCGACGGAAGCGGCAGCAAAACCGGAACGCCTAAGCCATGTGGAAGCCGCCGCCGTGCCGCTTGCGGGGGTTACAGCATGGCAGGGCCTTTTCGACCATGGCGACCTCAAATCCGGGCAGCGGGTTCTCATCCATGGCGGCGCCGGCGGTGTCGGACATCTGGCGATTCAGTTTGCCAAGGCTGCGGGCGCATTTGTCGTGACGACCGTTGCTGCCGAAGATTTCGATTTCGTCCGCGAGCTTGGCGCCGACCAGGCCGTCGACTACAAGAACCAGCGCTTCGAGGATGAGGTCGAAGACATCGATATGGTTTTCGATCTGGTCGCGGGCGACACACAGGACCGCTCCTGGAGTGTACTGAAGCCCGGCGGGATACTTGTTTCCACCGTTTCTGAGCCCTCGGCCGAACAGGCACGCCTGCATCAGGCGCGTGGCGTTTCTTATCTGGCTGAGCCAAATGCGGCGCAGCTTGCGAGGATCAGCCGCCTCATTGACGCCGGCAAGGTAACTCCGGTCGTGCAGGCGACTTATCCTCTGGAGGAGGTCGCTAAGGCCGAGGAACGGCTGGCGAGCGAGCATACACGCGGCAAGATCGTGCTTCAGGTGGCCGCCTGAGCCCGGATGCTCGAAGTTCCCCGGAATGTTCAAGTTCAAAGTGAACCAATTCTGCGGACAAGCCGTGCCGACGGGCAACTGACTGCGGACCGCATTCAGCCATTAAGAGCAGAAGAACGAAGTTGCTTGGCGCTGATTCATCCGTAAGTGCCGATTAATTCCGCCTCACCCAACATGTTTTCACGGGCAGCCTGCCACACGACCAGGGCATCGGGTTCCGGGCCGATGGGAAGATTGGCAATGCCAAGGGCCGCGAGCCTGAAGCGGTAGGTGTGTGGCTTACCGCCCGGATGCTGGTCGGGTCCATCGTAGTGAAGATTACCGAAATCATTGAAGCCGTGAGGCAGGTCCTCTGTTCGCGCTTTGGAACTCCGCCCTTCGGCCAAATGACGCCGGTCTCCGCCGATGTCGTAGACGACCCAATGCCGGGACGCCTGTGACGGTGCATCCGTATCTTCCATGACGAGCACGTAGCTCTGAGTGCCCGGCGGCGGATCGCTCCATTCCAGAGATTATCGCCGCGCCGGGCATGACGATCCGGAATCGGCTGGCCGTTCTGAAAGGCTGGACTGGTCAAAGTGAACGCCATCACTTACTTCCTTGCTCGGCTAGACTCGTCGAAATAGAGGCGCTGGTCTCGTAGCGGCCCTCTTCCATCAGACGATCCCAACAACCACTACCGGCTATTGTTCCTCCGAGAGCGATGCACATGTGGTGGTATGGATCGTATAAGCGCGGGCCGTGTTCACGTAAAATGGGGCTTCATCCTGGTCACCCTCCACGCTCCGATTGCTTCTCTATGTGCTCGCTGACAATGAGCCCCCCGACCGGGCGAGCATGAGGTCTTCACCCGGCCGCTCTGAAAGCACGGCATCGGCTCCACCATCCACTGCGTCGCCGGCGATGCCATCAGCATTTGGCGGCCAGCCGCTAACGAGAACGATCAAGACTTGTCGTCACCGTTCTGGGCTGGCCTCAATGCACAAACCTTGCCCTCAGCCAAGCCAGAAGTCTGTTCCCGGTAATTGTCCGGCGGACTCTGGCGGCAGCCCATCGCGCTTGCATCGTAGCACCAACGTGGCAGTGACAGACGATGTTGTGCAACTGCCAGTCACTTAGCTCGAAGAAGCGCTTTGCCTCACCGTAGGTATCATCTTTCAGACCCATGGCGCGCAGCACCGGATCCTCATAGGCAACGGTGATTGGCGACCCCGCGCCACGCGCTACGGCACGAGCTTCAGGACTGAGATATTCGGTGCCTGAAAGCGCTCCGAGGCAACGCCGTGGATTTTGTTCGAGAAGCTTTGCCCAACGCTCGATCCGCTGCGTCCGAGACATGGTCGGGTAAGTCGCCGAGGGCTCAACTTTTGCAATTGTCTGCAGTTGGTCGAGTGTTTGGTATTTCATGGTCGGCTCCTTTCAATAGGTCGAAGCGCCCACGCCCTAACAGAAGATTATTGCGCTGCGACGCGCCGACAAGGCCGGAATTGGCAATGTTAGGAGTTTGCTCCTCGAACGATTCCTATCAGGAACCTTCTCGGGGGCCTGCTTGTTTTGGACTAATGAAAGGAGAACGTCATGAGCACAAAACCACCACCCGTTCCGGCAGAGAACCAGAGCCCTAAGGGTCCCGGCGACAAGAAGTCGGTTCCTGTCGACCAAACGCAGCACAGCCATTCCGCCCCAAATCCCGACAAACAGGGCCAGCAGGGCAACACGAGGGTCAATACGACCCATCAAGGCTACCAGCAGGACCGTTAGGTGATTTCATGTCCACGTCGAAGAAGACCCGCGCCAGCATCCGCCATGGCGTTCCTGGCGCATCGCACGAAAATGCCAAGGAGCCGCTGGTGATAGAAAAGCCGCCAGCCGATTCCGATCTGCGCAGCCGCAGCAAGATCTCAGGCGGCGGAGGCGAACGCGACAGCCACCATACCCATGACTCGGAAAAGAAGGGGGGCGGCACCCGACCGGCACACCGAGGAAGGTGATTCACGCCTCGTTGAAGCGTGCGGCGTGGCGCTTCGCATTTCCCCATGAAATCCGAGGCGCCGAACATCATCAGGCCGTCTGACTGTGAGCACCGCCTGGCGCAGTGGTCCGGGCAGCGCTTTGGTCCGGTGGGTCGATCCGCGCTTCGGCCGAGCGCCACATGGTGCGCAGCTTTTCGGGTAAAGTGGCTTGGACTTTCGCGACCTGACCGCGCGAGACATGCCGGGATAGCGTGGCAAAGACAGAACGCACCGCATCATTGGCATCCTTGAGCCGTGCATCGGACAAGCGATCCGTGACTTCGATGACAAACTCGTCCCAGTCCCAATCGCTCGGCTGCCTTGCCGGCTCGAACTGATCGTAGTAGGCGCCACGCACCAGAACTGGCAGTTCGGCGCCGAGATGCGCCGCTAGTCCCAAAGGCAGCCGGTCACGCAGCATCTGCAGGACCGTCGACAGCACGTTCCAGCAGAGTTGCCTGTCTGGGCCGATCTCCTCCATCAGGTCGTTGAGCCAGACGTTGCTGGTCTGAAGCGTCTTGTCGAAGACGTCGGGGCCTGTCGCGCTCACTACACCGTCCTCCCGGTCACGTCCGCCGCGCACAGTTACTCGTGAACGGATCATGTCCGCATGAGTTCCCTCGCGGCCTTGAAATTCCGCGACTACGGCCTCGCTGCAAGATGCGGAAATATCACCGCCGCGGCAGTGGCCGCGGGCTTTTTTGGCTGATCGCCGCAACTTCGGACCGCGTCACGCATTCTTGCTGTGATCGCCTGTCCCCCCAGGCGGTCCGATGCTGAAAAGCCTGTTGCCCGCTGGCTCCCGGCCGGCGGGCTTTCTCGTGAGCCTACCGGCTTTTCCCGCTAGACGAGCGACAACGATGCTACTTCCGGTGGAACAGGAAGCCCCCCTGGGAGTTCATACCGTCATCAACAGGCGCATGGACGTGCCCTTGTATGGCGCGGCAGCGCAAGAATGGGAGAACCACCATGAGCCTCGGAACCATACTCATCATCATTTTGATCCTTATCTTGCTTGGCGGGTTCAGCGGTCTGGGTGGCGGGCCGTTCTACGGCACTGGCTATTATGGCGGTGGCGGCCTCGGTCTCGTGCTGCTGATCGTAATTATCCTGGTCCTTCTCGGACGCATTTAGTGCCCGCACGATTAGGCGGACAAACTTCAGCGTTGATCCGGTGTCGCTCTAGGGCCTCGTCCGGGAATGTCGCCGCGGCTGCGGGCAAGGGGCGCACGTGATTGTCCCGACGGAACCGAAATCGCTCAAGGGCATTATGCCTGCTGCAGAAATCCACGAGAATGGCGCCCACACGTGAACTTCGTTGAACAAGCCGATATCGGCCTCGGAGTTCCGGGGATTCCGACTGCCGATCTGATGCAGGCACTGCCCGTCGCCATCTACACCGTCGACGAACAGGGACGCATCACCTTCTTCAACGAAGCCGCAGCTGAGCTCTGGGGCCATCGTCCTGTTGTCGGTCGGGACCTATGGTGCGGCTCGTGGAAGCTTCGTCATCTGGACGGTCGGGATATGGCGCATGGCGAGTGTCCGATGGCCGTGGCGCTGCGCGAAGGACGGGATGTCTCCTGGGACCAGGCGATTGCCGAGCGGCCGGATGGCGAACTCATCCCATTCAGGGCTCACCCACGCCTGCTTCGCGACGAAGCGGGCAATGTTGTCGGTGCCATCAACACGCTGCTCGACCTGCGCACGCAGACGCTGGGCGATGAAGCCCGCATGCGTCTTGCCGCCATTGTCGAGTCGTCGATGGACGCCATCGTCTCGAAGGACATGAATGGCATTATCACCAGTTGGAACGATGCTGCAGAACGCCTGTTCGGCTACACGCCTGCCGAGGCGATCGGCCGGCCGGTGACGATGCTCATTCCGCCCGACCGTCTCGGCGAGGAAGTCTCGATCATCAGCCGCATCCGCGTCGGCGAGCGCGTCCCCTCCTACGAGACGATGCGCCTGCGCAAGGACGGCACGCTCGTTTCGGTCTCGCTCACCGTCTCGCCGATCCGCGACGCCATCGGGAGGGTCGTCGGCGCCTCCAAGATCGCGCGCGACATCAGTTCCCACAAGGAGAGCGAACGGCGCATCCGTATGCTTATGCGCGAGGTCAACCATAGGGTGAAGAACCAGTTCTCGGTCATCATCTCGATGATCCGCGAGACCAGCAAGCTGACGAGCACACCTGAGGCTTTCCTCGGGCAGGTCCGGGAGCGCATCACGGCGCTTTCGGAATCCCATGATCTCCTGGTCAATGCCGAGTGGCGCGGCGCCACGGTCGGCGAACTCATCCAGGCACAGCTCAAGGCCTTTGCAGCGCAGTCCCGCGTATCGACGGCCGGGCCAATGCTGATACTGCAGCCGAACGCCGTGCAGTATCTCGGCATAGCCTTTCACGAACTCGCCACCAATTCGGCAAAACATGGAGCGCTGTCCTGCAACGGCGGACGCGTCGAAATCGATTGGAATGTGATCCCTGCCGGCGACGGCGCCGACACCTTTCGACTGGTCTGGCGTGAGTTGGACGGGCCGATCCTGGACGCTGTCAGGGGGCGCGGTTTCGGAGTGGTCGTCCTCGAGCGCGTGGCGCCGCAAGCTCTCAGCGGCAGCGGGCGGCTGGAGTTCCACGAGCAAGGCGTCACCTGGACGCTCGAGGCGCCGCTGCATTTCGTCCAGGCGTCAATGCAGGATAACGCGGCCGATTGAAAGCGCCCGGGAAGCTGAACGCTTCCCGCCGACCGACTGTGCTGACGCTCAGCCGGACCTATTGCGTTCGGTCCGGCTGGCGAAGATAGAGCGAAACTGCCCTGTCCTCCAGAATGTCGAAGTTGCCTCTCCCAGGCAAAGCATCGCGATGAACTGAGAGCCGATGGACGTTAGCCAATTCGAAGACGGCCAGGCTGTCGAACTCCATGGCTGCCCCGTAGAACTGGGCGGCTTGCAACACCAGGCATTCGATGTCTTCAAGCGCAACGTTTTCGGCGAGGTTTCGCAGCCGCACGGTCTCAGCCACCGCAGTGACATTGACTATCCCCTTGCACCGGGCGGCTGCCCACACTTGCCGGTCGACGTCGTGACACAAACGAACCGAATAACCGTCTCTCATGGAGAACCCTCTTTTTAGGAGCGGTTTGTCCCTCGGGATCAGCATGCGCCAGATCGGCTCTAAT
Source organism: Mesorhizobium onobrychidis (assembly GCF_024707545.1). NCBI lineage: Bacteria > Pseudomonadati > Pseudomonadota > Alphaproteobacteria > Hyphomicrobiales > Phyllobacteriaceae > Mesorhizobium > Mesorhizobium onobrychidis. Next base: position 5,672,967 of record NZ_CP062229.1, read on the forward strand.
AACAAGCTGAATCCATAGAATTGCCTGTTAAATCAATCAGTTATCATATCACGCAGGATACGCAATCGACGCCTCACATTAACTCCGAGCCTTTCACGCCAACGGCCTATTGACCGACCTTGACGCACACTCAGCCTTTCCCTAACTCTTAGCTAAATACTAACTTTGAGCGGCTGGAGGCAGAAATGGCCGAACTGGAAAGACCCGAACGACTGCAGATCATGCTGACTGCTGATGAATTGGCTGCATTGGAAAACTGGCGCTTCGAAAGGCGCATGCCAAGCCGATCGGCGGCCGTGAGAGAGTTGCTGCGGCGCGGTCTCCATGCCGACGGATTTTTGACGGCGGCACAAGGTGCAAAGTCACAGGATTTTGGAATTCTGCCCAATTCCGAGATTGTTGATGGACCGTCTCGCGACTAGCCGTCTCGCCAGATATGGTCGATCTCAAAAGCGGCTAAAGGCAACCCGACGGAGGTAGCGGGCGGCCGATATATTCGTCCTCGGCGAGCCGATCTGGCTGGGCCAGCCTTCGAGCGTGGCCAAACGTCCTGGAGTGGATGGACGCCTTGTGCCGGAGCCTTGCCCGCGCTCTGGAACTTCAGCCAGTCGTCGCGCGTTCGGGGACTACCGCGCCATACGCTTTCTTGAGGCACGCCGTGCCTCCGAGCAAAGGCCGGTTGCATCAATACACAGGCCAGCAAGGATCGAAGCAGTGACCGTGCTTTACCGCGCGGCAAAAGTCGCCGAACAAGCTCATGCCGGGCAGACGGACAAGACCGGACGGCCCTATATCGAACATTGCCGCCGGGTCGTTGACGCTGTCGAAACCCTCGACCAAAAGGCCGTTGCCTATCTTCACGACGTTCTTGAGAAAAGCGACGGTTGGGACCGCGATCGGCTCGAGGCGGCTGGTTTTGGAACATCCATCGTGTCGGCAGTCGATGCCATGACACGCAGGCCGGACGAGGACGACCTCACTTTCGTGCGCAGAGCAGCATCCAACCCATTGGCGCTGCCGGTCAAGCGCGCAGATCTCGCCGACAATCTGTGGCAGGCACGGCAGATTGGCGCGCCGACATCGAAATATGAAGACGGTCTGCGGATCCTCGACCAAGAATTCTCCGAATGACAAAAAGATTGCCGCCTGTGGCGTGATCCGCCGATGTGGAAATTCAAGCGACGCCCTACTCGGGGATGTGAGGGGTATGTCGCTTATCCTCGGCAGGATCGGCATCGATCCGCGCCTTGTCGGGATCGAAGGCGCCATGGCGGGCAATGGCCAATGCCGGCGTGTCGGGCGTCTCGTAGGCCCACATGAAGTCATCAGCCGATCCGCCGACCGCATGAACCCGCCAGTAACTCGCCGTGCCCTTCAGCGGGGAGCGCTTTGTGGTGTTCGTCTTCTCCAGCAGGTCGAAATAGATATCCTCGAAAGGGATGTAGAAAATGGGATCGTGTCCATCTTCATGAAGCACTTTTGCCCGCTCGGTCGAGGCAACAATCGCGTCGGAGAACCTGACCGTCACGGTTCCATTGAACGGGGTGATTGTAAGCGCGCCGGGATGGCGGGCGGAATTTGCGGCTAAGGGCTGCATTCGAATTCTCCGTTGGCTGGAGTTGTCTCCTGGAACGTCGTATCGCCGATCGGGGTTCCAGTTCGGCCGGTTGTTGGCGTTTGTCGCTGCCGCGGCAGTTACGGCGATGGGCGCGGTGAAGCGCGGCCGTTGTGTGGTTCGCCTTCGCGTCAAAGACATACCGCAAGGTCCCCGCGACGCGGGCTTTCTCAGCCTTCCGGCTGCAGGTGAAAAACCTCTGCGGGGCATTCAGATTCGAGGGAACGTTACCGCCGAAGAGTTCGTTTCCTAGGTCAACACCAAAACCGGCGGCGGGCTTCGCAAGTTAAAGGGAGATTGCCATGAAAGTCGGCAACTGCATGACGAGGAATGTCCAGGTTGCGAACCCCGAACAGTCCATCCGCGAAGTAGCGCAGATCATGGGCAAGCTTGACGCCGGAGTGATGCCGGTGGGCGACCACGACCGGCTGGTCGGGATGATCACCGATCGTGATATCGCGATCCGCGGCGTAGCATTGGGTATGGGGCCTGACACCAAGGTGCGTGATGTCATGAGCCCGGAGGTCAAATACTGCTTCGATGACGAAGACGTCGAGCATGTGCTTGAGAACATGGGCGACCTGCAGGTACGTCGGCTTCCGGTTCTGAACCGCGACAAGAGGCTGGTCGGCATCATCTCTCTTGGCGATCTCGCGACGAATGGCGAGGCGGCAGAAGCGGGAGAGGCTTTAAGCGACATCTCGAAGCCGGGCGGCGAGCACTCGCAAACTGCTCACTGACTGACGCTGCGACACGGTAGTGACAGTCAACGTATCTTGTTTGGCGGTGCGTCGGCCAACGCCGATGCACCGCCGAGTGCTAATCGTGCAGACGCGGACGCATCGGATCACGACGCGCCGAGACGTTCACCGGGATGTCGTGTCGTGATAAACTCTCCTTGCGACGGGACCGCGCGACACCAAGACGGGGCATCTCGCAGCCGAGTGGCCCTCGTCGCAGACGATGAGCTTGAGCGCCTGATGTTCTCGAACGATTGCAAGCGTCCTGCCAAAGCCCATGGTGAAGGTGGGGCCCCTCGGAGTGGATAGATTTGGGTTGGTCGCTGAACCTCGGGACGATCGCCGGCACCACCGTGCGCGTTCACTTTGCCTTCCTGCTTCTGCTCGTCTGGATTTGGCTGACGCACTATCAGATCGGCGGCACGCCAGCGGCCTGGGAAGGCGTTGCCTTCATCATTGCCGTCTTTGCCTGCGTGGTCCTGCATGAGTTCGGCCACATCGCCGCCGCACGGTACTTCGGCATCGGAACGCCGGACATTACGCTTTTCCCGATCGGCGGCGTGGCCAGGCTGGAACGCATGCCCGAAGAGCCGGGGCAGGAGTTCGTGATCGCGGTCGCGGGGCCGCTGGTCAATGTCGCGATCGCCGCGCTGATCTTCGTCTTGCTCGGCGGGTCGGCGGGTGTCGAACAGATGGCCGGGATCGAGGATCCGCGTATGAATTTTCTCGCCAGGCTTGCCGGGGTCAATGTCTTCCTGGTCCTTTTCAACATGATCCCGGCCTTCCCGATGGATGGCGGCCGTATCCTGCGCGCCGCCCTCGCCGCCCGCCTTTCCTGGTCGCGCGCGACCCAGATCGCCGCCACGATCGGGCAAGGATTGGCCTTCGTCTTCGGTTTCGTTGGGCTGTTCTACAACCCGCTGCTAATCTTCATCGGCATCTTCGTCTATCTCGCCGCGGCAGCAGAAGCGCAGAACGCACAGATCCGCGAGGTTGCCACAAGCGTCCTGGTCGGTGACGTGATGATCACCGAGTTCGCCCGGCTGGAACGGTCGGCGACGCTCGACGAGGCAATCGAGATGCTGCTCGCGACCACGCAGCACGACTTCCCTGTCATCGACTCCGCCGGCCATCTTGAGGGATTGGTGACACGCAACGACATGATCCGGACATTGAAGGAAAAGGGACCCGCTGCACCCGTCGCGAGCGCAATGCGGAGCGATATCCCGAAAATACATTACCGCAAAAGTCTCGAGGAAAGCCTGCGGCTCATGCAGCAGGCAGATGTGCCAGCTATCGCCGTCGTGGACAATTCCGACCGGCTGGTCGGGCTCATGACACACGAAACCATAGGCGAGATGCTTATGGTCCGCTCGGCGGTTTCGGATGCCTTCCGATTTGGTCGTTTGCGTGGGAGCAAACCGCGACTCACACGGATCTGAGCAGGAGGATGTTCTTTCTACCGCCGGATCGGGTGAGTGCGCTCTAAATCGTAGGGGAGCGATAAGCAGAAATCGGCCGGAACGAGGTCGTTCCGGCCCGTTTTCTGTGTCTCAAGCGCCCGCGACATGAGGCAGAAGTTCAAGCGCACCGCGATAGATCATGTCGGCAGCTACGTAGAGGATGACCACCAGGCCGACATAGGCAATCCAACGGTGCTTCTGAAGCAGATTGGCAATGAGGTTTGCGGCAATGCCCATCAGCGCGACGGAGAGGACAAGGCCGAAGATCAGTACGTTTGGATGTTCGCGCGCAGCACCCGCTACCGCCAGAACATTGTCGAGCGACATCGAGACGTCGGCGATGATGATCTGCCAGGTTGCCTGCGCCAGGGTCTTGCGTGGAGCCTTGCCAGCTACGATGCCATCGTAGTCGACATCACTTTCCGAAAGCGCTTCGATCGCCTGTTGTTCCTGCGCATGGTTTTGCCGGAGTTCGCGCCACATCTTCCAGCATACCCACAACAGCAATATACCGCCGGCCAATAGCAACCCGACGATCTGCAAGAGCTGGGTTGTCGCGGCCGCAAAGCCGATGCGCAGAACGGCCGCTGCGATTATACCAACGACGATTGCATTTCTGCGCTGCTCTTTGGGCAGTCCGGCCGCGGCAAGGCCGATAACGATTGCGTTGTCACCGGCCAGCACCAGGTCGATCATGATGACCTGCAACAGAGCGGTCATTGCTTCAGGACTAAAAAATTCTGTCATACGGCACCCTTGCGTTCAGCTAGGGGTGACGCGGCTTGCGAGCATAACCGTAGAGCAACGCGGACACCGCGTATGACAAGAGAAATGCCGCTACAGCTGAAGAAATCTCAAAGCCAGGCCACCCGGATTGAATTCCAGTCCGACATCACAGTCCTGATGGACTGCCAGAGGGGCCCGGCCTGGTAGCACCTAGCTATTGCCGTAAGCGCAAAAACTCAAGGCTTAATTGTGATTCGGCACATGCGGCATCGAGCTCGGCAGTTTCGTTACGCCAAGTCGATTGAGCACGCGGCCATTGAACGGACAGGCAGCCGCAAGTACACTGATACCGTGGGCCTCGGTCCGTTTCTGTAATACCCGATCTGCGGCCGGCGATGGCGATGAGGAAATCCGTCTTGGCTGTTCATCGACGACCGATCGGCCAATATCTGTTCCCAATCGGCTCCTTGGGCCTGGCCGCGCTAATTCATTTCGGCGCCGCGTCGATGGAGCCTTCGCTGCTTTCGATCAAGATCCTTGCGTTGATCGTGGTCGCTATCTTCATCTTCGCGACCGTGTTTGTGGTTTTGCATCATGCCGAAGCCGTCGCACGGCGGCTCGGTGAACCTTATGGCACGCTGCTGTTGACATTTTCGGTGACGGCCATCGAAGCATCGGTCATCGTTTCGATGATGCTGCATGGCGAAAACAACCCGACGCTGGCACGCGAGTCCGTGTTTTCGACGGTCATGATCGTGTGCGCTGGTGTTGTCGGGATCTGCCTCACCCTGGGTGGGCTGAAGCATCGATATCAGGACATCAAACGACAGGGCACCAACGCTTGCCTTGCCGTCATTATGGCGCTGACGGTTCTGACGCTGATCCTTCCAAACTACACTCTTGCAACAAGCCCCGGAACGTTCTCCGCATCGCAACTCGCTTTCGTGAGCGTTCTTTCAGTCCTCCTCTATGGAGCGTTCGTCTTTGCTCAGATGGTGCGCCATCGGGGCGATTTTATCGAGGATCTGACATCCAGCGCCGAACATGAGGAGCATGTATCTGAGGGTGGGAAAGTGACCACCAATGTGCTCCTTTTATTTGTCGGACTGGCAGGGATCGTTCTTCTGACCGAGCAGGTGGCCGGCAGTATCGAGAATGGGCTCGAGTTTCTTCAAGTCACCCAGGCGGACGCAATCGTGGGCTTCTTCGTCGCTGCGCTTGTGCTTATGCCGGAGGCGGTATCGGCGGTTCGGGCAGCGCTCAATAACGAACTTCAGCGAGGGCTGAATGTTGCCCTCGGCTCGGCCTGCGCCACAATCGGCCTGACAATCCCGGCGATCGGTGCGGCGAGCCTACTCACAGGACGAAGCCTGACTCTCGGTCTGGGCCCAGGGGATACCGTGCTTCTCATCCTCGCGCTTGCCATCAGCATCGTGAGCTTTGGGACGGGCCGAACAACGATGCTGACGGGGCTCGTTCATCTCGTCGTGTTTGTCGCCTATCTGTTCCTTATCTTCGTGCCGTAGGACACGGGGCCGTGTCGTGCCGATTTGGCGCACATGGCTAGCCTGCAGCTACTGGATCTTAGAGCGCAAGCGATCCGTCACGAACTCCATCAACACCACTATGACGAAGATCACGAGAATGATGGTCGAGGCATTCTTATATTGGAAAAGATCGAACGCGACCTTCAGTTCCTGGCCGATGCCACGGCTCCGACAAGGCCGAGAACAACGGACGAGCGCACTGCCTTTTCAAGCGCAAACAGCGTGGTGTTTATCAGGGACGGCATAGCATCAGGCAGAACTGCCCCGCAGAGAACAGAGAACCGACTGGCGCCGATTGCAAACAGCGCTTCCTAACCCCAGCTCCACCCAGAATTGTTGCCTTATAAAGAACGAGTGCCACGAAACAGACGTACAGATACGCCGACAGTAGAAAATACTCTTGCAGCTCGTGTTTTAACTTTTGTGAAGGTCATAAAGCTTCCTCGCGATGCGCTCGCAGTGGGACGCAGCAACGCTCCCGCCAAAAGCGCGCAACCGAAATGCCTTGAATATTGACGCGCAGACCCGGCATCGACTCGCAGAAGACCGCTGCCGCCTCGACAGATCACGCTTGTGTTCATGCCTCCCTCATAGAAACATCGTGTCCAGCCGCTCGATGCTCCAGAACGCCGCGACGGTTCCGATCACATAGGCCGAAGCGACGATAGCCCGCCGCGGTATCGTGATGATGCGCCGTATCGAATGAACGGCGAGCAGGATCGCCGCGATGAATAGGAGCTGCCCGATTTCAACGCCGATATTGAACGACAGCAAAGCGAGCGGAATATCGCCGCGCGGCAGCCCAAGATCAACCAGGGCGCCAGCGAAGCCGAAGCCGTGCAGCAGGCCGAAAGCGAAGGCGACGACCCAAGGCCATTGGATGGTCAGGCTCGACTGCCCGCGCTCCATCCTAACGATTTCGGTCGCGACAAGCAGGATGCTGAGGGCGATCATTGCCTCCACCGGCGCCGACGGCAAAGTGATCCAACCGATGGTGGCGAGAGTCAGCGTGATCGAATGGGCGACGGTGAACGCGGTGATCGTCTCGACTATCCGTCGCCAGCCGCGCACGATCAACATCAGCGCGGCGACGAACAGGAGGTGGTCGATGCCGGAGGCGATGTGCTCGATGCCGTGGCGAAAATAGGTCGCGGCCACCTCCCAAGGGTTCTGCGTCGCGGGGATCGCCATGTCGGGCGCGCTAGGGGTGAGCCGCTCGACCCATGTGCCGCCATCGGCGAACTCGATGCGCACCAGCGCGTCGGTCATGGTCTGCGATAGGCCCTCGATGCTCACTTTCTGGCCGGCGAGCGGTTCGATCGCTGCAATCCGCCACGTCTGAACCATGGCGTCGCCCGTCGCGCGCGACACCACCGGCGTCAGATTCTCGACCGCGCCAGAAAAGCGCGGCGAAAGCGCGAGCCTGAAATCGCCCTGCATCGGTGTCTTGAAGGTTACGCTGAACTCACCCGGGTTTTCCTCTCGAAGCTCTAGAAACGCCGGGCGCATCTCGTGTGTCAGGGCCGGGGAGGCCCCAACGCATGCCGCAACCAAAAGCAATGCAGCGCGCCCGAACCGCAGGAGTAAGGCTAGGAAACGGACCGGGCTCATCGCGACGCCACATCGGCTTTCGGGCCAGGAGAAAGCAGCTTCGCCACCTCGTCACCATAGACGACACCGTATTTCTCGCGCAGCCGTGCAATGTAGTCGCGGCTGACTTCGTCCTGGCGATCTCTGAGCCATTCGGCTGACACGGCCTCACGCGCCTCTTCGAAAGGACGCGAACCCTGTTCGTTCCGCTCGGAGACATTGATCAGGTGGTAGCCATAGCCGGACTTGAACGGGCCGGCCCAGCTTCCCGTTCTCGCGGCGTAGATCTCGCGCGAAAGCTCCTCGCCGAGCATCCCGGTCGCCTCCTGTTCGCCGAGGTTCTTGAACTCGGTGCCGAGCAGAAATCTGTCGCCTAATTCCGCCACGTCGCCGGCATCGCCGGCCTGGAGCCGTTCGAGCATATCGGCCGCATCGGCGGCGGCGTCCTTGCGGCCGTCCGGATTGAAATAGACCTGTCGGAAACTTGCCTTGCTTGCGACGCGGAACAGGTCGAGATTGGCTTCATAGTATTTTCTAAGATCGGCTACCGTCGGCTCGACGACCTTGGCAGTGTCCTTGAGCAGGAACTCCAGTTTCTGGGCCAGCCGGCGCCTGACAATCGTGTCGTGCTCTTCGAGACCCATTTCCCGCGCCTCGCGAGCGAATAGTTCCTCTTTTATCAGCTCAGTAATCAAGGCTTGCAGCTCCTGGCCGTCCGGGGGACGCTGCCACTGGCCCTTGAAAGTTTCGGTGAGCCACTTCAGCTCGCCGTCGCCGACACGCACCGGCTCGATGCTTTTCGTCTGCTCTTCGCTGTCGCCAAGCCATGCAAAGGCAGCGAACAGCACGGTGCCCGCCACGACAAAATGCAGCAAGGGTTCATGAAAAAGTTTCATTGGGCGGCGTCCTTGCTAGCTAGGCGGTGTCGATGAGTTGGTGCCGCCTTGGCGAGTGGCGAGCGGTAGGCAGACGCCTCTGGGCGTCTACCTTGTCTTGATGCGTCGCTTCCTTCCTCAAGTGCCTGGCGTGTACCAAATCGGCGAGGTGTAGGCCCGTTCGGTGATGGTCATCGCCGTGCCTGGCAGGGCCTTTACGCCGAACCGCTTGACGTCGTAGGCGGTCCAGCGCGGGGTCGGGATCTCGATCACCCGTCCATAGTAGAAGGCCGGCTGGCTCGCGTCGAAATCCGGGTCCTCCCACACCGCGCTGAGCTCCGGGGAGCCGATCGTATTGGTCCAGCCGGCGTTCGCGGCATCCACAGTGTCGCCGACCGATGGCAGCTTGCCGGTACCCGCGTCGGGCTTCCGGTCGCCGGACCAAGCCACGTCATAGACCTTCTCGTTCAGTTTGCCGTCCGCCTCCAGCCAGCCCTTGACGATCTGGTAGCGGTCGAGGTTGGCGCCAAGCGGATCTTTCAAGGCGGCGACCAGGAAGGTCGGTTTCTTGCCTTCAGGCGCCTGGCGAAGATCGCCGCCCATCGGCACGCCCTTGTTGTAGCCGATCTGCCCCGGCAGTCGATTTTGCGCATCCTTGCTTTCAAACTCCCAACCGCCGAAGAACCGTACCAGCATGCGCGGGCCGGTGGTGGCGTAAGTTTCCTTGCGCTGCATGGCATCCCAGATCGATGCGCGGGTGTTGTCCTTGGCCCAGACGGCTGCGTAGCCGGAGGCGCCGACCTCCCAGTCCATGATTTTCACGCCGGTCTGGGCATTGTTGACAAAGGTTGCGCCGATGCGTTCCGGGCTCGGCTCCTGCGGTGTGGTCTTGCCGAAGAAATTGTCCTCCTCCATGGCGGTGAGGCCGGTGTGCGCATCGCTGCTGCTGATGAGGCCGAACTTGTAGGGGTTGGTGCCGAGCTCGCGCTCGAGCTTCAGTCCGTTCTTGAGGGCCGAGCGGGCATACTCGAACTCGAGCATGTCCTTGGTCTTGGCAACGCTGCCGTCGAGATTGCCCTTGTCCCAGATCTCGAAAGTGGCGAATTCGTCGTTCGGCGACAGGAACGGATGCGACTCGCCGGTACCCTTGGTCTGCGAGGTCTCGTAGAGCCGCTCCCATTTCGCCCGCTGCTCGACATATTCGCGGTCCACGGGCTTGCCGAACTGCTCGACGGTGGGGAACATCAGGCCGCTGCTGAGATTGCCGTTATGCGCGATCGCGAGCACATCGCCGCCAGTCTTCTGTTCATAAGCGCCCATCCATTTCCACAAATCGACCGGATTGTCGCTGCCGTAGGGCGGATAGACGGTGAACGGCTCGACCTGGCTCGCCTTGTCGCCATTGTCGCGGAAGATGACATTGCGGTGCAGATTGTTGCCGCCGGTATTCGACGTCCACTCGTAACCGATGAAGGCGGTGAACAGCCCGGGATTGTTGTAGTCCTCCGCGGCGGCGATCGTTTCCTGCCACGCGCCCTTGTAGGCGGGCGTGCCCGGGAAATACATGATATCCTTCGGGAACGTCCCGTGCGAGAAGGCGACGATGATCTCGATCGCCGCATCCGCGCCTTTGCCGGACTGTATCATGTCGTACCATTTCTTGCCGGTAGGGTCAGCCAGCATCTCAGGCTTGCCGGCGAACAGATCCGGGAAGAAGCCCATATTGTCGGAGTGATCGGCGACCACGAGAAAGTCGAGCGGGCGGGAAAGCTTCACCGGCTGGCCGGTGGACGAGGTAACCTCCTCGCCCCTGGCGAAGCGGTAAGCGTCCCGCGGTGTCAGCTTGGCGCCGAATGCGCCTGCGTCCATGGAAAACGCGGTGTGCAGATGCGTGTCGCCGAAGAATGGGCGCGTCGGGAAGTCGCGCTCCGCGTATGGCGAGTAGGCCGGCGGGTGCTGGTGCGCGGCGTCGGCCTTTCCCTTGTCCAGGGCCCCGGCGTCCTGCGCAATCGCCGGAAGCACGAAGCCCATCAGGCTTGCTAGTGCCGTCCCGTACAGCAATGTCTTGGTCATGGATTCCCTCCTGAAGGTTGAACTGCGTCAGTGATGAGCTGGGCGGCAGGCGGCATCGCCGCATGGCTCGCGCCCAACTTGGCAATAGGTTGGCCTCCGACGTGTCGATAGGTGCCGATGAAGTCCGACTTCTGCTTCTCGGACCCGTAGAAGCGAATGAGGCCGCGCTCGCCGGCCTCGCTAACAGCCAGCCGGCCGAGCGCGATCTCGCTGATGACAGCCTCGCCGGTTACCAGAACCAGATCGCCCGGTTCGGCGGAGGCAACATGGACCTTGGCATGCAAACCATCGGCGCTCGGCTCGAAGCGGGTCCAAAGCACCGGCTCGACAAGGACAAGAGAAAAGGCTGGCTGCGATGGCTCGGATGACGCGGCGCGGAGCAATTCGGCGAACCCGGTGAGCGCCGTCTGGGTCGCGCGAAATCGCTGCCCGAACAAATCTGCTCCGGCCCGATTGAAATTCGCCAAGGGCAGCCGCCGCGCCGCGACCTCCCGCGATATGGCACCGATGACATGAAGCGAATCCGGATAGGCCCAGTTCAAAACGCCGCGCGAAACCGACTGCGGGCTGTCATAGCCGCACGCGACTGCTTCCGCAGAGGGGGCCATCACCCCCGCCATCAGGGTTAGCCAGACAACGCCGGAGTTTCTCAACGCTAGAACTCTCATAGTGCTCCCACCCAATAGGAAGGTCGCATCGTCCAGCCGGGCTGGCCGCTGCGAGGGCTTTGCCTGCCCTTGGTGAGGCTCGCGCATTGTTCGGCGGCACGGAACGTAATTAACTGTATCCTACAGGCGGAATTCATTGGGGGTGGCCAGGCAGGGATCTCATGGGCCACACCCTCAGAATTTCCGCGGTGATCCAGGTCGGAACGAAAACCAGGCGTGAACAAAAAGCAGGGCCTAGCGCGGTATGGGGAACAACCGTCGGCCACAATAGTTTTCCGACCTGGGCACCTTCCATCCCGAGATAGGCGAGATAGATGGCGGCAAGGACGTTGTAGGTCAGCATTCCCGCCAGCGGTGAGCTCCTTCCCTGATCCTGCCGGCCCATCCAACTGCTTACTGCCAGAGCGAGCAGCGCGACGCCGGTGACGCGGGCAACTGTCAGCCCGTACCGGTCAGACCGTCGCCGAGCAACAACACGGCGACCGTGCTCGGAACGACGATCAGGGCCACACCCATGGCGGCCTCGATGACACCTGCTGCCGCAAGTAACCAAACAACCGGCACCGCTATCAATGCTCGCCGCGAACTCAACAGTACACACCGGCCGCGCAGCGCCGTACCGTGCGCCGCGCCACCCCGGCGACACTGACCGGCGTCAGGGGACGCCCGACCCTGGCCTCGGCGCTGGAGACAAGGCTGCTAAAGCCGGGAAGCGCTAGCTGCTGCGAGGCTTCAAGCCCGAACAGTCCAACGGCTCCGGCGAGCACGACGATTCTCAGTTTTCTCGACACGGTCATTTGGCGGCTCCTGGCGAAAGATGTGTGGGCAGTTCATCGAAGTCGACAAGTTCCTTCAGATCGACCTTCTTGGCGCCTTGAAGGCGAAATCGTCCGCGGCAACATCAGCGCCGGTTTTCCAGTCGCTGATCTGAATGCTGTATTGCGGACCCCGGTCGACTGCGTTGGACGTGATGACATAACGGCAGGGATAGGGATGCTCACCTTGCGCGATCCATATCTGCCAATCGACTTCCTTTTTCCGAAACGCCAGGTGATCGCACTCCGTGCCGCCGATCACGCCGCTGCCGAGATCCTTGACGTCGGTGACGTCGCGCATCAACTCGTCGTAGACGTTCGACAGCAGAAGATCGGCGCCGGGGACTGGCCTCTTGTATTTGTTCCGCAGCTCGTCGACCAGATGATCGAGTGTGCCGGGGACATCGACCTGCGTATAGAGATTGGCGTCCTTGCCCAGCAGCGTCAGCGTCTTGCCGTCAAACACCATTTCGACGTTGGCAAACCCGCCGTGGCGGCTGCCGCGGAACTTGTCGGGCCGGCTGAGATCCACCATGCCCGAACTCGCCAGCAGCAGCTTCTGGTGATCCTTGGTGACGATCTCGAGATTGGTGTCGTATCGGAACGATATGGTCGTCTGCGCGGTCAGATAATCCGACATCGCCTTGAGCATGCTCTTGGCCGCAGCCTCGTCGGCCCTTGCGGGCGCTCCCAGGCCAATCGCCAGAACCAGCGCCACAACAGGTGCCGCAAAGCTTCCGACCAATAATTGACCTATAAAAGATCGTCTGTTGGTTTTCATGCCAGTCACCTTCCGGCTTGTTGCGCCGAGGTGACGTTGCGGCATTGCCGCTCCGTGCGCAACGTAACTAACTGTATCCTACTCGAAGAATTACGGTCAGTCTGGGATCGTGAGGCCGGCTTTCTCAGCGAGCCAATCAAGAAGTCGACGTCTTGCGAACGGGCTTATCCTTGCCGCGCGATGCAGCGCCGAGGCGGAGACCGCCGCCGCCCAGAGTCGCGCGCGTCGACGATATTGTCCGCAGACAACTAGAACGCTTTTCTCTCAGTCGGCCACGACCTGCCAGGTATCGTCCGGATTGAAGCGTTCGATGTATGTCACGATGGCGTCCGTTGCTGGCCCGAGATCGGTCTCGTAGACGACGCCGTGCTGGTTGACGGCGAAGGTTTTCACGCCTGACTCGCCATATTTGGCTGGCCAGGCGATGAGGCCGAAGCCGGCGATCATATTGCCGTTGATGATGTAGTCGTAGGCGCCGCCGGCGATCTGGTCGCCCTGGCCGGTCAGGATCTTGTACTTGTAGCCGAAATAGCCTTCGCCCTTGGCCGCGTCCTCGAGCTCGGCCTCACTAACGGCGTCACCGGCCGGACTCTCGCCGTTGATGTCGTCGGTCGGCCAGTAGAGCCCGTCGGTCGCGCCTTCCGAGCTTATCAGTTTCTGCGCGAATTCCTCCACGCCATCCTCGTCGCGGTCCTGCGATGCATAGTCCTCCTGCGCGTCAACATAGGCGCGCATCGTCTCGATCGCGCTGAGCTCGTTCTCGCCGACATACCGGTTCACGATCTCTTCGAGCCCGGCATAGGTGTCGAAAGCCCACTTGCCGTCCTCGCCCTTGACGATCGGAAAAGGCAGCGGCCACAGCTTGTCGCCGATCTGCAGCGTGCGGCGGTCGCCCTCGCCATCGAGGACAAGCTGCTTGGCCACACCCTCCTTGATCGCCGCCAGCGTCTCGTCCGAGTTCTCGTCGGCCTTCAGCTTTTCCGCATCGAGGCCGAGCAGTGCCGCAACCGCACCGTTGCCGGCGTCGTCCAGCGCCTTCTTGAACGCCTCGACAGCCGCTTCCGGCGTGTCGAAGACGGGCGGCTCGGCGGCGGCCGCAAAGGCGGTGATCTCCGGCGCCTCCGGCGCATCCTGTGCGGCGGCTGGCTGCGAGACAGCGATGCCCACTGCAAGCGCCACGGCGCAGACAGAGCGGAGAAGGATCTTATGCAAAACTCCCGTGTGACGGGTGGTGCTGAACATCTGTGTCATAATCCTGTCCTCCCGTTCCGTTAACGCTGGCGTCCGCCGCCGCCGCGCTTGATCTGCTTGTGGCCGCCACCGCCGCGCTGGCCGCCACCCATCGATTGGTGGCCGCGGTTGGAGCTGACCTTGGTCGCCTTGCCGCGATTGACGTTGCCAAGCCCCGACGGTTTCTTCGGCCGGTTGTCGACCTTGGCTGCGGGTTTCGGCTTGCCAGCCGGGCGGTTCACCTTGGCCGGCTTCGCCGCCGGGCGATTGGCGGTAGGCTTGGCCGCAGGTTTCTGCATGTTGGCGGGCTTGGCGGGGCGGGTGACGTTGGCTGGCTTCGCCTTCAGCCCGTCGAGCGTGCTCTTGCGGATGTCTCTCGTTGCAGCCGTCTTGCCCGGCACCCTGTTGGCAAGTTTGTCGTTCTTCTTGATGTCGCGGGCGCGGTCGCGGATGGCGTTGTCGCCATTCTTCTCGATCCGGTTCTTGATGTTGGTCTGGTCGAACTTGTTGAACTGATCGCGGTCGATCTTGATCTTGCTGCGATCGACATTCTTCCAGTCGACGTCGTTGATGTTGATATTGCCGTTGAAGTCGCGGTTGTTGAAGCAATTGTTGCAGTCGATATCGATGTCGTTGCCGTTCCAGCCTCCACCCCACACGCCCCAATCATCCCAGTCGACGGCGGCGGCCCAGATGGCGCCCGTCACCGCCCCGGCGAAGAAGGTCGCTCCGGGATACCAGTAATAGGGATAGGGATCGGGATAATAGCGGATCGGTTCCCACACGTAATCCGGCTCATAAAACATCTGCGGCGGATATTGCGGAACGTAGATCACGTCAGGGCTTGCCGACTTGATGATGACGTTGTCGTTCTCCTTGACCACCTGGATCTTGTCGTCGGTCTTGATGACGCCCTTGGCGACCGCCTCGTCGCGCAGCTGCTGGATGGCAACCAGCACGTCCTTCTGCTGGTAGGCAATGGCGTCGCCGAGCTCCTGTGTCCATTCGAGGTCGTCGCTCATCATCTTGACGATGTCCGGATAGTTGAGCAGCGACACCACGGAGCCGTCCCAGCTCTCTTTCGGCTTCAAACTCTTGTCCTTCTCGTACCGGTCGAGGAAGCGCGCCGCCTCGACGATCTGCAGCGGATAGAGTGCAGCAGCCGTGATCACCGCGATCAGCTCGTCCGGATAGAGCGCGATGCGCGCCACAAGCACCTCCATCTCGTCCGCGCTCAACGGCTCCGGCGAGGCCGCCGCATCGCCGGATGCGTCAGCCGCCGCGACCTGTTCTTGTGCAAAGACAGGATGCGCCGAGCCAAACCCGGCAAGCAGCAGCGCCAGCGCCGCAGCGCCGATCTTCAACATATTATTGCCCGTCATGCTCTATCCTCCCTGCTTGTCGTCGTCCCGGCAGGCCTTTGTGCCGGGCGGCTATTTTGGAAATAGGAACGTCACCGCGCCGCGGAATCCAAACCCGTCGGGGCCGCTGTCGGGGCTTTCGGCCCAATAGCGCACCCGGCGGTGAAGCTCACTGGCTGATGGCCAAACTTGGTAAGCTTAGCCACGGTGAAGTTCACTGGAACCGACCAGTCCTCGGTTTCCCAATTGTATGTGCTTTCCGTGTTGACGCCGAACGTCCACACGTCGGCAGTCGTGTAGGAGACGAAGGGCTGCAGGAAGGTGGAGCTGATATCCGCCCGGTCGCCCTCGCCGGCAAAGGACCAGATGTGGTTCCCCAGCGCGCCGAACGTCCAGCCGTCGATCTGCTTGAGGACGACGGCGGTCGGACCGGCGCCCCATTTGCCGCCGCCTAGCAGATCCTCGGTCGCGGTCGGAACGAGGAACACCGGACCTACGCCCCAGATGATGCCCGATGGCCCCGGGTTCTTGGGCGAGAAGAACAGGCTTTGGGTGATATCGCCAAGGCCGGATTGCTCGCCCGAAGGTCCGGCGATGTCGTTCTGCCAGATGACAGGCAGGATGGTGCGCGAAATCATGTTCCAGTCGTCGTTAAGCGAGACGGGGATAACCGGCTGGATGTTGAGATAGGCGCGCTCGCCGTCGTTAGGGCCGAAGCCGCTGTCATAGTTGAACTGCAACGGTACGCTGATCAGCGACGCGATCGGATTGGAAAGCTTCTTGGCGAGTTCCTGGCTGTCGTCCTGGGCTGCAGCGAAATCGCAAAAGACAGATACGACGGCAAAGGCGATACCCGTAGGAATGGTTTGGATTGCTTTCATGCAAGCGCCTCCCGGCAGCGCGAAGTCACTTATTCGTTAGACAATCCCAACAAGGCGTCATCGATAGCAGACAGCAAAAAAGTGGCTGCGAAAGGCTTGCAAAGAAAGGCCACGCAGCCCGCGTCGCGCGCCTCCGCTTCAAGCGCTTCGTCGTCAACGGCGGTGATGAAGATAATCGGCAAGCTAGAGCCGAAATCGCGAAGCCAGCGCCGCAGCTGGATTCCGGACATGTTGGCGAGGTGAATGTCGAGCACCAGGCAGCCGATCGTGCCGGCAAAATCGGATTCAAGAAACGTCTCCGCCGACGCGTATCCATGCGTTTGGTGACCGTGCGCGTTTAACAACCGTTCGATGCTTCTCCGCATGCTCGGATCGTCTTCCACGACAGCCACTGTTCGTGGCGGGCTTTCCAAATTCGGCTCCTCGAAGGGGCGACGCATGCGAGTACCAACGGAGAGATTGTGAGCCGAGTTAATGTCGCTGGATATTGGCCTTTGGGGAAGGACCGAATGTTGGATTTGAGCCTGTTTGCGCTGCCCGAACGGCCCCCAGCCTCTCCGCGATCGATACCATCTCGGCGAGGGACGTAACGCCCAACTTTTCCATGACGCTGTGCCGATGCGCCTTGATCGTGCGCTCGGAGGTGTTCAGGTCGTACGCAACCTGCTTGTTTCGCTTGCCGCGAACGACGAGATCGAAAACCTGGATTTCGCGCGGCGTGAGATCTGATACTTTGGCCTGCAGCGCCTGAAGCAGGTCGTGACCGGCGCGCCGCTTTTCATTGTGGGCGAGCGCACGATCAATCACATCTCGTAAGGTTTTCGACGAAACGGGTTTTTCCAGAAAATCGGCAGCGCCGCCTTTCATCGCCTGAACGCCGGCCGAAATCGTGCCTTGACCGGTCAGAAAGACGATGGGCAGCAGCGGGACGGTTTGCGCAAGCCTTTCCTGCAACTCCGGGCCGCTGAGCCCAGGCATACGCAGGTCCAGCAGGATGCAGCCGGTTTCAGATTTAGGCAGACGTGCGAGAAATTCCTCACCCGATTCGTAGCAGCTCGCACCAAAACCATAGGTTTCAACGAGACGGCCTAGCGCCGTGCGAAACGATCTGTCGTCGTCGATGATGTGGACAGTCGGTTCCATGGTCAGGCAGCTTCGGCAAGCGGCAGGACAAACCGGAATACCGCGCCGCCGCCGGCACGATTGTCCGCCCAGATCTTTCCGCCGTAGGTTTCGACAATGGCACGTGCGATTGAGAGCCCAAGCCCGGTGCCGGTGGATTTGGTCGTGTAGAACGCATCGAATACACTGTCGAGGCGGTTTTTCGGAATGCCGTGCCCGGTGTCGGAAATCGACAGCTCCACCTTCGCGTCATCATGCAGCGCGGCGTGAAACGTCAGCTTGCGATCGATGGTAGAGGCATCAGTCATGGCGTCCATCGCATTGGTTGCCAGGTTCAGAATGACTTGCTGAAGATGAACCCTGTCGGCCCTGACCGGTAGTCGATGGCCCGGTTTTTCGGCGCTGACAACGACGCGCCGCTTTTCCGCCTCAGCGTGCAGGATATTGATGGAGCTGTCGACGACCTCATTGAGGTCGAACTCCTGCCAGTCGATCGCATTCCTTTTCTTGAGCAGGCCGCGAAGGCGCAGAATGATGTTCCCGGCTCGCTGGTCATCATCTTTGATATCAGCCAAAATTTGCTGGATGATATTCAGGTCCGGGGTCTTTCCCTTCAGGATGGCCTCCGCCGCCTCAGCGTTGCTGAGAATGGCGCCGAGCGGCTGGTTCAGTTCGTGGGCTATCGATGCCGACAATGCGCCTGCGGTTGCGGACTGATTCATGTGGACCAGCTCAAGGAGACGCAGCCTGGATTCACCTTCGGCGGCGAAACGCCGGCGTCGCTCGAAGAGCAGCCCAGTGATGATCAGGGCCTGTAAGGCGACCAGGGCAATGGCTCCCGCGACCAAATCGCCATGCTGCTCCCAAAGCGTAGGTTCTCTGAAACTCAACGCGGTCTCTGCAGGAAGCGCGCTTTCCGACAGGCCCCATCGCTTTAGCTGCCTTGCGTCGGCAAAGAATGTTTGCGGCACTTCGATGTCTGTGATCGGCTTTCCCGCGAGTGCATCCAAAGCCAAGCCGGCGACCGCGTTTCCCAAGGACTCGAAGGTTACCGAGTTTCCGCCGACGACACCTTGACCAATATAAGTGTCATAAGGGCCATAAATCGGCGCACTAGCCTTCGCCGCCACTATTCCTAAAGCGTCTTTGGGCAGGAAGTTGCGGCCTGTACTATCGGCAAGAATGGTGAGGAACAGGACAATACTGTCCGGTGGGAAGTGGGAGGCACGCTCCACGAATTCATTGATCGAATAATCTTCCAGGTAGGTGGTTGCGTAATCTTTTGAAGCGGCCGCGAGGTCGGTTCTAGCACTGTCAAGCCAAGTGCGATCGAAAGCTGCCGAACCGCCAATGATGAAAAGATTTTCGGCGTCGGGCTGGAGGGCGCGGGCCAGTTCAAGCGTCTTGGCAATGTCGAATTCGCTGAAAGCCCCGACGACACCGGCCGGCAGGTTGAGTTTCGAACCACTGTCGCGCCCGAAGCCGCAGAACACGATCTTTGCGTCGGGCGCGATCGCCTCACGGTTACTGACGATGAAACGGGTTGCCGATTCTCCGAGCGCGATCACGACGTCCGGGCGATGATCGAAGTATTTCTCGGCCATGTACCGTGCCATGCGGTCGATGTGAGCAGGCTCGGGAAACCTCGATAGGTCCAGATATTCCGAGAACAGATCGATTTTGCCGGCCGTCGCCTCCTGCAGTCGCTCCCTGGCGTTATCTCCGGCAATCGCACTCGCGGGCAGCCACTCGTCATACGGATGGAGGATGAGCACGCGCGGGGACCGACCGACGATTTCAGCGGTCGCAAAGCCGCAAGCCAGGAAAATGGCGACCAACATAACGGCAAGGAACCCGACCGCGTTCTGCACGCGTCGGCGCGACCGAACAGGCGGATCGCGAAGCATGATGAATGTCCCCTCGTAGCCCAAGTTCTTAGCCGGGAAGTAGATCGGGCAGCGTTACCGCATCTGCACCTGAACAACTTCCCCAAAGGACAATATCACCATCGCATCGTCGGGGCTACCGTGGCGTCAGCTTGCGCGCTCCGTCTGATTAAAGGCCGGCGCACAGGCGCAGAATCGTTCCAATTCGAGCGATTGGCGATTTTATTTCGCCCAGCAGGAGGAGCTGACATGAGTTCTAAAATTCTTACTTACAGCATTGGGATACTGACTGCTGCGACGGTCCTTTGGGGCGCGCATGCGCCGGCACAGGCCCAGGATGCGCAAAAGCCCAACATCCTGTTCATCATGGGCGATGATATCGGCTGGATGCAGCCCAGCATCTATCATCAGGGCCTGATGGTCGGCGAAACGCCCAACATCGATCGCATCGGCCAGGAAGGTGCGAAATTCATGACCTACTATGCCGAGCAGAGCTGCACTGCCGGGCGGACCGCCTTTATCACCGGCATGCAGCCGGTGCGCGTCGGCATGGTCCTGCCGGAAATTCCCGGAAGCCCGTCCTACCTGCGGGCCGGCACGCCTCACCTCGCCAGGTTCCTGAATGATCTCGGCTACTCGACAGGCGAGTTCGGCAAGAACCATCTCGGAGATACCACCGAATCCCTGCCGACGGCACACGGGTTCCAGGAATTTTGGGGCTACCTCTATCACCTCGACGCCATGCAGGGGGTGAGCTTCCCCGACATCAACAAGAGCCCGACCGAGCAGGGGATCGCGCCACCTTGCATGAATACACCGATCCCAGGCCTGGCTGAGGTTCCGGGCGCGGTCGATCCCAAGACAACGACCTGCCTGACGCCACCGCGTCCAATGCTCGCGTGCACATCCTCCGACGGATCCCCGGCAAATCAATCCTGCAAGGACGAGGGTCCGCTGACGCTGGAGCGGTCAAAGACCATTGACGAGGAAATCTCTGCCAAGGTCGTCGACTTCCTCGACCGTAACGACCCCAAGCAGACCAACAAGCCGTTCTTCGTCTGGTACAACCCGGCGCGCATGCACATCACGACGGTGTTGCCTGACAAATATCTGAATATGATCGGCGAGCCCGGCGGCAAGGACTGGGGCATGAACGAAGCCGGCATGAAGCAGATGGACGACAACATCGGCGTCGTCCTCAAGAAGCTGGAAGACATGGGCCAGCTCGACAACACCATCGTCGTCTTCACCACCGACAACGGAGCAGAGACGATCACCTTCCCGGATGGCGGCACCACCCCGTTCAAGGGCGGCAAGCTCAGCACTTGGGAAGGCGGCATGCGTGCCCCGCTGGTCGTGCGCTGGCCTGGGCACATCGAGCCCGGCACGGTCAAGAACGACATCTTCTCGGCGCTCGACTGGCTGCCGACGCTCGTGAACATCGCAGGCGGCCCGAAGGGTGATGGGTTGAAGAAGGAGATCGAAACGGGCAAATATCCGAATGTCGTCAAGACCACTCTCGACGGCATCGATCAGCGGGACTTCCTGGAAGGGAAGTCGCCATCCGCGCGCGACACTTTCTTGTACTATTCCGGCAAGGAGCCGTCGGCGGTCCGCTACAAGAACTGGAAGATGTATTTCGCGATGGTATCAGACGATCCGGCTGGCTTCATTGCCGGTGTAATGCCCTTTGCCTGGACCCAGGTCGTCAACATCAAGCGCGATCCGTTCGAAACTTCGGTCGGACAGCAGATCAAGACAATCACCGGTATGGGCGGCTCCATCGCGTCACCGTCCACCGCCTACGTCTATGACTGGAACATCCTGCCCATCGGCCAGCAGTTGTGGCTGAAGCATCTCGAGACCTACATCGCCTTCCCGCCGCTCCAGGACCCTGCAAGCTACAATCTGGAGCAAGTGATGGCGCAGGTCCGGAGCATGAAGACAGGTCACGACTGACCCGCCATGCCGGACGCCCCACTTCGAGGGGCGTCCGGTCGCGCGTCAGCCTGGCTGCGCGCCCAACGCTCGCCACCGCGATCATCTTCCCCAAAGGACAATATCACCCAGACTTGCTCAGAATTACCGTAGCGTCAGCCCGAGCGGGTCGACTGGTTAAGTGCCGGCGCTCAGGCACGGATCGTTTCCAATTCGAGCGATTGGCCAGGTTTCTATCCTAGGCAATCAAGAGGAGCCAAAATTGAGTCGTAAAATCCTCAGTTACGGTATCGGGACATTGGCTGCTGCGGCCATGTTCTGCAGCGTACTCGGTTCGGCGCACGCGCAGGACGCGCAGAAGCCCAACATCGTCGTCATTATGGCAGACGACGTCGGCATCTGGAACATCGGCGCCTACCATCGAGGTATGATGGCCGGGCGCACACCTAACCTCGACAAAGTCGCCGCCGAGGGCATGCTGTTCACCGACTACTACGCCGAGGCGAGTTGCACGGCTGGTCGCGCGGCCTTTGTTACCGGCGAGCTTCCAATTCGCACCGGGATGACCACCGTTGGCCAAGCCGGCGCCACTGTCGGCCTGCCGGCAGAAGCAATGACCATTGCGACAGCGCTCAAGGACTTGGGCTATGCTACCGGCCAGTTCGGCAAGAATCATCTGGGCGACCGCAACGAGTACCTGCCCACGGTCCATGGCTTCGACGAGTTCTTCGGCTATCTCTATCACCTCGACGCTATGGAAGACCCGTCGCACCCGAACTATCCGCAGGATCTGCTGGACAAGGTCGGCCCGCGCAACATGGTTCACAGCTTTGCCACCGACACCGACGATGCAACGATAGACCCACGCTGGGGCAAGGTCGGCAAGCAGAGGATCGAAGACGCCGGCACGCTCTATCCGGACCGGATGGAGACTGTGGATGACGAAATCCGCGATATCGCGTTCAAGTGGCTCGACAAGGCGAAGGCGGACAACAAGCCGTTCTTCCTGTGGCTTAACCCCACGCGCATGCATATCGTGACTCATCTGTCGCCCAAATATGAGGCTTTGCGCAATTCCGAGAACGGATGGTCGCTTCAGGAAGCGGGCATGGCCCAGCTCGACGACATAGTGGGCGCGACCATGCAGAAGCTGAAGGACATGGGCGTGGACGACAACACGATAGTCGTGTTCACGACCGACAATGGGACGGAGACCTTCACCTGGCCCGATGGCGGCAATACCCCGTTCAAAGGGCAAAAAGGCACCGTCTATGAAGGCGGCTTCCGCGCCCCCGCGATGATACGCTGGCCCGGCAACGTGCCTGCGGGAACAGTCGAAAATGGCATCATCTCCGGTCTCGACTGGTTCCCCACTTTCGTTGCCGCTGCCGGTAATCCGAACATCAAGGACGAACTGCTGAAGGGCAAAACCGTCGGCGACAAGACCTACAAGAACCATCTCGATAGTTACAATCAGCTGGACTTGGTCACCGGCAAGGGACCCTCGGCCCGGCAGGAGGTATTCTATTTTGGCGAAAGCACTCTCGGAGCGGTGCGCATAGGCGACTACAAGTATCGCTTCATTGACCAGCCCCACGGTTGGATCGGCGTCAAGAACCAGCTCAACGCGCCCACCCTGACAAACCTGCGCCTGGACCCGTTCGAGCGCTTTGGCGATCCTGAGAACGGGACTTTGGATGGCGCGCAGGGAAATTTTATGGGCTGGTTTGTCTACGAGTTCTGGCGCTTTGTGTTCGTCCAGCAGCAGGTAGCTGCCCTCGCCCAGACCGCAATCGAGTATCCGCCGCTGCAGAGGGGCGCAAGCTTCAACCTCGACGCTGTGAAGGCGCAAATCGAGGCAGCGGTCAAGCAACGCGCAGGTCAGTAAAGCTTGTCTGGCTGGCCGATCGCAAATTGCGATCGGCCGCGCATGCCCTATGCCAGTCGGCAGCCGTCCTGGATGAAAAGAAAGGGAAGTTTATCCGGGCCTGGAGCGAACCGTAACCGCTCGAATCAGCAATTTCGTACAGGTACGGTCCCTTTGAATTGCATCATCGAAATGCGGAGGAACCTTATGTTCGTGCCACGTGATATCCAGACTGCCGCGCGTGCCGTCGTTGTATCCCTGACGATAGCTCTCACTCCGGCCGTCGCGCTCGCCCAGTCCGACCCCTTGCCCTCTTGGAACGACACCGCGCCGAAGGCTGCGATCGTCGAGTTCGTCGAGAAGGTGAGCAAGGAAGGCTCGCCCGACTTCGTGCCGGAGCCCGAACGCATCGCGGTGTTCGACAATGACGGCACGCTGTGGGTCGAACATCCGATGTATGTGCAACTCGCCTTCGCGCTCGACCGTGTAAAAGCTGAGGCGCCAAGTCATCCCGAATGGGCGACCACCCAGCCGTTTCAGGCCGTGCTCGAAGGCGACATGAAGGCGCTCGCAGCAGCCGGTGAAAAGGGCCTGGTGGAACTCATCATGGCGACCCACGCCGGCATGACCGTCACGCAATTCCAGACAATCGTGACCGACTGGATCGCCAACGCGCGCGATCCACGCTTCAAGAAGCCTTATACCGAGTTGGTCTACCAGCCGATGCTCGAACTTCTCGCCTATCTGCGGGCCAACGGGTTCAAAACCTTCATCGTGTCTGGCGGCGGCGTCGAGTTCATGCGCCCCTGGACGGAAAAGGTTTACGGCGTTCCGCCGGAACAGGTGGTCGGCTCTTCGATCAAGACGAAGTTCGCGATGAAGGACGGCGCGCCGACGCTGTTTCGATTGCCCGAGGTCAACTTCATCGACGACAAGGCCGGCAAGCCGGTCGGCATTCAGGAGCATATCGGCCGCAAGCCTATTGCCGCGTTCGGCAATTCGGACGGCGATCTTGAAATGCTGCAATGGACGACTCTCGCCGACGGTCTGCAGTTCGGCTTGATCGTTCATCACACCGACGCCGAGCGCGAATATGCCTACGACCGGAAAAGCGAGTTCGGCCATCTCGACCTGGCTCTCGACGCCGCCGCCATCAACAAATGGACGATCGTGGACATGAAGGCCGACTGGAAGCAGATCTTTCCGGGAAACTAGAGCCAGCGTGTGAACGCTTGGATTCCGCCACTTAAACGAGAGGATAATTCTATGAACGTCAATCGCATCATGACCACGATAGCCCTCGCAGGCGGCCTGGCTTTGGCGACTGCCGGCGCAATGGCACAGGATTCCGCAGAGAAGCCGCACGTGCCACTGCAAAAGACGATCGGCCAGGCTACGGCGACAGGACCGATTCCGTCGCTCGCCGTCATCAATTCGCAGGGCGCCACGCTCGACGGCGGCAAGCTCGTCCTGACCGGCGTTTCGAAAAACTCAATCGTCTTTGCCGATCGGCCGGTGCGGGCCGCCGGTCATGTTGCGACCGAGCAGTTCATTATGCAGTGGGATGAGGGCAAGGACAACTTCGCCGTCGACCCGCCGAACGCAACGGTCTCAGTTCTTGGGGGAGACGGCTCGGAGGTGAATGATGCCGTGGTTACGCTCAAGGCTCCGAAACTTGAGGGGAACACGCTGACGTTCGACGTTGCCGTTCTGGAAGGCAGTCTCAACAATGCGAGCGGGCCTGCGGCACTTTTCATTGACGCCTTCGCGTTTCGCGGACCGGGCGGTGGCGGATTCGCCCATGTGGGCGGCTACGGCGGCGCGGTCTGGCATGGTGGCGGATACGGTTATCACGGTGGCGCATACTGGCATGCTCCTGTCTATCGTGGAGCTTGGTATGGTGCTGGCGCTGTGGCGGGGGCCGCAGTTGCCGGAGCTGCTGTTGGCGCCGCTGTCGGGGCCGCTGCCGCCCCATACGCATATCCGCCGTACTGCGGATATTATCCTTACCCCCCGTGCTATTGAGACAATCTGCAACAAGGACGCTGAGCATGGTTTACAAGATGATTTTCAGCGGTCTGATCCTGATGGCCTCTTTTGCGCTCGCCGGCCCTGGGCGAGCGCAAACGATCAGCTATGGCGACGCCATCACGGTACTTGCCAAAGACTGCGGCGCAGACATCAAGAAATATTGCAGGGGCCTCAATCTCGGCAACAACGAGATCCGCAATTGCGGTGAACAGGCGTGTGCATCTCATCAATTTGGGCGTGGCAAACTGAGTGCGAGCGTAACGTGAACCAACATTCTCGAATGCGCGTCCCGCTTGTCGTTGAGCATCCTCGGGAGGCGAGAACTATCAGGATTTTGACGGTGCTGGCAGTGTTGGGCGCAACATCCGAGGCGATGGCAGAAAGCACGTCCCTAGGAATATCGGTGACGTCCGACCGGCAGGAACAGGACCTGGGCGTTCCGCAAAGCACCAAGGTCGATATCAGCGCGTCGCACACGTTTGATGTCGGCGTCATTCTGGGTGCCTCGGTCCAATATTCCGACACTGCCTTCAGCAACTCCGCGACCGCAAACCTCGAAACTACGGCAGGCTATCGAGTTCATTTCAACGATATAGTCTCTGTCAAGGGCAGCGTCGGGGTTGGCGCACGGATGCAGGTATCGGGGGACGGCGACGACATTGCATACTATGTGCTGCGCGCAGAGGCTGATATAAAGCTCAACAACACAGTGACCTGGAATGCCATTGCGTTTCGATACCGCGATGCATTCGATGTCGATGACGACTACCTAACGCCGCAGCTTGCGACCGGCTTCACTTTCAAACTGGACGAGCACAATTCAGTTTCGAGCAAGGTCCAGTATAACTGGAAGGACTGGAACCCGGACACGATAGGCTTCGAACTAAGCTATGCCCATTCTTTCTAGACGCTCGTTCGAGCGCCTGCCCCATCACCCGTCCTAGCTGGTGATTGGCATTACAGCGTGCTCATGCCAACCGAGCGAAGCCCATCATGAATGACCGTAACTTGCCTGGCCGAGCCGCTGCTAGTCTGGCAATAGCAGCGCTGGGCTCCTTGCTTGTGATAGCTACGCCCAGGGCCGGTCTGGCTGCAGAAATAGGTGGTTCCACATCTGATCCACAAATCGCCATTCATGACGGGTTCGTCGACGAAAAAAGATGCGCCTCCTGCCATGCTGACCAAGCGGCCGCCTTTTCCAAATCGAACCACGCCAAGGCGATGGCGGTCGCCAACGAGAACACTGTGCGCGCGAATTTCGACGGCGCCCGCTTCGAGCATGACGGCATTCTGACGACTTTCTTAAAGCGTGGAGGCGAGTACCTTGTCCGCACGGAGGGGCCAGACGGCAAGGAAGGCGAATTCCAAGTCAAATATACATTCGCCTACGAACCGCTACAGCAATATCTCATCGATATCGGCGGCGGCAGGCTGCAGGCGCTCGATATCGCATGGGACACGACCAAACAGGAATGGTTCTGGCTCGGCACGGGCAAGCCCGCGAGACCCGGTACGACCTACCACTGGACCGGCCCATTCTATCGCTGGAACCGGACCTGCATCGACTGTCATTCGACCGATCCCCAAGCGAATTTTGAGCCGGAGACCGGCGAGTACCAATCGACCTATGTCGCAACGAGCATCGGCTGCCAGTCATGCCACGGCGGCGGCGCGAAACATGTGGAATGGGCTGAGGCGGGCAGTTTACAGTCGGTCGCCAACTTTGGCCTCGCCCCAGTCGACCAGGATGTGTGCCTAGGCTGTCATTCTCGACGCACGAAACTTCTAGGCGGCTACGGACCAGGCAAAGCCCTTCTCGATCATTTCTCGCCGGACCTGCTGCGCCCGGACCTCTACTTTCCCGACGCGCAGATCCTGGACGAGGTGTTCGAATATGGCTCGTTCCAGCAGAGCAAGATGGCGAGAGCCGGCGTCGTCTGCCTCGACTGCCACAGGCAACACGAGGCGACCCTGAAAGCCGAGGGCAACGCCGTATGCACCCAGTGCCATACCGAGACTAAGCCGGAACGATTTGCAGACTTCGACCCAAGCGGCAGTTTCGACACGCCCGCGCACACGCACCACCCTGTTGAGTCCGCCGGAGCGCTCTGCGCCAACTGCCACATGCCCGAGCGCACCTATATGAAAGTTGACCCGCGGCGCGACCATTCGTTGGTCATTCCACGGCCCGATCTGTCTATCGCTTACGGCACTCCGAACGCTTGCACGACCTGCCATGCAAAAGAGACGAACGCGTGGGCGGCGGAAACCATGGACACATGGTACGGCGTAGCCTGGCGCCAGCGCCCGACGATTGCCCATGCCTTCGGAGGTGCGGCCCGTAACGATCCGGCGGCGATAATGGCGTTGCGTGCCCTCGTCGCCGACCGAGAGCAGGCTGGCATCGTCAAAGGCAGCGCGATCGCGGAGATGGGTCGCATCGGCGGCGAGGCAGTCGTCGCCGATGCGAGGGCCGCAACCGAGAATTCCAATCCCCTCATCCGATTGGGTGCGGCACAGGCGGCCGGCAATCTCCCGCCTGAGCTGCGGCTCGAGGCCGTCGGCAAACTTCTTGCCGATGAGACCCGCGCTGTACGGGTGGCCGCCGTAATGGCTCTCGGCAATGCGCCGACCGGCGACCTGCTGGGTGATCAACGCCGCGATTTCGACGCTGCGGTGGAAGACCTTCGCGCGTTTGTGCAGGCGAATGCGGATATGGCGGAAGCACAGAACAGCTACGGCCTCTTCCTGATGGGGCAACGCCAAGCGGCTGAAGCGGAAGCTGCGCTTCGTCGCGCCATCTCTCTCGACAGCAGCCTCGCCGGAGCGCACGCCAATCTGGCCGAACTTTACAGGGCGACCGGCCAGAACGAGAAGTCGGAAAGCACCTACGCTGAGGCCATTAGGGTTTCGCCCGAAGATCCGCTGCTCCGATACGGTCACGCCCTGTCGCTGGTTCGCGCGAAAAACATGACTGGCGCAATAAGCGAGTTGGAGGCTTCGGTGCGGCTTGCTCCAGCCAATGTTCAATACAGGACCACGCTAGCGATAGCTCTCGACTCGGTCGGTCGCACCGGCGATGCATTCCAAATGCTTGGCGAATCGGTCACCAACGGCTCCGCCGATCCGAACCTGCTCGGCACCGCCATTCAATTTGGGCTTAAGTTGCGGCGCTACCCCGAAACGCTGAGACTGGCTGAAGAACTTGCCCGGCAGCAACCGGACAACGCGCAACTTGCCGACTTGATCGTGCAATTGCGCGCTAGCCGATGAGTGGGAACGCTTGCAGATATTCAGCCAGCGGCAGCTATTGGCCTAACTTTCCTGTTCAATGAGCATAAGCTCCGCCTTTTCTGCCGTCAGCCGCCGCGACCTGTTCTTGTGCAAAGACAGGATGCGCCGAGCCAAACCCGGCAAGCAGCAGCGCCAGCGCCGCAGCGCCGACCTTCAACATATCATTGCCCGTCATGCTTCGATCCTCCCTGTCTGTCTCGGCAAGCCTTAGGCCGGGCCTTTTTTGCAGTATTTGTCACGTTCTGCGTGCAATGCAGCGGAAACCTAAATGGCACGTCGACGTATCGATCGGCTGCGCCATCCGCGCGGCCGGGCGGTAGCGCCGGCAATAGTTGGGCGCGCAAAGATGCGATTGGCCGGCGACCGATGTGCTGGTGGATGCCGACAGGCTTGCCCGCCTTGTCGTCAATGAAGTTGATTTCCGGCAACCGCATGAGTACCGGTGTCCCGTCGCGCATTTCGAAACTGGTCTTGCCGCTGCTGCCGACGACCTGCTCGGGCGGTATGCCGGTGTTCTTCACCAAATCCGGCTTTTTTTTCGAGCCAGGCGCGTTCACACTGAGCGGTCCGTGCGTGAACATCTTGGTCCGCCAGAGTCGCACATTTACAAGAGTCAACAGATCAACCGACGTCCTTGCTTCAACCATTGCTTCTCGACGCCGACTCGATGATCGCCGCTTTCTATTCACCCTGTACAGTCTGGGCTGCTTTCTGCTGGGCAAGCGATATCACATTAGCCGCAGCCACGGCCGCCTGCTTCTCATCGGTTCCCACCTGGACCGTGGGCTGGGCAAAATGGATGCCGTTCTCTGCGAACGCCTGCTGGATCATGGTGTAGGCCTTGCGCCTGACGCCGAATTGGTGACCGGGCTTGGTCATGAAGGCGAAGCTCAGCTCGATGCCGAAGTCGCCGAACTGCTCGACGCCCTTCATCTTCACCGTCTCGATGATCTCCGGCGCCAGTTCAGGATCAGCAAGCAATTCCGCGCCGATACCCTTCAAGAGCTTCTTCACCTTCCTGATGTCGGTGTCGAACGACACCCGGATCCTGAACTTGTCGATCACCCAGTCGCGGCTCATGTTCTGCACCGCGCCAAGGTCGCCGAACGGAACCGTGAACACCGGGCCGCGATGATGGCGCAGCTTCACCGAGCGTAGGCTGAACGATTCGACGGTTCCCTTGTAGCTGCCGCTCTCGATGTACTCACCGACCCGGAAGGCATCGTCGAGCATGTAGAAGACGCCGCTGAGCACATCCTTGACCAGGGTCTGCGAGCCGAAGCCGATGGCAACCCCGAAGATTCCCGCGCCGGCGATCAACGGAGCGATCTGCACGCCGAGCCCCGAAAGCACCATGAGAACGGCCACAGTAGCAAGCAGCACAGCCAGGATGTTGCGGAAGATCGGCAGCAAGGTCCTGAGCCGGCTCCGGCGTGCCGCCTCAGCCGGCGTGATTGTGTCGTCGACCGCGGCCAGTTCCAGCGTCCGGCCGATATAGGCTTTCGCCAGTTGCCAGATGAGATCGGCAACCAGCAAGATCAGGACACCGTGGAACAGGCCGCGCACGATGCGGTTTATCGTGGTATTACCTTCTGCCATTACACCTGGGTCCAGGCGCCAGACCAGGCTCAGCCACAGCACCGCGAGCAGGATCACCAGCGCGCGAACGCCGCGGTTGATCAGCACTGTGCGAACGGAATTCGCCGAGGTGGCATTGTCCGGCCGGACCACCAGCGCCTCTGCCACATTGCCGGCGATGGTCAACGCCTTTGACAATAGCAAGGCATAGATGCCGAGCCATAGCGCGCCGTTGAGCTCGGCGACCCAGAGCCCCCAGAGGAGAACCAGGTAGATGGTAAGGAGCCATTCCCTCGTGCTTATGCGCTGTGTGGTCGCTGGTCCGCCTGGACGCCGCCAGACCATCTCGACGGCGAGGACCAGAAGCCCGATGCCCAGCAGATAGGCGATCAAACGCGTTGCATCCGGCGAAAAGCCCAGGTGCGGAAGCAGGCTGACGGTCGCCCATCCGGCCATCAGATAGCCGGTGAAAACGGCCAGCCGGCGATACCAGAAATGGGCTTCGGCATCGCTCGCCGGAACAAGCCGGAGCGGTTTCTCCTGTCCCGCCGGAATGGCGCTGCCATTCGGTGCAAGCAGGATCCTGCCGATGGCCATCACCACCCGCGCGACGATGAATGCGACCAGATAGGTCAGGATGACAACGCGCAGCAAGGCGGGCCAATCGAAGGCCAGGAAAACCCCAGCGCTTACGAGGGAAAACACGACGAGCGGCGCCAGTTCCGGGAGTAATCGGGCGGCACGATTGGCCTCGCGTGCGGCGCTTGCATCGGCTGCCTGGCCCGAGCCAGGCTGCTTCACTCCGCCCACCGCACGCTTGAATAGCCACTCCGCTCCGAAGCCAAGCGCCAGCAAGGCTGCGAAGAGAACAAGTATGGTGGCGAATCCACGGTTGTTGATTTCTGACCTCACAATTCGGACGGCGTTTGCGGCCTCGCCCGGGATGCGCGGAACCGCGTTACGCAACGCAACGAGATGGCTGCGAATGAGGCTGTCCCAGACCGCCATCTGCGAGGCGGCTGGCGCACCTGGTTTGTCCGCAGGGGGCACTGCCATGGCGTCCAGCCGCGCGCGGATGTCGGGATCATCAAGCATCTTGATGAACGCCTGAAATTTTTCATCCGCCACCGGCATGGTCGAAGTTTGCTGCGCCTGCGCCATCGAGGCGCTGCCCATTGCCGCCAACCACACCAATGCCAGCGCGGCCATGACGCACACCGCCAAAAATGGCGACTTTTGCCGGGATATCTCGATCGCTCTCATGCTGCCCTCCCGCGAAAATCCGATCTCGACTGATCTACCCAGTCACCGAGCAGGCTCCCAAATAACAACCAATCCTTCGAGTCACATTATCACCAAAGCTCCACTTTCTTTCATGCTTTGAGGCATGCTTGGCGAGCTGGATTTCGCGAATTCGTCCCTCGAGTATCCCGCTGGCCTCCCCATCAGTCAGCTCGGTCGCCTAGCATGCGGTCGAGTTCATCCGCCAAGCGGATGCAAGGGTCTATGTCACGGGCCTTGGCGGCGTTCTCCTTTGCCCGATCATAGTCGCCTTTTGCGTAGTAAGCGATGGCGATGACCGCATAGGCCTGAGCGTTGGCGGGTTCATGGCTGAGCAGCTTTGCCGTGACTTCAATTGCCAGGTCATAGTCTCCGAGCCGCAACGCCGAAACTCCAAGCCCGGCGAGCGCGTTACGCTGGGAACCGTCAGCGTCAAGTATCCTCCGATACCATTCAATGGCGCCTGCATCGTCTCCGCGCGCCGCCGCCTGGCCGGCAATCTCGATCATCAGGTTGATGCTTCCCCTTCCCGGCATGGTCATTCAGGCAAAGTTTACGGCGAAACCGGGCAAGCAATCCGAGATCCGTCGGGCGGCACTGAAGGCGGTTCACAACGCATTCCGAGAGAACGGAATTCGGGCCGTGCCAAACCAGACATCCGACCTAAGGGCAATGGCTATCGCGTGATAGTCGTTCGCAGGATGGCTTACTGCGTCAACATTGCGGTTCGTAGCGACATCATAGGACCACAGCGATGTCAGGATCAGACCGAAAGTGTTGAAGAAGTCGGAGATGAAGCCGTGGGTCCATTCGCACGGAGCGTCTTGATTAAGGTCGACGCGACCTCCTCGCCCTGAGTGGCTTGGGCGATGACCCGCGACCGCGGCCGGCGGACCTGGTGCTCCGCGCCACCCAAGACATACATAGCGCCGGTGCCCGATTAGGCGTCAGGTGAAACAGAATTACCAATCCTGTTTCAAACGCCAACCTAGCGTCTACTTTCACGGTTCTCCGGACCCATGAAAGGACAAATGAGTGGTCAGAGCGGCGGTCATTTCGTAAGGCACTTGCGGCCCATTGCCATTGCCTTGAAAGTCCCCTTCAGATCGACGACAAAGGTCCCCTCGGTTTCCGGAAACACGATCATTTCGTATTGCTTCGCCACGTCGCGCTTGAAATTCGGGTCGTCGGTCAAGATGTAGCCGCCAGAATATCCGCCCTTGAGTTCGCCGCTCGTGCTGGTGGCCACACCCTCGTAGAGACGGCCGCCGATGGAGACGAAGATTTCCGACTTGTTCCCGTTCTGAAGGCCGATATCCTCCTTCGTGAACACGCCAAGATACCCGACCTCGTGATTTGCGGTAACGCCCATTTGCACTGAATTTGGGCCATCTGAGTGCACGATCAAACAATCTCCGCGGGTTTGATTTGCATAGACGGTCCAGCCCTCGACGTCGTCCCCGTATCGGACAAGCACATCGCTGGCCTTGGGAAGGGGATTTTGATCTTGTGCGTAGGCTGCCATCCCAGACGAAAGTGCTACTGACGTTGCCGCGATCAGTGTCATGAAGTTTCGCATAAAGATTCTCCTCTTGTGCGGTTAAATTGTTCTGTGGCTGAGCGACCTTGGCCGATTGGCTCACGTGAGGAAACGTAAATAACAGTAAGCTACGGGTTAATACTGGCCAGCGCACCGGCAGCCCATGGGCGCTTAGCGGAAGTTTCGTGGGCCGATCTGAAAGCGTCGTTTAGTTAGCCACAATGTCCCCCGGATAAACGCGCCCGCCAGTAATCTCATGAGCGGTGAGGGAAAAAATCCGGTCACGGAAAATGGCAGGCAACGCTGCCCGCCATCTCCGACTTCACCAAACCGGCTGCGTTTACTGGTGGCCAACCATCGTGCAGAAGTCGCCATGCTTCTGGGCAGTGGCTATGTCGCCGCATTCCTGCGTTATCGTGGCGCGATCCTCGTCTTTCAAACCCGTCCACGCTTCCTTGAAGTCGGCTTCCGACTTTAAGGTCTTCATGTCGGCAGCGGTGTAGAAGGGCGCCATTTTCGTCGGCTCGTCGAGGGCGCCGCCATGCTCGGCAAGTGCGGCGCCGGTCAACATCGAAAGTGCCACCGCGCCCGTGCAAAGCATCTTGAGGTTCATGGTCATTTCTCCTGGTTGCTTTTAATTTCGTCCAAGCAGCGATCCATGCAGGAACGCGTCACCTTGGCCGATTGCTTTGCTTTAGGGAACGTAACTAACTGTATCCTACAGGTGGAATTGCAGGTGGGACAAAGACAGTCAGCCTTGATGGCAGTCAGTTCGATGTCCGCGAGATCTTCGAGGCCTCAATCTGCAAGGCGTGTACGATCTTGTAGGGACTACGATCCGGTCAAGCATCGATCCATGCAGGAGCGCGCCGCCAGGGGCGGGTTTACTTAGCTTCGGTCACTTGAGCTGCTTGATCTGGAATCAGAACCACCCGGTAGGTCACGCCCTCGCACTTGAGCAGGTAGACGGTGTGATTGGGGGCGGACTCCGCTTCGATACGCTCAGCCGAGCTTGGATTGTCGCAAGGAAAGGCCTGGCTTCGGACCTGGTCGCCAACGATCCTTACGTCAGCGCTCTGGTCTTGGGCTGTGGCGGTCGCAATAGGACCTCCGAGACTAACCGATAAGAGAACGCGCGTGGCGAGGGATCGAATCCACAACGATCTTGGACGGCTATTCATTGCGCTCTCCTTGGCACGCGGCACGCAGTTCCCGAAGCGCCGCTGCTCCGTGCCCCCAAACTGTTTCAAAAGGCGGCGGAGCCTAAACTGGCGCTGCAGCCGAGACCGCTCTTCGTCTATCGGCGGTTCGTCTTCCATCCTCATGGCGCAATTCGTGTTTTCCCGGGACCGCAGTAGCCTAATCGTATGGAGGCGGTAGCGGAATGTAAGTTACGTGGGTGACGGGGTATTTGCTGAACATCCCGCAGCGAGCGCGGTCGGCATGAACGCCCATAAAAGGCGCACAAGGCAGGGTACACGGCGTTCGGCAAGGCAATCCACGAAATGGACGGCAGTAACCGCGACCACGACAGAGCCAGCCGGACTGAGGAAAGGGCGCTGCTGGCTGTATGCGCTATCCTGCGGTCAGGGAAGGTGATCGCCGGGCCAAGGCCCGATATCTTCTGAAGATCGGAGGCGCGCGGTGAGCACGATCTGGCAGAGCATATGCAGGCTCTTCTCCGTTCGACGATGTGGAAAGGATGGGACCGGCTTCCGCGTCATGTAACTTGGACGGCCGCGCCTTAACTCGGCGTCCATGTTTGAGAGGTTCGCGTTAAACAGCGCTAACGGAGAACAAACGCTGATTTGGTGGGCGATCATTATGATCGCCGCCCGGGTCACTCGCAGTCTACTGTGCCGGCTATGGAACGAGCGGGGAGCGCCAGGAGCTGTCGTCAAAGCGATCAAGGTCGAGCGGCAGTAGCCGACCCCTTGCGGACACTCATTCAATATTGGCACATGGCCGAAGTAGCGCATTTTGCGGACGCTCCGAGTTGCCCTGCTACGCGGCTTTTGAAATCCAGTATGCGTCAGTGACCAGCCAAGCATCTTTGATTCAATTGTCCGATTCGCCCTCGATGGTATTGCGCAAGATCAGTGACGTTGCCTTGTGCAACCTTGAGGGCGTCAAAGCCTTTTCTTCGTCACTGCGCCTGGCGTCGCCGCAATGGTAAAAACCGCATGGCACAAGTGATCTTATAGGAAACGTATCGCCGGCCCTTTCCAGAAGCATCATGAGGCCCCATTGGTCTTCACCTGTGAAGGGCAGCGCCAATTTCAACACTATCCACCCGTTGCCGACCTTTACATGGTCAGGTTGCATCGTCCTCAGGACGATTGCTGCCGTTCGGACTACAGTTGCCCACGTAAGTTACACCCCCGCGACTTGCCCTATGGAGTATGGGCTGCCTTACTCTACGCCAGCAACGGTTGGCTAGCACTCAGGGCGGCGGAGCCCCGTCCAGCAGTTGAATTTAATATCTGCGCAGCATGGCAAGCACCGGGCGTTCGGTGACACCCGACATTATTTCCCACCGATATGGAGGGGCAATGGATATTCGATCTGCTACTCGGGTTCTGCAAGTTACTGCCTTGTTCTTTCCGGCGTTGTTGTTCAGCGGCGCGGCGTCTGCCCAGGACGACACGCAGGAACTCGCCAAGAAGCTGTCGAACCCGATCGCCTCGCTGATCAGCGTGCCGTTTCAGTTCAACTACGACAGCGGCTACGGCCCGAACGACGGCGAGAAAGCCTATGTCAACATCCAGCCGGTCATCCCCGTCTCGCTGAATGCCGACTGGAATATGATCTCGCGCACGATCCTGCCGGTGATCTGGCAAAATGACATAGCCGGCCCGTCGGGCGAGCAATCCGGCCTCGGCGACATCACGCAGAGCCTGTTCTTCTCGCCGTCCCAACCGACCGAGTCCGGCATCGTCTGGGGCGTCGGCCCGGCGTTTCTGGTTCCTACCGCGACCGACGACCTGCTCGGCGGCCGCAAATGGGGCGCTGGCCCGACCGCAGTCGTGCTGAAGCAGAGCCACGGATGGACGGTCGGCGCATTGGCGAACCACATCTGGTCGTTCGCCGGCGACAGCGACCGCAGCGACATCAGTTCGACGTTCCTGCAGCCCTTCGTCTCCTACACGACCAAGGACGCTTGGACGTTCACGCTGAACACGGAGAGCACCTACAACTGGGAGGCGGAGGAATGGTCCGTTCCCGTCAACTTCCAGGTCGCGAAGCTTGTCGTCGTCGACAAGCAGCCCATCAGCCTCTTCGCCGGCGTCCGCTACTGGGCTGAAAGCCCCGACAGCGGCCCGGATGGGTGGGGCTTTCGCACCGGAATTACACTTCTGTTCCCGAAGAAATGACCCATGGCAGGCCTGCTCGATACTTCAGAATAGCCTGTAGTTTACCGTTACTTACGTTTCCGCCCAAATGAAAACGCGCCAACCATGCCGTTGAGTAAGGTAATTCACACACGTGCACCGGACAAGGAGTACGACATGCTCACGACAAGACGGAACCTTCTTCTGGCCGCCTCGGCTTTCGCCGCGACGGCTGCCTCGCTGAAGGCTCGGGGCGCACAAGCGGCCGAAGACATGGCCGACTTTCTGTTCGTCCAGACCGCCGATGCGATGAGCTACGACAAGACGACGAACAAACTGACGCTGGTGGATGTCGGCAGCTCGACGCTGTTCTTCTCGGATCGCCCGGAGCGTGTCGCCGGAAACATGAAGACGTCCGCCTTCATCCCGTTCTGGAGCAAGGGCACGGACAGCTTCCTTTCCGACCCGCCGAACGCCGACCTGTCGATCCTCGAGGGAGACCAACTCAAGCAGGTCGTGGTCGTCCTCAAGGACCCGGCGCTGGAGGGCAACAACCTCACCTATACGGTCCAGCTCGTCGACGGGGAGATGCCCGACGAGGGTTCCGAGGTCTCCGTCTTCATCGACGTCATCGGTATGCCTTTGACTCCCGTTTCCTATGCGGGCGTGGCGCGCCGCACCTATCGACGTGCTGTCCTGTATTAGGGGACTAACCGCGGGCAACGGAGCCGAGAGCCCGCTGTTCGCCGACGCAGCGGAGATAGCCAAGACACAATCGCGGAAGATCCAATCACATCAAGTGAAAGGCAGGAGGCTTGTCATGAAATCTCGCACGTTGTTGCTAACGTCATTTCTGATCTCAAGTGGGTTCTACATTGCGCCAATCCACGCGCAGACCATCACCGGTACGCCGGGCTCGCCCAGCGCCACGACGACTGTCGACGGGAGGTACCTTCCCAATCCGCCGGACGCGTTCGGCGGTGAGATCAATCTCAGCGCCAAGGACTCGAAGCCCTATTGGCCGCCGCAAATCGTGCCGCCCAAGGGCGCGCCGAACGTCCTTCTGATCATGACCGACGATGCCGGGTATGGAGTCTCAGGCACTTTCGGCGGCGTCGTCCCGACACCGGCGCTCGACCGGATCGCGCAGTCGGGACTCCGCTACACGCAGTTCAACTCCACGGCGCTCTGCTCGCCGACACGGGCAGCGCTGATTACCGGACGCAATCATCATTCGAGCGGCTTCGGTGTCATTTCCGAGCAGGCCACCGGCTATCCGGGCTACGACTCCATCCTTGGTGTGGAGAACGCCACGATCGGCACGATCCTGAAGCAGAACGGCTATGCGACGTCCTGGTTCGGCAAGAACCACAATACGCCGTCTTTCCAGTACAGCAGCTCCGGGCCTTTCGACCAATGGCCGTCCGGCATGGGTTTCGACTATTTTTATGGCTTCATGGGTGGCGACACCAACCAGTGGCAGCCCTATCTCTTCCAGGACCACACGCAGATTTTCCCTTGGGTTGACAAGCCCGGCTACAACCTGATCACCGACGAGGCCGACAACGCGATCAACCACATCAAGCAGTTGAACGCGTCAGCGCCCGACAAGCCGTTCTTTGTCTACTATGTTCCCGGCGCCACGCACGCACCGCATCATCCGACGCCCGAATGGATTGAGAAGTTCAAGGGCAAGTTTGACAACGGCTGGAACGCCATGCGTGACGAGATATTCGCCAACCAGAAGCGTCTCGGCGTCATCCCGCAGAATACGCTGCTGACCGCCTGGCCGGACGACCTGCCGAAATGGGATACGCTCGACCCCGAGAGCAAGAAGCTCTTCGCCCGGCAAGCCGAGGTATTCGCCGCCTACGTGGCCTACTCCGACAACGAGATCGGTCGGGTAATCCAGGCGGTGGAGGACGTCGGCAAACTCGACAACACCCTCATCATCTACATCGAGGGCGACAATGGCACGAGCGCGGAAGGGAGCACGCTCGGCACGCCGAGTGAACTGATCACCATCGAGGGCCTGACAGTCCCGGTTGCCGAGCAGATGAAGTTCTATGACGCGTGGGGTTCCGACCAGACCTACCCGCATATGTCGGTGGCCTGGTCATGGGCTTTCGACACGCCGTTTAAATGGACCAAGCAGGTCGCCTCGCATTTCGGCGGCACGCGGCAGGGCATGGCGATGGCGTGGCCGGCCCGCATCAAGGATGCCGGCGGCGTCCGCAACCAGTTCCACCATGTCATCGACATCGTGCCGACGATCCTCGAAGCCGCGGGCATTCCGGCGCCGGTGATGGTCAATGGTGTTGCCCAGAAGCCGATCGAAGGGGTGAGCATGGCCTATACCTGGGACAAGGCTAACGCCGAAGCTCCTTCCGCTCGACAGACGCAGTACTTCGAAATGTTCGGCAACCGAGGCATCTACCACGAGGGCTGGTATGCATGCACAACCCCACCAGCCGCACCCTGGCTGATGGGGAAGGCCGCGATGCCGGAAGTCGTCAACGGCTATAAATGGGAACTCTACAATCTCACCGACGACTTCTCCCAGGCAAACGACCTCGCGGCGACCAATCCCGACAAGCTGAGCGAAATGCAGCAACTGTTCCTGCTCGAAGCCGCGAAATACGACGTGTTCCCGCTCGACAACTCGATCCTCGAGCGCCTCGAGACACCCCGGCCAAGCGCGACCGCCGGACGGAAGGTGTTCACCTATGCTGGCGTGATCTCGGGCCTGCCCGGCGGAGACGCGCCCAACGTCGTGAACAAGTCCTACACCATCACCGCGGATATCGAGGTTCCCGCAAACGGCGCCGACGGCATGCTCGTCACGACGGGCGGCAAATTTGCCGGCTACGGCCTCTATCTGCTCAAGGGCAAGCCGGTGTTTCTCTACAATTTCATGGACCTGCAGCGATTCCGCTGGGAGGGCCCTGACGCGCTGACGCCGGGCAAGCACACCATCGTCTTCGACTTCACGTCAGACAGTCACAACATGGCCAGCGGCGGCAGCGGCGTCCTGAAGGTGGACGGCAAGGAGGTCGCCAGCCAGAAAATCCCCCATACGGTGCCTGCCCTGATGCCGTGGGACGAGACATTCGATGTCGGCGTCGATACCCGCACCGGCGTCGAGGACAAGGACTATCGCGTGCCGTTCGAGTTCACCGGAACGATCGACAAGTTGACGGTGCAATTGAACTGAGGCGGACATCGGCGGCCCTGAGCGTGATCGGGGCCGCCGAACTTTGCCGCCGCTATCGGCCGGCCGCGCGTATGGCGCAGCCCGTGGACACATCGACCTCGCATCTCGGTTTCTGCTGATCATCCGGCCGGACGGACAAAGGAAGATCGTGTCGCAATCGCCAAAGGACTTCCGAAATGAACGTCTCACTGTTTCGGCACTCACGTCGACTTTTCACTCGATCGTCGCAACTGCCCTTCGCGCTGTCGCTGAAGGCGCGACCGACCCCTTGGGTTGAAACAAACTTGATCGGCGCGATAGTGGTTGCCGCCGCCCTCGTGCTGCTGACATCCCCAACAATCACGCACGCACAGACCGTCGAGACCGGTATCGTCAAGCTCGCCGACTCCAGCATCGAGTACGTGAGCCGAGGCGAAGGCGAGGCGATCGTCTTGCTACCGGGCGCAACCCTTACCATCGGCTATCTGGATGGTCTGGCGGAAGCCCTCGCCAAAACTGGGTACCGTGTCGTCGGCATCAACTTCCGAGGCTCGGGCAAAAGCACCGGTTCAAGCACCGGCATCACGCTCCAGACGTTTGCGGACGATGTCGCGGGCGTTATTCAGGCCCTGAAGCTGGGACCGGTCAATGTGGCAGGCAACGACTTTGGCAACCGTGTGGCCCGCATGTTGGCCGCATCCAATCCCGAGTTGACGCGAAGTGTCATACTGCTGGCGGCGGGCGGGAAGGTACAACCCAAGCCGGCCGCCGGCCACGCGTTGGCGGTTATCCTCGACCCGGCGTCAAGCGACGCCGAGGTGCTGGCGGCCATGCCGTATTTTGTTTCCAATCCGGAAGATTCCGCACGGATCTGGGCGCTGTTCAAGCCCTCTCGTGCTCCCGAAGCCGGGCCGATCGAAAGGCGGGCCGCCGAAGCCACGCCGCTCGACGCCTGGTGGGCGCCTCCGGGGCAGACGAGATATCTGATCCTGCAGGGTGCGGAGGATCAAATCGCGCCTCCTGAGAACGGCGAGGCGCTCCAAAAGGAGCTGGGCGATCGCGCGACGCTGATCAACGTGCCTGCGGCGGCCCATCTCATGCCCGTGGAACAGCCCGAAACAGCGGCGTCCCACATGATCGATTTCCTCCGGCATCTTGGAAAGCCGTAATCGCCGTGCCGGATTGGGGCGAGCACAACCAGATTTGTGGCGAAAGAAAGGGACTAACCTATGAGACGAATACCCAACAGGCGCGCTGGATTGATGGTACTCCTCGCCGCGTCCACCGTCCTTGCCGGCAGCATCGCGCAGTCGACCGAAATCCCGCCGGAACTGGTCACGCCAGACATTGTCGACACCAACATCGGCAAGTTCGAGTTCAAGGACGGCGTGCCGAGCAAGGACACCGCAGAGAGGCTCTACGACAACCTCGACTTCACCTACGCCTACCGCGCGTTCATGGACAACTTGCGTGGCGTCAGCATTCAGGGCTTCCGCAAGGGTCTGGAAAGCGTTGGCGTCAAGGACAACGAGGTCATTGTTTTCGAAGAGTTGATGGATGCCAAGTCGCTGTTCCTGACCGCGAATGCCGATACGATCTACGTGATGGGCACCCTCGATCTCAGCAAGGGACCGGTGGTGCTGGAGACTCCGCCCAAGTTTCTCGGCGCTGTGCAGGACGCCTGGTTCCGGTGGGTCATCGACCTCGGCGGGCCTGGACCCGACCGCGGAGAAGGCGGCAAATATCTGATCGTCGGGCCGGACTACACGGGTCCACTGCCGCAAGGCGGATTCTTCGTCGCGCACGCCCGCACCAATTCCATCGTGTGGTTCGGCCGGTCGTTCCTGGAAAACAACGATCCCAAGCCGGCGGTCGAAGTAATCAAGAAGTTCACCAAGGTCTATCCTTACGAAATCGGCGGTGTCGGCACTCCCGTCGCCGACTTCCTGGCCGGCAAGACCAAGCTCGGCAAGATCGCCCCGCCCCCGCCGACCGTGTTCCACAACGGAAGCGGCAAGGTGATGAACACCCTTCCGCCGAATGATTGGAGCTTCTACGAAATGCTCAACGAGGTTGTGCAGAACGAGCCGGCCACCTCGCTCGACCCGGAGCTGATGGGCCCGATCGCGGCGATCGGCATCGTCAAGGGCAAACCCTTTGCGCCCGACGAGCGCATCAAGAAGATCATGACCGAGGCGCTGGCCGTCGCCAACGCAACCTCGCGCAGCCTGTTCATGTCCCCGCGCGATCCCAACTGGTTCTACTATCCCAACTCAGCCTGGATGAATTACTTGTTCCAGACCGGTTACGAGTTCGAGACGCCGATCCCTGAAATAACGCCCGAGGGTGTCAAGCCCTATCCAGCCACCGGCTATCGCACCATGGATGCGCGCACCAATTTCTTCTACGGCATCACCGGCATCACGCCCGGCATGGCTATGCGCCTGACTGGTATCGGGTCGCAGTATCTGTTTGCCTTCACGGATGCCGACAAGAACTACTTTGACGGCGCCAAGACCTACAAGGTGGCGTTGCCGAAGGACATTCCGGAAGCAAACTTCTGGTCGTTCACGCTCTACGACAACATGACTCGGTCGATGCTCGACACGCCGCAAGGCTATCCGCGCGCCGGCAGCCAGAGCTTCCCCTCGCCTGCAGCCGAGGCCGCTGCCGACGGCTCCACGACCATCTACTTCGGCCCGACCCAGCCCGACGGCGTCGCTCGGGGCAACTGGATCCAGACCGACCCAAAGAAAGGCTGGTTTACGCTTCTGCGGCTCTACAGCCCGCTCGAGCCGTTCTTCACCAAGGAATGGCGGCCGAGCGAGATCGAACTGGTGAAATGATGAATGGAGCATGCGGCGGCGCAAGCCGCCGCATGCTCCTTTTCGGGAGGGAACCGATGACCGACCGTCCTGCCGCTGCACTGGCTGCGTTTGCGTGCTTGATCGCCTACACAGGCGAGTCGTTCGCTCAAGACGCCGACGAACTGGCGAAGCAGCTCTCCAATCCTATCGCGAGCCTTATCAGCGTTCCGTTTCAGATGAACTTCGATGTCGGCGCCGGCGCGGACGATGACGGCTTTGCTTTTACGACGAACGTTCAGCCAGTCATTCCGATTTCCATCAGCGAAGACTGGAACATGATTTCGCGCACCATCCTGCCGATCGCCTATCGGGATTATCTGCCGCCGCCTGACGGCGACACATTCGGACTCGGTGATACCACTCAGAGCCTGTTCATTTCGTGCGCCCGCCTCGCCCTCGCGGAACGACTGCAATTCTGCCCGTAGCATACAGTTAGTTACGTTCCGTCGGGTCAAGCAATGGGCCAACGTTCATTGGGAATGCGCCAACCGACGCCGTGAGCTGATGTCTGCGGTTGGGCGAAATTTTTGAACGACAGCAACCAGAGATGGGAGTGACGCATGGCCAAGAGACTGAGCGTTCTTAGCGGAACGGTCCTGATTGCCGTTCTTGTCCAAACCGGGGTCGGGCGGACGCAAACCATCAGCTATGCCGACGCCGCAACATTGCTTGCCAAGGAGTGCGGCGCCGACGTCAAGAAATTCTGCAAAGGCCTCAATCTCGGCAATGGGCGAATCCAGAACTGCCTTGCGCAGCATCAGGCGAAGGTCTCACCGGCCTGCACCTCGACCATGGCCGACGTGATCGCCTCGATCCAGCTACGACTGGCGGCGCAGGCAAGCGTCGACAAGATCTGTGCGCGTGATGCGGCCCGGGCGTGCAGAGGCGTGGTCCCGGGCAAGGCGCACATTCTTGGATGTCTCCTGAAGGCGACGCGTATCGTCGGCGCGAAATGCAGTCAGGCCATCACCGATGCTGGATGGCGGTGACCCATGTTGAGACCGGGAGAAAAGAAAATGTCTATTCGTCGATTTCGCAATACCTTGGCGCTGACCGTTCTATTGGCCGCTGCCGGCAACGCCGGGGCTCAGCAGTTGAGTGAACATCAACTCGTCAACACCTTAGGACAGGTCGCCGAAGCGGCATCAGCCATCGACGTGGCGATGCTTGTGCAGGAAGTGGCTTCCAACCCGGGCAAGGGGATTGCCGGCCTGCCTCACTGGAGCCAACTGGCGACCCTCCCGCAGTTCTTTGTCGAGATCAACTTCGAGAATAACTCCGTCGCAATCGAACCCGGGTCCTATAGGACGCTTGGCTTGATCGCCGACGCGCTCCACCATCCGCTGCTGCTCCGCTACAAATTTCTTGTCGTGGGGCATACCAATGCTACCGGCGATGCCAAACACAATCTCAAACTCAGCGCGCGCCGCGCCGAAGCCATAGCGGAAGCTCTGAGCACGACCTTTTCGGTGGCACCGAATCGCCTTTTCGCGATTGGAGCGGGATCAGAGATGCCGGTCGATGCGGCCAATCCGAAGGCGGCCGACAACCGTCGGGTTCAATTGCTCAATATTGGGTTGGTCAAGTAGCTTCGCGGGGGATCGGGAGGTGCTGTGCAGCTACTCTCGTTCATACTGGGCGTTGGCGTCCAGTGTGGTGACATCAGGTCCGCCGAAGGCGGCTAACATCTGAGGAGATTT
Organism: Mesorhizobium onobrychidis; assembly: GCF_024707545.1. Taxonomy (NCBI): domain Bacteria; kingdom Pseudomonadati; phylum Pseudomonadota; class Alphaproteobacteria; order Hyphomicrobiales; family Phyllobacteriaceae; genus Mesorhizobium; species Mesorhizobium onobrychidis. The sequence continues at coordinate 5,716,961 of NZ_CP062229.1, forward strand.
GCCATGACATTCAATCACGCCGCACGTCTGATGCTCTTTGTCGGAGGCCTGGGGTTGGCAACCACCGGAGCCGTCGCCCAGGATACAACCAAGAAGCCGCATGTCCCGCTGGAGAAGACCATCGGCGCGGCTACTCCGACCGGTCCGGTGCCATCGCTCGCCGTCGTCAACTCGCAAGGCGCCAAGCTGGAGGGCGGCAAACTGGTCCTGACAGGCGTATCCAAGAACGCAATTGTATTCGCCGACCGACCGGTGCGGGCCGCAGGGCATGTCACCACCGAGCAATTCATCATGCAGTGGGATGAAGGCAAGGACAACTTTGCCATCGACCCCCCGAATGCGACAGTCTCGATGCTCGGCGGCGATGGATCCGATATAAGCGACGTGGTCGTGACCCTGAAAACTCCGAAGCTGGAGGGAACAACGCTGACGTTCGATGTTGCTGTCCTGGAAGGAAATCTGGATGGCGCCACTGGTCCGGCGGCGGTTTTCATCGATAACTTTGGCGGCGGCTTCCACGGCGGCGGCTTCCACGGCAGCTACGCGCATGTGGGTGACGCCACCTTCGCCCATGTCGGCGGCTTCCACGGCGGGGGCTATGGCGGGGGCGGCTACTGGCATGCTCCGGTTTACAACGGGGCCTGGTATGGTGGCGCACGCGTTGCGGCGGGCGTGGCTGCCGGTGCCGCCATTGGCGCGGCTGCGGCGGCTCCTTACTACAATCCCTATAGTGCTGCCTGCGGATATTACCCTTATCCGCCGTGCTATTGAGGCGGGCGAGCGCGGCCGTCAAGCAATCCGATGCAGCCGATCCGGCGCGCGACACCGACGCGATGGCATCCGTCTGGTTCGTCGCGCGGGTTGCCGGATTCATCGTATGACGGAGAATGCAAGTTTCTGGTTCGACACACGCAAAGGTCCAGGTGATGGCGCCCTCTAATTCAGACCGAACCAAACTCCAATCGCAGACAGGAGGCGGAGCCTGATGCGGCCGGCTCGCACTCCCGATTGTGCTGGCCGCACTGGCAACTACGGCCAAATCCCCACGAGAGTGCTTCCTTCAAGCAATCGGACTCGCATTCATTAGGCTAGAAAGACAACTCGATGGACGAAGGGGCAGCTCCCAAGCCGGTTTTGGAAATTGTTTTCGGCACGTTGATAATGATTGTCATTATTTTCGTCCACGGCGCGGGAATTCGGACAATCAATCAGCGCTTCAGCGAGTCTTGGGTTCAGGTGAATGACACCACGGCATATTGGCGCCTCAACCTGTTGCTCGCCGTCACGATAGGGTCTCTGGCAGCCTTGCATTTCGCCGAAACGCTCCTCTGGGCCATCCCTATATTTTTGGCCGGATTAATCCCGTCAATGCGTGACAGCTACTACTACGTCCTGGAGAGCTATACGACGCTCGGCGAGGGCAGCATTAGTTTGCCTGATCGATGGCGTTTGGTCGGACCGATCATAGCGATGTCGGGGTTGTTCACATTCGGTTGGACGGGGAGCGTCCTGGTAAGCATCATGACCGATTTCGGCAAACTCGACAAAGTGCGGGCCAAGGATCTGAGGGATCGCGGGCCTCCTGAAGGGACTGACCCAGAACCATGACTACAAGTCAGTGGGCGCAGCGCCGCCCTCTCCGTGACCGGCAGCGTAGGAATTGGCGAGGTGCTGCCGCACCACCGCAGCCCGGAGCAAAATAGAGGATAGAATGCCCATGTGGCGTCGAACCAATATACGGACTGCCAGCACCGTTGTACTTGGTGTAGCGATCGTCTATTTGCTCATCGCTTATTTCGTCGTGCCGGAAATCTGGGTGTTTCGAGATGCCTCACGGGTATCGGACTTCGGCAGCATGCTTACGCATACGGAGCAGGATATACCGGGCGATCCGATCAACGTCGGGCTCGTCGGAACAAAGGAAGAGGTCATTCGTGCATTCGTGGCAGCCGACTGGGACCCTGCCGACCCCATCACGCTCCGTTCTTCCATCGATATCGGTCTCAGCGTCGTGCTCCACCGACCCGATCTGGATGCTCCTGTCAGCGCCCTGCTTTTTGAGGGAAGGAAGCAAGACCTGGCTTTCGAAAAACCGGTCGGAGACAGCGCGGACCAGCGCAATCATGTCCGTTTCTGGCTGACCAAGAAATTGGGCAGCGATGGCCGTCCGCTTTGGCTGGGTTCGGCCAGTTTCGATCGCGGCGTCGGACTTAGCCATGACACCGGCCAAATCACCCACCACATAGGCCCCGATGTCGACGCGGAACGCGATCTGGTCATCAGCGACCTGACGGCAGCCGGACAGCTTTCCTCCAGTTACGAGATTTCCGGAATTGGCGCCACCAAAGACGGCCGCAACGGCGGTGGGGATCCGTATTATACGGACGGGAAGGCTCTCGTTGGTATGCTGAAAGGACGTTCGCCTATTTAGCCCCGCCAGAGCGGAAGCGGAGTCGGCGTTTTTTCGCATTCAACTTCGGATGTCACGAGTGCGCGGCATAGAATCGGATTATCCCGGCACACCGGCCGCCAGAGCGGTTGGCCGAGCGTGCGGCTCAGGTCCTGGCCGAGCTCAGTTATGTACATGCTTTTCGCAAGAGCGATGGACGCACCCAAGGCAGCCGAGCGAAATCGAGCTCGTGAAGTAGTCGGCCGGCGAGCACACCAGCATCAAGTCAAGGATCGGCAAAGGGCGGCCGGTCCTGTCATTCTGGATACCAACCTGTTGCCCATGTGCTCGTGGACTTGCTTCCGCAAGGGTCTGCAATGGGTCCGACATACGGCATCCGACCAAAGGGCAATGGGCGTGATAGTCGTTCGCAGGCCCACAGTGTCAACGAGCGGTTCGTTAGCGACATCATTTGGACCGCCGGATGGATCAGAACCGGTTGTCAGCACCGACCCATTTTAATCATTCGCTCGGATGAGCCCTAGAAGTCGATGTATCGTTGGTGCGTTCCGATGCATACGCGTTTGCCCGAGATGGTACAGATCAATGCGCATTTGGGGTGGGAGACGGTACGCCAACACGGATCAATCTTGAAAAGTCTGGCGAAAGGCCCGACTCCCGCGCACGACCGTCAATGTGGGCTGCCTCCCTCAAAACCGACATCGGCAAGCTGACGTCGAGTGCACCCCGTGCATACGCATATTCGGGAAGATAGCCGTTAACGATGAGGCGCCAATCAAGAGGCACCACGTCACCGACGGCTCGCATCATCTTGACGATCGTGGTCGTGCAGTTCGTCGTAATGGAATTATAGAATTCCGGAGTCGTGGAAAGTGCATTTGCGTCCAAGACGTATTCCAGCAAGAGCGCACGGGCCGCTTCCGGTGACGCTTTTAGCCGATAGATTTGGACATCCTCTCCGCGAACGTTTGACCTGACGCCGACGACGTCTCGCTCGTCAGCCGCAATAATGACCAGGGGATTGCTCTTGAACAGGTCTGCCATGGGAGAAAACTTGCCGCCTCCCTGGCGTCGCACCTCAATCGACCAGGCAAGATAGTCACCTCCTGCAAAGCCGAAGCTTATGATGACATGGGCGATTTTGGTCCCGGACCAATAAGACATGAAGAGGTCGACCGTCTGAAGGGTGGAGAGGTCGTAGGTCCGCGTTGTCCAGCGTTCGGTGAAATCAGTAGCGCTACGCCATTCGAAGTCGCGCACATCTGTCAGCGTCAACAGGGTCCCGTCGCGGGTGCCGGTTACCTGACGGGCGACCTCGGGCGCCCAGTCCGCGTGATCGAAAGGCCTGATGGTGCTCCACCAAACCAGAACCACAGCAAACGCAGCTGCAAACAGGACAAACGCCCTGATGCGAAACCGGCTGAAGAGCGCGACGACGGTGGCGAGGCCGAACAAGATGAAAAGGAGGCCGGCCACAGCCCGTACAAGCTCGGCCACCGGCAGGCGATACCACATGGCAAGTCCTGCCCAGACAGTCAGGATTGCGACGGCTAGCGAAAGGATAATGGCAAGCGATATCCGAGCGATGCGACGCATTCATTCCCCCTTTTTAGCCAGACGGGACCGCGGCAACGTTCCTGCGGATGCGATAGACTCTCCCCGTAATCGGCTTCAGTGCTGCCGCTTTGGCTCGGCGAATGATTATCTTTTGCAGTCTTTGATAGTCCGAGAGGAGACAGCGCAATCCTTACTGCTAGGGTTCGATTTCTGGCCGGTCCGGGAACCCGTCAAGGCGCCGATGTGATTGCCAAGATTTTCTCTGCTGTTTTGATCGACCGCCGCAACAGGTGCCGCAATCACCAACCCTGCCGCGCTGCCCGCCGCTGCCGCCACACCTGTCGTTGCGTGGATGATCGTGTCGCCGAGACCTATCCTGTTGTCGGTCAACGTCTGGCCGCCGGCTATACGCGCCCCGATCAGTTGCACGACCTGCGGTGACTCCGCGAACTTGCCGTGATGCAAAGGATCGCCGGATTTGACTTTCGTCAGATCGATGACGGTTATGTTGTTGCCGGCGAGTTCTTCCTTGTATGGAGTTTGTTCCGGATCAATCGATCCGAGCCGGGGGATATCGCCCCAGACCCGTCGCGAAACTTTGAGCGCGCGATCGTCCTGCGAGACAAAGAGGGTGAACTGCGGGTGCTGTTTGCCCATGTCGGCAATCTGAGTGCGAAACACGTCGACGTCGACGTCAGGCGCGGCCAGCATGACGTTTTTGAACTTCGCCGGAAGGCCGCCATTGCGGATGGCCATCTGGCGCAAGCCTTCCAACGCAAGCCAGTTGCCCATCGAATGGGCGAGGATCGAAACTTCCTTTATCTCGGGATCGCGTGCAAGATATTGGAACAGCAGTTCAAGCGCATTTCGCGTGTAGTTGGTGCTTTCACGATCGTAGCCATACGCCAGCGCACTGCCTCGGGAGGGCCATGTGACCAGGATCGGGACGCTCTGCGTGTCCGTATCCTTCGCGATCTGCGCAAAGCGATAGACCGCGTCTTCAAAGCGATTGTTGAATCCGTGAATGAAGACGAGGACGCTGTGATCCGGGCTCTTCCTGACAGAGGCGCTAAGCCACCCCTTCGCGGTCTCCCGTGTTATTTCCTCGGCTCTTACAACCGCGAAATCGGTTGCCGGGTTCGATGGCAGCTTCTTGGGCCATGCGACCTCTCCGACCTTGCGGACCGAAGCCGGAGGGATCGACACCGTAATTTCCGCGAACGAGGGGGTCAGTCCGCGCTCGCCCGTATACATTTGTGCCGGATTGGAGGAACGACTGCGTGTCGTTGCGACCAGCATCTCCACCTTGCTGGAGGAAGGCGAGGTATCGGCCACGGGCAGCAGCACATTCGTCGGACGGGACGCGCACCCCCACAGCAGGCCAATCAACGCCGACGCCAGCAAAACGTTGCTGATTCGCCTGACTTTGGACAGACTCACGAAACAGTTTCCCAAACTCATCTCCCGTTTCGAAGTCATCCAGGCTCAGATCCAATCAGAACCGGAATCTGGCGCCGATGATTGGTCCCTGCATCGCTATGTCAAACACAAATCCGTCGTCGTCGTAGTCTACGGCAAGGTAGCGATAGCCCGCTTCCAGCGTGACCGAATCACTGTACCGGTATTGAAGCGTGCCCTGCACTTGCCAGTCGATGTCGGCGCCAAGACCGAAGCCACCGATATCCGCCTCGCCATGGAGTCCGAATCCGTTCCCGAGAGCGACATCGCCGGCCACGCCAATAATGGGGTCGACCCAGGTCTTGCTGCCGCTGGCCTCCCTTACGGCGAGAGGGCCAGTAACGGTCAAATCCGCATCTATGTACCAGAGCCGGCCGCCGGCCAGAACGTCCAAGGTTGCGGTGCCATTGTCGACGACCCGATAGGAGCCGCCGAAGGTCCACACCACCGTGTTCATGTTCGCTTCGGCCGAAAAAAGAGCCAACGGGCCGGGCGACGTGCCATCGGCCTCGAGTCCCAGGTAGATGAAGTCGGTGAAAAGAGCGTAGCGGCCATTGCGCGCCTCACCGGCAAGCATGACCGGCGGGGGAGACCAATCGATGTGGTCGAAAATCTGGCTGAAATCGACGTCGATATCGACCGGCGACAGGCCCCTGACGCCGACCCTGCCCTTCATTCCTGCCATCCAGAAATACGGCTCTGCGGTGAAGGTCCAGGCCGGTGCGGCTTCAGCAGGCACGGGTGCGGCTTCAGGAAGTTGCGTCGCAGCGTCCGCAGCGATCGCCGGCACCGCAAACAGCGCTGCCGCTGTTCCCGCCGAAGCCAACACCAGAGCTCGGATGATTCCCATATCGAAGTCCCCTCTAATTCCGTCTCTTACTTCATGTCCGATGCGATCGTCTTGCGCGCCCGCAGTGACAACATATATGTGTTCGCGCTGCTCAGCTAACGGATATCGCATTCCGATCGTCTTTCATATCGACAGCGGTTCATTTGTTCGTGGTCACGGACAGTGCCGGGCCTACTTCGGGAACAGCAGGGTAATTCCCGTGCGCAATCGAGCCCGTCGGGTCCGCTATCGGGGCTTACCGTGACGACAAGCAGGGCCGGGAGCACGGCTGCTATAGTTTGTAGAGATCGCTTGCCAGACAGAAATCCAAGCCAGCCTCCGCTTAGTTCTGGCGTGGCGGCCAAGGAATGAAATGCGGTTTCCGGGCGGCATCCGCGTGCAGCACGGCTCCGACTTCCCCAACCAACCGATCCACCAGTCCCTGCCATTCGGCTCGTCTGGACTCGCGCAATGCCGGCGGGACCATGTCGATCCTCGAGAGTGCAAGCTCCGCTTCTGCAAGTTCCTCGCACATATCCTGAAAACCCTCACTTCGGCCTATCAGCCGATGGATCGCCAATTCAAATTGCGGGAACCGACGCACCGCCGCCGAGACCGCTCTTTTTTTATCAGCTGGTTCGTCGTCCATCCTCATGGCGCAAATTCCCGAGACCACCTTAGCCTATCGCATGGAGGCGGCTGCGGAATGTAAGTTACGTGGGCTACAGGGTAATTTCTGAACAACCATAGCGAGCGCGGTGGGCACCAAGCCTATAAATCGCAAATTCAAACCGCGCTGCCGGTGAGGCCGCCTAACTATATTTGATCCGTTGTCGTCCGCCGGCGCATTGCGCGAACCGTCGCCGTCATCCCAGCGTTATCCGTTCAGACTACTAGGAGTATTGCAAGAACAGGCTCGCGGATATAAATTACGCGGCGAGGGTAACCGGCGAAAAATGAAATATAACTGGGAGTAGTCACCCCCAGAACGTCAGGTGAGGGAACCAAGATGATCCGGGCGGAACCAGCCGCAGGGAGGGGGCATGAGCTCACCTCAGAGGATTGTCGTGCCCAGCTTGCCCTGATCCTCAACAGCGCGGACTTCGATGCAACCGGTCGCGAGCGCCGCTTCCTCAGCCATGTGGTGGAGGAGACGCTGGCGGGTCGCGGTGATCGTATCAAGGCCTATTCGATCGCAGTCGAAGTGTTCGGCCGTGACATGTCCTTCGACCCGCAGACGGATCCGATTGTCCGAATCGAGGCTGGTCACCTCCGGCGCGGGCTCGAGCGATACTACCTGACTGCCGGACACGACGATCCTATTCTCATCACGATTCCGAAAGGCGGCTACGTTCCTGTCTTCTCACTCCGTTCGCAACCGTTGTTGGCGGACCCACCGACGCCCGTTGTTTCGGCTGCTGTAGCTCAACTTCCGGTCCGGCGGTTGCCGTCGCGGCTGCTGCTGCCGTCTGTCCTTGTGGCCTTTCTCGCGGCCGGCGCATCTGTATTGGCGTGGTGGTGGACCTCCGTCAGAGTGGGCGCGCCGGAAACGCCTCGGGTGCTTGTGGAGTCGTTTGACGATCTGAACGGCACTCACGCCGCGGCGGCCATCGCGAGTGGATTGAAGCAGGAAGTCGTCAGCCAGCTTTCCAAGTTCAAGGACATCGTGGTCGTGGAGTCGGCCGCAGAGGGGACGGATCCATCGATCTCGCCACCACGATTTGTCCTGGCCGGAAGCGTGAACCTGTCGACCGATGCCTTCCGGCTTCGGGTCCGGCTGCTCAACCGGGCGGACAACTCGGTTCTGTGGGCAGAAAGCTATGATGGCGGGCTGAAAGTGGCGGAGCTTGTGAAAGTCCAGACGGACATCGCGCGTAATGTGTCATCGAGCCTGGCCCAGGCATATGGCGTCATCTTCCAGGCAGACGCCAATCTCCGCGTCGACAATCCGCCCGACGATTGGGCCGCCTACTCTTGCACGCTTTCCTTCTACGCGTATCGGGTCAGTGTCGATGCAGAAAACCGTTCATCGGTACGCGCGTGCCTTGAGAAGGCGGTGGAGCGCTTTCCCAACTACGCTACCGCCTGGGGTCTTCTTTCGCTCATCTACATAGATGAATATCGATTCGAGTTTTCAGGCGCCCCCGCAGAGTCCGCCGCTGCGCTCGAGCGCGCCTTGACGGCGGCAAGGCGATCTGTGGGGGTTGATCCTGTCAACATCCGGGGACGCCAGGCAGAAATGGTTGCGCTCTATTTCCACAAGGAGATCGATGCCGCATTGAAAGTGGGCAAGCAGACTTTGACCATCAACCCGAACGACACCGAGTTTATGGGCGAATATGGAGAGCGCCTGGCGGTTTCTGGAAATTGGCATGACGGATGCCAGTTGATTGCGGAGGCGCGTCAGAAGAACCCAGGGTCAGGCTACTATGACGTGGATCTGGCCCTTTGCTCGTATTTCAGCGGGGATTATCCGCAGGCAGCTATGTGGATCAACAAATCGCCATTTCCGTCGAATCCGGTCTATCATTTGCTTGCCGCTGCCGTTTTCGGCGAGGGAGGATACAAAATCGCGGCTGATCGCGAGGTCGCATGGCTGAACCAAAATCAGCCTGATTTGGTGAAGAACATGCGCCAGGTGGTTTCGGCGCGGTTGGCCCGTTCGCAAGATGTCGAGTTTTTCCTCGGCTCGCTGAGGAAAGCGGGCCTTAGCATCGCAGACTGACCGTAATCCTACGAATAGGATGCCGTTAGTTGTTCTGCACAGAGCTTGCCCCGGCCTTTAGACAGATACCCACAAGCCGGTCGAGAAAAGGCCGCTGGCCGACAAGCAGCTTTTCCCGGGCCATATCGAGGCCGAACCACCCTGCGCGATCGATCTCTGGAAAGAATTGCATGCGGCGGCTGCGCGGCGGCCATTCCATCTCGAACATGTTGCTGCGCAGGCTGCCGGCGTCGAAATCGCCTTCGACGCCGAACGCCGTAATGAGCTTGCCGCCGCGCTGGCGCAGTTCTCCCAGCGGAAGCAGTGCTCCCTTGAGCTCCCAGCCGGTTTCCTCCACAAATTCGCGACGCGCCGCAGCTTCCGGCTGTTCGTCATCACCATACTCGCCCTTTGCAATCGACCATGCGCCAAGATCGCGGTTTTGCCAGAACGGCCCGCCCGGATGGACAAGCAACACCTGCAGTTCGTTGGTCGATCTGCGGTAAGGCAGGATGCCCGCACTTCTTTTCGCCATCGCCTCAAGCCTCCTGAATCCAGCCTATCATCGCAGGTAGGCTGAACGGGATGTTCCGTTTGTCGATAGACTGCCCTGCCCTGTGGCGATGCGACTGACTACACCCCATCAATACGACACGAACGATCTAGCTCCCCGCTTTTCAAAAACGATCTCGATATCGTCCTCTGGGGCTGCGGCCCTGTCCCGTCTCATCAGGCCGATTGGGCCAACAGGCATCGGGGCGCCAATAGCCCCAGACGTGATTCTCAGAAAATCACAGTAGCGAGTGCAAACTCATTCGATCTGGAGTGGTCAGCAATCCGCTAACAAATGCCGCAACAACGACATAGCAGTTGCTGGCTTGGTGCAGCAGACGCTATGCCAACGCCAAGCGCTAAATGGCCCTGATCAGCCGGAGCAGAGAAAGCATCTCGAGAAATGTCCCCTTGCGAAAGGCGACGCAGGTCGGCTCTTCCACACCGTGGGATCGGCATTTGAAGCCTGCCTGGGCCCTGCGGATTGAACCGGGGTGCGATTGGCCCAAGGCGATTCATTGGCGCGCTGCAAAGCACGCCGCCAAAAATGGCTTTTCGACAACCCGCTCGGTTCGATTTTCGACCAGGCACGCGCGGTCTGTTCCCCCGATCTGCACGAACCGCGCGTTGCCGGCGACCTCGACGAAACGTCTGATGTAGTCGAGCCGATCGGTTGGATTAGCTGCCGGCTCGCCGAGCGCGAAGAGACGCTTCTGTCTGATCGGCATTACTCAAGAATTCGTCGCGTTCGGCTATCCACAGATCCGCATAGTCGACATTCTGCCACTCGGCAAACCACGGACCGCCGCTTGTATAGTGGACCGCCTTGGGTGTGCCAAGCGCCGGCTTTTCGTTCCAACCTTCAAGCCAGTTCCACTCCACTGGCAGCGAGCCCAGGTCCTCATCGGCGACCCACTGCATTCGATGGAGGTAGGCACCACTTTCGCGGTTCACGACCTCTGGCGTAAGCGATTTAACCGAAGGGTGCGCGCAATTGAACAGCATCAGCGAGGACCAGTTTTTTCGTGGGTAGGATGTCTGGACCACGCCATCCATCTTGGTGGTGGCCTTCGGCGTATAGTCATGCTGGACGCAATAGACCGCCTTGTTCGACTTCGTGTATTCCAGCAAACCTGCGACGTCACCGAGCCACAGGAAGTCGCAATCGCAGAACAAGGCCCAACCCGTGTAGTCGGCGAGAAAAGGCGTGAGAAACCGCGTATAGGTGAACTCTGTTGACGCGAGCGGATCTTTTTCCCTCCAATACAGTTCACGGGCGCGCAGCTCGTCCTGTTTGATTGGAATGACGGAGACAGGCACCGAAGCGTTTTTGAGCAAAGAGTGCCGCGCTACGTCGTAGGCGATCGGCTCACGGCTGTCCCATCCAACGAATACCCTAAACGCATCAGTCATATTCAGTACCTTGGCTCCAATTTCAAAACGGTCATACACTAACTGTCTGGCAACAGCTCGGCAACAATGGTGCAGAAATTAGCCAGGACGATTTCTGAATCTCACGGATTTGCCTTTCACCTCGGTCCGGCTTTTTTCGGCGGAATTCGTCTCGCTGCCCAATGCGACAAGCGCCCACTTCTGATAGGTGTAGCTGGCCGAATAAGCGGCGACCATCGCACCGGTCGAACCATCCAGAAATCCCAGCTTGAAAACATAGCTGTTCATATAGGCCCAGGCCGAGCGGAAGACCGCCTTGCTTATCGAGCTTCTTTTGCCCTCGGCAAGCAGCCGCGCCGCGGACGCTTCTGCGTATCGGCCGATCTTGTCATGCGCGTCTGCCAGGTCGGCGATGGAGTCATGCTCCATAGGGTGGGACAATCGCGTGACCTTCCCATTCACCACAACTTTCTCGTGCACCGTGTCGTTGCTGAAGCGCCCGGATTGTCGACGGAAAAGCCTGAGCACCAGATCAGGCGACCAGCCGCCATGGCGGACGATGTTCCCACAAAAGCGGGATCTTCTTGGTATTTCGAAGCCGTCATAGCCTTTTGGGTTGGCGATAGCGGCTCTGATTTCTGCAGCGAGGGGTGGCTCGACCCATTCGTCGGCATCAAGCGAAAGGACCCAATCCCCTGTCGCCGCGGCGAGGGCACGGTTTTTTTGGGCGCCGAAACCCGGCCAATCGAGGGTGATCAGGACCCTCGCCCCGAGTCCACTGGCGATGTCCCTGGTTTGATCGGTGCTGTTGTTGTCGAGTACGACGATTTCGTCGGCAAAATACACCGAGCGAAGGCAACGGGCAATGCACGCTTCCTCATTGCGGCTGATTATGATGACTGAGAGCGCCGGCACTGTCAGACGGTTCCGGCATCAAAACTGCTACTGTTGTTCAAATGAAAACTGTCCCCCGGCCTGTTGGCACTCCGAGTGATACTAACGGATTCAAAAAGAATGTCGAAAATTATTTCAGGTCGAGACCTTCGTAGAGCGCTATCATTCTCCTGATCATGACGTTGAAATCGTAGTGTTCGGCCGCCGCTCTGACCTTGGCCGCGGTCTCAGGCCGTGACGACAGCTGCAACGCGCGGGCAAGCCCGGCGGCGAGGTCGTTTACGCTGGCTGCGTCGCAAACAAGCGTCGGCTCGAAGCGATCGACGAGCTCGCGCGCCCCACACCCGGTGCTTACCACGGCGGGCAAGCCGCTGGCCATAGCTTCGATCACCACTGTGCCGAATGGATCATAAATGGAAGGCAGCACGGCAATGTCGGCCGCGCCGTACCATGGCAAGGTGTCTTTCTGCGGCCCCAGCATCCTGAGCCTTGCGCCAAGACCAAGTCTGTCGCCGGCCTGCTTGAAGGCATTGGCGCGCGAATCGTGGCCAATGACCCACACCTCTGGCTCACCGTCCAGCGTGGCGACAGCCTTCATCAATGGAAGAAGTCCTTTTCGCGCAAAACCCGAGCCGACGAAGAGAACGACCGACCTTTTGTCGTCAACATCGAGCTGCGCGCGGACCGCGGCCCGATGCTGTTGTCGCAACTCCAGGTTGAAGCGACCCAGGTCGACCCCGTTGGGAACATGGTGCACACGTTCCGCCGGATAGTCGTAGTGACGGACAATGTCCTCAGCCACCATTTTCGAAATGGCAATCACAGCTTTAAGCCGTGGGCTGGCATAGGTTGTGCGTTCAAGACGCAGCGTCTGGCGATGAAAGGGACTCAGCGCCATCGCTGCCCTGCCAAGCCGCGTCTCGAAACGCCGCCGCTCGGCAAGATAGGCGGCATGAACGCCTTCCCCGGCCCGGAAGACATCGCAGCACGGAAGACGATCGTTGCTCTGCACCAGGGCCGGTGGCATTTCGGCGATCTTGCGGCATGCGGCCCGAGCAAAGGACGTCGCCCGCAGGGAGCGGGGAAACCGGCGGCCGGCACAATGGATGAATTCTATGCCTTCGTATCGCGGCCAGTCGCCGGACAGCACGGCCACCGGCCGTTGACGCGCGGCGAACGCCGCCATGATGTTTTCCAGCATGATCTCGCCTCCGCCAAAAGGCGCATAGCGCTGGCGTACGAACACAATAGGCGTCTTCGGTTCAGCTTGAACCCGTTGATCATGCTGTGACAAATCCATGCGATCTCGCTACGCCCTTTTGCACTCCGGATAAGGTTTCGAACTTGGCGGCACTTTCTTCGCAGTCTATTAAGCGTAGCAAGCCGGTCCTGGATAGGGGCAATTCGCGATAGTTCTGCGTGGTTGCGGCTATGCCACGACTGGTAGACTGCTTTCAAGGCGAGGGTTTTGCCGATGACCACCAGCCATGTTTCGCCCGCCGACACGGTCTCGGGCAAACGCAAGATCGGCGTGATCCGCCGCCTCGAGCGCTCGTTGCGACCAGGACTGCGAGATCTTCGCGGTCTGGTCAAGGAGCCGTTTCTTGCCTGGGCGCATCCGGAAGCTCTCGCTTTTTACCGCAGAGCCATGGAAACCGCATATCTGCCGGACGACCTGATCGACGTAGTCCCGCAACTCAAGATCCTGTACCTCGCCACGCCAAAGGCGGCGAGCAGCCGCATTCGCAGCAACCTTGCAGCCATGATCGGCAACGACACCGTGTCGGGGTGGCGCAGCGACCAGAACTGGAAGGTGCACAACCGAAAGGCGTCGAACCTGCAGGCGCCTCGCCATGGTGTCCTGCAGTTCTATCGCATGGCCACAAGCCCCGAAGCCTTGCGATTTACCTTCGTTCGCAATCCCTACACAAGGCTGTTGTCGTGCTGGGCCGACCAATATCGCGACCGTCCCCTTAAGCCTGGTTATGGCAGGGTGGAGGTCTATCTAGCCCACCGCGAAAGGGCTGATCCGGCGCTGCCTGTCGGTGCTGACAAGAGCCTGTCCTTTGCAGACTTCGTCGCCTTTGCCTGCACGACGTCCACATGGCGCATCGACAAGCATTGGCAGAGGCAAAGCGACATCATCGACCTTCCAGGCGTTGCGTTCGACCTCATCGGCAAGACCGAGACTTTCGCAAAGGATTTCGAACGGGTTCTCGATCATGTCGATGCGAGCGACGAGGTAAGACGCGCGGCGATGCCACCTCTGCACACCTCCTCGCGCCGCAGGCTTGCCGACTATTTCACGCCAGAACTGGCGGACACCATCTATCGTGCGTATGAGCGCGACTTCGATCAGTTTGGCTATGCGCGCGCGCTTCCAGAGTAAGCGGTCGCGCGGCCGTCTCAAAGATATCCGAACGCCTGCATCAGGGATTTCCCACGCCCCTCGGTAAGCTCCATCAATTCCTGCTGACCCAGTTCGGTCTTCCAGCGGCCGCGGCCATCATAAATTGGCTGGTTCACCTGCTGGTTGCGCAACGCGGCATGTTGGGGTTGCGCATCAAGTGTGAACCATCGTTGCGGGTTGCGATGATAGTCGAGCAAACTCTGGTCGAACGACAATCCCAGAAAGGTGCAGATCTTTTCGACGGTTGCTTCCGGGTTATCGACAAGATCCTCGTAGCGGTAAATCAGGACGTCCGTGCTGCCGCGCTCGGCAAGCACCATTGTGTTGTCCGAAATCCAGCGATCCAGGCTCTCGGTCGCATCGCCAAGCCGCCTTGTCAGCGAAGCAACGGTATCGCGCCCGTCGCGTACCGGCATCACGAACTTCGCGCCCGGCACCAGGCGTCGTATCCGGTCGACACGCCTGATATGACGCGGTGTCTTTTCAAGCAGCACCGACTTGCCCGCCCCAATGGCCGCCCGTTTCAGCTTCGAGTAGCGATACAGCGCAAGTGGAGCCCATTTGAAAAACACGTTGGTTTCTTCGAATGGCAAAAAGACATCGGCATGCGAAGCAAGAATCGTCGCTATCAGCGTGGTGCCGCTATGTCCGCATCCGCAGACAAAGCCTTTGCATCGGATCAATTCACACCTGCCCTGTCGTCGGCATAAGATATGCCATGCCGCTGGAAGGCTTCATCGAGCCGCGTCCAGTAATCGAGCCGCGCAAGCACATTGTCACAAAAGCCTACATCATCCGCGCTGAGGTAGTCCAAATAACCACCGACCTTACCTTTTCGAACCTTGAAGCTTTCCGGGTCGTCAGGATTGCGCGGTTGCAATCTTCCGCCATAGCGCGCACCCAGTTCTCCTGACATTTCAGATTGCTGCATGCGTTTGAACGATCTGCTGACGGCAACATCGGCAAGCTGGGACTCCTCAAAAGGTTTCCCCAAAAATTTCCCGATGCTGCGCAATGCGTCGTTTGTATCCCGCTGCACATCTTCATAGCGCAGAAGCGCAATCTTTCGCATGTGACTTGCGGCTGCGAACCACTGCAGGTTGAAAAGGGCAATCTTCTCGACACCGTGTTTGGGGCTTCTTATACAATCGCCGATCGGGCCTGCTTCCAGCCCATGGCGTTTGTTGACTTGAAAATATCCAGACACCGCAGTGTCGCGGGGGTCTCGCGTCAGGAACAGAATCCGTTGCCGTTTGTAGCGAGATTTGTCGGGGCTGATCTGCGTAATGTCACGCAGATCCTTGTGGTCGGAACCGTCGTGCGTGTAAGCCGCATCGACGCCCAGATCGTCAAGCATTACGCGCAGCCAGGTCCGCCCGGATTTGGGAAACGAGACGACAAGGAGGGGCGGCTTTCTTGCAAAAAAGTTGGAAAACAAACTCAACTTGCGGACTCCGATTGCGGGCACTTTGATCGAGCAAATCAGCGATTGTAAATATCGATTAAGGCATTGGCGATCCGTTGCGA
The DNA here is from genome assembly GCF_024707545.1 of Mesorhizobium onobrychidis. Classification (NCBI taxonomy): domain Bacteria; kingdom Pseudomonadati; phylum Pseudomonadota; class Alphaproteobacteria; order Hyphomicrobiales; family Phyllobacteriaceae; genus Mesorhizobium; species Mesorhizobium onobrychidis. The sequence continues at coordinate 5,732,694 of NZ_CP062229.1, forward strand.
AGCCGGCACCTTTGGATCAATCGACAGATTGGCATTGAGGAAGTCCCGGCTTTGCTCAAAATAAGTCGGCCTTGACCTGACCGCAGCGCGGATATCCTCGACAAGGTCATGCTCCCACAATGTTGGTTTGAAAGCGCCAATAGGCCTGTCGAACTCGACCATGGGCGAAACCAGCGGAAACAGCACTACCGGAATGCCGCAGGCGATTGCTTCGTAAACAGTGGTGCTTGGGCGCGTTACGAGCGCCAGAGCGTCCGGGAGCAGCTGTGCGAAATCCAGGGTCGATTTGTTCGGCATATCGACTTTTGCGAACATCGTGGGGTGGACGCTAACGACATAGGCAAGGCCGAGTTTCGCGCATGCGGCTGTCACGGCTTCAATCGCTTGGCGATCTGCGGGCTCTTCGATATCCCCCTTGAAGTTGACCAGCACAAAAAGCCCTTCATCGTGCCTGGCGCCAGCGCTTCCGACGGCACGCTCAATGACTGGCGAGCCGACAACATATGTCGGCTGTCGTCTTTGCTGCAGCGCCGCTGGTCCCATCGACAGGATGTAGTCAGCTCTCACAAATCGATGCGGCTGCAGCAGTCGCGCACCTCCGATCAGGCCGACCACACGGACCATGCCGAAGTTGATGGAGTCGATGAATCGCCTAAAGAATTGAGGCGCATAGTCATTTCCAGTCACCAGCATGTCGCCGGGTCTGATCATCCGCTCGAGTTCGGCAAAGCCGATATGCGATATTCCCCGGGCGTTGAGTTCAGGTCGCGCTACTCCGCCGCGTTTCAATCCATCGAGATGCGCGAACACGCAGCGGATGCCGCGGTCAACCAGAATTTCTGCCGCGTCAGCCAGCAGCCGAACATTGTTGCGGTTGTGTGGGACGAAGTAGACAGTCCTCGTCGCTGCCCTGCCGCGAGCGTAGATACGCCCGCGCTTGAACAGATTTCCTGGATGCACAAGCCGGTACGCGGCGAGGAGCCGCTGCACAAAGCCTTCGCTGACAGGAGAAGCCGCCTTAGTTCTCGACCTACCCAAAGATGTGCATCGCCTCTTATCCATGAAATTCAGAACGGCCGCCCGCCGGGTAGTTTACAATGCTCTTGCCGTCAAGAAAGGCGCGTGACTACTTCGCCGGTTTGGACCTGCCCGGCACACTCGCGATGCCTGCGTGGTGGATTCAAATAGCGCTAATAAGTGAGCCCATGTGGTTTTGTGCGTCTTCCATCACCGCGGCCCAAGGCCGGTCCCGTTTCGAAACCAGCACGGCGGAAGGATAGTAGGGAGTGCGATCGCCCTCGACCGGCCAGGAACGTTTGAAACCATCGCCAAGAATAAAGACCGACGGGATGCCGAGCGCGCCTGCCAGATGCGCCCCGGTATTGCTGATGGTTACCACGGCGTCCATCGCGGCAACCTGCGCCGCGAAAAGGTCCATATCGACGAGTTGGTCGATTGATCCGTCATGGAGGATACGCGCGAGCTCGCCATCGGTCAGGATCTTCAGGTCGGACTCGACCTGGCCATATTGCAGCGAAACGAACCGGAGGTCCGGACGGCTGATAAGCCCGCGCCATGCCGTAAGTGGCGGCAGGTCCTTGCCAGGATTGGAGCTGCCCCATGCGACGCCGACCAACGGCCGGTCATCCTTCCGATAACGGGCGCGAAGTTCAGCGACCCGCGCCGGATCCGGCTTCAGGGGGACGAAATGCTCCCGGATCGTGGCCTCATCTGTCTCGAACACGGCCGTCAGATGCTGAACGCCCGCAAAGGCCTGGGCCTCGCCATAGGCGGCCTTGTTCCCCGGACCGACAGCTCGCACATCGGCGGCGGGAAATGTCCGCTGAAAGAGCGGCACCAACCGGTGCTCGACCAGGACGATCAAACGAGCGGCCCGGGCGAGCGCGCGGCCGACGGAACTCGCATGATGGATCGCGGTGGCCAGACCCTGCTTTTCGGTCTCCATCAGATCGACGAGCAGGACCTGGTCCGAGATATCCTGGCCGAGCCATTCGCCGTTGACGCGGCCCTCAACGATGTGGCGCCGGGCGATCTTGAGTTCGGCCGCCGGGCCGTAGGCGCCCATACGCATCAGCGCCTTGCTAAGCTCGTCGAGCAGGCGAACCTCGCCCCTCGACTTCGCAATCGAACCCAGAGCCAGGGCTTTCGGCAGCGCTGCCGACCAATCGCGCGCCTCGACGCTTCGCCGATAATCCGCCATCTGATCGGCAATGTCGCCATCACGCCAGCGAAGGAAAAGCTGCCGCCGGTGGCGACGGAACCAGACCTTGTAGTTGTAGCCTGCAAGCGCGACACCGCGGCGGAACCGGCGAAGGAGTTGGCTACCGGCCATCATCAACTCCATCGATGATTTGTGTAACCCGTTTGCCTGCTTCCTGCATTGCAGACGCCCATGCCTGGCCACCCTTTCGAACCAGCCGAACGTTTGGATATGTGGCTACCGTCTCCCCGAAGGCAGGCCACGACAGCCGAAACCCATCGTCGAGCATGACCACAGTCGGGACGCCAAGCGCTCCCGCCAGATTGGCGCCGGTATTGCTGATCGTCACCACCGCATCGAGCGCCGCGATTTGCGCGGCAAAGCGGTCCATATCCGACAACTGGTCCACGGAAGCGTCATGGATGATGCGTCCCGGCGCCCAGCGTTCGAATTCGGAGAGCGCTGGCCCGACATCGCCATACTGCATACTGATGAAACGTCCCGGCAGATTGCCGAGCAGCGCCCGCCAATCGTCCAGAGCCGGCAGGTCCTTGCTCTTGTTCAGACTTCCCCAGGCGAAGCCGATCAGAGGACCCGGGCCACGATCGAGATAGGTGCTGCGCAACTGGGCGACCAGTCGGCGATCCGGCTCCAATGGAAGGAAGGGCGCGCGTGCTGTCGGCTCATCCGGCCAGAAATGCTTCGCCAGTGTCTCGAAGCAGGCGAAGACATCGGCGTCCATCGCCTCCTCCCCTTCTCCTTCTAGCCTGACATCGAGCGCAGGATATGTTCTGCGGTAAAGTGGCGCTAATCGCGGCTCGACGAAGACGGTGCATCGGTCGGCAGCTGCGATTACCGGCCCAAGCAGCGATGCGAACTGGAGGAAGATTGCAAGATCGCCTTCGCGCCGTTCAACGGCAAGCCGGCGACCCGCAAGATCACTGCCATCCCATTCGGGCCGGCCGGGCACTTGCTTGCTCGACGCAATCAACTGCCAGGCGCGATTCCCAGCGCCAAGACGTCTCAGTCCACGCCCGGCTTTTTTGACAAGCCCGGGATCGCCAAGCTGCTCACCGAGCAGGCCGAGTGCCAGTGCATGATCCCGGGCCGCCTGCCAGTCACGCCGCTCGACACTCTGCGCCATCAGGCTCATATGCCGTTCGACGCTTTTGTCAGCATGGCGCGAGGGACGCCTAAAAAACTTCTTCGCCCTATCGAGAACCTTCTGCAGCCGCTTGCCGTCAACACCTTGCGGGCGCAGGTCGGCGGCTTTTGCCTTCTCAAGGATGGATCGTCTGTTCGGCACGGCGACCCTCAACTATCGCTAGACAGCGTCGAACGTGTCGTCAGAATCGACGAGAGGCGCCGGCCGACGTCGTCGAGCACCACCGGCCACGTGCGTCCTTCCTTGCGCATGACGACGCCGTTCGGATACCAGGGCGTTCGATCGCCAATCACTGGCCACGCTGTCTGAAACTTGTCGTCGATCAGGAAAATGGTCGGAACACCGAGTGCTCCGGACAGATGGGCCGCCGTATTGCTGATCGTTACGACGGCATCGAGCGCGGCGATCTGCGCGGCGAAACGGTCCATATCGACCATCTGGTCGACACTGTCATCATAGATAAGCCGCGCATCATTGCCGTTGCGCAGGCGCCGCAGCGCCGGCTTGATCTGTCCGTATTGGAGAGAAACGAATGTCGCTTGTGTCCGGGCGATGAACCGTGCCCATTCGGGGAAATCAGGCACGTCCTTGGTGTGTGATTTGCTGCCCCAGGACAGACCCACCAGTGGCAGATCCGTCATCGAGCGATAGCGCTTGCGGAATGTCTGGACGAGTTCAGGATCTGCCCGCAGCGGCACGAAATCGGCGGCAAGTCTTTCGGCATCGCGGCCGAAAACCCAGGCGAGATTTTCGAAGGTCGCAAATTTGTCACCAACGACATTCTGCTGCGCTGGAACCACGGTCGCATTCGGGAACGTCCGCTGCAGAAGCGATACAAGGCGCGGCTCGACCCGAATTGTCGCGCTTTGCGCACATCCAGCGGCGGCGCCGGCCAGTCGCGCATGGCGGATAACCCGGCCAAGACTGCGAGGATCATCCTCTACAAGATCGATCAGCAGTGTATCCGCACCGAGGTCTTCTCCGGTCCACTCATTGGCACCTTCCCCTTTTCGTTGCCGGCGAGCGGAAAGCCGCAGCTCGGCCGCCCGCGCGAAGTTGCCCAGCCGTTCGAACGCCTGGCCTGCCTTCTGCATCAACTCCGGGTCGCGGACACGATCGGCCATGATGGCCATTTCATCAGTACTTGCTTCAAGGCCTGTCCAGTCCCTGCGCGCGATCAGCGCGTCGACCTTGGCCTGCTGCTCAAGAACGGAACGAGGCTTGGCACCGGTAAACAGCGTCCGCACGGCCTTTGTGTACCGGCGCAACTGCAGGCCCAATCCGCCAATCACGTACCGGATATAGGAACCGTGGTAAAAGCTGGTCATCGGTCTTCAGCGCAATACGCTCTGCCGCAGCGTTTTGCCGCCTTCGACGATCGGAGCGGACACTTCCAGATGGAAGATCGAGCGATAGATTTCGCTGCGCATGGCGAGTTCGTCATGGGTCCCGGAGTCCGCAAGCATACCAGCGTCAAATACCAGGATGCGATCGGCCGCCTTGATGGTTGAAAGCCTGTGCGCAATGCAGATCACAGTGCGCTGAAATGCATTGTCGAACGCAGCCTCCATGACCGCCCGTTCGTTTTCGCCGTCGAGCGCGGATGTTGCTTCATCGTAGACAATCACCGGAGCATTTTTGAGTAGGGCGCGCGCGATGGCAACGCGTTGTTTCTGCCCGCCCGACAGATTGGTGCCGCTCGGACCCACCAGCGTGTCGAGCCCGTTTTCCAGGTTAGAGGCAAAGCTGGTGACCCGGGCGAGGTCCGCCGCGGACTCGATTTCCTGATCGCTGGCGTTCGGGCGTCCGTCGCGAATGTTGTCACGGATCGAGCCTTCGAACAGGAAAACATCCTGTGACACCAGGGCGATATTGTCGCGAACGTCGGCCAGGCTGATCTTCGAAATGTCCTTTCCGTCGAGGAGAATCCTGCCCCTGTCCGGCTCCATCAGGCGCAGGATCAGATTGACGATGGTCGTCTTGCCGGCGCCGGAGCGGCCGACGATCGCCAGCTTCTCACGAGGTCGCACCTCGAAGGAAACACCGTGCAGCGCAGGGCTATTCCCTTCATAGGAGAAGGCCACATCTTCAAAACGGAGGCCGCCCTCGACATCGGTGAGGTGCTCGCCCGCGGTTGCGAGTTGTCGCTGTTCGGGCGTGTCAATCAAATCATACATCTGCCCGACGGCCACCATTTGCTTCTGGATGTCGACATTGACCCGGGCCAGCCGCTTGGCGGGTTCATAGGCAAGCATAAAGGCGGTTATGAAGGCCATAAATTCGCCCGGCGTCTTGCCGTTGCCGAGGGTCTGCCAACTGGCGTAAATGATGAAAAGGCCAATGATGAAGCCGCCGCCTGTCTCCATCAATGGACTCATCAACGCCGATGTGCGGTTGATCTGGATGCCGCGCCTTTCCATCTTGCGGACGGCCTTCGCGAAGCTGGCGGCCGCCTTGTCTTCGAGTTGGAAGGACTTGATGGTGCGGATACCTTCGACGGCTTCCGTGCCGATCGACTGGACCAGTGCTGCCAACTCCGTCTCGCCCCTTGCCAGCGCCTTGAGCTTCCTGGTTATCGCGCCCACCGATAGGAATAGCAGGGGTAGAACCGCCACCGATATCAGCGACATCATTGGATCCTGCTTGACCATGACGCTTGCCAGGGCAATCAGCTTCAGCACATCGGAGACGGTGCTGCTCGTGAGGGTGAGAATAACGGCGGCCCCGGCGCGCGCGTTGAACATGATCTTGGAGACGAATTTCGCCGGATGCTGGTTAGCGAAGCGGTTGATGTCGAAACGCACCATTCGGGAAAACTGGCGGTTTTGAAGGTCCGAAACGATAGCCCGGCGAACCTTCCCCGTTGTGATGGTCTGGCAGTAGTCGGCGATCCCCTTGACCAGGAAAATGCCGACAATCACGGCGCTAATACCCCATGCGGCGGCAGCGTTCCGATCCACATAAATGGAATTGACCATGACACTCATGATCCAAGCCGTTGCGCCGGTCGCCGCCGCAGCGACGATCGAACACAGCAAACCGGTGAGATACAGCTTTATGTGCGGCGGCAGGTTCTCCACGATCAGGCGCTTGACCAGCGGGTATGCCAGGGCCGCTGAAATTCGTTTCTTTGCGCTCATTCCGTTTCCCGATGCGATGTATCGTTCTCTGACGACCCTCGCTCCTGCCGATCCATGAAAATTTTCTCGGCGCCGTCACACATGCGCCAAACTGATACCTGACGTCTGACTTCGTTCGAAGTTATAGTCAATCTTGAATCCTCCTGATTGCGGCTAGCGGCGAAGCGGACTAAGTGTCGGGCATTGCTGTCGGCGGCCGGCTATGAAGATCATGGAGCCATCGTGACATCGCTAGAACGAGTTCGACGAAAGTATCTTCGGCTCCGCCACCAACTCGGATACATTAAACCTATTCGTTTGATGGCATCGAACAAATCAAACATGAAGTATGACGACTTTGTCAGTTCTGGCACCATTACAATCCGCAAAACCTCAATATTCACTTCTGACGATATATTCTTCACGATGGGGAGTTGCTTCGCGCAGGAAATTCGACGTGCATTGACAAGCAGACAGATCGCATGCGTTCCGTCTTACAGAAATATCAGCTTCGACCCGACACAGGCCATTGTAGATGAGCTGCCTCGGCAGGAGCATATGAACTTCTACAACAGCTTCACTGTTCGCCTTCAGGTCGAGCAAATGCTTGGGGTGTGGGATCAGGCCCATGACGACTGGTGGCAGGTCAAGAAACGTGCTCCTTGGGGGCCAATCTGCTTTCAGGACCCATACCGCCGCGGCATCTTCGCCAGATCTCCGGAAGTTCTCAGGGAGGTGATCGAGAGCATAAACCAAGAGATGCGGGTCGGCTTCGATGCAGCCACGGCATTCATATTCACCTTCGGAATGACTGAGGTCTTCATCAACAAATCCAGTGGCAAAGTAGCAGCACAGAAACCGCTTTATCGTGGCGGAGGCGGAATGCAGGAAACGACGCTTCACGTCAGCAGCTTTCAGGAAAACTACGCCAACGTGATGGCTACCGTGGACATGGTCCGTCAACACAAACCCGATGCACCGATAATTCTTACAGTCTCACCGGTTGCGTTGGCTCGGACGTTTCAAGACGCGGATGTCGTCACCGCGAGCACTGAAGGCAAATCCGTTCTTCGGGCTGTGCTTGGTCAAGTCTGCCGGGAACGGGACAATGTCCATTATCTTCCCTCATTCGAGTTTGTCACCTATGGAGGCCTTGCTCGTAGCTATAGAGAGGACTTACGGCACGTAAAGATATCAGTCGTCGACGAGATCGTTGAACAGTTCTTCAATGCGTACTTTGCTCCGTCGTCGCCGTAGCTGCAGCCATTCAGCACTAGCTTGCCTTTACGACAATCGCCTGCCCCGTTGGAAGTTCGATGATGCCTTCAGGACGGTTTTCGAAGAATTGATCAAAGGCCTTTCGGGCTCCAGGACAAAGCGCAGAGCCGTAGTCGTCACAAATGATCATGCCATTCGCGCACACCCGATCGTAGAAGAAGGCAAGCGCGTCACGTGTCGGCTCGTATAGATCGACGTCAATATGGACCAGGGCGAAACGCCGGTCGGACACGCTGGAAAAAGTTTCTGGTATCCATCCCACATGAAAAGTGGTGTTGCTGAAGTCGGAAATATTCTCTCTGGCTACCTTCTCGTTGGTGCTGAGATCGCCGGACTTCCACGGCGTTCGGCCGTTTAGCTTGCGATCCTCTGCGGTTGGTTCGGAGAGGCCGGCGAACGAGTCGAAAAGGTGGTAGTGCCGTGGCCGAAGATCGCTCATCAGCATGAATATCGTCGACCGGCCTTGCCTTACGCCGCATTCGGCCACATCGCCATCGATACGCTCGATCGATCGCAAGCAGCTTTGCAGGACGAAAGCCCGGGGATCTGGAATCCCGCGGATGTTTTTGACCCGCTGCAGCGCCTTTCGGAAAAACGGCTGGTCCTTCCAGACCATATGACTGGAATAAACATAGAAGCCGTATTTGTCGGCCTTCTTCTGAGAGACCTTATACCAAGCCACGCCTCTGCGTTTTTTCGAAATAACAGCAAGCGCCGCGTCTCTCAATTTCATCTGTATCCTCCAGCATTCGATATGTTCACAAAACGGGCAGAAGAGAAAGCTCTGCCAGCACAGACGCGGAATGAAGTCGAGTTCCCGGCTGAAAGACATTGGCTTATCGAGCGCCGCAAGGAAGCGCTCCCGGTGCTCGTAATAAGAGCCAGCGCCGAGAATGGAACTCCCACGGAGTGCGACTCAAGACCACGGGTCACGTGCCTGGCCCGGTCCGGAATCCCTGTCGGAGTTGACGCACTGCCCAGCTTGCACTGTCCGCGCAACGCCGCAAGCAGAGCGGTGCTAGTGGTCAGAATCTGACACTTGGTGCCCGGTTGGGAGGTCGGTTCAGGGGTTCAGGGCGGTTAGCTAATCCTGAGTGGAGCGCGGAGCAACGCGACTTCGCGACGGAGTGGCGGAGCTAACCGAAGCGGATCGTGCCCGGAACGGGTCTTCGGCTTACGCGTTGCAACATGGAGGTGACGGCGGGCGTGCATCACGACGCGCGGTTGGGTCGCATCCAGTTGTTGCCGCGATCGGACATGCGAAGCGCGCCGCAGTCATCGAAGAAACGCCCATGCATTCGTCATGTCCGCGGCGATGGGAGTGCTGGCACGACGCCGATCCAAAGGAAAGTAGATGAGTGCGTTCTCTCTTTCATCGGACGGGAAACTTGCGATAACGGCGAGCGAGACGTCGTCCAAAAATGATTTCGACTATTTGGTGGGCAACTGGAACATCAGGAATCGTACGTTGAAGGAACCGCTGGCCGGCAGCGACGAGTGGGAGGAATTCGACGCGACCCAGGAGTTCCGCCAAATCCTAGTGGGTTTGGGCAACTTCGACATTTTTCATACGGAGTTGGGAGGAAAGCCGTTCGAGGGCCTCACCGTGCGATTGTTCGATCCAAAGACGCGTCTCTGGACGATCTACTGGGCCGACAGCAACGCGGGCAAACTCGACGACGGAAAGGTGGGCTCGTTCAATGGCGACGAAGGCGAATTCTTCGGCCGTGAGGTTGTGGCCGGCAAGGACGTTATCGTGAAATTCCACTGGGATAAGCGCAACCCGAAAACCCCGATTTACAGCCGTGCGTTCTCCGCTGATGCAGGCAGAACGTGGGAATGGAATTGGTACTCGAACTTTTCACGACGGTGACTGACAGAGTTGGCCCAAACAAAATTCCGCTCCTTCGCGTGCAGCCAAGGGGAATCCCGAGCCGGACTCTTATGTCAGGTGGGTACCGCTAGCCTACATAGCCTTGCTGATCACCAGCGGATGACCACGTCGACGGCCCCTTCGAGGCCCGCAATCAACCTCGTGTCTCCTCGTGTCGGCGAACCATTTCTGCGATCCAGACCGGTGCATAGGGTGGTGTGCAACCAGGTGACGCAGGGTAGTCGATGAGGACGGCGAGCCGCTCGCCAATCCCTATTGCGCGCGCGCGAAGTTCGGGATGACGAATGCCAATATCGGCGAGGCAATGCGCCCACTGTTTGTGGGCAGGTGCCTGCTTCATCTCCTTCTCGATCTGGTCGAGTAGCGGATCGAGCCTCGGCGTTTTGACGACCCTTTTAGTTGTCAGGCTCCAGCCTGCGCGGCCGACCAGGTCGTCGCCATCCTTCCAGCCCAGACGGAGTTTATCGGCGTGCCGACTGCGCTTCACCACATTCACGATGAACCAATCGAGGAGCTTGGGAGAGCCACTGTCGCGGATCATCACGTCGAGCTCGGCCGCAGAGAAAGCCTTCGGCCTGCACACCAGGGTCGCCAGAAGGCGCGCGGCGGTGTCGCCCGTAGCCCAAAACCGAAATGCGAGCTCATGCTGCGTCTTGAGGCGCTTGGCGAGAGAGCGAAGATGGCTGAGGTTCACACCGTGATCGTCACCACGGCGCTCATTGGCCTCGCGCATCTTCGGATCTTCGAGTGCGGAGAGTTCGCGCATAACGTCCTTGATTGTTGTGCTCGTTGACATGATGCTCCCTTCGTCATGGAGTGACGATCACGCTCGACGATAAAACAGCACCCGCACAGTCGGGACTAGCTGAAGAAGATAATCGAAGTCGCCGATGTTCCCGGTGAGAACCGTAAACCCTAGCTTCCGCGCCTGCAGGAACAAAACACAATCCTGAAGGGCACGGAGGCGAGCGTCTTTCCGGTAGCCTTGAAGGCGACACAGGATGCCTGACAACAGGGCGCCTTTTCCAAGCACGTCGGGATCCGGTGCGAACACACGATGGGGGTGCATGTCGCCAATGGTAGCGCCAATCTGCTTGATCGCCGTCTTAGTGCCGGGATGGTTGGGGTCTAGCACGCCGACGGTATGCATGAGTTCCTGGATGGCAACCGTCGAATGATTGCTGAGCCTGAGATCGAGCAGATCAGCCACGACATACGGGGCGCGTCCCTGCAGCCCATCGATATAGACACAGGTATCGAGCATGAGTTCCTGCCCCGCCTCGGCGGTTTCGCCGAGGAAAGGCAGTTCATCATCCTTGCGACGAGACAGCGTCTTTTGGGGATCGAATCGTGCCCAACGGACAGCCTCGGCGAAGTCGAAATCCGTCATTCAGAACCCGAGCTTAAGGGACGGATCGACGGTTGCCCTGATCTTTCTGAATGTCTGTCCGAAATTGTCATCGAGCGCGACATTGGCGAGGGCGAATTCGATCAAGTCGGTATCGGTCTTAATCCCAGTCTGCTTCTTTGCTTTTTCAATCAGCGCCGGGCTGATGCGAGCGCCAATCCTCATGTTCTTTTCGCCCAGGAGACCAGAAAGTTCTGCCGCCTTCATGACGGCTTCGAAACGGGTTCTGCTGATCAGGACCGTCTTTTTTGCCCGACCGTTCTTCGAAAGCGGCTCACCCGCCTTCGATGTCATATCAGCCATGCCCGCGCGCTTTTGAATGACAAAACGCCCTTGCCGCTCCGTACCGCCACCTGTGTATTTCTTCCTCGCTGGGTTCGCCATGACGCAGCCTCCAAGGTCTGACATTTCGCGATTTCGTCTAACATAACACGGGTACGATTTCAACAAGGCCCCGAAATGCTCCACCCGTTGCGGCAGTGCGCGGCTGATGCGCGAGCGGTGTCGTCGGCGCTCCTGCCGACGAAAGGCGCAGACGGGCTGATCGGAGAAGCGCAGCAGCGCCTCATGCACAACCGGCCATGGTCGCACCTCTGCTTCGGCACAGGCGTATGTTTTTCGGCTCGGATTCCAACTCGCCCGAGCGGATGCCGCAGGTTGGGCGTGGCGCGGGAACGCCGGGTATTGTCCATCTGCAAATTCGAAGGATCAGTCGACTGCCCCGACCAGGATGTCGCGGTATTCAAGTATCGCGACCCAGCGCCCGGTATCTGTGGACGATTGCCTTTTTAGAAATCTATATCCAGTTTTCGACCAAAGCTTCACCTCGTCGCTGAGGTTGTCGAGCACATAGTCGCCTTTGTCGGTCTTGACCGTCAGCACTGCGTGCCCCTCGCCGTCCTTCTTTTTGACGACGGTGATCAGAAGGTTCGAGAGCGATATGCCCTCCAAATTGAGCATCCGGCGCTTAAGCAGGACATAGTCCTCGCAGTCGCCGATCGCGCTGTCAGGATAGGACCAAAATTCCATCGTGCCATGAACGGCAAAATCGCTCACGGGCTTGATCGATCTATTCACGAGTTTGGTGACGGACGCGAGCTTGTCTTCCATGCCTCTGCTCAAAAGGACTGGAGGGACCCTGCCCGATCGTATCCTGCATTCTGAGGCATGCCTTCGGCAGAATTCAACGTGGCCGACCGGGATAGAACTCCGCTGCCCGGTGGCCATGGCACCAGATACCGCATCGGCCGAAGCTTTCTCCATCGGCGTCGCGGACATCATCAAGCCCAACAGTAGGCCGGCACACAACCATGCCCGCGGTATCACCAATCCCATTCGCCCCGCCCAAGGTAACGACCCGAAACAATATTTAATATCGCGTTACCATCTTTTCACGGGCACATCAACGCAGCCGACACACATTTTACAGCTACGGTCGCGAACCATCACCAACGACCGAATGCTGGACGCCGCGCGGTCAGCGCCAGGGAATTTCCATGGCCACTGGAAGACCCTCGCGTGTTCTCGCATGATCGCATCGGCGCACCTGCGCTTATCGACGACCCAATCAATGGGGAATTGTGCGCCTGTACGTCACCGAGGTTCTTCAGCAGCGCCGCTTACGGGACCAAATGACGACGCCGACACGTATTTGGCTGCCCAAACGTGGACAGACGGCCGAGAAAAAGTTGTAGCCAAATTTGTCGAAGCGACCGAAGGCCAAGAGCTACGGCGCTCTCGCGTAGATTTCGCATACATTCGGATACATTTCGATGGCACCCGGGCAAACCTCTGCGACAGGGGCAGCGTAAGTTCCAATCGTGAGCAGGAAGGCTCGTCATGGTGACGAGGCAGAACGCCGACAGCGGTTTCGCAAGCAGGAGTCAATAGCGCGAGGCGCCCGATTGGCCGGTCTGCTCATTCGAAGAAAGGAAAAATACGATGAACAAACTTGCAACGGCTTTCGTCCTCCTTGCCTCGTCGACAGGAGTCTCGCTCGCTGCCAATCAAAACCCGGATCGCGACCCGACCCGCGGATTCGCTACTGGCGTCGACAACAGCGGAATGACCTTAGATACCAGTCACACGGCTTCCTTGCCTCCACTCGTGCTAGCCCCGAAGGAAGGACAGCCACAGCCCGGCAAGGTTCTTAGGGGTCGTGCACCATGGGCGGGCCGTTAATATACGGAGAACTTGCCTTCCCATGCAAAACTGTCCAATCACCCGTAATGCAACGAGGGTGGTTGGACAGGGGCGCAAGAAAATCCTGCCGCCATGCTCCAGTCCTGAATGAGCCATATCCGACGGGTCAGAACTCCCACGGCGAGAACAACTTGAGACCAGTCGTGCCGAAGTCACCCAAATTCCGCGTCGCCAAGCGGCCGCCATTCACCCTTGAGATTGCAGCAATCATGCCGTCGGGCGCCGACATCCTGCCGCACTGCAGTACCCATGATTTCCCCATAGGCCATCGCGGCTTCCTCGGTCAGCCCGAAGATCCGATCGGCTAACCGGCGACGCCAATCCGACAGTCCCTGCTCCAGACGCTCGCCACGCTGATCGGGTCGAATTTTCTGGATGCAGAAAGCGATCTCGGCGATGGTCACGGCTGGAAGCGCAAGTTCAGCGTCATGGCGGACCAACCATGCGATCACGGCAGGATCGGGCGACTTCTTCAGCGTCTCGGAAATGACGTTGGTATCAAGGAAGATCAAAGCTCAGGTCCAGGATGAACCTGCCGATCATCCCGGATCACTGCTTTAAGGTCGATTTCGGTACCATAAGCGCTAGCAATACGAGTGTAGAACGTCAATGCCGGCTCACGACCTGCTTGCCGAACCTCATAGGATTCCAGTGCGCGCTCAACCACGTCGGCGATCGAGCGGTTCTCGCGTCGAGCAAGCCGATGGGCAAGATCGCGCGCCTTGGCGCTGCGTACGGAAAGCTGAGGTTCGGCCATAATGGAACTCCTTTTGCCGTGGATATAAGCCATCCGCACTGCCAGCAAGATGGCAGATGATGGCTTGCCATCCAACAGCTCCGTGATCGTCGGCATCGCGCATGAAGCGACCCCGGCAATAGCGCAGGATGTATAGACAACCGGCCGCAACTGGTGTTCGTTTCCAATCCGACCTTATGCAATTTCGAAAAAAACAGGAGCCGTGACAGCATGGACGCCGCTCCCTTGTTCGACCTGACGGGAAAAAAAGCGCTGGTGACCGGCGCCAGCCGCGGCATCGGCCAGGCCATGGCGGAGGCGCTCTCCGCGGCTGGTGCGGACGTCGCGGTGACCGCCCGCGACGAAACATCCCTTCGTGAGACGGCGGACCGAATTAGCGCTAGCGGGCGAAGGTCGCTTTGCCGGTCTCTCGACGTGCTCGACACGGATCGTATCCGCGTGGTGGTCGACGATGTCGCGGATGCCTTTGGCGGGCTCGACATCCTGGTCAACAACGCCGGCTATGAGCAAGTCCAGCCCTCGCTCGACGTCGACGAAGCAGTGTGGGACCGCATCGTATCGACCAATCTGAAGGGCGCCTTCTTCTGTGCGCAGGCGGCGGCGCGGCGGATGGCTGCCGGCAACAGCGGTGGCGCGATCATCAATCTTTGCTCGCTGACCTCCTATGTCGGCATTCCGACCGCGGTGCCTTACGGTTCGTCCAAGTCTGGGCTCCTGGGCATGACGCGCGCGCTCGCCGCGGAATGGGCATCGCTCGGCATCCGCGTCAACGCCATCGCTCCGGGGTATTTCCATACGGCGATGACGGATGCTTTTTATCAGGATCCCGACTGGCAGACGGCGATGCTGGCCAAGATCCCGCAGCGGCGCTTCGGTACGATGCAGGATCTGGCCGGAGCCGTTGTGTTTCTGGCGAGCGGGGCATCAGCCTATGTCACTGGGCATTGCCTCCCAGTCGACGGCGGTTATCTCGCATCCATCTGAGCGACTGGGGTGTGGTGCAACAAGAACCGTGTAGACCAGACTTGTATATGGTTGTATATACCACCTCACAACGCTGGACGTTCTTGCATGCGACTGGCGACAAACAAGGGGAACCGCAATGCAGGAGCCTTTCCGGGCCGTAGCTTCACGCGAAGCGGAAGGCGGCAGGGAAATCGCAGTCACGGTCCGCAACGTCGGGATGGACTTCGATGGGGTTCATGCCGTCAAGAATGCATCCTTCGATCTGCCGAAGGGCCGGTTCCTCACCATTCTCGGGCCTTCTGGGTCCGGCAAGACAACCCTCCTGCGGATGATCGCCGGGTTCCAGACCCCGAGCAGCGGCGAGATCTTCATCAACGGCGAAGCGGTGAGCGCGGTGCCACCGCACAAGCGGTCGATCGGCATGGTCTTTCAAAGGCTTGCGTTGTTTCCACATATGACGGCGGCCGAGAATGTCGCCTTCCCGCTGAAGATGCGTCGGCGCGACGCACGCACCATTCCGGACCGCGTCGACCGATATCTCGCGCTGGTCCGGCTCGAGGGCTATGGCGGCAGGCGCATTCACGAACTTTCCGGCGGGCAGCAGCAGCGCGTCGCGATTGCGCGCGCGCTGGTGTTCGAGCCCGACCTGCTGCTTCTCGACGAGCCGCTGGCTGCACTCGATCGAAAGCTGCGCGAGGAAATGCAGCTCGAATTCCGCCGCATCCAGCGCGAGCTCGGCGTCACCACGATCAACGTCACCCACGACCAGCGCGAGGCGCTGGTGGTTTCCGACGATATCGTCGTCATGGATCAGGGCGAAATTCAGCAGAAGGCACGGCCGATCCACACCTACCGCCAGCCCCGCAACGCCTTCGTCGCCAATTTCATCGGCGTCACCAACTTCATTGCCGGTACGGCGCGGGCCGTCTCGGGAGCGGGCGACGTCTCCATCCTTCGGGGTGATCTGATGCTTGCCGGAAAGATCGGCGATCCGGTCAATCCACCTGCGGAGGGCGGCAAGGCGTCGGGAGCGATCCGCGCCGAACAGATCCGTCTCGCCGGCGATGCTGCTCAGCTGTCGAATCTCGATTGCATGCTGGCCGGGACTGTCACCGACACGATCTTCGAAGGCGAGCGCATGGTCTACGAGGTCGCCTGCGCCGCGATTGGCGACGAGGTCATTCGCGTTTTTGACCATGATCCCGCCGCGCACACGCAGTTCGACATAGGCGAAAGCGTGTTCCTGGGGTGGAATGCCAGGGACATGCTTGTTTTTCGATAGAACCGGACACCGGTCAAACCCAGAGGAGAATGCAGATGAAGCGCTTCAAGCCGACATTATCCCATCTTTCCCGCAGAACCTTCCTTCAGGCCACCGCCGCGCTCGGCGGCGCCTCAGCGCTCGGCCTGCGCGGCGCCTATGCGCAGGAGCCGGAAAAGCCGGCGGAGATCATCGTGCGCGCCTGGGGCGGCAGTTGGGTGGATAGTTTGAAGGCTGGCGTGTCCGACAGCTTCACCAAAATGACGGGGATTGCTGTTCGTCACGACCTGACCGAAGACAATGAGATCCAGCCCAAGGTCTGGGCGGCCGTAGCGCAGAACCGGGTCCCGCCGATCCACATCAACTGGGACACCACCACCAATGCCACGAAATCGGCACTGCGCGGCGTGACGGAAGACCTCTCCGACTTGCCGAACCTCGCCAATGTGACGGACCTTGCCAAGCCGGCCGGCCTGGAAGGCTTCCCGATCGTCAACACCTACGGGTATGTCTATGTGCTTGCCTATCGGCCTGCGGCATTCCCGGACGGACCGCCGAAGTCGTGGAAAGACCTGCTCGACCCGAAGTTCAAGGGCCGGCTTGCCTTCTACAATGACGGCATCGGCTTCCATTTCCCCGCGCAGGTCGCCGGTGGCGGCAAGCTGGAGGACATACCCGGCAACATGCAGCCGGCTTGGGATTTCATTACCAAGATGAAGGCGCAGCAGCCGCTGCTGGGCGAAGATCCCGACTTCACCACCTGGTTCCAGAACGGCGAGATCGATGCCGCCTGCACCATCTCGACCAACGCCCGAGAGGCCCGCAAGAACGGGGTCAAAATCGAATGGGTCGTGCCGGAGGAGGGTGCGAAATTCGACACGGACGGTTTGTGGATTCCCAAGGGCCTGCCGGAAAACGAACTCTACTGGGCCAAGCAGTACATCAACCATGCGCTGACCAAGGAAGCCCAGCAGGTCTGGCTGGATGGGCTTGGCTTGCCGGGCGTGGTGCCGGGCCTCACACCGCCGAAGGATTTGGTGGGCGATCCGTCCTATCCGACCACCGAAGCGGATTTCCAGCGCCTCATCCGCATCTCGTCGAAGATCCAGGTCGAGAATGAGAGCGAGTGGTTTTCCAAGTTCAAGGCGATCATGCAGGGTTGACGCCGGGTCGGCCGGTGCTGCGCTGGCGGCACCGGCTCCTTCACGACGTCGGTTACGGATTTTTTCATGCGGGCAGCCAGGACAGCCTATCCCCTCAAATGGCGCATCATGGATGCGCTGGAAGGCGTTGCCACCGCCATCTGGCCGGCGCGGTTCCGGCGCGCTACGCCCTATCTGATACTGCTTCCGGCGGTGCTGCTGGTCGGACTGCTCGTGCTCGGTCTCATCCAGATCGCGGACGCAAGCCTGCGCACGCTCGACACCACCACCTTCCAATTCTCGGACGACTATTCCATCGCCAACTTCCGGCGGGCGCTGACAGAGCCGCTGTTCCTCGTTGTCGCGCAGCGCAGCCTCATCGCCGCCCTGATCGTCACCACTGTGACACTCGTCTTCGCCTTTCCCTACGCCTATCTGATGGTGCGCACGCGTTCGCCAGGATTGCGCAAATTCCTGCTGATTGCGCTGTTCCTGCCGTTCTTCATCGGCCAGGTTGTGCGTGCCTATGGCTGGCTGATCATCCTCGGCAATCAGGGCATGGTAAACGAGGCGCTCGGCCTTGTCGGGGTCGCCCCGATGCGGCTCATCTACAACTATCCCGCCGTGCTGTTCGGCCTCGTCCAGTACATGCTGCCCTTCGCCGTACTGATGCTCGCGCCGGCACTCACCGCCATTCCCGAAGAATTGGAGGCGGCCGCTGGATCGCTCGGCGCGAACTGGGTTCGCACGTTCATCCATGTCGTGTTGCCACTCGCTCGTCCGGGCTTTATCGGCGCCGGCGTGGTGGTGCTGACGCTTTCGCTCACCGATTTCGCAGTCCCCGCGATCCTTGGCGGCGGCTCTCAGGACTTCATCGCCAACGCCATCTACGACCAGTTCTTCCGAACGTCCGATCAGGGCCTTGGCGCGACGCTGGCGCTTATGCTGGTCGCGCTCGGGTCAATCCTCGTCGGCTTGGTGTTCGCGCTGTTCGGAGCCGGAACGCTTGCGATGGGGAGGTCACGGGCGTGAGCGGCTCGCGCAGCAAATCGGTTGTTCTGTGGACCCTGGTGACGATCGCCTTGGTGACGCTTTCGGCGCCGACGGTCGTCGTGCTCGGCGCTTCCTTCACCGGCGGCAACATCATCACGTTTCCGCCGGACGGGCTGTCGCTGCGGTGGTATGCGCGCATCTCGCAGGCCTCTGACCTGCGCAACGCTTTCCTGCGCACGCTCCAAGTTGCGACGGTCTGTACGATCGTTGCCATTCCCGTGGGCACGCTGGCTGGCATCGCGCTGGCGAAATATGCGGTGCGTTTTGAGAAGACGATCCAGATCTATCTGCTGCTGCCCTTTACCATCCCGCTGATCGGATCGGGCATCGGCCTCATGCTGGTCTTCGGCAACGCCGGCATTCTCGGCCAGCTCTGGCCGGTCGGCATCGCCTGCTGCGTCATCAACCTTCCCTTCATGATCTGGGCGGTGACGGCGAGTGCCACCGGGCTTGACCCGGACCTTGAACTGGCCGCCGCCAATTGCGGCGCGCCGCCGCTCCAGGTGTTCTTCTCCGTCACCCTGCCGGCGGTTATGCCGGGGGTGATCACCGGCTCGCTGCTGATGTTCATCCTTGCGCTCAACGAGTTCTTGGTCAGCCTGCTGCTCGTCGATGCCCGCATCGTGACGCTGCCGGTGCTGATCTACAACTCCATCCGCTCGATCATCACGCCGGATCTTGCCGCGATCTCCGTGGTCTTCATCGCCTGCTCGGCTGTCGCCATCTTCCTGCTCGACAGGCTGGTCGGGCTCGACATCTTCCTGAAATCGAAATGAGGAATGCCGGCCCGCGGGGCCGAAAAGGAAATCCTATGCCAAACGTATCGTTCCACGCCTTGAGCCAACTCGACGTCGCCAGTCGAGCGGCACTGATGCGGCGCTCAGAGACCGATCTCTCTGGCTTTATGGAGAAGGCCGCACCGATCATCGAGGCGGTCCGAACAGAAGGCGACGCCGCGCTCGTCCGTTTCGCCCGCGACTTGGACAAGGCAGATCTCGATGCCGCGCGGCTGAAGGTCAGCCCCGCCGAGTTCGACGCCGCCTTCGGCATGGTGGACGAGGACGTGGTCGCCGCCATTCGCTTCGGCATCGACAACATCCGGCGTTTCCACGAAGAGCAGAAGCCGGAAGCGATGTGGCTTAAGGAAATGCGGCCCGGCGCCTATGCCGGGGACCGCTTCACGCCGATCCGCTCGGTGGCGCTCTATGTCCCGCGCGGCAAGGGGGCGTTCCCTTCGGTGACAATGATGACCGCAGTGCCCGCCGTCGTGGCGGGCGTCCCGGAACTTGCTATCATGACGCCGCCAGCGGCCGATGGTTCGGTGGACGCAGCGACACTGGTTGCGGCGCGCCTCGCCGGCGTCGAAACGGTCTACAAATGCGGCGGCGCGCAGGCGGTCGCCGCGGTCGCCTACGGCACAGAGACGATCAGGCCCGCGCTCAAGATCGTCGGTCCAGGCAGCCCTTGGGTCGTTGCGGCCAAGCGGCTGCTTGCGGGAGTCATCGATCCCGGGCTTCCCGCTGGTCCGTCGGAAGCGATTATCCTCGCCGACGACAGCGTGCATGGCGGACTGGCCGCGCTCGACCTCCTCATCGAGGCGGAGCACGGGCCGGACTCGTCGGCCTACCTGGTGACCCACAGCCGCCGCGTGACGGAGGAGGCACTGGCGGCGCTGCCCGAGCACTGGGCGCGCATGACCGATCAGCGGGTAGCGTTCTCCACCGCGGTGCTGACCGGTGCCTGTGGCGGCATCGTGCTGACGGCATCGATCGAGGAGAGCTACCGTTTCATCAACGACTACGCACCTGAGCATCTGGAGATCCTCTCCACCGATCCCTTTGCGCACCTTGGCCACATCACCGAAGCCGCCGAGATCCTGATGGGGCCGCACACGCCGGTTTCGATCGGCAATTTCGGGCTGGGCCCGAACGCCGTGCTGCCGACCAGCCGCTGGGCGCGTACCTGTGGACCGCTCTCGGTCACGGATTTCGTCAAGCGCTCTTCCATCGGCTACGTGACGGCGACGGCCTATCCGGAATTCGCGCGTCATGCCCGTACGCTTGCCCGCTATGAAGGCTTTTCCTCGCACGAACACGCCGTTTCCGACGTGCGCGACCGATATCTGGTGCGGTAGCGGATGATGAAGGCGGCCAGACTCCATGCGGCGGGCGACTTGCGGGTCGAGGATGTGCCGTCTCCCGGCGAACCAGGGCCTGGCTGGGTGCGGCTCAGGGTGACGGCCGCCGGCATCTGCGGCTCCGACCTCCACAATTTCCGCACCGGTCAGTGGATCAACCGCGCGCCGAGCGTCGTTGGACATGAGTTCGCTGGCGAAGTGACTGCCGTGGGGGCCGGCGTGTCCCGGGTGGCCCTCGGAGACCGGGTCGTCGCCGATTCGCGTTTCTGGTGCGGCGAATGTCCTGCTTGCCGGGCCGGCCTGCATAATGTCTGTGCCACACTGGGCTTTGTAGGCGAGGTCTGCGACGGCGGCTTCGCGGAAGAGACGGAGCTGCCGGCGCGGCTGCTCCTGCGCCATGACCCCGCGCTCGATCCCGCAATCGCCGCCATGGCGGAGCCGCTGGCGGTCGCCCTGCACGCAGTGCGGCGGCTGTCGGCGCCGGCCGGGGCGCCGGTGCTTATCGCCGGTTGCGGCCCGATCGGCGGGCTGGCGGCGCTGCTCCTGTCGCGGCGCAGCGACAGACCGGTCCTCGTCGCCGACCGCAATGCAGCGCGTGCGGATCTTGTGGCCGAGGTGAGCGGCGCGACCGTCGTCGACCTGGGCATCCTGCCCCACGATCCTAACTTGCGCCATGCCATCGACGCGACGGGAAATGTGACGGTGATGGCGCGGCTGCTCGATCGTTTGGCCGGCGGCGGCACGCTGGCGCTGGTCGGCATTTCGCATGGCCGCCTCGACCTCGACCCCAACTTCCTGGTCGAGCGCGAGATCGCGCTTGTCGGCTGCCACGCCTTCGCCGACGAGCTTGCGCCGGCCGTAGCCATGCTTGGCGATCTCGCCCCCCTGTTGTCGCGCTTCGTGGCTGAGGAGATCGCGATCGACGAAATCCCCGCCGCCTACCAGCGCCTGATCGCAGGCACGAGCGGCGGCTTGAAGACCATCATCCGAATGGGGGGTGGGCGATGATCAAGCTTCCCGAAACCGCCGGACCGCTCTACGAAAAGGTCAAGGACTACGTGCTTGGCAACATCGGCAGCGGCAAATGGCCGAAGGACCGGAGGCTGCCTTCCGAAAACGAGCTGGTCAGCACGCTCGGCGTCTCGCGCATGACCGTGCACCGGGCGCTGAGGGAACTGACCTCGGAGGGCCACCTCCTGCGCATCCAGGGCGTAGGCACCTTCGTGGCGCCGCCGAAGCCGCAATCTGCCCTCATCGAAATCAGGAACATCGCCGGCGAGATCGCCGCGCGCGGCGGACGCCACAGGGCCGAGGTCGTCGTGCTCGAGAAGATCCGCGACCCGGCGCTGGACCTCATTGTCGCCTTCGAGTTCATGCGCCGCAGACCGGTCGCCCATTCGATCATCGTGCATTTCGAGGACGATGTGCCCGTCCAGCTTGAGGAACGCTTCGTCAATTCGGCTCTCGCACCGGACTACCACCGGCAAAATTTTATTGCGACCACCACCTACGACTATCTGCAGCGGGCGACGCCGCTGACGGAAGTGGAGCACGTGATCTCGGCCGTCGCCGCCGACGAGGTGGCCGCCGGCCGTTTGATGATCCGGCCAGGCGACCCCTGCCTGCTCCTGCATCGGCGGACCTGGTCAGGCGCGGCGGTCGCCACCGTCAACAAGCTCACCTATGTCGGCAGCCGCTATTCGCTGGGCAGCCGCTACGCGCCCTCGCCCGCATGAGCGGGGTCACGTAGCCAAGCCGGGCGGGGCACCCTATCGGCCCAACGGCTGCTTGATAGGGAACCAGTTCTGACTGCGCCGCCGTTTTTCTTGTTGACGCCGACCATATCAGGTTCGGGGTCAAGCCTGGCCGCCGGTCAAATTGCACCGGAGCGGCCAGACTGATTGGGAATGTCCGGGAAGCGGCCGACCGTTCAAACTAACCCGGGGACCACGAAAACCAGCCAGGCGATGACAGGGCCGATGATGGCGATAAGCGCACTGTAGATCAGCAACGTCTTCAGCACGCTCTCGCGCTCTGCTTCCCGGGCATTGGCGACGACCAGCGCACCGTTGGTCGAAAACGGACTGGTGTCAACGATGGTGGTGGAGATCGCGATCGCGGCAACCACACCTATGGCACTGATCTGTCCCTGCAGGAGGAAGGGCACGGCCAGTGGAATGATGGCTCCCAGCAATGCCGTGGATGAGGCGAATGCCGATACAATGGCGCCGGTGAAGCAGAGGAGGAGTGCAACCAGCAGCGGCATGCCCAGGCTTGAAATGCCGTGGGCGACGTAGTCGATCGTGCCGATTTCCTCCATGACTCCGACATAGGTGATGATGCCGGCGATCAGGAGCACGGTCGACCAACTGACCTTGTCGATCGCCGCCTTTTGGGTCTTCGGCGAGAGGAGCGCCAGGGCGACCGCGACAGTGATCGCGACCAGGCCGACATTGAACTTGAAGACAAGGGCGCCGACCGCGAGCGCAGTAAGGCCGATCAATGTCGTCAACCTTTCCGTAGTCAGGCTGGAAAGCGCCGACATATTTTTTGTCTGCTCCTCAAAGACGTGATGGCTGATCGGAGTAGCCGGCGTGCCGCCGTGGCCGACGATTGACTGCGTCACGCCCTCGGGGTGGAGGTCGGGCAGCGGTCCCGACGCGATCGAATAAGTACGCAGCACCTTCGAGCCGCCGAAGACGAAGAATACGAGGACGGCGATGGCCAGGTTGAAGAAGAAGCTGGAGAGAAACAGTGATGTCGGCGCGAACGGCAACCCCGCCTTTTCGACGATCTGGTTGGTGATGCCGCCATAGACGCTGATCGGCGAAAAGCCGCCCGCCTGAGCACCGTGAATAACCATCAATCCCATCATGACCGGATTGATGCGGTACTGGAACGCAAAACCCAGCGCCACCGGGGCCAGGATGGCGACCGCCGCAGGTCCGAGGGCACCGAAGCCGGTGATGATGGCGGCGACCAGGAACATGACCCAGGGAATCCACGCCACATGTCCGCGCACCAGTTTGACCGCGCCCTCGACCAGCCAATCGATAGTACCGTTGATCTGGGCGATGGCGAACAGGTAGGTAATGCCGACCAGTGTCAGGAAGAGGTCGCTCGGGAAGCCAGCAAATATTTCCGCCGGCTTCATAGCCATGATGAGCGAGCCGACCAGAAAGGCGCATGCGAAGGCGAGTGCGCCCATATTGATCGGCTGGATGGTGGCGATCACGAACATGCCGACCAGCAGCGCGATCGACAGAATCTGGATGTTCATAGCTTCCTCCCTCGGGAAACGCCTTCAGGCGCCCGTTCTCATTTCCATCGGTAGTAGATCAGCCTGCGTTGGTCTCGCTCCCAAGCACCAACGCAGGGTAGTCAGCGCCTCCTAGGAGGCGGGCATGTAAAGGTTGCTGAACCGGTCGCGCAGAAGGTTCTTCTGCACCTTTCCCATGGTGTTGCGCGGAAGGTCCTCGGCGAAGATCACCCGTTTCGGCTGCTTGTAGCGAGCGAGGCGGTCGCGCAGCGCGTTGAGCACGGCCTTTTCGTCCATTGTGGCACCGGGCTTGAGCACCACGATGGCCGTTACCCCCTCGCCGAAATCCGGATGTGCAATGCCGATGACCGCGCTCTCGGCGACACCGTCGAGTTGATCGATCTCACCCTCGACTTCCTTCGGGTAGATATTATAGCCGCCGGAGATCACCAGGTCCTTGTCGCGGCCGACGATGTGGACATAGCCCGCCTCATCGATCTTGCCGAGGTCGCCGCTGATGAAATAGCCGTCCTTGGTGAACTCCGCCGCCGTCTTTTCAGGCATCCGCCAATAACCTTTGAAAACGTTCGGGCCCTTGATCTCGATCATGCCGGTTTCGCCTGGTCCGAGCGTCTCGCCCGTGGCCGGATCGGTGACCCTCACCGACACGCCCGGGAGTGGGAAACCTACTGTCCCTGCCCTTCGCTCGCCGTCATAGGGGTTTGAGGTGTTCATGTTGGTTTCGGTCATGCCGTAGCGTTCGAGAATGGCGTGACCGGTGCGCTGCTTGAATGCGGCGTGCGTTTCAGCGAGCAGCGGCGCCGAGCCGGAGATGAACAGCCGAATGTTGGCGACCGTCTCCGGGTTCAGGCCCTCATGCTGAAGCAACCGGACATAGAAGGTCGGCACGCCCATCATCAGCGTCGCCCGCGACATCAGAGGAAGGATTTCGCCAGGCTCGAACTTTGGCAGCAGAAACATCGAGGCGCCGGAAACCAGCGTGACATTGGTCGCCACGAAGAGCCCATGCGTGTGAAAAATCGGCAGCGCGTGGATCAGCCGGTCGGCTGCGGTCACGTGCCAGCATTCGCGCAGTGCTATTGCATTGGACAAAAGGTTGTCGTGCGTCAGCATTGCGCCCTTGGAACGGCCGGTGGTCCCAGATGTGTACAGGATCGCGGCGAGATCGTCAGGCGCGCGCGCCGCGTCGAGAAAATCGGCAGACTCGTCCCGGGCCAACTCCATGAGCGACCCGGCGCCGTCCGCGTCGAGCGTTTCGACAATCGCGCCGTAACCGTGCGCGATCCTTTCGACATCAGCTCGCGACTTCGAGGAGACGATGACGAGCCGCGGTTCGGCGTCACCGATAAAATAGTCGAGTTCAGCCAGCGTATAGGCGGTATTCAGCGGCAGATAGATCGCCCCGCAGCGCACGCATGCGAGATAGAGCTTCAGAGCCAGCGGGCTCTTGTCCACCTGGACCGCGACGCGGTCGCCTGGGCGAACGCCGAGCACATCAATTGCGCTGGCGATCTGTCCGGAGAGCCGCAGCGCATCTCCATAGGTCCAACGCTGACCATCAATAGTCTCGATGAAAATCGACTCGCCTGACTTGGCGGATGCTCGCATGGCGTCGAACAGGTGATTGCTCATTGAACTCCTCCCAATTCGCTTATTAGGTTTTCTGCATTTCGGTGCGGCGACGAACCGGGGCGCCGATACTGGCGTCGATCGAAGCGATTGCCGCCAGTTTCCTTACCTCCGGCGAAGCAGCGATCTCGCCATGTTGCGCCAAGGCTTCGTGGTTCGCCTCGATGTCATCCAGCTTGTAAAGATAGTTGACCATCAAGCCGTGGGACTGCCGCATCGCCTTGGCGGAGCGATCCGCGAGGAAGTTCAGCCGTTCGAGGCGAGCGCCATTGCCCAAATGAAAACGCGCCACAGGATCGACCGGCCGTCTGCCGCTGGCGCGTTCCTTGACGAAATAGCGTGCGGCGAGCGGGACGAGCACAGCTTCGACGGCCCGCGCCTTCTGCGGATTGTCCGCCCAGCTCGGATCGTCCAGCAGCTCGAGCGTCTTGAGGGCCTGATCATCGAGGCTCGCATCGGTCGTCTTGCGCAGCCTCGCTAGCCAGCCAGCGAAACCCGGAACCGGCGACAGCGTCACGAAGGTCTTCAAGCCCGGCAGGTCGCGGCGCAAATCCTCGACCACCTGCTTGATGAGAAAATTCCCGAAAGAGACGCCGCGCAGTCCGTCCTGGCAGTTGGAGATCGAATAGAAGACAGCGGTGGTGGCGTCCTGGGCCGTGATCGGGGAACGGTTTACGTCGAGCACATCCGCGATGGCAGAGGGAATCGCCTTGGTCAGCGCAACCTCAACGAAGATCAGCGGATCGTCTGCGAGACGCGGGTGGAAGAACGCAAAGCACCTGCGGTCGGCTGGAGCCAGTCTCCGCCGCAGTTCCTCCCAGCCGGCGATCTCATGCACAGCCTCGTATCTGATGATCTTCTCCAGGATGTCGGCTGGCGTCGACCAGTCGATCGGACGCAGGGTCAGAAAACCGCGGTTGAACCATGAGCCGAACAGGTGGGCGAAGTCGGCATCGACGGCGCGAAACGGTTCCGTCGCATCCTTCATGGCTAATAGGCGCTCGCGCATCTCCACCAGTCTTGCCGTGCCTTTGGGGGCCAGGTTGAGTCTGCGCACCAGTTCCTGGCGACGCGGCTCGGCGGCTTGGTGCAGTTCGATGACGGCGTCCGAACTCCTGTCGCTGCGGTAGCGCTCGATGGCTTTGTCAAGCTTGGCGATGTCTGGGCCGAACTGTTCGTGCAGCATACGCACGAAGTCTTGCTGACCGGCCGCGTCCAGTTGGGCCCAGCGCTGAAGGACCTCTGCGGCCAATGCCATGCCCGAGGCTTCGCCCCGGCTCGACAAAAGCATGTCGCAGAGTGTTTCGATATTCGTCTCGGCTTGGACCGGCTCGCTGCGCGCGCCTGCCGCAAGCAGCCTGCGGCCGCGATCGGTGATGCTTTGCACCATATCGCTAAAGAACGAGATGCCTGCCATGTCGGAGTCCTCCTGGCAAAGTCGAAATCGGCGCAAGCAGACCCTCCGCGCGGTCTCGACGCGTGCTGGTGCTCGGATGCGTCCACCCATTTGTGTGCGACTTGCCTTTTGTGGTATCATTCTTAACCATCCTTGTACGCAAAGTCAACGTTCTTGCATACAAGATTTATCATGTTGCATTGGAAGGCCAAAAAATGTCGGAGAATGTCGTTCAGCGCCTACGTGACGAGATTGAAAACGGCATAATCTCGAACAACTTCGCCCCCGGTGCACGACTAGACGAAGTGCAATTGGCAACACGCTTCGGCGTGTCGAGAACGCCGGTGCGCGAGGCGCTGATGCAGTTGAACGCGATCGGGCTGGTGGAGATCCGGCCGCGCCGGGGTGCCGTGGTGATCGATCCGGGACCGCACCGCATTTTCGAAATGTTCGAGGTGATGGCGGAACTTGAAGGTTTGGCCGGTTCGCTGGCCGCGCGACGGTTCACCGATGCCGATCGCACAACCATCCTGGCCGCGCATGCAGATTGCGAGCGTTCGTCTTCGGCCGGCAACAGCGACGCCTACTATTACGATAACGAACGCTTTCACAAAGCTATCTACGCTGCCAGCCACAGCGGTTTTCTGGCCGAGCAGTGCGTCGCACTGCATCGCCGTCTGCAGCCCTACAGGCGTCTCCAACTGCGCGTGCGCAACCGCGTTGCCACGTCGTTCGCCGAGCATGGCGCGATCGTGGAAGCAATCCTCGCCGGCGACGCGGAGCAGGCGCGCACGCTCCTGCGCCAGCATGTCAGCATCCAGGGCGAACGTTTCAGCGATCTTGTAGCGACGCTGGCGAGCAGATAGTCGTCCGGTTTGGCTTGGGCAGGTACCACCGTACAGTCGGTGCGCTGGCGATCGGCGCAGGTATCAGTTGCGCCGTAGTCATTGATGGCAGTGTCCATCACGGAGCACATGGGGAGCCGGCCTGCGTCAGGTGCGCACCACCAGAGGCACCAGACCCTCATGGCGGTGGTCGAGATAGCACACAACGCGGTCACCAATGCGCTCGAAGACGAGATCGACTTTCGCCTCGCCGATGGCCAGGTGGCGGATAACGATGTTGTCGATGCCGATCGGCAGCCGCGGGCGTTCGACGGTGATCTCGCGCTTCCAGCCGTCAATCCGGATGCCCAGGCAGGCCTGCAGCATCATGAACGCGGAACCTGCCGACCATGCCTGCGGCAGACAGGCGACCGGGTAGGCCACCGGTGAATCGCTGGCGGCACGCGTAAAGCCGCAGAACAGCTCCGGCAACCGCATGTTGAAACGGACTGCCGCCTCGAACATCCCGCTCATCAGCCTCACGACGCCGTCACGCTCTTGATAGCGGGCGAGCCCGGAAGCGCAGAGCGCGGTGTCGTGCGGCCAGATCGAGCCATTATGATAAGACATCGGATTGAATGGGACCTCGTCGTCGGCGAGTGTCCGAACGCCCCAACCGCTATGGAGATGACCAGAGAGCAGCTGGGTGGAGACTACCTCAGCCCGTTCCGCTGAAGGCAGCCCGACATAAAGCAGGTGACCGGCGTTGGACGCGCGAACCGCGCATTGCTTGCCTTCTCCGTCGATTGCCAAAGCATAGAAATCGCGGTCCGGCATCCAGAAATGCGTCTCCACCGCCTCGCGGATCCTCTCTGCCAGGGCGCTCCAGTGCGCCGCCTTTGCATCGTCGCCGCGTCTGGCGGCCAGCGCGGCCATACCTTGATATGCGGCGAAGACATAACCTTGCACCTCGACCAATGCGATCGGCCCTTTGGGGATCGTGCCGTCGGCATGGAAGATGGCATCGGCGCTGTCCTTCCAGCCTTGGTTGAACAGACCTGTGTCGGCCGCCCTGTTGTAGGTTACAAAGCCTTCCCCGTTGCGGGCTCCGACCTCCTCCATCCACGCAGTGGCAGCGCCCAGCGAGTTCCACATGCGATCGACGAATGCCTCGTCTCCGGTGCGATCGGCGTAGGACGAAGCCAGATAGACATAGAGTGGCGTGGTGTCGACGCCGCCATAGTAGCGGCCGAACGGCAGTTCGCGCAGCACGGCCATTTCGCCCTTCCGGGTTTCATGCATGATTTTGCCGGGTTCGGCATCGTCGAACACAGAAGTCTCGGTCGACTGATAGTGGGCAAGGAAGGCCAGCACCCCACGAGCAAGGTCCGGATTAAGCCAGAGCATCTGTAAGGCGGAAATGACGCCATCGCGGCCGAAAGCCGTCGAAAACCAGGGGATGCCGGCATACGGGTATGGCCCGGTCTCCAGATCGGTCGTCAGTAGCGCGATGTCGGCGCGCGTGCGTGTCAGCCAGTCGTTGAACACGCGGCCGGAGCTGAAGACGGTGGCGCCCTGCCGGCGCTTTGAGCGCATGGCGAAGCGGGCTCGCGCGGCGGCCGCGCGAAAGCGGTCGCTGGAGGGGGTCTCTTCGCTGTGGCCGACCTCCAGGTACAATGCTCTGCTGTCACGCCTTGCCACGAGAATGAGGAAATCGGCGTGGTTGGGATGCACCTGATCGGGCTTGATCGAGAATGCGATGACCGATTGACGTGCCACATCGTCGAGGCCTTCATATCGAAACGTCACGCTCGCGGCGCCGACCAGCGCGTCATGCGCGCGACCGCGGCGGCTGCGCGTAGTGCCGCGCACCTCGAACATGTCACGAAAATCGGCGTCGAAGTCGAGCCGGACCGGCAGAATCACCTCGCGCGCGGAGTAGTTGGTGAAGGTGATGCGTTCGAACATCCGGTCCTGCCAGATGAACCGGGTCCGGTCGATATGGACGACGCCCGGCAACGCTTCGCTGCCGTTCGGCCCGATTGTGGCCAGGTTGGTGAGATTGGCGGTGAACAGGATGTTATCCTGCGACAGCGAAGCGCCGAGCAGCGACGGCATCCGGCCGCCGATGAACAGGCGGAAGCGCGACAGCACACGCGTGTCGTCGCGGAAAAGCCCGTCGCCGGAGCCGCGTATGTCGCCGTAGCTGTCTGCGACGACGAAGCAATCCTCGTGCTTCAGCGCAAATTGCCGATGCGGCTCGCGCGGTGCCGCTTCATCGATCGCCGGGAGCGCCACGGCTGGATCAATCTTGCGGTCTTCGAGTTGACTGGTCATGGTCAACCTCTCCTGTTCAGAAGCGGCCAAGGGGCTCAGGCGCTGATCCCCGGCTAACGCCGGGCAGCCGAGCCATCTCCTTGCTCTGTCAGCTAGACATAGTCATCATTGCGGTATTTTTAACGCGCTTGTTTTGAGAACCAAGTGCATTCGTTGTGCCCTCCATGAGCGAGCGATAGATCGCCGAGTAGTCGCTGCACATGCGCTCGACCGTGAATCGCACTTCAAAAGTTTGTCGCACCCGTGCACGATCGAGGCCGCTTATCCGGTACCGCGTCCACAGCTTCGTCTGGTGTGTCCACGATCAATCCTGACTACTTCTCGAAAGCGAAGGTCATCCTTCAAGAAGCTTCGACAGCAATCCCTTCCTCGCGTTCATTGCGGTCCTATGGCGCGAACTCTCGAAAGGCCGATATGTTCCCCGCGGGAACAATCGCCGCGTCAAGCAATCGCGGCGGCAATCAGGACAAGAAGGACAAGCCGCAACAGAGCAGCCAGGCTGCCGGCAAGGATCCAAACCGCGGCAAGGACAACCCCAACTCGAACTAGCGCAGCTAAGCTTTTCGCATTCATCTAGTCGGGCGGCGAGGATTTCGCACTGCTCGGCCAGGGATGGGGTTCGGATTGCAGGCATATCTCGTCTGTCGTTTGCGCCCCCTTCGAACGTTGCAATCCGAACATGATCGAAGGCCCCGTGCCACAGCGCCGGCAGTCAAAGACTGCAACAGATCCCTGTAAATGCCGCCCGATCGGATGTGATGCCAACCGCACGCCAGCTTCTCCAGGCGAGCCTGTGCCAAGGGCAGTTGACTCAGCGTTTCGTGAAGTTCGACGCTTCTGAAAATTGCGGCCTTGACGCGATGTGCATTAGGTCGTTTGTTGCGGGCAGGAGTGCCACGGGAGGAAACCATGGAGGACAGCCCCGCAGCGCGGTTCCACGTTTTCACGCCGATGACGGGCGAAGGCTCCCGCGCATGAATTCCGGAGCGATCCTCGAAGCCGCGGGATTGACTAAGGAATTTGGGGGTTTCGTCGCTGTCAACAATGTCAACCTGACGGTGGAGCGAGGATCGATCCACGCGCTGATCGGCCCCAACGGCGCAGGCAAGACAACCCTCTTCAACTTGCTGACCAAATTCCTCCAGCCAACGCGCGGCGCGATCCGCTACCAAGGCCGCGACATCACCAGGATGCAGCCGGCCGACATCGCGCGGCTGGGCCTTGTGCGCTCCTTCCAGATATCGGCGGTGTTTCCGCACATGACGGCACTCGAGAATGTCCGCATCGCGCTGCAGCGCCGGCGCGGCGACAGTTTCGATTTCTGGCGCTCCGAGAAAGTGCTCTCCAAGCTCAATAGCGAGGGTGCGGCTCTTCTCGCCGATGTCGGCTTGACCGAGTTTTCAGATATTCGCGCCAGCGATCTGCCTTACGGCCGCAAACGCGCGCTTGAGATCGCGACGACGCTGGCGCTGAACCCTGAAATGCTGCTCCTCGATGAGCCTATGGCCGGCATGGCGCAAGAAGACATCGAGCGGATCTCGGCGCTGATCCGGCGCATCTCCAAGAACCGCACCATTTTGATGGTTGAGCATAATCTGTCGGTCGTAGCCTCGCTGTCGAACCGCATCACCGTGCTCGCGCGTGGCAAAGTCCTCGCCGAAGGCGACTATGCTGCGGTTTCCAAGGATCCGCGCGTTGTCGAAGCCTATATCGGGGCCGGACATGTCTGAAGTTGAACTTGCAAGCGGGCCGGCTGCTGGCCCCTCGGCGAGACCCCTCCTTCGCGTCGATGGCCTGCAGGGCTGGTACGGCGAGAGCCATGTGCTTCACGGCGTGAGTTTCGAGGTTGGCGAAGGCGAGGTGGTGACGCTGCTCGGCCGCAATGGCGCCGGCAAGACGACGACGCTGAAGGCGGTCATGGGAATTCTTTCCAGGCGCTCGGGCTCGGTCACCTATGACGGTCGGGAGACGATCAAGCTGCCGTCGCGGTTGATCGCGCAGATGGGCATCGCCTACTGCCCCGAGGAGCGGGCGATCTTTTCCAGCCTCTCGGTCGAGGAGAATTTGATGCTGCCGCCGCAGGTGCGCCCCGGTGGGCTCACCGTCGAGCAGATTTTCGAGCTTTTCCCGAACTTGAAGGAGCGGCTTTCGAGCCAAGGCACCAAGCTTTCGGGCGGCGAACAGCAGATGCTCGCCATCGGCCGGATCTTGCGGACCGGCGCGAAGCTCTTGCTGCTCGACGAGCCGACCGAAGGGCTTGCGCCCGTCATCGTGCAGCAGATCGGCCGCACCATTGCCCGGCTTAAGGAGGAGGGATTCACGATTGTGCTCGTCGAACAGAATTTTCATTTCGCCGCGTTGGTCGCGGACCGGCACTACGTGGTGGAACAGGGGCGCGTGATCGACACAATCCCCAACGACGAACTCGACGCCAACATCGACAAACTGCACGCCTATCTCGGTGTCTGAGGCAATTATCAATGGCGCGTTGCGCCGCAATCGGAGGAGAGTAGCGATGAAAAAAATGGGGTTTATTCTGGCTTCGCTGACGAGCCTGCTGATGGCCGGTGCGGCCCACGCCACGGATGTCAAGATCGGCGTTCTGAATGACCGTTCCGGCATCTATGCAGACATCGCCGGTGAAGGTTCGGTCATCGCCGCCCAGATGGCGGCGGAAGACTTCAAGGCGGCGGACAAGGGCATCAACGTGTCGATCGTCTCCGCCGACCACCAGAACAAGCCCGACGTCGGCTCGAATATTGCCCGCCAGTGGTACGACACCGAAAATGTCGATGTAATCGCCGACGTGCCAACCTCGTCAGTGGCGCTCGCCGTCAACGAGATCACCAAGGAGAAGAACAAGATCTTCCTCGCCTCGGGCCCGGCTTCGTCCGACCTCACCGGCAAAGCCTGTTCGCCCAACACCGTCCACTGGACCTACGACACCTGGGCGCTTGCCAACGGCACGGGTTCGGCCATGGTCGCGCAGGGCGGCGATAGCTGGTTCTTCGTCACAGCGGACTACGCCTTCGGCCACGCGCTCGAGCGCGATACGTCGGCGGTCGTCGAAGCATCGGGCGGCAAGGTTCTCGGCGCCGTCCGTCATCCTTTCCCCGGCCAGGATTTCTCGTCCTTCCTGCTACAGGCGCAAGGGTCGGGTGCCAAGGTCGTCGGCCTCGCCAATGCCGGCGGCGACACGATCAACGCGGTCAAGCAGGCGTCGGAATTCGGCATCACGCAGGGTGGCCAGGCGCTCGCCGCTCTGCTGATGTTCATCAATGACGTGCATGCGCTTGGCCTCGACGTGGCGCAGGGCCTCGTGCTCACCGGCGCATTCTACTGGGACAAGAACGATCAAACGCGTGAATTCTCTGCCCGCTTCCAGGAGCGGAATGCCGGACAAAAGCCTTCGATGATCGAGGCCGGAGTCTACGCTTCGGTCCTGCATTACCTTAAAGCCGTCGAAGCCGTTGGCGACAAGGACGCGGCCAAGGTGATGGCCAAGATGAAGGAAATGCCGACCGATGATCCGCTGTTCGGCAAGGGCACGATCCGCGCGGACGGGCGCAAGCTGCACGACATGTATCTGTTCCGCGTCAAGAAGCCGGACCAATCGAAGGGGCCATGGGATTATTTCGAGACGGTGGCCACCATTCCGGCCGACAAAGCGTTCCGCCCGCTCGCCGACGGCGCCTGTTCGCTCGTCAAGTAAGCGAGCCTCGCCAACGACGCGCCGAGCCGCTCGGCGCGTCCTTTCGTCGACAAGTCAGCCGGAGCGACCATGTTCGAACTGCTTGGAATTCCGCCGCAGGTCCTGTTCGGCCAATTGCTGCTCGGGCTGATCAATGGGTCCTTCTATGCGGTTCTGAGCCTCGGGCTGGCGGTCATCTTCGGTCTCTTGAACATCATCAATTTCACGCATGGCGCGCAGTACATGCTGGGCGCCTTCGGCGCATGGATGCTGCTCAACTATCTCGGCGTCGGCTACTGGTGGGCCGTGTTCATCGTGCCGCCGATCGTCGGCGTCACCGGCATCGTGCTCGAGCGCGTGCTGATCCGACGGCTCTATCACCTCGACCATCTCTACGGGCTGCTTCTCACTTTCGGCCTGGCGCTGATCATCGTCGGCTTCTTCCGCCAGTTTTTCGGCGTATCCGGCCTGCCTTACCCGCCGCCGCCGCTTCTGACCGGCGGGCATAATCTCGGTTTCATGTACCTGCCCAATTCGCGCGCCTGGGTGATCGTGGCTTCACTCATCGTGTGCCTCGCGACCTGGTTCATCATCGAAAAGACGCGGCTTGGCGCCTATCTCAGGGCAGCGACCGAGAACCCGACCATGGTCGGCGCGTTCGGCATCAACGTGCCGCTGCTGGTCACGCTCACATATGGTTTCGGCGTCGCACTCGCGGGTTTCGCCGGCGTGCTCGCCGCGCCGATATACGCAGTCAATCCGAACATGGGGGCAGACCTGATCATTGTCGTCTTCGCCGTCGTCGTCATCGGCGGCATGGGCTCGATCCTGGGCTCGATCCTCACCGGCTTCGGGCTTGGGCTGATCGAGGGTCTGACCCGCGTGTTCTATCCGGAAGGCTCGGCCGTGGTGATCTTTGTCATCATGGCGCTCGTGCTACTCGTCAAGCCCGCCGGCCTGTTTGGGCGGAGTGCGTGATGACAACCGACACCAACCCGATCGCTATGGCGGCCATCACGTCGGTTGGCGCCGCGGGCATGCCACGTCATCACTTTGCGATCTTCGCCGCGCTCTTCGTCTTCCTCATCGCCGCGCCATTTCTGCTCTATCCGATCTTTGTCATGAAGGTGCTGTGCTTCGCGCTGTTTGCCTGCGCCTTCAACCTGTTGCTCGGCTATGGCGGACTGCTGTCCTTCGGCCACGCAGCATATTTCGGCATGGCGAGCTACGTCTCGGCCCATGCGGCAAAGGTGTGGGGTTTGACGCCCGAACTCGCCATCATCGCGGGCACGCTGGTGGCTGCCGTGCTCGGTCTCGCGATTGGCTCCCTAGCCATTCGCCGCCACGGCATCTATTTCGCCATGGTGACGCTGGCTTTTGCGCAGATGATCTATTTCTTCTCGCTGCAGGCGGCGTTTACCGGCGGTGAGGACGGCATCCAGGCCGTGCCGCGCGGGCATCTCTTCGGGCTGATCGACCTGCGCTCGAGCGAAGTCCTCTATTTCTTCGTGCTCGCCATCTTCTTCGCCGGCATATTGCTGATCTATCGGATCATCCATTCGCCGTTTGGACAGGTGTTGAAGGCGATCCGCGAGAACGAGCCCCGCGCGATCTCGCTGGGCTATCGGGTCAACCGCTACAAGCTCGCCGTATTCGTGCTGTCGGCCACGCTCGCCGGCGTCGCCGGCGCAACCAAGGCAATCGTGTTCCAATTGGCGTCGCTTACCGACGTCTACTGGACCATGTCCGGCGAGGTCGTGCTGATGACGCTCTTAGGCGGCATGGGCACGGTGTTCGGACCGATCGTCGGCGCGGCAGTCATCGTCACGATGCAGAATTACCTCGCGACATTTGGCGACTGGGTCACGATAGGCCAAGGCATCATCTTCGTTGTCGCGGTGCTGTTGTTCCGGGAGGGCATCATTGGCGTCCTGGCAAAATGGATCCGGAAACCGCTCTGAACAGGTCATGAAACCAGCGACCGGTCGCCGGTTAGGCCATGCAGCCACTCAGTTCTATAGCCAGACGACAATTTTGTACGGAACCATCTCACCAAGACTTCAGGATTAAGAGGCAAAAGGGCCTCTGCCTTGCCGCCAAATCTCGGGCTGGCGGGCTGTTCAGGAGTCCGGTGCGATCAGTTTCAGCAATGGAAAATAGGTGCGGTAGCGGCCGACGTCGCGGGTGAGCAGCGGCAGTCCATTGACGGCGGCATGGGCGCCGATGAAGAAGTCAGGCAGCACACCAGTGCGCGATCCGCCCGATTTGCGATACCGCGTAAAGACCTTTCCGGCGAGGAACAGTGCTGCCCGGGGCATCGGAGCCATTTGGAGACCGGCTTTGTCAAGAAACGCGTCGATATCCTCGATGCGGTCGTAGCGAACGGCAAGTTCGGCATAGACTGCATCGTTGATCAACAACGACCCATTGAGGCTTGCCGTCTCAAGCTGGGCGATCGACCAATCCGCCCAGTTCGCATCGTCCGTGACAAGGTCGAGCAGAACGTTGGTGTCGACCAGCGTCACGCGTCGCCACGCGTCAGTGCCATGATCGCGTCGGTGTCGAGTCCCTTGCCGGCATGGCCGCGCAATTTCGCGAAGCGGCTCGCGGGCTGGTTCTTGTCGCTACGCACGATCAACACATTGCCGTCATCGGTGCGGCGGAAATCAACCTTGCTGCCCGGAACGATTCCGAGCAGGTCGCGGACCGGCTTCGGGATGGTCACCTGTCCTTTGGCTGTGACTGTGCTGGTCATGTCCGCATCCTGGTAATACCAATTTTCTATAAGGTATTACCTTGTGGGCCGAATTTCAACCTTCGCATACGGCTGCCGGAGCCGTCATTTGTGACTTGTCTTCCCCGGCGCGCCTTTTGACGTCGTAATCCGCAGGCAAGCACCCTATCTACGCCGCATGAACGACATCACGACCAGACGCGCGCTTCTGCTCGTCAATCCAAAGGCGCGACGCGGGCAGGAATCTATCGCACCGGTGGTCGAGCGGCTGGAGGCCGGTGGGCTCCGCGTCAGCGTCGAGACGTTCGAGGCGCTGCCCGAGATAGCACGCGATATCGTGCGCCTTCGCCATAGGGCCGACCTTGTGATCGTGTGCGGCGGCGATGGATCGGTGTCCTCGGCGGCGGTCGCGGCCATGGAAAGCGGGCTGCCGATGGGCATCATTCCAATGGGGACGGCGAACGATCTGGCACGAACGCTCGAAATACCGTTGGATCTGCGGAAGGCCGCCGACGTGATCGTACAGGGCGGAAGGCGTCTGATCGATGTCGGAACCGTCAATGGTCACGCTTTCTTCAATGTTGCGAGCATTGGCCTCAGCACCGACCTTGCTCAGGGTCTCGACCCGGCGCTAAAGAAACGTTTCGGCAGGTTTGGCTATGCCTTGGCGGCCATGAAAGTGTTGACCAAGGCCCGCCACTTCGAAGCAAGGATTACCGAAAAGGGCGTAGCGACCGAAGTTGAGACTTACCAGATAGCAGTCGGCAACGGCCGGCACTATGGCGGCGGCAACGTCGTTGAGGAGACGGCGGAGATCGATGACGGCCATCTCGACCTGTACAGCCTGGAAATGACGAACCTCTGGAAGATGGCGCTCTTGCTGCGCTCGTTCCGCTCAGGCACACACGGCGCCTGGAGCGAGGTTCGCACGGCCAGATGCGTCGAGTTCGACATCGAGACGAAAAGGCCGATGCCGGTGAACACCGATGGTGAGATCGTCACCTCGACCCCGGCGCATTTCAAGGTCCACCCGAAGGCGATTTCGGTCTTCGCGCCTGCGGCCGCGCGCATGCAGCCCCGCACAAAGGTGCTTGGTGATACGGTCGGCGCAAACAGCGGGTAGACCGGCGGCCAAGCGAGCGTCGAATAAAATCCAATCACAACTTTGAGCTTTCGCTAATCGTTGTCGCCGCTATGCTACGAGCAACACCGCCGCGATTAGTATTCTTGTGAATATCGTTGATGCCATCAAGGATGAGAAACTATTGGCCTTTCGTTGTCGCGCGAGTGCGCGGATACTGAAGGACCGCCAGAAGCCGTCGGGAAGGTGATGAAAGATCAGGAGTCCGCACCCTCTGGAAGAAGGACGCGGGCTGATTGGACAATCCGATCGCATAGCAATTGTCAGCGAGTATAGGACAGAAGCGCCCCGCCGACGTGATCGGAAAAGCACAAAGGCCTCGCCCTCCGGAACGGCGCGAGCCCGATCGAAGCGTCTGCGCTGAGGATCAATTGGCATCGGATACGTGCTTTGGATGTACAGATCGAATTAAGGCTCACATCTGGAATCGCGGCCTGCAGGCCCCCACCCCGGTAACAACAGGCTGCAAGATGGAACAGTCGCCTGGCCCCTACATAGCCTTCAGACACGTCTTTGATCATTGCTTGATGAACGCGCCCGTGTAGGTCTGGCCGGCAAGCCTAACGGTTCCGGCCAGGGTTCTGTCGGGCCGCATGACAAAACTGACGTCTGCGCCATTCGGTAGGCGCTCAAGCTTCAACGTAGTCCCCACAATTCTTCCAGCGCCGGCGGCCTCTCCCGGATGGTTGTCGCCCAGAGTTCCCCACGCATAGGTAACCGTCACCTTCCCATTGGAAGAAATCGTCTGAACAGCAAGTTTGGCGTCATACATCCCATCCAATCGTCCGGCCCATAGACCCGAAAAAACAGCATACTTTGTCGGAACGGCCTTGTCAGGGGGAGTGACCGCCACGGATTGATCAATAATTGCTGAGCCGGAGGGAACAGCGGCAGGATCCGAGGCAGTTTGGGCAGGAATGGTACCAGGTTCTAACGCAGGTTCGAGGGTGGGTCGCGGCGTTTCACGAGCCGATTGGCACGCAGTTATGGCAAGCGCCGCGAAGCCAAGCATTGCGTTGCACATTCGGCGTGCCATCTTCTGGTGCCCCGGCCATCTTTGAATCTAGCGCAGGCTAACCTTATCGCGCGTTTTCACGACCTCTGTCTACCCAAGGTGTCTCGTACAACAGCGGCTCGTCGAACGACGTGCAGCGGTCGTGAGTGAACGCCTCCATTCGTCGCCCAAGTAGCCGCCAGGGCGATAGCAAATGTTTTTAATTCAAACGTTTACGCCAGAATTTTCGATTTATTTTCTAGGTTTTTGGCTTTCGACCACTGATGCCTTAAGCTGCTATCGACGCGGCCGCTGCCGTTTCGTCCGCGACGCCATCCACCATTACATGACCGATGCCCCGCGAGCAGCGCTCGATCCTCGCCTCGACGCGGTACACATCACGCAAGAGCGCCGGCGTGACGACCTCTTCCGGCGTACCGCAGGCGAACATCCGGCCGTCGGCGAGGACGATGCATTTGTCGGCGAAGCGCAGGGCCTGATTGAGGTCGTGAATTGCGATCAGCACCGCGATCCCGTGCTTGTGCGCGAGCCCGCGCATGAAGCTCAGCACCTCGACCTGCCGGTGCAAGTCAAGCGCTGACGTCGGCTCGTCCATCAGCAGGATTTCAGGTTCGCGGGCGAGGGTCTGGGCGATGCTTACCACCTGCCTTTGCCCCCCGCTCAGTTCGCCGACATTGCGAAAGGCAATATCCGAGATGCTGAGCGCGGCCAGGATGCCGTCTATGAGTGCGAGGTCGCCATCGCCGACCGACCAGGCCGAGCCCTGCTTGCGGGCGAGCAGGATCGATTCATAGACGGTCAGCACCGCGTTGGCTGCCGTATCCTGCGGCATATAGCAGATGCCCTCAGATCCCTTCGCCGCCCCCTCGAGGCAGACACGGCCCGGGCCCTTCAGAAGTCCTGCGATGCGCTTGAACAGCGTCGACTTGCCCGCTGCGTTGGGCCCGATAACGGCGACTACCTCGCCACCCCGAAAAATGGGAGTTGAAACGTCCGAAAGGACGAGCCGCGTCCCGTGGAAGGCTCCGAGACCATCGAGCCTGATCGTTACCATGAGCGCCTCACATTCGAGAGGATCAGCGAGATGAAGAAGGGAATGCCGATGAGCGAGGTGACGATGCCGATCGGGAAGATCGTGCCTGGAATGAGCGACTTGCTGGCAACCGAACTCGCCGAAAGGATGAGTGCCCCCGAAAGCGCCGAGGCGGGCAGGAAGAAGCGTTGATCTTCCCCGATCAGCATGCGGGCGATGTGCGGACCGACCAGCCCGATGAAGCCGATCGTGCCGACGAAGGCGACGGGAATGGCGGCGAGCAGGCTCACCATTATCATGGTTTCGAGCCTCAGGCGCGCGACCTTGACCCCAAAGCTCGCGGCCTTGTCTTCGCCTAGCCGCAGCGCCGTCAGCGCCCAGGCGCGGCGCGCGAATATCGGAAGCGTTGCGAGAAGAATGAGGCTGGTGATGATGAGCTTGGGCCAGGTGGCCTTGGTGAGGCTTCCCATGGTCCAGAACACGACCGCGGCGAGCGCTTGCTCTGAGGAAAGATGCTGGACGAGCGACAGCAGCGCATTGAAGGTGAATACGAGGGCGATGCCGAGAAGCACGATGGTTTCGACCGTCACGCCGCGCTTGAGACTCAGCAGGTGGATGACGAGCGCGGTCAGCATCGCCACCACGAAGGCGTTGAGCGGCACGACATATTCGATTGCCGCGGGGATGAGCGTGACGCCGAAGGCGAGCGCGAGCGCGGCGCCGAAGCTGGCCGCCGCCGAAATGCCGAGCGTGAACGGGCTGGCGAGCGGATTGTTGAGGATAGTCTGCATCTGTGCACCGGCGACCGACAGTGCCGCGCCGACGACCACGGCCATAAGCGCGATGGGAAGCCGAATTTCCCACAGCACGACACGCACCTGAAGCGGGACGCTGCTGGGAGAAACGAGCGCGAGCACAACCTGGTCCAGGCTGTAGCTGGCCGGGCCGAGCGCGAGGTCGATGCAAAGGCTCAGGAGCAGCGCCAGGGCGAGCCCTGCGAGGATGAGTTGCTTGCGCAGGACGAGGGCGCGGTAGAGGCCGCGCCCTTCTTTGGCCGATAGTGCCGCTGGTTCACTGCTCATTGGAGAGCGAGACCCAATGGCCAGGCCTGTAGTCGACCGGCAGGAACTTCTCGTGCAGCTCCTTGAAGGTGGCCTCAGCGTCCAGATCGGCGAACAGGTCGGGGTGCAGCCACTTGGCCATCTGCTGGATGGCGACGAACTGATAAGGGCTGTTGTAGAACTGGTGCCAGATGGCGTGGATCCGCCCGTTCTCCACCGCCTTGATGCCGGTCAGGGCGGGTCGCTCCGTCAGGCCCTTGAGTTTCTTCAGTGCTGCCGCCTCGTCCGCGCCGGGACCGACGCCGACCCATTTGCCACCCGGCACATATGCCTCCCAATTACCGCCCGTAACAATCACCTGGTCGGGATCGCTCGCGATGATCTGTTCGGGATTGAGCGCGCCAAAAGTGCCCGGGATCAGATCCGCCGCGATATTGCGGCCGCCGGCCATCTCGACGAACTTGCCGAAATTGTCATTACCGAAGCTCATGCAGCAATCGTCGGCATAGCCCCCGGCGCGCTCGACGAAGACGGTCGGGCGCTTTGGATCATTCTTTGCGATAACATCGGTGACCCGCGCGATCTGGGCCGCGCGGTAGGCGATGAACTCCTCGGCCCGCTTTTCCTGGCCAAAGAGCTTGCCGATAAGACGCATGCTCGGCTCAGTGTTGGTGAAGGGATGCTCGCGGAAATCGACATAGACCACCGGAATGCCAACGGCGGCGAGCTTTTCGATATATTGCGCGTCCTCGGTCGCCTGCTTGGACTCGATGTTCATGATCATCACGTCCGGCTGAAGCGCGATGGCCTGCTCGATGTCGAAGGTGCCGTCCTTGAAACCGCCGAAGGTCGGGATCGTGGCCATCGAGGGGAATTTTTCCAGATAGACGGCGTAATTGTCGGGATCAGCCTGGGAGAAATCCTCGCGCCAGCCAACGATTCGCTTGAAGGGGTTGTCGGTATCGAGCGCGGCGATCAGGTAGATCTGCCGGCCTTCGCCGAGGATGACGTTCTCGACCGGCGTCTTCACCTCGACCTTGCGGCCGCTAATGTCGGTGACGGTATCGGCGCGCACGCCGTGGGTTAACGGCATGGAGGCCGCGAGGGCGACCGCGGCCGCAAATATCGACTTCAAAATCATTGTGCTCTCGCAATTCAGTTTACCGGCCCGGCTTTAGAAAACATGAATTGTGTAATCAAGAATTATCTTTTAGAGCAATTCCAATGTACCGCTTTTGGGGAGAGCGTTTCGGGCAATGACGGCTCACGCAAACTATTCGCTGCGCGACGAAATTCGGGACTATTGGTCCGAGCGCGCCGAGACGTTCGACCTGCAGGTCGGCCACGAGATTTTTTCCGAGCGCGAGCGCGCTGCCTGGCATGCGCTCATAACCAAGCACCTTGGGCCTGGCGCCGGGCGGGCGTCTCTGGATCTCGCCTGTGGGACAGGCGTTATTTCGCATCTGATGCA
The DNA here is from genome assembly GCF_024707545.1 of Mesorhizobium onobrychidis. Taxonomy (NCBI): domain Bacteria; kingdom Pseudomonadati; phylum Pseudomonadota; class Alphaproteobacteria; order Hyphomicrobiales; family Phyllobacteriaceae; genus Mesorhizobium; species Mesorhizobium onobrychidis. The sequence continues at coordinate 5,774,909 of NZ_CP062229.1, forward strand.
CGATCTAGGCTTTGTGGTGACAGGCCTCGATTGGTCGGAAGCCATGCTCGCCAAGGCGCGCGCCAAGGCACAAAAACGCGGCGCCGATATCCGCTTCATCGTGAGGGATGCTGAACGGACGCTCGAGGACAAGGCGAGCTACGATGTCATCGTCACCCGTCACCTGGTCTGGACGTTGGTGGATCCGAAGACGGCCTTTGCCGAATGGTTCTCGCTGCTGAAGCCCGGCGGCAAGCTGCTGGTCATCGACGGCGATTTTGTCAGCCGCAACTGGGCGATGAGTTTGCGGGAAGTTTGGGAGAAGCTCACGGCCGGCAAGTCCCGGGTCTTGGACAGTGACGCCTCCATGGCCAGACGCCACCAGAGCATTCTTGCTCGTGTCTATTTCTCGGGCGGCGCACGGGCGGAAGAGATAGCGCGCTTGCTGGCCGAAGCCGGGTTGGAGCAGCCTGTCGTCGACTGGAAACTGGGAGCGATCCATCGCGCTCAGGCTCGACAGATGAGTTGGCCCAAGGCGCTCGAACGCGCCACTCAACATCGCTTCGCGATCTGCGCGACAAAGCCGCAGTAAACTCCTCGGCGCTGCCGGCATCGGTCGCTTCATGGGGCACGCGACGGCACGACAGCGAGTAGCTGCCGGTCTGCGTCAGCTCAGATGCGCCACCGCGGATTATTTCTCCTGGCTGGCGTCCTGCAAGATCATTTCCGATGCCTTCTCCGCGATCATGACCACTGGAGAGTTGGTGTTGCCGGAAACGATCGTCGGCATAATCGAAGCGTCGACGACGCGCAGGCCAGAAATGCCGTGCACCCGCAGCCGGCCGTCGACCACCGCCATCGAGCCTGCGCCCATCTTGCAGGTGCCGACCGGGTGAAAAATCGTAGTGCCGATATCGCCGGCCTTGCGGACGAGATCTTCGTCGCTTTCAAATTGTGCACCGGGCAGTATTTCCTCAGGCGCGAAACGGGCAACGGCGCGTGCCTTCATCAAGCGGCGGACGTGGCGGAGCGATGCTACAGCCACGGTCCTGTCTCCCTCGGTAGACAAATAGTTCGGCCGGATCTTCGGGGCCGTCTGCGGATCGGGCGCCCCTATGTGGACGGTGCCGCGGCTTTCCGGTCTGAGGTTGCAGACCGAAACCGTGACCGCGGGGAAGCGATGCAGCGGCTCGCCCAGCCGGTCAGTGCTCAACGGCTGGACATGGTATTCGAGATCGGGCGTCTCCAGGCGTGGGTCGCTTCTGGCGAAGATACCTAATTGGCTCGGCGCCATCGATAGCGGTCCGCTGCGACGGATGGCGTATTCGACGCCCATGGCCGCGCGGCTGAACAGATTGTGGTAGCGCTGGTTTAGCGTCGAGGCATTGGCGACCTTGAAGACCGTGCGGATTTGCAAATGATCCTGCAGGTTCTCGCCGACGCCTACCAACGCGTGGCGAACCGGGATTCCTGCTGCGCCAAGCACGTCCGGTCGGCCGACGCCGGAAAGCTCGAGCAGCTTCGGCGAATTGATCGCGCCGGCGGCAAGTATCGTCTCGCCCGCCAGCGCACGATGCAACTGGCCGCCCATGCGGAAGACAACGCCGGTGACGCAAGCTCCGTCGAAATTTAGGTTCTCGGTCTCGGCGCCGGTCACGACGCGCAAATTCGGGCGCCGGAGCACGCCCCGTAGGAACGCTTTCGAGGTATTCCAGCGCACGCCCTTCTTCTGGTTGACCTCGAAATAGCCCGACCCCTCGTTGGTCCCGCCGTTGAAATCCTCCGTCCGGGGGATGCCGAGTTCCTCGGCAGCATCGCGGAACGCATCCAGGATCGGCCAGTACAGGCGCTGGCGCTCGACGCGCCATTCGCCACCGGCGCCATGAAGGTCGTTCGCGCCACCAAAATGGTCCTCGGACTTGCGGAAATATGGAAGCACGTCATCCCAGCCCCAACCGAGATTTCCGGCTTGCCGCCAGCCATCATAGTCGGCCGCCTGGCCGCGCATGTAGATCATGCCGTTGATCGATGAGCAGCCGCCCAGAAGCTTGCCGCGCGGATAGTCGAGCGCACGACCGTTCAGCCCGGGCTCCGGCTCGGTCTTCATCAGCCAATCGGTGCGCGGGTTGCCCATGCAGTAGAGATAGCCGATGGGAATGTTGACCCAGTGATAGCGGTCGCTGCCGCCGGCTTCCAGAAGCAGCACGCGCATGGCTGGATTGGCCGACAGTCTGTTGGCCAGCACGCAGCCGGCCGAACCTGCGCCGACGATGATGAAGTCGTATCGTCCAAAATCGGCAGCGGTCTGTGTCAATTGGACGTCCGTTCGCTTGCCATCCTGTCCCATAGCGGACCCATGGCCTGGTTGATCTCGCCATACAGACGATAACGCTGCTCATAGGCCGGTGCGATCTCGCTATTGGGCTGGTAGCAGCGGTCGGGCGCGGTCATCGCGGCCGCGCCTGCAGAGAAGTCGGCGAACAGGCCGACGCCTGTGCCGGCTGCAATTGCAGCTCCCAGCGCCCCCGTCTCGCGGCTGCGCGCCACGGTCACCGGCACGTCCAGCACATCCGCAAATATCTGCGGCCAGATGGCACTGCGCGAGCCGCCGCCCGAAAGAACCGCCTGGCTGACAGTCGCTCCCGCTCGGCGCAGCGTCTCGACATGCCGCCGGTGTTCGAAGACGACGCCCTCGAACAGTGCGCGCAGCATATGCGCCCGCGTATGCCAGCCGGCGATGCCGTAGAAACCTGCACGCGCCTTGCCATTCTGCTGCGAGCCGTAAAGGAAGGGGTGGTAGATCGGCATGTCTCCCAGGGGATCGACGGAAGCAACAAGCTCGCTGCAGATTTCGAATGGCGATGCGCCTGCCGGCGACGCATGCTCGAAGAACTCACGGACGATCCATTCGAGATTTGCGGCCGAAGTGGCGCTCGATTCGATGGCGAGGTAGCGCACCGGATCGAACGTCGACAGCATGAAGATCGACGGATCGCGGATCGGCTCTTCGGTGATGACCTGGTTGATGCTCCAGGTGCCGGCAATGATCGAGGCGGCGCCGGTGCTGGTGACGCCCGAACCGATGGCGCTGGCGACGACGTCGAACAGGCCCGCCACCACAGGCGTGCCCGCCCGAAGGCCGGTGGCAGCGGCGACATCGCGCGCGATACGGCCGGCGATGTCGGAAGCCTCCAGCACGTTCGGCAGCAGTTCCATGCAATCGTCGAGACCATAGGCGGCCAGCAACTCACGCTTGTAGCGTCGGCCGGGCATGTGCAAAAGCCCGCAGCCCGACATATCCGAGGTCTCGGTCGAGCGCGCGCCGGTGAGGCGGTTGACGATAAAATCCTTGCACAGAAAGACGGTGCCAATTCGGGTAAAAAGTGCCGGATCATGGCGCTTGAGCCACGCCAGCAGAGTCGGCGTCTGCGCCGCCCAGGGCCGTTGCAGGCAGTGGATATAGGTCCGGTCGCCAACGCCTGCGGCCGCCCATTCGCTGACGATGCCGATGCCGCGCGTGTCGAGCGACTGGATGCCGAGCAGCGGGTCACCGCCGCGGTCCAGTGCGTAGAGCCCGTTGCCGTGGCCGGCGCAGCCGATCGCCGCGATGTCGCGGGGGTCGATGCCCGACTGGTCGAGGCACTGTCGGATGACCTCGACGGCGTTGCGCCATAATTCGCCGAGGTCCCGCTCGACATGGCCGGGCTTTGGCATGCAGGAGCGGCCGTCCCGGGCGGCGAGCGCGAGTTCGCGACCTGCGGTGTCGAAGATGATGGCCTTGATGACGGTATTGCCCGCATCAAGACCCAGAATGTATTGCTGCATTGAAGCTCCTCCCAAGCTGCAAAGATTATTCTTGTTGGTAGAGCTCCCAGGCCGCCGCGCCGTCCGCATTCTCATGGATGATCGCCATCAATCCTCTCACGACGGCACGAGGGTTGGAATGCTGGTATATGTTGCGGCCATAGACCATGCCTGCCGCGCCTTGTGCCATCAGCGCCGCCGACTTGTCGAAGACTGCGCGCAAATCCTCCCTGCCCCCGCCGCGCACCAGGACAGGACAGCGCGCCGCCGCCACCACCCGGTGGAAGTCGTTCGGATCGGTGGTCGGGTCCGCCTTGATGATGTCGGCGCCCATCTCGCTTGCGAGCCGGGTCAGGGTGACGATCTTTTCGGGGTCGCCGTCGACCATGTAGCCTCCGCGCTCCGAGTTGGGCAGCATCGCCAGCGGCTCGATCATCAGCGGCAGGCCGTATCTTTCGCAGTCGGCGCGAACGCGGGCAATGTTGTGGACGCATTGCCGGAACAGGTCCGGCTCATCGGGCAGCATGAATAGGTTGACGACCACGCAGGCCGCGTCCATTTCCAGCGCGCCGATCAGTGGCTCGGCTTCATTCTGCAGGATGGCCCACATCGAGCGGTGGCGGGTTTTGTTATATGGATTGCCCATGTCTATGCGCATGACCAACGCCGGCTTGTCCTTGCCAGGCAAGGACTGCAGCAGATCGGCCTGGCCATAATTCATCTGAATGGCGTCCGGTCCCGCGGCAACCAGCTGGGCGACGACGCCGGCCATATCCTCGAGCCCTTCCAGAAACGACGGCTCATTGCACACGCCATGGTCGATTGCGACGTCGAGACAGCGCGCCCGACCGAACAACCGGTTCATGCGGACTTTCTTGTTGATGCCCATTCGGCGCTCCTTCCTTCGTCTTTTTGGGATAGCTGGTCGAGATCGACGCCGTGCTGGCGTTGCAACAGGGCGAGGAAATCGGTGCGCTCGAATGCCTTGCGCGCAGCGTCCCAGTTCTTTTCGACAGCGAGAATATCGAGAACCGCATCGAGAAGGCCGGAAGAGAGAGCGCCGGTGATGGCGATTGTCGTGCGGCGAAGCAGCAGGTCCTCCAGCCGTTCGACATATTCATTGGCGATGAGATATTGGATCTCCCGGGCCGAGTAGTCGTTGCCGGGCAAGAGCTCGTCATGTCCCGCTGCCATATGAGCGGCGACGGCATCCGCCGCGGTACCGTAGCGCTCGAGGAGGCTCCGCATGCGGTCAAGCGACAGGCCGTGTGCGGCCGCGCGTTCTGCGCACCATTTTGCCGGGGCAATGGGAAAATGCCGGCCGCCGCCGATCGGCATGTTTTGGGTGCCGACGATGCGCTGTCGGCACAATCGCTCGAGCACGATATTCGCTGCCAGTTCGCCGAACGAGCGGAAGGTTGTCCATTTTCCGCCGATCATGCAGAGCGTCGGCGGCACTATGCCGGCGCCCTCGATGAGCTCGCAGAAATGATCGCGGGGAATGCGCCCGGTAAAACTGTCTTGGCTTATCGGTAGCGGCCTCACCCCGGTGAACTGAAAGACGATGTTGGTATCGGCGATCTCGATCCCGGGAAACACGAAGGACAGGGACTGCCGGATGTATTGCCGCTCGTCATCCATGCAGCGTGCCTGATCGGGATCGTCGACACGGATATCCGTCGAGCCGACCAGCACGTTGCCGAGATAGGGGAACAGGATGCAAATCCGGCCGTCCTCGTTCTCATAGTAGATCATGTGACCGTCGAGCGCTTCATGAAGCTCGCGATTGTCGACGATCAGATGCGAACCTTTGGTGCCGCCCATAAGCTTCGGCGCTACGGCTCCGATCGCCGAATTGGTCAGGTCGATCCAGCCGCCGGTGGCGTTGACCACGAGCCGCGGCTTCACAGCCACGGTTTCGCCAGACAGTCCGTCGTTAAGCACCAGGCTCGCGTCATCGAGCGATACGCGTGCATAGTTGAGCGCCCGAGCGGACGGTTTTTGGTTCATGGTGTCACGCAGCATCTCGGTCCCCAGCCGCTCGGGGTGGCTGACCCAGGCATCATAGTATGTCGCAGAATTGCGAATAGCAGGATTGATTGCAGGCCAGAACTTGAGTGTTTCGGCGCGGCTCCTGAATTTGTGCGTCGGGACGATACGCCGTGCGGCGGTGAATAAGTCATACATCGCCAAGCCGGTCTTGATGACCAATGCGCCGCGCCGACCCGGACGACGGCTTAGCCCAAGGAAGCGGAATGCGCCATTTGCTATGCCTGAGAACAGGTCGAAGATAGGCACCGTGGTTGGCAGTGGCGCAACGTAATGCGGCGCGTTCTTCAACAGCCGATCGCGTTCGAGCAGAGATTCGCGGACCAGCTTGAACTCGCCGTTTTCAAGATAGCGCAAGCCGCCATGTACCATGCGCGAGAGGGCTGCGCTGGCGCCGGAACAATAATCGCCCTTTTCCGCGAGCAGCACATCGACGCCCTGCAAAGCGAGGTCGCGAAACACGCTGATGCCGTTAATGCCGCCGCCTATGACGAGGACGTCAACATCGGGGTTCTCGCGCAAGCCGGCGATCGTCTGGATGCGATTCATCTCAAGATACGCTTTCGATCACGCATCTATCGCTACGAGATGCCCGGCCACCGCCGCATCGACCGCCGTCAGTTCCGCTGCGCTCAGCGAAATCTCCCCTGCCCTGGCGTTGTCGAGCGCCTGCGTTGCGTTTCGCGCTCCACACAACGCGAAGGTGATGCCGGGCTGCGCCAGCGTCCAGGCGATGACGATCTGCGCCATGCTTGCCTGGTGGACCTCTGCGACCGGGGCCAGGGCATGCTTCAGAGCGGCTACCTTGCGCCGGTTGGCCTGAGAGAAGCGCGGGTTGTCTTTGCGCTGGTCGTCACCGCTGAACTCACGCGCCGGATCGATCGCGCCCGAAAGCAGGCCGAGTGCAAGCGACGAGTAACTGAGCGTAGCGACCTGATGCCGGCGCGCGATCGGCAGCAATGTCTGCTCAATCTCGCGATCCAGCATCGAATATCTTTCCTGGATCGCGTCGAGCTGGCCAGCGGTCACGTAGTGCTGCAGCTCGGCGGCGTTAAGATTGCTTGCGCCGATGGCGCGGATCTTGCCAGCCGACTTGAGGCGTTCGAGCGCTTGCATTGTTTCGGCAATGGGGGTCGTCGGGTCCTGCCAATGGGTGATGTAGAGATCGATATAATCGGTGCCGAGCCGCCGCAGGCTCTGTTCCACTTCATAAGCAATGCCGTCGGCGCCGAGATATCGGTTCACCGGCGTTCCATCCTGATCGAAGAAGTGATTGCCCTTTTTCGAATGCCAGTTCAGGCCACATTTGGTGGCGATGACCGCGCGGTCGCGCCGGCCCTTGAGGGCCTTGCCGACGATCTCCTCGCTGCGGCCGAGACCGTAAGCCGGCGCGGTGTCGATCAGCGAGACGCCGGCATCGATGGACGCCTGGATCGCAGCGATCGATTCTGCTTCATCCGTGCCACCCCACATCCAGCCGCCGATGGCCCAGGTGCCGAGTCCCACCGCCGAAGCGACAACGCCGGACTTGCCGATTGAGCGGGTGATTTGTCGAGAATTCATGCTGCATTTCCTTCGGCGAGCTCGAGGATCTTCAGGCCGGTGGTTTCGTCGGTGACGAGAGTGTCGAGGTGAGAGCCGCGCATGGCACTGAGGATCGGGACCACCTTGCTTGCGCCGCTGGCGACCCCTATCGACTGCGGAATGGTCGCGAATTCCTCGAGCGTCAGCGAAACCAGTGAGTGGTTGAGGCGGTAGTCGGCGAGCTTGCCGTTGCTGTCTATGAGATGCGCGAGCAGCTCGCCCGCCGCGCCCGAGCGTTCGATGGCCAGCCGGTCGGCGCTCGAGGACGGATGCAGATCGTAGTAGCTCGAATCGTCGGTCAGGATGGAGCCGATGCCGACGACCGCAAGCGTTGCTTCCCGCGCCTTGCTGAAGACATCCGAAACCGCCCGCACGCCCATCAGCATGTCGCGTTGGGCCGGGCTGTCGGCAAACAGCGGCGCGTGAACCTGATAGGCGCGCCCGCCGAGTTTGTCGGCCATCAGAGACGCGACATGATTGACGTCGGTGTAATGCTTGCCCTGGACAAGGCCGGTCGCGGGAACGACCTCGACGTCGTAGCTGCGGCTCGGCTTGAGGCCGGCGACGACGGCACTCACCCCCTTGCCCCCGGTGATGGAAATCGTGTCGCCGTCCTTGATCGTCTCGAGCACCAGCCTGGCTGCGGCCTCACCGACGCGCTGAAGCGCAGTCTGCGGATTGTCCGAAACGGAAGGGACGACGACGGCCCTTTGGAGTCCACCTATCGCGACAAGTCGCGCCTCGATGTCGACCAGTTGCTCGACCGGCGACTTGATCTTGATCTCGACAAGCCCGAGTTGATGACCGCGTTTGATCAGCCGGTTGACGGTCGCATGCGAGATGCCGAGCTCTTTGGCGATTTCCGCTTGCGTCTTGGCTTCCATGTAATGAAGCACAAGCGCCTGATACATCTGGCGGACGATCGTGACGTCGTCCCGCGAATTGGTTGGTGACATGATGGATGCTCAACTCTCGGCGCTGCTGCTCAGGATTTCCTGCGGTGAAGGAAATGGTCGATCGATACCGCCGCGAGCAGGATGCATCCCTTGATCATGTCCTGCCAATAGACGGAAACGTCGAGCAGGATCAGCGAACTTGTGACGACCGAGAGCAGCGCCATGCCCAGTATGGCGCCGAAGATGGTGCCCGAGCCGCCATTGAGCGATGCCCCACCGATCACCGCCGCGGCGATGATGTTGAGCTCCATGCCAGCGCCGAAGGTCGGGGTCGCAGCGCCAAAGCGTGACATGTAGATGACGCCGGCAAAGCCCGCCAGGGTGGAGCAGAGGACCGTGACCCAGAATTTGACCTGCTTGGTCTTGATGCCCGAAAATTGGGCCGCCTTCTCGTTGCTGCCGGTATAGAAGACCTTCCGGAAAGCCGTGGCACGCCGAAGCAGAAAATCGAAGATGGCCACGACCACGACAAAGATGACGATGACGTAAGGCACATTGCCGAAGCTGCCCTGGCCGATCGCCTTGAACCCGGGCGGCAGGGTGAACAGCGACAGCGGGGTTCCCTTGGTGATGACAAGGCAAAGACCGCGCACAATCACCATCGCCGCCAGCGATGTGATGAAGTGATTGAGCCCGATAACGGTCACGAAGAAGCCCATGACCGCGCCGATCAGCGCGCTGGCGCCTATGCCGATGAGGCTCGCGGTCCACGGGTCCAGACCCATCAGGAAGAGAGCGCCTGACACGACCATGGAGAAGCAGACCACCGACCCGACGGAAAGGTCGATGCCGCCGACAATGAGGAGTATCGTCATGCCGACCACGACGATGCCTTCAATGGAGAAGCTCATCAGCATCGCGCGGAAATTCCCCCAAGTCAGGAAATGCGGCGAGGCGAATGTCATGGCGAGGCACAGCGCCAGCATGATTGCGATCAGCCCCGCCTCGCGCATTGACCCCAGACGCAGCCAGTTGCGCCCGCCAAGCCCGGGGGCGCTCGCCTTGATTTCGGCGTCCATGAGGGTTCCTCCGGTCTGTCTAAGCGACATTCTGAACCTGCCTTGCGTTTGATCGTTGCTGGCGGACACCCGAAGCCAGCAGCATGATCGCTTCTTCGGTCAATTCGTCCGCCTCCAGTTCGCCGACGAGGGCACCTTCGCGTATGACAAGCACCCGGTCGCTGAGCCCGATCAATTCCGGAAGCTCGGATGAAATCACGATGACGCCGACGCCCCGCTCGGCGAGGTCGCGAAGCAGGCGATGAATTTCCACTTTGGCGCCGACATCAACCCCGCGTGTGGGCTCGTCCAGAATGACCACCTTGGGCCCGACCGAAAGAAGCCTGGCGATGGCGACTTTCTGCTGATTGCCACCACTAAGCGTCGACACCTGTGTCTCGATGCCGCCCATGCGCACACCGTGGCGCTCCACCAGGTCGGTGGCTTGCTTTGCCTCGGCGCGGCGATCGAGCAGCCCAAGTGGTGTGGTTAGTTTCCGAAGGTCCAGCGCGGAGATATTCGACGCAACCGACAGGTCCAGGAACAGGCCCGACGCCTTGCGGTCCTCGGAGAGGTAGACCAGGCCCGCGCGCACCGCATCGCTGTAGGTCCTGATGCTGACCGGCTTGCCATTGAGTTCGACCGATCCCGACAGCTTCGGGCGCAAGCCGCAAACGGTCTGAACCATCTCGCTGCGGCCGGCGCCAATCAGCCCGCCGATGCCAAGAATTTCGCCTGCACGAAGCGTGAAGCTGACGCCTTCGGAACCCTCTCGATAGGAGAGATTCCCAACCGACAGCACAGGCCGGTCGGTGCGCCGTTCAGGCGAGAGCTTTTGCGGATAGAGCTGCGTGATTTCGCGCCCGACCATCTTGCGCACGACATCATTGGGAGTGACCGAAGCGATAGAATCGGTCGCTACATATCTGCCGTCACGAAACACCGTGACGCGGTCGCACAGGCTGAAGATCTCGGCCATGCGGTGGCTGATGTAGATGATTGAAATTCCGCGCGCCTTGAGATCGCGGACGATTGCGAAAAGGCGCCGCGCCTCGGTCTCGGTCAGGGCGGCCGTCGGCTCGTCGAGCATCAGCACCCGGCATTCGAGCGTCAGCGCCTTGGCGATTTCCACAAGTTGCTGGTTGGAAATCGAAAGGTCGGCGACCGGCGTCTCGACCGGGATCGGCGCCAGCAGGTCCATTATCTTCTGCGCATCGGCGTAGAGCCGGCGAAAATTCATCAGCGGCGCGCGCCGATTGTTTATGGCCGCCATGAGGATATTTTCGGCGACCGTAGCATCCTGGCAGAGCGCGATTTCCTGATGGACGAGGCCTATGCCAAGCCGCTGCGCGGCGGATGGCGATGCGATGGTGACGTCCTTGCCGTCGAGACGAATGGCGCCTTCGTCGGGTTGCACAATGCCGGCGATGACATTCATCAGCGTGGACTTGCCCGCGCCATTCTCGCCGCAAAGCGCGTGAATTTCGCCTCGCTGCAGCGTGAAATCGACCCCGGTCAGCGCTTTGATGGCGCCGAAGGATTTCGATATGTCGCGGATTTCAAGAATGGCGGCGGCAGTCACTCCGTCCCCCTGCAGCGTTGAAATTGATGAAAATGGCCCGGGTCGACGGGGCGCGAGCGCCCCGTCCGGTTCGAGCATCTCCGACGAGCCCGAAGGCATAATGTCGGACTTATTCCTCGATGCCCTTGGTGCCGCGCCGCGTGAGGTAGGCATCCCAATAGAAATCATCGGCGTTTTCCGCAGTGACGATGGAAAAGCCGTTGTCGACGAAAGGCACGCCCATGCCGTTGAAGCCCGATCGCCGGGCGTCGTTCATCGGATCGATCAACTCAGGATGCTTGGCCAGCCACAGCAGCATGAACCCCATATAGCCCTGCATGCCCTGGTTCGGGTTGACCGAGCCAAAGATTTCGCCGGCCTTGATCATATCGAGGATCTTGGCGTTGACGTCGGCCAGCATAACCCGGATCTTGCCGCCGCCCTCCTTCGCGGCCTGCGCGGCGCCGATTGCCGAGTTAGCTTCCGGCATGAACACCGCGCCCAGTTCGGGATGCGCCTGGGCAAGGCTGAGCACGGCCTGATAGGCCTTCGTCGCATCCTGATTCGACGCCGCGCGGCCGACGAGCTTCATATCCGGCCATTTGGCTTCCATGCGGGCGATGAAGGCGGCGATGCGCTTATCGTGATTATCCTGTCCGGGGTTTTCGAGGACAGCGTATTCGCCCTTGCCGTCCATCGCCTTGGCGACTGCATCGGCTGCATAGGTACCTTCGGCGACGTTGTCGGAGGTGATGTAGGACACTCGTTTGGAGTTGGGCGAATCCGCGGCGAATGTGACTACTGCCGTTCCCTGGTCGATGGCCCGGTTGATTGGCTCGATGAACGGATCGGAGTTCATCGGATGCACCAGGATGCCAGCCGGCTTCTGAGCCAGCGCCTGGTCGAATGTCGCTATTTGCTTGTTCACATCGTATTCGGGCGTTCCGGTGTATTCGGTCTCGCAACCGAACTGCTGTCCAGCCTGCTTGAACATCTCGTAGACCGGGAACCAATATTCGACGCCGGAAACCATGACGTTCATGACGTATTTTTCACCCGGCTCGCACTTGAACGGGTTAGCGGCCTGGGCCGCGGCGTGGCTTGCCCCCAACACTGTGGTGGCTGCTGCCGAAATGGCGAGCATGCTCAAAAATTTGCGCAAGAGTCCTCCCTCGGCCGAAGCCTGGTCAATTGGGCGGCCTGACACTTACGTGCCGCCGCTTGTGGTTGATGAGGCCGAACCTCCTCCCGAGGCCCAGCAGCTGATCATTCGCAGGAGTTGGCTCGAGTGTCAATAAAATTCACATGCAGAAATATATTTCACAGACTGGCTGGTAATGACGAGCACCGATGGGGCCGCCAGTGTTGGTGAACGAACGAGCCGGGCAAGCTCAGGGTCAGCGGTTTCAAACTGACCTGCCGATGTTTTCCAGAATGACGTACGACCGTTTTAGCTCAACGCAGCCACGGCTTGAATGTCAGGGACGCGCTGCTTCCCCTCAGGGACCTCAGATCATCCAGCCTGCAGCTAGACGTGCACGGCAATCGAATTGCGTTCCACGATCTGGGCCGCCAAGACCCGGTGCTCGAAAGGTAACGTGTCCTCCACCAGCCTCTTCAAGAGAAGCTCCGCCGCCGCCGCTCCAATCAAATGCGCTGGCTGCGCGATGGCTGTGATACCTTGGGCCACGAACTGCATCCAGTCGAGATCGTCGAAGCAAAGCAGCGAAACGTCTCCTGGAATCGCAAGCTTCAGTGCGGAAGTCGCCTCCAGAACGCCTGTCGACATCACACCATCGGCGGTAAATAGAGCGGACGGTGCATTGCGCATCGTCAGCAGATCGAGCGCCTCCTTGCGGGCTGCCTCGCTGGAATAGACCGCCACCCGGCGGACCAACTGCAGATCCGGCTCGATACCTGCGGCACGATGAGCTTCCAGATAACCCAACAGCCGTTGCCAGCTTGGATGGTGGTAGCGAACGTCAGCGCTGGAGAGATCGACGCTCGCCACAAACGAGCCGACATCATCGCGCTGGCCCGGACCCAGTTCGGCCAGTATGCCGATGCGGCTGTGTCCGGCCCCGATCATCGCAGCGATGCTGCTGCGGGTTACAGCCACGTTGTCGACCACCACGGAATCGGTTTCCAGGCCCGCGACGATGCGGTCGAACTGCACCACTGGACAGCGGGCCGCGACTGCCTCACGAAGATGATCCGGCTCATCCACGAAGGTCGACGAGACGATCAAACCGTCGACCTGCTTTTCCAGCAGCAGTTGCACCGCCTCTCGCTCGAGTTCGGCATTTTCGTCACTATTCGTAACGATAACCCCGAAGCCGCCACGGCGCGCGACATCCCCTACTCCACGCAAGACGCTCGCGTAGAATGGGCTTTCGATATCGCCGACCACAACTCCGATAGTCTGCGTCTTACCGGTGATCAGACCTTTTGCCAGGCGATTGGGGCGATAGCCCAGCGCAGCTGCGGCGGCGCGCACTTTCTCCTGAACCTCGGGGCTGCTGTAGCCATAGTCGCCAAGTACACGCCCCGCCGTGGCGGAGCTGACCCCGGCCCGGCGAGCAACTTCTATGATGGTTGCGTTTTTCGACGATCTTTGAATCACTCAGCAAGCCCCGCCGCCCATTCGTGCGTCGTAAAGACGAGCTAGTGGCAGTTAGGCCCACCCCGCAAGTCCGAACACCGCAGCACTCGCCGTTGCACACACCATTGCAATCACAGCACCTCAGACAGAAAGCGCCGAAGACGTGGGCTTTTCGGATTGTCGAAAAGGTCCTCTGGTCGCCCTGCCTCGACAATCCGCCCCTCGTCCATGAAAACGACCTGGTTTGCAACCTTGCGAGCGAAGTTCATCTCGTGCGTAACGACCACCATCGTCATCCCGCCCCGTCCGAGGTCGGCCATCAAGTTCAGGACACCCTTTACCAATTCCGGATCGAGAGCACTGGTGACTTCGTCGAACAGCATGACTTCGGGCTCGAGGGCCAGGGCGCGCGCGATGGCCACCCGCTGCTGCTGTCCGCCCGAAAGATTTGCCGGCCGATGGTCTTTGCGCTCCAAGAGTCCGACTTCATGCAGCCTCGCTAAGGCCGCGCGCTCAGCCTCCTGGCGCGACATGCCTTTTACCTTGCGCAGCGCCAGGGTGATGTTGGCGAGCGCACTGCGGTCGGGGAACAAGTTGAATTGCTGGAAAACCATGCCGACACGCCGCCGGAGTTGGTCAGGGGTCTGCTTGTAGATGCTTTCGCCATCGAGCCGGATGTCTCCGGCTCGACACTCGACGAGGCGGTTGAGGCAACGCAGCAAGGTCGACTTGCCCGAGCCGGATGGCCCGATCAGGCAGGTGACCGTCCCGGGCTCCACTTTCAGACTGACGTCATGGAGCACTTGGACGGCGCCGTAGGCCATGTCGATATTCTTGACCTCGATGCTGCCGCCCTTGAAGCGTGTGGGCGCGGCTGCAGGCGACTTCGCTGCGCCCGGCACGCCGGCCTCCGCAAGCTCGGCGACTTCTTTGAGGCCGCTCTGCACGCCGGTGATACGCTTGCCGACGCGCATGCGCGCGTCGATGTAGTTGACGAGGTGGGTTAGCGGCACCGTGATCACGAGGTAGAACACGCCGGCCAGCAAGAGCGGTGACAGGTTGCCGGTCAGCACGGCCTGATCTTGGCCGACGCGGAACAGTTCGCGTTCGGAGGCGAGCAGGCCAAGGAAATAGACCAGGCTGGAGTCCTTGACGTTGCCGATGAACTGGTTGACCAGTGCCGGCAGGACGCGGCGGATGCCTTGCGGGATCACCACCAGGCGCATGCCTTGGCTATACGTCATTCCGAGAGTGCGGGTGGCGTCGATCTGACCGCGCTCGACGCTCTGAATGCCGGCTCGGAAAATTTCTCCGATGTAGGCGCCGGCAATAAGGCTGAGTGCCAAAATGCCCAGCGGATAAGGCGATGGACCGAACAGGTCCCGGCCCAACCGTGCGAAGCCCTGGCCAATGATCAGAATAGTGACAATGGCGGGAAGCCCCCGGAAGATATCGGTGTAGACCCGCGCGAGGAGCTTCAGCGGCCGGTTCTCGGAAATCCCCATCACGGCGAGAACGATACCGATCAGCGTCCCGAAAAACGTCGAGGCGACGGCCAGGATCAGGGTGTTCTTGAGGCCGACCATCACCATGTTTGGCAGAACTTCTGCCATCGCCTGGAAATCAAGGAAGCTGCGGGCAAAGGTATCGAACCAGCTCATATCAAGTCCATCTATAACTCGGCCGGGCACCGTTGCTCACGGGCCCGGCCGGAAATACAGCGAAGTCGCTCGAATTCACTTCTTGGGCAGATATTGATCTGGCATGGGGGTGCCGGCGAACCATTTTTCGTGCAGCCGTTTCCAGGTGCCATCCTCCATGGCCTCGCGCAGTGCCTTGTTCAGTGCCTCGCGGAAGGCATCGTTGCCTTTCTTGACCACGAACCCGGCTGGCGCATCGAAGGACGGCACGTTCATTGTTATCTTCAGGTTTTTATAGCGTTCTACATACTGCTTGGCCGACTCATAGTCGGTGAAATGGCCGTCGATCGTCCCGTTGTTCAGCGCCGCCACCGCGGTGTTGTTGTCGGGGAACTTGACGATGTCACCTTTCAGATTCTTCTCGGCATAGATTTCCTGCAGCGTCCCCTGGATCACGCCGATGCGCTTTCCGGCGGTGCTCTCATTGCTCGTCAGAGCCGGATCGGCCGAAATGATCGAAAGGTAACCCGCGAGATAGCCATCGCCAAAATCCACGGTCTTCTTGCGCTCCGCGGTCGTGCCAATGGCGGCGACAGCGACGTCGAAGCGGCCGTTGGCGACGGATGGCAGCAGCGCCGAGAATTCCTGGCCGGTGAAGACGACCTGCTCCTCCTTGAACCCGAGCCGGTGCGCCACGTCGCGGAAGAGCTCAGCGTCGAAGCCAGTGAAGTTGCCGTTGGCGTCGGTGAAGACGTAGGGTTTCGCATCGCCCATCGTTCCGACGCTGATCACCGTCGGGTCGATGAGGTTGTAGGGGTTGTCGCTCGCCTTTGCCTGGGTTGACGAGGCCAATGTGCCAAGTCCTGTCGCCAGCGCGATAGTCAGCGCCAGACCGCATTTCACCAGTTGGCGCCTGCTCGAATTTGTTTGCATGTCTTCTCCTCTTACGATTGGCCGGACCCGGCCTTGCGATCCCACTCGACGTCTGATCCATCAAAATGCTCTTAGCGGCGTTTAGTAGATGAATGAGAACGTTATCACTTTACCTAGCATTGTCCGTTTCTCGCGTCAATTGTTTCGGGGAATTTCGCAACTAGACGGTTTTCCCGTGTTGCCCCGCTCCGCGGAGGATCTCGGGCGTCATGTTCCCTATATCGATTGCTGACGCATGGCCGATCGCGCCGTAGTACTGGCAGGTTGCAGCCGCCGCCTCTGCGGCATGGCGGAGAATGTCCTGAGGCGCCTCTTCCGTAAGCAGGCCGAGTAGCGTTCGGGCGATGAAGGTGTCGCCCGCGCCCAAGGTGTCGACGGGTTCGACCAGCCGCGCCGGGGTACGGTAGGAGACTGTGTCGCTGTGAAGCACCGCGCCGGCTCGACCGCGAGTCACCAAAACCCACTTTGGACCACACGCAAGCAACTCGGATGCGATTACGGCCAATTCCTTGTCGTCAAGACCATCCCCTGAAACGGAAGCCAGATAGCAATAGGGTCCAACCTCGCGCCGGTGTTCCGGTTCCCGCCGCGTGGAAAAATCGTAAGATAACAGTGATTTACTCGAAACTGCGGCAACCCATGGGTCTAACCCGCTGGACTGGCCGATGTGGACGGCCTGAAAGCCTGACAGAAAATCCAGATCTTCTTGCGTCGGCGTGAACACCGAAACGCCGAGATCGAAATCCAGGAAAATCCGATCGGCGTTGTGGTGACCTATGAGGCAGTAAGCGGTCCGCCCTTCGAGGCGCCGCAATCTGGTGACGTCAACACGCTCCGACGCCAGTGCAGTGCAGATCAGGTCCCCGGCCCGGTCTTTGCCGATCGCTCCCACATAGGCCGACTGCCCGCCGAAGCGCCTCACATAGACCGCGACATTGAGGCAGTTTCCGCCAGGATACATCTCGCCGCGTGCAAGGTAGCAATCGACCACGTTATCGCCCATCGCGGCAATCTTGACCATTACAGGACTTTCAGCTTAAAAGGATGTGATAACGTTCGCACAAATGGCTGCTATCTGTCAATTGTGCGCCGGCCCAAGCTCTGTCAACGAGACGAGGAAGCTCATGATTTCCGCCCTGCCCGCCGACGTAGAACGCGCTCTGAACGCTACGGCGGGCAGGCAGTTTTCGCACCTTTTTCTCCTGGCGTGCGGCGGCTCGCTCTCGATCATGATGGCGGGCAAATACTTCCTCGACCGCCACAATGGCACATTCGCCTGCGACATCTACAACGCGGATGAGTTCGTCTGCCGAGATCCGCGGCGGTTGGGACCTGACACGCTTGTTGTCCTTTGCTCGCAGACAGGAACCACAAAGGAGACCGTACGGGCGGCCAATCATGCCAGGGCGCGAGGCGCAACGACAATCGGCATGACGCTCGACCACACATCGCCCCTCGCGCGGGCGGTCGACCACCCGGTTGCCTACCAGGCCTCGTACACTACGGGCAAAGCAATAGATGCAGCCTACAGCAATTACGGCGTGCTCTACATGCTGCTCGCCGGTCTGATCGATACTCGGGAGGATGGCGGGCTAACCAACGACCTGCTGATCAGCCTGAGCCATCTTCAACCGGCCATCGAGCGCGCGCACCGGGCCTACGCTGACCGGTTCGAGGCCTTCGCCCCTCGCTTCGCACATCGAGAGGCAATCTACACACTGGCCAGCGGTGCCAGCTACGGTGCGGCCTATTCCTACGCCATCTGCGTGCTCATGGAAATGCAGTGGTATGACTCGCAGGCAATACACGCGAACGAGTTCTTCCATGGCCCATTCGAAGTGGTGGATAGGGATGCTTGCTTCGTGGTCTTGCTGGGTTTGGACGAAACGCGGAGCCTTTCCGAACGCGCCTGTGATTTCCTTATCAAGTACGGCAGCCGGGAAAACATCCTGGTGCTCGATGGAGCGGAACTCGACCTCGGCGGTATGTCCGAACATATCAAACCTTACCTCGTGCCTTTGGTCTTCTTCGACACTCTATGGCGTTTTGCCTACAAGCTGGCAGGTCTGCGCGATCGGCCGATGCTCGAGGGCCGGCGCTACATGAAGAAGCTGTCGGACTACTAGTTCCGCCGCGCTTTGTAGCGATCGATCAACTCCCAGCCCATCTTCTGCGTAGAAGGATTTCTCTATGAATGCATCCCCAAAGCCGCGCCATGTCGTCGTTGTCGGCGCAGGCATCTTTGGTGCCTCGACTGCGCTGCACCTCGCCCGCCTTGGCTTTGATGTGACCATTGTCAACGACGGCGCGCCGTCCAACGGTGCATCCGGCCGTTCACTTTCCTGGCTGAACTCAGCGCGACGCGTGGACACTGCCTATCACCGCCTGAGGCTTGCAGGCGTCGACCGTTATCGGACCCTGGCTGCCACAAGGCCGGAAACCTCGTCCTGGCTTCGCTTTGACGGCGGCCTCACCTGGGATGCGGACAATGAGGCGAACCAGATCGCGTCTATCTGGCAGCTGGAGCAGGATATTGGTTATGACTCGCTTCTGCTCGGCCCTGCCGAAGTTGGCGCAATAACGCCCGGGGTCAATGCCAGTGCAATCACCCCGCAGGGCGCCATCTTCAATCCTGGCGAAGGATGGGTTGACCTGCCCTCTTTGGTCGATCTGCTGCTCAATGAATTCCGCTCCCGCGGCGGCAAGCTTGTTCAGGACGCTGGACGGGTGCGGATAGTTGCCACAGGTGGTCGCGCGCGTGGCGTCGTCACTGCTGGCGGTGCGCCGGTCGAGGCGGATGCAGTGGTCCTTGCCGTTGGGCCATCGACGCCTTCCATGCTTGCGGAGATCGGAGTCCATGTCCCCGACGCCACGCCGATTTCACTTCTCTTGAAGACCAAGCCCGTCAAGACCGACCTCCGTGCCGTGCTGAATACGCCGCGTGTGGCGGTGCGCCCGACGCCGGATGGCGCACTTGTTTTGGATTCGGCATGGTCGGAGGAAGAAGTCGTGGTCAACTCGGACGACACCTACACCGTGCACGACAAAACCGTCAAAGGACTGCTCGACGAAGCTACCGCCGTGCTCGACGGCAATCCGCGGCTCCAACTCGCAACCTACGCTGTTGGTCCGAAGCCTATCCCCGGCGATGGCGAGCCGGTGCTTGGCTCCGTCGAGACCGTCGCCGACCTTCACGTCGCTTTTAGCCACAGCGGCGCCACGCTTGGACTGATCGTCGGCGAATTGCTAGCCAAAGAAATCGCCTCCGGCAATCCGCATCCCATGCTTGCTACCTTCCGCGCCAACCGTTTCAATTGAAAGGGCAATCGCGGCCGAGGCCGAACTGTCCAGATGAGCCGCGGTGGCATTGCCCAGATGACCGCCTTCGGAGGTTGATCCGCGCACCTGACTAGGATAACATGACAATCGTAGTTTAGTTTTAGCCGCGGCCGCAGCAAGGCTGGCCCTTCACGCGCGGCGCCATCAAAACCTTTGAAACTCAGCACAGAGCGCCTGCGCGGCGTCTGTGTGACATGGCGTCCGCAACGAATGATCGACAAGAATCAGATTGCAGCAGAACAGGCAACGTTTCGAGCCTTCGCAAACAGCTATCTGCGAGAGCTGAATTCTGGGAACCCCGTGTTCCACCGCATTGGAGAACGGAACTTCGATTGCGTGGAGATTTCCCTGCCATCGCGGCATGTGGTCCTGCGTATCGAAATCAAATCCCGATCGCTTTGCGGAATGCACCTCTTTGGACAGATCTGGATGCGTCAGGATGCCGGTCCAAACTGGCACGAGATAGAGCCGATACTGGCTGTGCATCTGCTTGTGCTGGGAGCCAGAGAAGCCGGATCGGCCACGCACCGACAGGCCGATGTGGAGCTTCTTGAGCGGATTCTTCAGAGTTGTCAGGCGACAAATCGTTACCTCGACGCCGCCGATCGGGCGCCGCCACCGGTCGGCTTTATAGCCGCGGAACAAATCCCTGTATTTCGGGCATCCGCTGCATCCGACGCCGAAGAGCCTGCAAGGCATGTCGAACTGGCAGCAGGATGTCTATGCCCCCGAATTGCGCGGCGGTTTCCAGCTGGCCTATTTCGCGGCCCACCTCGTCCGCGAGGATTCCGCCGGCATCGCGGTGACCTCGATCGTCAGGTCACTGCTGGGGAATGACGCCGGCAACATTGCCGCAGGTAACGGCGAGATGCTCCTGCCCATGCATCCGCTTCAGGCGCAAGCATTGATGCTCGACCCGGCGGTGCGCGCGCTCATGGATTCAGGGCAGATCCGGTATCTCGGTCCGGCAGGGCCGGTGTTCACGGCGACTTCCTCGGTACGCACCGTTTACAGCGATGACGCCGCCTGGATGCCGAAATTCTCGCTGCCCGTCCGCATCACCAACTCCAAGCGCGTTAACAGGTGGCACGAGCTGGAGGCCGGCGTTGCAGTGGCGCGCCTGTTCGAATACGCCGGGATCGACACGTTCGAGCCGCACCTCGGCTTTCTCCATGACAGCGCATACGTGACGCTGGACATTTCCGGACAGGCCGAGAGCGGTTTTGAAGTTATCTTCCGCGAAAACCCGTTCCGGGGCCGCGCCGACGATCCCGTGATAACCGTTTCGGCACTGACGGCCGAACCACGTCCCGGGCACAGCTCGTTGCTCGAAAACGTCGTCCGGCGCGTCGCGCATGATCATGATATCTCTGTGCGGCAGGCGTGCCGTCGCTGGTTTGAATGCTATCTCGACTGTGCGCTCGATCCGCTGGTCAAACTCTACGACCGGTTCGGCGTCGCGCTGGAAGCGCATCAGCAGAACAGCTTGCTGGACCTTTCGCAGCAGGGGCTGCCCAGCCGGTACTTTTATCGCGACAGCCAGGGATTCTACCTCTCGAACAGCTTCAAGGCCCGGTGGTATGGCCTGATGCCGGAGGTTGTTCAAATCCGCAGCTTTTCTTCGATGACCGTGACATTCGCGAGCGGCTCTCCTATTACCTCATCGTCAACCAGATCTTCTCGGTTGCCGCGCGCGCCGGACATGACGGCCTGGCAAGCGAGGCCGAACTGCTCGGCATCCTGCGAGCGCGGCTCAAAAAACTTGGCGGGAGAACTCACTGGCGCAGGCCGGGAATTCGCGTCCAGCCTGCTGGACAAGCCGCACATCACCGCAAAGGCCAACCTGGCAATCCGGCTGCAGGATGTCGATGAACTGGCCGAGGGCGGCAGCGCCATCAAAGCTGAAGCCGACGGGAGTTCTACTGAAACGCACCGGTCGGGCTGCGCAACCCCAACCAGCTGACGCCCGATCGGGTGCTCCGGTCGAAGCCGCCGCCACCGCTTTCCAAGCGGCGGACGAGCCGCCGCTTGGAGGTCTAATCTCGACCGTGCCGGCCGAACGCCGGTATCAGCGGCCCCAGATCCCCTGCCCATAACCAGGCCCGGGGATATCGAAGATCGAATTTCCTCCCGAGGTCGGTGCGCTGTCGGCCGTGTTGACACTCGCTGTGCCGCTCAGGTCGACCGCGTAGCCATTGTCGGACACCATCGAATGGTGACCGGTGTTCGGATAGCTGGAGCCATGGCTGTAGTCGGAGCCATAGTGGTCGCTGCCGGCAAAAGCCATGCCGGAGGCAAACAGGAAGGCGGCAGTGGTAAGAACGATCTTCGTGCGCTGTTCGGAGGGCTGCCTGATAGCAGCCGAGATCATCACCGTTCGGCGGCGTCAACGCGGCCTGTACGAATGGCGGCTGTTCCCGATCAGCCGTCGCGTCGTGGGATTGACGTCTGCCTCTTGTCGATCATGGCGTTGTAAGCGCCGGCGAGCCCCTTCATGGGCCGGATGGTTTTGGTCAATAAGGCTCGCGCGGAGCCGGTCGGGGAAATCGTACGAAGTAACTGGCTTATGCATTTTGAACCTCAGGTTTCGGAGCAAGACGCATCGACACCTCGACAAGACTAGATGTTCGTCCAGGGCGCTGGATATTTGCATCTCGCCCGTTGAATCTGCCGCATCTGCGGTTCTTATTGTCATACACCGCTTTCGTTTCAGGCGTTTTTCTGTAGTGCGGTGGGAGTGTTTCGTTTGTTTCAGCGGCACGCGCGACGGGGATGACAGGCGGCATTTTGTGGCTGGTCCGAGTCGTTTGCTCGAGCCGTGGTATCGGCCGTGCAATCTAGGCCATTCGTGTTTCGGCCGTTTTTCCTGAGCACTGGATAGATTTCGTTTTCACGCCAGCGCTGGCGAAGATCCCCACGCGCCGAAACAGTTGAAACAAATCACGCAGCGTCTGAATGTGTGCTGAAACAAAGAGGGTCTAGGTGTTTGATCCCGGACTTTAATGGCGCATCATTGCCGTCCGAATCAAAGGATGCGCTATGGGACAGGTTCTACACCGCCGCGCCACGACGACAGAGGCAGTCCGTCGAGCGATACAGCATAGTCAAGAGAGCCTGAGAGCGCTGGCCAAGCGCTACGGCATCGATCAGAAGACAGTTAGAAAGTGGAGGAACCGGATCTCGACCGCCGATCTTCCCACCGGCCCGAAGAAACCAAGATCGACAGTGCTGTCGCTCGAAGAGGAAGCGGTGATCGTCGCCTTTCGCAAGCACACGTTGCTGGCGCTGGATGATTGTCTCTATGCCCTACAGCCCTCGATCCCGCATCTGACGCGCTCGTCGTTGCATCGCTGCCTTCAGCGCCATGGCATTTCGCGGCTGCCGCAGGTGGACGCCGACAAGCCGGCCAGGAAGAAGTTCAACGCCTATCCGCTCGGCTATTTCCATATCGACCTCGCCGAGGTGCAGACCGCCGAGGGCAAGCTGCGCCTTTTCTTGGCCATCGATCGGACGTCGAAATTCGCCTATGCGGAATTGCACCCGACGGCGGGCAAGATGGCGGTGGCCCAATTCCTTCGCAACCTGATCGCGACCGTGCCCTATGCCATCCATACCATTCTGACCGACAACGGCATTCAGTTCGCCAACCGGACCTGCGACCGGCATGCCCTTCAGCACATCTTCGACGGCATCTGCGACGAACATGGCATCGAGCACCGGCTCACAAAGATCAACCATCCCTGGACGAACGGCCAGGTCGAGCGGATGAATCGGACCATCAAGGACGCCACCGTCAAGCGCTTCCACTATGACGATCACGAGCAACTGCGTCGGCATCTCGCCGACTTCATCTTAGCTTACAATTTCGCGCGCCGGCTTAAGACCCTCAAGGGCCTCACGCCCCACGAATTCATCTGCAAAATCTGGGCAAAAGAGCCCGAACGGTTCCGACTCGATCCCACCCATCAAATGCCGGGACTAAACACCTAGGATCCGCCCTCGGGCGATCACGCGAATAAGGGGAACGATCATGCGGCCTGATAATCCGGTCACATCCACACACACAGGCTATGCCCTCTTTGACGCCAACAATGTCCTCGTTGGGAGCAATCCGGAGATATTTGGAAGCCGGCGGCTCGATCGCGGCGAGATGCAGCCGATGGACGCCATTGCCGCAGTCGCCGAAGCCCTCTCAAATCTGAAAAGTTTCGACGGCCGCCCAATCGAGCCGGGCAACGCGTTCGTTGAAAGCGCTGCGGCGCGGTGGACGCAAATCGACAAGGGTCCAGTTGAAGCGGAGACTTTGGATGGGCAATGGAGGTTGTTCACGGCACATCCTCGGCCGGAAGGTGGGGTGGCCCTGGTAAGCGTCGACATTACCGACATGAAGCGAGCGCAGATCGCGCACCGGGAAAACGCGGAGATATTCCGCTGCATCACGGACAGTCATCCGCTGCCCGTTTGGGTGGTGGACGCGGGAAGCGGGCAGATCCTCTACGAAAGCCTCGATGCCTCGAACCTGCTTGGCCGAAAATGGACCCCGAACGAGCCGCAATTCCTGACGGATCATTTCGTGAATACTGGCGAATTCGATGAAATCAGTTCTCTCGCCCGCAACAGCGAGATCGTGCGGGATCACGAAATCCAGCTTAGAAACACAAGCGGATCGACCGTCTGGTGCTCGACCAACTGCCGTCGCGGCGTTTATGACGGGCGCCCCTCGCTCATCATCGGCGTATTGGACATCACGGAACGTAAGCAGCGCGAGGATCTGTTCGGTTTCCTAATCAAGCATCATCCGTTGCCGGTATGGATGAACGACGCGAGTTCGGGGGAACTCATCTACCAGAGCAATGCTGCCGAACGGCTGCTTGGATGGAGCAAAAAGGCGCAACGCGAGACGGTGCGGCTCGGCGACTACTTTGTCGACCCCGAGAAACACCGGGAAATCAATCGGGAGCTCATGCAAAAGGGCGTCGTCGAAAATTGCGAGGTGCTTCTTAAGAGACCCGACGGGCAAGAGTTCTGGGCCACGGGCAATCTCAGGATCGTCGAGTTTCAGGGCCGGCGAGTGGTTCTCGCCGGCATCGCCGATGTGACCAAGCAGAAGAAGCGTGACGGCGAAGTCGCTGCGGCGCGGGAGATGCTCGCAGACGCCGTTGAATCACTCTCCGAGGGATTCGCACTTTATGACGAAGATCACCGCCTGGTCATGTGCAACAGTCTTTACCGCGAGTTGAACCACCCAGTGCGGGATCTCGTTGAACCGGGGGTGGAATGGAACGAGCTCCTTGGCGAATCCGCCAAGCGCGGCGTGTACCGCAACGCGGTTGGGCGTGAGGACGAGTGGCTCGACGAGCGGATCCAAAACCGGATCGAGTTCCACTCCCATTTCGAGGTCCCCCTCTCCGACGGCAAATGGCACTCGGTATCGATACATCCCACCGATCTTGGCGGCTTCGTCGTAACGCGCGCCGACATCAGCGGGCGCAAGAAGGCCGAGGCTGCCGAGCGCGACGCCACGGCTCTGCTGCAAAAGGTGCTCGATGCCTGCCCTTCGCCGATACACATGACCACGTTCGAGGGAGAAACGCTCTACCGCAATCCTGCTACCAGAGATCTCTACGCCGACCGTCCTCGAATAACCGACCACTATGTCGATCCAGATTATAGCGCAATATTGGAGCGCACCCTGATCGAAAAGGGCAGGATCGATGATTTTCGGGTCCAGCAGTACGACACCGAGAACAAGGCCTTCTGGGCTTCGATTTCCGCTCGCCTGATCGATTTCCAGGGAAGGCAGGTGATAGTGTCGAACACGACGAATATCACCGACATGATCGCCGCCCAGCAAGAAACGCGCAAGGCCAACGAGCGGCTGATCGACGCGATCGAATCTCTGGCCGAAGGGTTTGCCCTCTACGACAGGAACGATTGCCTGGTGCTGGCCAACAGCAGGTACCGCCAGATGCACGCGATAAGCGCGGATGTGCTCGTTCCCGGGGTGAACTGGTTCGAGTTCCTCCGCGTGACCGCAGAGCGCAACCAGTTTCCGGTTCCACGGGACAAAATCGACGACTGGCTTGCCGAGAGGGCAAGGGACCGCCGCGAGTTCCGGCAACAGGAATTCCGTCATACGGACGGGGGTTGGTTTTTCGTCTCGAACTGTCCGACCCGCGAAGGCGGGTTCGTGGTCACCCGTGTCGACATTACAGAGCGCAAGCGGGCCGAGGAGGCCGCTAAGGAAGCGGATGAAATGGTCCGTAAAGTCCTCGAAGCCTGCCCCGTCAACATCCAGATGACCCGCGCGCATGACGGGAAGCTGCTCTACCGCAGTCCCGCCACCGTTGAGCTGCTCGGCAACGTCACCAGCGCCATCGACTACTATGTCGATCCTTCAGAGCGGATGCGATACGTTGAGCGGCTGCTCGCGACGGGGTTGGTCGACGATTTCGAAACCCAGCTCAAACGCAAGGACGGTGGGACCTGCTGGTGTTCGATTTCGTCTCGACTGATCGATTACCACGGTGAGAAGGTGATCGTTTCCCACGCCTACGATCTCACCGACCGTATCGAAATGCAGCAGGAATTAGAGCGACAGCGCGAGACGCTGCACCAGAACGAGAAAATGTCGGCGCTCGGCGGATTGCTGGCGGGAGTGGCGCATGAGCTGAACAATCCGCTCTCGGTGGTGCTTGGCCTGTCATCGCTGTTGAAGGAGACCGCAACCGACGCCAAGGTCGTGGAACGCGCCGACAAGATGAGCAAGGCAGCCGAACGCTGCGCGAGGATTGTCAAGACTTTCCTGGCTATGGCCAGACAGCAGCCGACGCGAACCTCAAACGTTGCGATCGATGATATTATTTCCGAAGCGGTGGAAGTGGCGAGCTATTCGATTCGATCGTCGGACATCGCGCTTTCAGTTCATCTTGAACCTGGTCTTCCTCCGATCTGGGCGGATCCCGATCAGCTTGGCCAGGTGGTGATCAATTTGCTTGTCAATGCAGAACAGGCGCTGCACGGCTGGGACGGGCGACGGACAATCACGGTTTCAACGCGGCTTCATCCCACGACCGGCAACATAGTCGTCAGCGTTGCCGACACGGGCCCGGGAATTCCCAAAGAGATACTTCCCCGCATTTTCGAGCCGTTCTTCACGACGAAAGAGATTGGGTCAGGGACCGGGATCGGGCTGTCCTTCTGTCATCGGATCGTTCAATCCCATGGAGGAACCATCGAGGTCGAATCCCCCGAGGGGGGTGGCTCGACCTTCATACTTTCGCTGCCTGCTTCGGAGCGTCTCGACGAACGAGCCGAAACGGCCGAAGACGAGCTCCCGAATTCAACCGGCATTGCTTGTCTGGTGGTGGACGACGAAGAGGAAGTGGGTGAGTTGGTCGCTGAGGTGCTCAGGCGAGATGGTTTCAAGGTCACCATTGCAAGATCCGGCGAAGAAGCGCTGCTGCATCTCCAGAACCGCACTTTCGCGCTGATCCTGAGCGATCTGAAAATGCCGAACATGGATGGACGGGGATTGTTCAACCAGATTGCCAAGCTCTATCCGGCCGAGCTCGACAGGTTGGCCTTCCTGACAGGGGACACGATCAGCCCGGACGCGCAGATGTTCCTGCGCGCCGCGAAACGGCCCTATCTTGAGAAACCGATCAAACCTAACGAGCTCCGTTCGTTTGTCTCGAATCTGGTCAACAACAATACTTGACAGATCCGTGGATTTGCACGTCACTTCAGGGGCAGCTTATCCATTAGGCTAGTTGCTCGGTGGTCGATTTTGACGACGCACGCACATGTAGTTGTCTGCGATGACGAACCGGATATCCGCGACACGGTGGCGGAATATCTGGAGCATCATGGCTATGCCGTGACGACGGCCAACGCGGGGCCTGCCCTGCGTGAACTTATTAATAGCCAGCACGTCGATGTGGTCATATTGGATATCCGAATGCCAGGCGAGGATGGCCTCTCCCTGGCGCGATATCTACGAGAGCACTCAGACGTTGCCATTATCATGCTGACCGGATCGGCGGAAATCGTCGACCGCGTTGTCGGATTGGAGATTGGCGCCGACGACTATGTCGCGAAGCCCGTGGACCTCCGGGAGCTGCTGGCGCGGGTGAAGGCCGTGCTGCGCAGGACGTCGGCGAGCGAACGAGCTGCGGAGAAAGCGAGTACTCCGGACCCTCACCAGATCCAGTTCGGCAAGTGCCGCTTCGACCCGGACGAACACAAATTATACAACGCCGAGGGGGTCGAAATAGCGATCACCGCGATGGAGTTCCGGCTTCTGAAAGTATTCAGCGAACATCGCGGACGAGTGCTCAACCGCGATCAACTGCTCGAACTCGCCCATGACCGCGGATGGGATCCCTTCGATCGTAGTGTCGACATTCGCGTTTCGCGCCTGCGGAAGAAAATCGAGGTCGATCCCTCCAAGCCGGAGGTGATCAGGACGATCCGCGGCATGGGCTACCTCTACTCCTGAGCGCGCCGCACGGTGGACCAGCGCCTCATCCCTTGCGGTTGAGGTATTGCTACTTTGTGGTCCCAGGCGGATGGCCCCGCTCGAACTTCTGAGTTTCGGGAATCCAGCTGCGTTGCCCTGGGCTTCCACTATTATCACCTGTGGGCGCTGAGGGGCGTGCAGGCCAAGCCGGCCTTCTCGGCACCTGGATTGTGTGCCGCAGCCGCCAGGCTTCGACACGTTTCCTGAGCCGACAACGACGCCGGCACCTTGAGCGCGGATCAGAGACGTTCGATGCCGAGAAAATCCGGCGCTCCCACCCACGCGGCCTTGAAGCGCGCATCCATCTCTTCGGCGTCCGCTGTCCTGCCGGTCCTGCGGAACACCTCGCGCAGGCCCCACAACGCCCAGGCGTTGTTCGGCGTCTGCTCCAGGACGTGCTCGAAGGCTGCCGCCGCCGGCTCGTGCTCGCCCATGGCGATGTAGACCGCGCCGAGGGTCTGTCGGACCGGATAATACCAGTACGCCGGTTCCATATAGGCAAGGCCGTCCTCGATCGCGACCGCTGCCTCAAGCTTATTGCGCGCTTCCCGCAGGTTGCCCTGGTGCTGGGCCATGCGGGCCTCCACGATCAGCGCGCTCAATTCCAGCAAATCCGGCGCCGGAAGTCCTCCCGCCGCCTCCGTGGAAAAATCGGTGTCGGCAGCGAGCTTGCGGATTGCGGCGGTCTCGGCGCGCGCCGCCTCGCTCGCACCCTTTGCGGCGAAGGCGACGCCCCGCGCATATCGCCAGGTTGCCTCGACATAAGGCAGGGCGTTTGCCGGCAGCGGCAGCGCGAGTATGACCTCGGGATCGCTGTACTGGGCGTGCGCGAAATAGGGAGCCGCCTTGATCGGCTGCAGCCCGGCCACCTTTCTGGCCATGGTGTCGGAGACCAGGGATTCGAGCTTTTTGGCCGCCTCGGCGATTGCCTCGACGTCGCCCGCCATCTGTGCGGAAGTCAACAGGAAATGCAGGTTGTGTGGATAATAGCCGTCCGTGTAGACACCGGGCGTGCTCTCCGGCGCTATGCCGACCCGCTCGAAATAGGCCTCGTCCGCTGCCACCGCCTCGCGGTTGATTTCCAGGCTGTCGATCCACCGGCCGACCTGGTGATAAATGTGCGCCGGCATGTGCACGATGTGTCCGGCGCCGGGCATGAGGGCGGCAAGCCGGTCGGCATGAGCTTCGGCCCTTTCCGGCGTCGTCGATGCTTCGACGGCATGGATATAGAGATGGATCGCACCGGCATGATCCGGTTTGCGCGCCAGCACCCGCTCCAACGAGGCCACAAGCTTGACCGTGTCCGGCTTTGGCGTTGCTCCGCCGTCAAGCCAGTAGTCCCAGGGCATCAGGTTCATAAGCGCGTCAGCGTAGAGCGTGGCGATCTCGTCGTCCTGCGGATGGCGGTCTGCCAGTTCCGCCATCGCCGAAGCATAGGCCTGGTTCAGGGCACCCTGATCGGCCGAAGTATCGGCGCTGTAGCGCTTGGAGAGCGCGGCGATAAGATCCTTTTCCCGGCTGGAGGCGAGGTGCGCTAGCTTGCGCGCCTGCGCGACAGCTTCGGCGGCGTTCGCGGCCGCCTCCTGACCCATGCCGGCGTTGATGTTGGGGCCGAGCACGTAGGCCTCGCCCCAGAAACACATGGCGCAGGTCGGGTCCAGCTTCTGCGCGGCCCTGAAAGCGCGCTGCGCTTCGGCGTGGTTGAACGCCCACGCCCAGCGTAGGCCCTGGTCGAAATAGGCCTGCGCCAGCGGGCTGGCGGTGGTGACAGGATAGGAATGGCTGCCGAGGTTTTCGAACAGCGGGACGCTTGTCGAATCCTCTCCAACCACCGCCGCCTTGGCCTGGCGGTGCGGAAGGCCCGAATCATGGGCATTGGCGGCGGGCACCGCCAAAAGGGCAGCCACGCTCGCACAGGCCAGTAGCGGGAGCCTAAATGAAAGCTTCATGGTTTCAGCCCGCCTTGTCTTCTTGGCCGCGCTTCAAGCCGCGGACCACCAAACCAATCTCTGACCGGCTAATCCCGATGTCCCTCAGGAAGGCATCGTCCATTGCCGCAAGGGTCCGTTCCGCCATACGGTGAACCCGGTAGTCCCGGAAAGAGCGGTAAGCTGCTCGCATTATCGACATTGCAACACTCCATGATTAGCGCCGCGGGATGCAGCGTTGCCATTGCATTTAAACCATCCCTGTTTCAGGCGTTTTTCCGCGCCGAACGCGAAGTGTTTCGTTTGTTTCAGCGCCGGGGAGCGCTTCCCGCGCGGTGCGAATTCCGAGCTCCCAGAGTCGCGGGAAACCGCCTTCTTTCCTGGGGCTGATTGGTGAAACCGGCGTCCGCGATCAGCCACGCTGGCTCGCGCGTCAGATGGCAGCACCGGGACACCGGTCCAATCGCCGGTTATCTGCCGCCTCGCTAATGTTAGAGTAGCCATGACATTAGCC
The DNA here is from genome assembly GCF_024707545.1 of Mesorhizobium onobrychidis. Classification (NCBI taxonomy): domain Bacteria; kingdom Pseudomonadati; phylum Pseudomonadota; class Alphaproteobacteria; order Hyphomicrobiales; family Phyllobacteriaceae; genus Mesorhizobium; species Mesorhizobium onobrychidis. The sequence continues at coordinate 5,805,317 of NZ_CP062229.1, forward strand.
GTAATCGATCGTCTGTGGTCAGGCCCGACGAGGGGGCCCCTCTTGGTCGGGCCGATATGCGGCTGTCAAATCTTCGATCGCCTGGGCTGACATCGGCACGTTGCCGTACCCGGAGATAAATATGATCGGCATGTCTGCCCGCCCGACAGCCGTCGTTCGTTCGTTGCTGCTCAAGCTAAACAACGGGTCACGGCCTGCCGTTGGGCGGCAAGGGCCCTAGCGTTCGGGTTTTGCCGTACACGCCGTCAGCGAACCCTGTAGAACGGATTCGGCAGCAGGAACAGCTTCTCGGCATGCCCCCCGAACAGGTCCGATGGCTGGTCACCGACATTGGCAATGATCGTGTAGCCGGCCTTTTCGATTTCGGCTCTTATGGGTGCCTTGAAATCTGCGGCGGAACCATATTTGGCTCCAGGCTGGACCATGTAAAGTTGCTCATAGCCGGCATAGCCCGCCGATTGCAGGTTCTGTTCGGTCGCCCGACGCTGGTCCTCCGGACGTCCGGTGATGAAGAATACTGCGACTTTCGCCGTTCGCGCCTGCCGGAAGACCTCCAGCACAGGGTCGATGGCCGGATCCTTCGCGAGCTGGTCCCAGGCGGCCCAGCCACAGGGACCGTCGATTGCGATGTCGCAGGCGCCGCCGATCGGGCGGCCGAAGTTGTCACGTGTGATCACTTCCCAGTTGGCCAAAGCCGTCTCGTCGATATCGAGCACCAGTGCGGGGCGAGGCACCTCCGTTGCGCGCTTGACGACCCAATCGCCTGCCTGCTTCGCCACTGCGGCAAGGTCGCGATCATAGTCGCCGGAATCATGATAATTGGCGGCCGCCAGCATCGCGTCGCCGACATTGGCTGGCTGGGACGGGCTTGTGAGAAGGAGCGAGCCGTCGGCACGCGCCGACACAGGCACATTTGTGCCAGTCATCAGCACGATTGCTCCAACGGCCGCACCACGCGCAATTCTATTCCAACTAATCGTCTGCATCATGAGACCTTGCGGTCGCGACAAGTCCTCTGTCAAGCGAGGCAAGGCACAGGTCTCGAAACTGCGGCGCTGAATTAGAGGATTCCAAAACAGACGCCGAATGTTTCTATGAGTTGCTGCAAGGTGCAGGATTTCCGCCATTGCTGCACAAATTAGCGCTTGCACAAACCAACGCACGTCCGGAATGCGCCAACTGCCGACGCTCAGCGCCGAGACAATGGACTTCCTATTTTGGGCCGTCTTCTGCCTGTCCGATTTCGAGCACAGCAAATGGCTATGCTGACGTTGGGACGAACGATCGTCGATGTCGGCAAGTGCCCCAATAGCGGTCTTTCGGAGTGCTTGAGGTGAACGCTAGAAGTTGACCTCGCAAGACTACCACCAACGCTCTTGAAGACAGGTTCGGGGTAGCGACGGCGAGAAGGTTAAGACCCGCTCCGAAGAGGTGCTCGCAATGGATGCTCCGACTGGACCCCACACGCTCGTGGGCGTGCCGGAGAACGTTGGATGGCGCGATATTCCGCGAAATGACTGCCCAATCTCCGCCGATTGCCGTTCAGCCGACGCACCGAGCCGTCAAGGACGCGATCGTCCGAATGGCGAGGGTTCGCAGCTTTGGCGCGTTGCCGTTCAACGGGCACCGCGGTGGAACGATCGCGGTGCCGTAGTCTGTACCCGCACAACACCTAGCAGTTCGCCTCAGTCTGCGGATCGCACGCCTTGCTTTCTTGCAAGGACGCGTTTCATTTTGGCCTTCCTCCGAAACAGATCGCCCTTCCTCTTGGAAACTCGCCGGCTGTCGGATTGTTCCACTTGCTGGTGTTGCCCGCATCTGCTCACACACCGGCTTGGCATCACACGATGGTACGCCACCCCTATCAGCGCAAACAGCACACATCGGCGCATTGCTGCTGGGCAGCTCGGGCCGAAAGCAGTCAGCCCGCTTCTGGGGATATAGCCACGAAAAGCGGCCATTCGGGTACGGAGCGGACGGCATGAATCCCTAGATCCAGTCCGAGACGGCTGCGATCCGCTTTCCGTCGAGACGATCTCGACATCGAGCGCAGGGTCCGGACCCACAGGATGGGATTCCAAGGCAGCCGTTATAGGGCCGCCAGTCGATCTTCGGCCGCAGCAGATCGCCGCAGCCGGGCCAATCGATCGCAACGGTCGAGAAGCGCGCGGCGAGCCCTCCAAGTCTCCTTTTGGTCAACACTTCCGGTTCCTGAACGGGAACATTGCGCCAGCAGCTGCCTCACCCGGGGGCTATAAATAGTCGCGGACAAACATGCCCGCGCTGTGAAGAGCGCGCCAACCGGCACTCAATCCTGCATTCCAAACCGGCCAGGCGTGAATCATATGCGGCCAAATTTCGAGACGTACCTTGACGTCAGCCGCGCCAGCGGCTGCAGCGAGCCGAGTTGCGTCCGACAACAGCGTCTCGGCCGAACCGACTTGTATCAGCATTGGGGGAAATCCGCTCAGATCGGCGAACAACGGCGAGATCAGGGGATCGCGCCGGCCAACGACATGGGAGGCATAGGCGGTCGCCAGTTCCTCCAAATACGCCCGGTGGATGATAGGGTCGATCGCGTCCTTAGTTGATAGTGTCGCGCCGGACATCGAAAGGTCCGTCCAGGGGGAAACCAGCCAAAGACATCGCGGCAACCGCTCCCCTGCCGCGCACAATATACCAACCAAGCACAGGGTGAGGTTGCCGCCCGCACTGTCTCCGCCAACCACGATGCGATCCGACGCGATCCCTTGCCGGCTCAGAAAGCGCCATGCGGTGAGTGCGTCTTCATGTTGCGCAGGGAAAGGATGTTCCGGCGCGCGTCGATAGTCGATCGCGAGGGTGCGCATTCCCATTGCTCGACCTGCCTCGGTCACCATTCGACGATGACTTTTGAGAGAGCCGGAGCAGTAGCCACCACCGTGGAAAAAGAGCAGAACCTTATCCCTGTCACTCTCAGGCGCTAGGGACCACTCGCCCTCGAGGCCATCGAAAACCACATCCTCGCATCGGATGTCGTCCGCAATCGGCCACACCGAACCAACCTCATCGAGCCGTGCCCGGCGTTCGTCCCAGCCCACCGGTCGTGGCTTTGACGTCAACAACCTGCGGACGGCGTTGATCTCCGTCAGATCGAGGTGTTCATCCACATCGCTCATTTTGCTTCCCTAGCCCCATCAAGCATAGAAAACCGGCGGACAGCAGCAGCCACATGTCATCCATAAAGCGCAATGCCAGCGCTGGGAGTTTTTCGTTACAATTGCGGCATGGCGAATACACGGGACGACAGGTCGCCCGCAAACCCGCTCGTCATCTTTTAGCACTGACCCACCCCCCGCACATGGTCGAATATTCCATCTGCTATTTGGCCGCTTCGGGTTCGTTCTACGACCCCTTATCGGACCAAGATCATCCTCGTTACTGGCGCCTGCAGCGGGCTCGGGCGCAACACCGCACTCAGCATCGGACGCCGCGGCGGTGACGTGTTCTCACCTACCATAGCCGGAGCGAGGACGCTTGGGCCGTCGTCGCGGAGACAGGCAACGGGTTGCAGGGCGGGAGCGTCTGCTCCTTAGAGCGGACCTGCTGTCTCGGCCAGCGCATCTGCCTGGTGAACATCTGCCTCCGATGATGCATCGAGACCAACAGGCGCACGGATCAAGCCGACGAATTCTCATTGAGCGGAACGGATAGGGCGGGCTTAAGACGGATCGCAGTAGTTCAGGCGCAAACACAGCGTCCCACAGCCGTCACTTTTCGGAATCACTGCGCGTCGCCACCGCGTCCTTGACGGCATTGGCAAGGTTGGCGAGGATTCTCCATTCCTGCTTGAGACCTTCGAGCGTCGCCTCAAAAGAACGAGTGCGGGTAGCTCTGGCACCGGCATGGCTTGCGACAGCCTGCGAATAGAGATCGACGGTCTGCTGCGCGGTCGAGGATCGTGAATAGAGGCCGCGGTCTGTCTGGCTTCTTCTTGCAATGCCGCTCGGCCCGGCGCAGTGATCGCGCGGACTCTGGCGAGAGCCTTGGAGAATTGGCCTGGGGACGCATCGGCTGACAGGAGATAGCCGTTCTTTGCGTTGCGTACCACCTCACGCACTCCAGGTTCATTAAGCCCAACGACGGGAACGCCGGTCGCCATCGCCTCGACAAGCACAAGACCTTGGGTTTCGGAACGCGACGAGAAAGCGAAGACGTCCATGGCGGCATAGACGTCGGCCAGTTCGGCGCCTTCGACCACGCCTAGCAGATGGCATCTGCCCTGAAGACCCGCCTCGTCCAGCATTCGGCGCATTTCGGACGCCGACGCACCGTCGCCGGCGGCAACAAAATGCGCGCGCTCATTTTGCGAAAGAAACAGGCAAACTGCTTCGGTGAGGTAAGTCAGGTTCTTCTCCGGCGCCAGCCGGCCTACGTGCCCGACGATGAAATCGGTTTCCGCTAGTCGCAACCGGCTCCGCAATCTCAGCCGATCTCCTTCGGCGAACCTGGCCAAGTCGATCCCGGTCGGGATTATGGTGATCGGTTTGGTGACATCGTGGTGGCGCAAGAGGTCGGCAATGCTGCGAGTTGGGGCGATGATATGCTCGCACAAATCACAGTAGCCAGCCGCGAGGCTGAGCACGAGCCGTTGGAGGACCGGTGCATCCTGCGCAACGTAGTTGTTTAGTCCCGGCATTTGATGGGTGGGATCGAGTCGGAACCGTTCGGGCTCTTTTGCCCAGATTTTGCAGATGAATTCGTGGGGCGTGAGGCCCTTGAGGGTCTTAAGCCGGCGCGCGAAATTGTAAGCTAAGATGAAGTCGGCGAGATGCCGACGCAGTTGCTCGTGATCGTCATAGTGGAAGCGCTTGACGGTGGCGTCCTTGATGGTCCGATTCATCCGCTCGACCTGGCCGTTCGTCCAGGGATGGTTGATCTTTGTGAGCCGGTGCTCGATGCCATGTTCGTCGCAGATGCCGTCGAAGATGTGCTGAAGGGCATGCCGGTCGCAGGTCCGGTTGGCGAACTGAATGCCGTTGTCGGTCAGAATGGTATGGATGGCATAGGGCACGGTCGCGATCAGGTTGCGAAGGAATTGGGCCACCGCCATCTTGCCCGCCGTCGGGTGCAATTCCGCATAGGCGAATTTCGACGTCCGATCGATGGCCAAGAAAAGGCGCAGCTTGCCCTCGGCGGTCTGCACCTCGGCGAGGTCGATATGGAAATAGCCGAGCGGATAGGCGTTGAACTTCTTCCTGGCCGGCTTGTCGGCGTCCACCTGCGGCAGCCGCGAAATGCCATGGCGCTGAAGGCAGCGATGCAACGACGAGCGCGTCAGATGCGGGATCGAGGGCTGTAGGGCATAGAGACAATCATCCAGCGCCAGCAACGTGTGCTTGCGAAAGGCGACGATCACCGCTTCCTCTTCGAGCGACAGCACTGTCGATCTTGGTTTCTTCGGGCCGGTGGGAAGATCGGCGGTCGAGATCCGGTTCCTCCACTTTCTAACTGTCTTCTGATCGATGCCGTAGCGCTTGGCCAGCGCTCTCAGGCTCTCTTGACTATGCTGTATCGCTCGACGGACTGCCTCTGTCGTCGTGGCGCGGCGGTGTAGAACCTGTCCCATAGCGCATCCTTTGATTCGGACGGCAATGATGCGCCATTAAAGTCCGGGATCAAACACGTAGTGGCCGTAGAGTTCGTAGCGGGTGTGATAGGTAAATATCGTCGGCAACGCTCGCGAAGCCGCGATGCGAAGGGCGGTATCGCCGAGAAGAAACGGGTGGTGCGAATGGACGATATCCGGTTCGAAGGCGTTCAGTGTTTTCTCGAGGGAACGGGTGAACGGGATCGGCACGGAAAAATCGCTCCCGTTAAAATTCTGGATCGCAGGAACGCGCAGGATGTCGCTTTCTGATCGCGCTGCTTCCGTATAGTCCCGCGCGACGATCAGGACTGCATGTCCCAACGCACGCAGCACCTCCGACAACGACGCAACGCTGTGTGCAACCCCGCCGACATGTGGGGTGAATGTGTTGGTAAACATCACGATGTTCATGCAAGGCCTACCGCGTCGGTCGATCGAAGGGACGCGGCCTGCAAAGAGAAATCGCCGCGTCCAGATTCTCGGGCCGGCGACGACCAGGCGGCAGGCTCGGTAACACTCGGGCCAAGCCTCGACCTTGCCCTCAAGGTCCACCCTATCATCCTAAACGTTAACGCGAATAGCCTGAGCTTCCGTTTCGACCTCGCGCTTCAGCGCTGCCTCGTGCGTTTCTTGATGTAGGATACCGAGGGACGTGCCTTCAACCACCGCGGCCCTCAGCGGCTGCGCTATGCGCTCAAGCGAAACCGTGTGACGTCGATGGCCGCGGCCATCAGCGTCTGCGTGTAGGTAGCCTTCGGATTGCTGAAGATCGCCTCGGTCGGCCCTTCCTCAACGATCTTACCCTGCTTCATGACGATGATGTAGTCGGCCATGGCGCGCACTACGGCGAGATCGTGGCTGATGAACAGATACGACAGTTCATGTTCGGCCTGCAGCTTGCGCAGCAGTTCGACGATCTGCTTCTGGACGGAGCGGTCGAGTGCCGAGGTCGGCTCGTCGAGGACGACCACTTTGGGCTTGAGGATCATCGCCCGCGCGATGGCGATGCGTTGGCGCTGGCCGCCGGAGAATTCGTGCGGGTAGCGATTGCGCGCATTCGGATCGAGCCCGACCTCGCGCAAGGCCTCGACTGCGCGCAGATCGCGTTGCCTGCCCGACAGGGTCGGCTCATGCACCAGAAGTCCTTCGGTGATGACTTGGCCAATCGTCATGCGCGGCGACAACGAACCGAACGGGTCCTGGAAGACCAGCTGCAATTCACGCCGCAGCGGCCGCATCGCCTGACGGTCGGCAGCGGAAATATCGCGATCGCCGAAGCGGATGAGGCCGTCGCTTGGCAGGAGCCGCAGCAAGGCCCGGCCGAGCGTCGATTTTCCCGAACCCGATTCGCCGACGATGCCGATGGTCTGGTTCCGCTGCAGCCGGATCGAAATGTGATCGACGGCGCGCAGCATCAGCGGCTCTCCGGCAAGAAACCCGCCGCCGATCCTGAAGGTCACTTCGACATTCCTGCCTTCCAGCAGGACGGGCGCATTTGGCGGTGGCGGTGCCTTGGTTCCGGTCGGCTCGGCGGCCAACAGCATCTTGGTATAGGCGTGCTGCGGGTTGACGAAGATCGCTTCCGCCTCGCCCTCCTCGACGACTTCGCCGTAGCGCATGACATAGACGCGGTCGGCAAAGCGCCGGACAATGCCGAGATCGTGGGTGATGAAGACGATCGCCATGCCGAGCTTGCGCTGCAGTTCGGCGAGCAGCATGAGTATCTGCGCCTGGATGGTCACGTCGAGCGCCGTCGTTGGTTCGTCTGCGATCAGTATGTCGGGATCGTTGGCCAGCGCCATGGCGATCATGACCCGCTGGCGCTGGCCGCCTGACATTTCGTGCGGATAGGATTTCATCCGCCGCTCGGGATCGGGAATATGGACCAGCCGCAAGAGCTTGAGCGCTTCTTCGCGTGCCTCGGCGGCGCCAAGCCCGCGATGCCTGCGGATCGGTTCGATCAGCTGGTTGCCGATCGAATAGAGCGGATCGAGCGAGGTCATCGGCTCCTGGAAGATCATGCTGATCTTGCGGCCGCGGACTTGGTTGAGCTCGGACTTGCTCAGGGTCAAAAGGTTGCGGCCGCGATAGTCGACGACCCCTGTGGCCTCGCCGTTCGAGGCCAGCAGGCTCATGGCCGCCATCATCGTCTGGCTCTTGCCGGAACCGGATTCGCCGACCACGGCGACGGTCTCGCCTGCATTGACGTGGATGTTGATGCCCTTGACGGCTTCAACGACGCCATCGAGTGTGCGGAAGCGGACGCGAAGGTCCTTGACGCTGAGGATGGTTTCGGAAGTGTCCATCTCAACGATCCCTGGGGTCGAGCGCGTCGCGCAGGCCGTCGCCGACGAAATTCAGCGCGAACAGCGTCGAGACAAGGAAGAAGGCAGGGAACAAAAGCAGCCAATTGGCGGTGCCGATGTTCTGGGCGCCGGTCGAGATCAGCACGCCCCAACTGGTCATCGGTTCCTGCACGCCGAGCCCGAGGAAGGACAGGAAACTCTCCAGGATGATGACATGCGGCACCAGCAGCGTCATGTAGATGACCACCGGGCCAAGCAGGTTGGGAATGACGTGGCGGATCAGGATGCCGCGTTGGCCGACGCCCATCGCCTCCGCCGCCTGGACGTATTCCTGCCGCCGGATCGACAGCGCCTGGCCGCGCACGATGCGCGCCATGTCGAGCCACAGCACAGCGCCGACCGCCAGGAACATCAGCACGAAGTTCCGACCGAAGAACACCACCAGCATGATGACAAAGAAGATAAACGGCAGCGAATAAAGCACATCGACAATACGCATCATCACCTCGTCGACCTTGCCGCCGGCAAGGCCGGCCGTAGCGCCGTAGAGCACGCCGATGACGCCCGCCACAACCCCGGCGAGCAGGCCGATGGCCAGCGAGATGCGTCCCGCCATCAGCGTTCGCGACAGCAGATCGCGGCCGGTGTTGTCGGTGCCGAACAGGAAATATTGCTGTTTGACCGAGGCGCTCATCGTCACTTCGAGACCGTCGGGCGATTTGTTCTCGATCTGTGTGTTGTCAAAGGCATCGGAACGGTCGAGATAGCGGACATTGCGGTCGTCGATCGGCCTAGTCGACTTGACGGTGACGATGACCTTATTGCCTTCCTGCCGCCACTCCTTGATGTCGACACGCATGCGCTTGATCGCTTCATCGAGCGCGGCCTCGATCATGTCGGCCTTCGGATAAGCCGACAGGCTCGGCGGCATGCGCACATAGTCGGCGTAGATGGTGGTGTATCGATGCGGCACCAAAGGGGGTCCGAACACGCTGAGGAGCGCGATGAAGGCAAGATAATACAGGCTGAACATGGCGGCGCGATTGGCCTTGAGGCGCGCCCAGGCATCGCCCCACAGGGAGCGGCCGACGATGACCGGAGCGGTGGCTGAGATGTCAGTCATAGCGCACCCTCGGATCGACGACGGCATACATGACGTCGACGATCAGATTGAAGATGATGGTGAAGAGAGCGATTACCACCACCGTTCCCATGACCAGCGTGTAGTCGCGGTTGAGCGCAGCAACGACAAAATGGCGGCCGACGCCCGGAATGGAGAAGATGGTCTCGACGATGATCGAGCCGGTGAGAAGGGCTGCAGCCGCCGGACCGGTGAAGGAGACGATCGGCAGGATGGCGCCGCGCAGCGCATGCTTGACGACCACCGACCAATCCGACAGGCCGAGCGCGCGTGCGGTACGGATGTGGTGCGAGCGCAACGATTCGATCATCGAACCGCGCATCAGGCGGGCGACGATAGCGATCTGCGGCAAGGCGAGGGTCAGCACCGGCCCGACCTTGTTGAGCAGGGCGCCATCACCCCAGCCGCCGATCGGCAGCAGCTTCCAGGTCAGACCGAACAGAAGCTGGATCACCGGCGCGATGACGAAGGTCGGAATGGTGCTGCCGGCGGTCGCCAGAGCGATCACCGAATAGTCGGCAAGCTTGTTCTGGTTGAGCGCGGCAACAGTGCCGAGCACGCTGCCGAGGAGTAGCGCCAGAATGAGCGCCGAAGCGCCGAGTTGGATTGAGATCGGCAGGCCCTCCCTGAACAATTCGCTGACGGTGAAATCCGGCATGTTGTAGCTCGGACCGAAATTGCCGCGCAGCAGATTGCCGAGATAGTGGACATATTGCAGCCAGAGCGGGTCGTTGAGGCCGAACTGCGCTTCAAGATTGGCCTTGATCTCGGGGCTCAGGCCCCGCTCCTGATTGAACGGGCCGCCCGGCGCGACACGTATCAGGAAGAACGCCATGGTCACGATGACGAACAGCGTCGGGATGGCGGTCAGGAGCCGCCGGAATACGTATCGCAGCATCGGTTCCCCGCTTGACCTAGAGCGACGTGCGTCCACTTGGACGCACAAAGTACGCTCTAGCGCTTCAATCTTCGCATCGTGCTTCCCGAAAATCGATTCCGATTTTCGGGCCGATGCGATGGCAAACCGGAGCCGCCGCCCCTAACGCATGACCCGAACCGAAGGTTCGGAAAGGATCACGCGCAAAATCAAGGCGTTACAGCGCCCTTTGCGCGTCCCGAAGGACGCGCGGCGCTGTAAAGGAGCGGCAGTCCGGCCAAGGAGATCAGTCCTTGGAGATGAAGCGGGACGGATGCACGTCCATAACGTTGTCCTCGAAGCCATGAAGCTTGGGAGAAACGATATCCTTGTAGCTGTAGTAGAGAAGCGGGATGTTGCCGACCTCGTCGACGAGGATGCGCTCGGCCTCTGCGAGTTGCTTCATGCGCTCTTCGGGCTTGCCCCCCGCGGCGGCCGCCTCGTCCATGGCCTCCTCGAATTTCGGGCTGTTGTAGCCCGAATAGTTGTTGCCACTTGCCTTGCGGGAGATGCCGAGGAAGGTTTCCGGATCCTTGTAATCCGCAATCCAGCCGGCACGCGCCATGTCATAGTCGCCCTTCTGCTCAAGGAAGGAATAGTGGGTCTTGGTGTCGGTGTTGAGCAGCGTGACTTCGACACCGAGCGGCTTCAACTGTTCCTGGATGGCGACCGCAGTGTTCTTGTGGTTTTCCGAAGTGTTGTAGCGGATTTCCATCTTAAGCGGTTTCTCGGGCGTGTAGCCAAGCTTCTCGAGTACCTTCTTGGCCTCATCCTCGCGGTCGATCTGCGACATCTCCGCGTATTTGGCCATTGCCGGCGTATAGCCCTCAATGCCTGGAGGCACCATCGAATAGCCGGGCAGCATTGAGTTCTGCCAGACCTTTTCGGCAAGGAAATCGCGGTCGACTGCCATGGAGATGGCGTTGCGCAGTTCGACGTTGTCCCACGGGGCCTTGTCGGTCTTGATCGCAAAATAGTAGGTGCCGAGGTAAGGCCCGACGCGAATCTGATCGCCAAACTTGGCCTTGAGGTCGGCGAGCTGCTCGGTCGGGAGGTCGTCGTAGCTGTCGAGTTCGCCGGCCTCAAAGCGCTTCATCGCCGACGAACGATCTTCGGTCGGGATGTAGTTGACGACGTCGAGCTTGACGGTCGCAGCGTCCCAGAATTTCGGATTCTTGACCAGTTTGATGTGGTCGTTGGGAACCCACTCCGCCAGCGTATAGGCGCCGTTGGAGACCAGATTGCCCGGCTTGATCCAATCGGCGCCGAGCTTTTCCATTGAGGCCTTGTTGACCGGATAGGCCGCCTGGTGGGTCAGCATTTCGAGGAAATAGGGCGTGGGCGCCTTCAGCGTCACTTCCAGTGTATTTGCGTCGATTGCCTTGACGCCCATCTCCTCTGGCTTCGCCTTCTTGGTGTTCACCTCCTCGGCATTCTTCACGGGATAGAGCATCGAAGCGTATTCGGCGCCGGTGGCCGGATCTTCCAGCCGTTGGAAAGCGTAGACGAAGTCATCTGCCGTCACCGGAGCGCCATCCGACCAGACGGCGCCCTTGCGCAGCTTGAAGGTGTAGACGGTGCCGTCGTCCGATACTGTCCAGCTTTCGGCGGCGCCAGGGATGAGGTTCGCCTTTGCGTCCTGCATGGTCAGCCCCTGGAACAGGTCACGCAAAATACTTGCTTCGTAGATTGTCGAGGTCTTGTGCGGGTCGAGCGACTCCGATTCGGCGGCGGTGCCGCGGTTATAGACGACCTCGGCGAAGGCCGGCGTGTAGAACGTGCCGGCGGCCAAGGCCATGGTTGTGGCGAACACCGTCGCCTTCAGCATATTTTTCAGCATGGAGTTCTCCCTGTCGAGGCGGCCCTTCAGCTACGCCTCTTGAGTGTTGACGCCCCGAAACCGATTAGGTGGCCCCTTTGAGCGCGCCGCCGGTTCCCTTTCCGGCAGCTGGTGGCCAAACAGTAACGTGGCGATTTTTTATTTCAACAGACTCGTGAGGTCACCCTAAGTAAGGCGCAGCGACAGCCACTTCGCGACCGGCAGAACAGCGGTCGAAACCATTGACTTGGCTCCGTTTCTCCCACTCAAGCACTCGTTCCGGCAAGAAATCTGTCGTCTATTCCACTTTGCCGAAATGTCTTAAGCCGCCTTTAAGCAACCATGGGTTACATCTTCGCGGGCTTCGGTATGTCTCGATGGGCGAAGGAAATGAACAGCGCAGAAACTGAGACAATCTCTATAAAGCGGCGCAATACGAGCCAGCTAAAACTCAAATTATGCCAATTTAGAGAACAGTCCGGAACTTCCGCCATCGAATTCGCGCTGCTTTCGCCCATTTTCATCTCGCTTTTGCTCGGAATGGTTGCATACGGTATCTATTTTGGTGCAAGCAACTCCGTACAGCAAATCGCAGCGGATGACGCCCGCACGGCGATAGCCGGGCTGAATGAAGGCGAGCGCCAGGCGCTGGTGACCAGTTTCGTCAACACCAATGCCGGCGGATATCCCTTCGTCGATTCCACCAAGCTGACCTATCAGGCAAAGGACAGCACGGCCGACCGAAACCAGTTCGTCGTGTCCATCCAATACGACGCACGTAACTTGCCGGTCTGGAATCTGTTCCCGGCGCTGCCCATGCCTGGAACCACGATCTCACGCGAGTCGACAATACGGGTCGGAGGCATCTGAATGTCGGAAATTTTGCCGGGGAGGATCGGCCGGGTTGTCCGCTCGATGCTTGGCGACCTGAAGGCGAACTTCACCGTCATGACGGCGCTGTGCGCACCGTTCGCGCTGGCGCTGGCCGCCTTCGCCATCGATGAAGGCTCGATCTATGTGGAGCGCCGGGAGGCTCAGTCGCTGGTCGATCTTGCGGCAATCACCGCCGCCTCCAACATCAACAACATTGAGGCCGCGGTGGTGACCACGCTCGGCGACAACGGAATGCCGGGTATCGTTGTTCAGAAGGCAGGGCAGACGATCGCCCCTGCCCTCGGAAAAACCGTCGTGTCGGTCACCGCCGGCCGATATTAACCAGAGTCGTCGCTCGGCGTCGACAAGCGCTCCGTCGGCATCGGCAATTCGAATCTCGGAGGCGGCACCACTCTCCTGGCCGTCAATCTTCCGCTGCATATCGAAGTGGCCTACGCCGAGGCCAAGCTGACCGACATCAGTTGCCCGACGGGGCGCCCGGACAGTTTGGAGGTTTCCATCGCTGCGCGCCCGGGCGTTGCCTCGCTGCATCTTGCCGCCAGCGACGCCGACAGCAGCCCCACCGCCTTTGCCGATTTCAGCAATCCACAGTCGTTCTCTAATGCCCAGATCGCGGCAGTGAGGCCACCAGCTTAATTCGTGTCTGCGCCGTGCGCACCACGGCGCCCTTCTCGCCGATTGTCAGCCACGGCGAGAATTGCGCAGGTTCGCCGATGGCGATGGCAAGCGTGGTCGAGGCTTTTGCTCATTCCATTGCTGTCGGTGAACGGGTCTGCAGCGCTTGATATCACCAACAACGATCCGACGACATTGACCTTCAACAGCACCGAAATCGCCAACAAGACGATAAAGACCGCTTCTACGAAAAACCTGACGCAATCCCTCACCACATCGCTTGTCGATGAACTGTCGCTCTCGATCAATGCGCTGGGACTAGGGCTGCTGAACGTAACCGCCCTGCTTGGAACGGTAAAGCCGGCGGTGATTGGGGCTCTGAACGCCGTGACGGCGCCGGTCGACGAATTGGTTTATAACGTGCTTGCGGCACTGGGCGTGCATGTCGGCGAGGCAGATGTCCGGGTTATGGGCGCGACTTGCGGGCGCTCCGTGCTCGTTCAATGAGCTGACAAATGAGAGACATCAGCCGTCTCGTCCGAGGAAGCAGCCCAAGGGCGGCAGCGACAGAATTTTTCCCTGCAAGGCGGCACCAGCGCCAAGATCGATCGTCTCTGCGACATCGATACCCTGCGGCAACGGCCATTTGGCCGGCTCCTCGGCGAAATTGAAAAGGCAGAGCAGCTTCTCGCCGCCGCCTTCGCGAATGAAGGCAAGCACATCGCCCTCGGCATCGAGAAAGCGGATCGAACCCTGTACCAGCGCGGCATGCTGCCTGCGCAACGCCAGGATCGCCCGGTAGCTGGCTAGAACCGACTTTGCCTCGCCGTTCTGGACATCGACCGCGCGGGCGCGATGGCTTTCCGGGATCGGAAGCCACGGCTTGCCTGTTGAAAACCCGGCGTTCTCGGTGCCTTTCTCCCAGACCATCGGCGTGCGGCATCCATCCCTGCCCTTGAATCCGGGCCAGAAGCGGATGCCGTATGGATCGCGCAGATCCTCGAACGCCAATTCGGCTTCCTCCAGCCCGAGCTCCTCGCCCTGATAGAGGCAGATCGATCCACGCAGGCATGACAGCAGCGCGATCGAGAATTTCGCCACCACCTCCGGATTGCCGCCGGGCCTCGTCCAGCGCGTCACATGGCGAACGACATCGTGGTTGGAAAACGCCCAGCAGACCCAGCCGTCGGAGACAGCACTCTCGAACGCTTCGACGCATCTGCGCACGTGTGCGGCCGAGAATTGCGGTCCGAGCAGGTCGAATGTGTAGCACATGTCGAGCTTGTCGCCGCCGCCGGTATAGGCGGCGAGCGTCTGCAACGAGCGGGTTTCGTCGCCAACCTCACCGACAGCGGCACGGCCCTCATATTCGTCGAGCAGCGCCCGAAAACGCTTGAGGAAAGCGAGGTTTTCGGGCTGCGTCTTGTCGAACAGATGCTCCTGATAGAGGTAGGGATTGGTTTCGGTGTTGGTGCCGGCAACGCTCGAAGCCAAAGGCGGATTGCTGCGCAGCCAGCGGTCATGGACATAGTAGTTGACCGTGTCGAGCCGAAAGCCGTCGACGCCGCGCTCCAGCCAAAACCGCACCGTTTCCAGCAAGGCGTCCTGAACCTCCGGATTGTGGAAATTGAGGTCCGGCTGGGAGGCGAGGAAATTGTGCATGTAGTATTGTCTGCGGGTCGCGTCCCACTCCCAGGCGGGGCCACCGAAGACCGACAGCCAGTTGTTGGGCGCGGTGCCGTCAGGCCTCGGATTGGCCCAGACATACCAGTCCGCCCTAGGGTTATCGCGGCTCGCGCGGCTTTCGACGAACCATTCATGCCGGTCGGACGAATGCGACAGGACCTGGTCGATAATGAGTTTCAGGCCGAGACGGTGCGCCTCGGCGACCACCGCGTCGAAATCCTCTGATGTGCCGAACATCGGATCGACGGCTGTATAGTCGGATACGTCGTAGCCCATATCGGCCATCGGCGACTTGAAGAAGGGCGACAGCCAGACGGCGTCGGCGCCAAGCGATGCAACATGAGCCAGCCTTGAGGCAACGCCGCGCAGATCGCCGCTGCCGTCCCCTGTCGTGTCCTGAAAGGAGCGCGGGTAGATCTGGTAGATGACGCAGCCGCGCCACCACTCGGCGTTGTCACTTGCCACCGCCGTTCTCCTTTATCTGAGGTTGCGCAGCTTTGTGTTCGATCATGAAAATCAGCGTTCGCCCTGGCACCGGCCGTGAAATTCCTGCTGCGCCGCCCGGTGTTTCGATGGCTGGCTCCCAGCGAAATCCGTCGCGCTCCGGCAGCGTGAACATACACGCCCGGCGATCGCCATTGATGACCACGGCAAGGCGGCAATCATCGCCGCCGAGCATCATGACCAGGCGGTACCGCCCCGGATCGTGCCAGCCTGCCTCGTCGAGCGGCATGCCGGTTTCAGTGAGCCAGACGACGTCCGGTTTTTCTGATCCGGCGGGCGGCTCTCCGGTCAGGAAGCGCGTGTCGGAAAGCGCCGGCACGGAACGACGCATCGCGGCGAGCAAAACGGCGCATTGTTCCAGCGCCTGGTCGCGCCCGGCCCAGTCGAGCCAGGTGATCTCGTTGTCCTGCGCATAGGCGTTGTTGTTGCCCTTCTGGGTGCGGCCGAATTCGTCTCCGGCCGTCAGCATGATCGTGCCGCGTGAGGCAAACAGCGTGGCCAGCAGCGCACACTGGTCATCGAAACGGGCCGTAACGATCGCCCGGTCGCCGGTCTCACCCTCGACGCCATTGTTCCAGGACAAGTTGTCGTCGTGGCCATCGCGGTTCTCCTCGCCATTGGCCTCGTTATGCTTGTGCTCGTAGACAACGATGTCGGCCAGCGTCATGCCGTCATGCGCGGCGATGAAATTGACGCTGCGGCTCGTCTGCTGGCCTGCCTTGGCAAACACGTCGGACGAGCCGGCAAGCCGGGTCGCCAGCGCGCCGACCATGCCGCTATCGCCGCGCCAGAAGCGGCGGATGTCGTCGCGATATCTGTCGTTCCATTCGAGGAAGGGCGGCGGAAAATTGCCAAGCTGATAGCCGTCCGGGCCGATATCCCAGGGCTCGGCGATTAGCACCCGGCCGCCGAGGACCGGATCGTTCCGAATAGCCCTCAGCAACGGTGCCGCAGCGTCGAACACGCCATCGACCCGACCCAGAATGGGCGCCAGATCGAAGCGAAAACCGTCGACGCCGGCATGGCAGACAAAGTGACGAAGCGTGTCGAGGACCATTTCCTGGACGACCGGATGATCGCAAGCGACGGTGTTGCCGGTGCCGGTGTCGTTAGCCAAGCTGCCGTCCGGCCAATGCCGGTAGTAGGCGCGGCTGTCGAGGCCGCGCAGCGACAGCGTCGGCCCAAGCCTGTCGCTTTCGCCGGTGTGGTTGAAGACAAGATCGAGGATGACGCCGATGCCGGCCGCACGCAGCGTGGCAACCGTCTGCCGCAATTCCGCGAGACCGCCGGGCGCGAGGCGCGGATCGAGCGCCATGAAGGTCACGGGATTGTAGCCCCAGGCATTACGCAGCCCGAGCGCCGGCAAATGCCGCTCATCGATCGATGCCGTCGCCGGCATCAGTTCAACCGCCCCGACTCCGAGCTTTTTCAGGTGCTCGACGATAGCCGGATGGGCCAGCGCTGCAATCGTCCCGCGCTGGGGCTTCGGGATGTCCGGATGTAGCATGGTGAAGGCGCGCACCGGCACTTCGTAGATCAGACCACCGGGCTGGAATAGCGCCGGCAAGGCAGGCACCGGTTGCGGCAGGGTGGCGGCAATCGCCTTCGGCAGCAGCGGCGCGATATCGGTCCCCTCGCCCCGTCGTGCGGCGAGCCGGCCGTCATAGACATAGGGCGTGTCGATCTCGACGGCATAGGGGTCGACCAGAAGCTTGTCGGGATCGAACCAGAGCCCTTGCTCGGGCGCATAGTCGCCATCGGCGCGAAACCCGTATCGAGTGCCGGCAGCGAGGCCGGCAACGAAAAGCGCGTGCACGCCCTCGCCTTCCGGCTGGAGTTCGAGCCGGTCGATCTCCCTGTTACCCTGCTCATCGAAGATCGAGACCCAGATGCGCCGAGCCGACGAGGACCATGCGGCGAAGCGAATGCCTTCTTTGGTGATGGTTGCGCCGAGCTGGCTCACGCGCACTCACAACAGCAGATCGTAGACGGTTTGAAGCGTTGGCAAGTTGGCTCCCCCTTCTCCCCTTGTTGTGGGAGAAGGTGTCGCCGAAGGCGACGGATGAGGGGTGCTCCAGCCTGGCACCTACGGCGATCCGTCCAACGCCCCTCATCCGTCTCGGCGCTACGCGCCAATCCACCTTCTCCCACAAGGGGAGAAGGAAAGGCGCGCCGCGTCAGCCTCACGTAATCACGCTCGGCTTGGCGCGGCCGGTATGGCTGCGAATCCCGGCAATATCATCGGCTGCCGCAATCAGATCGGCAAGCGCCTCCTGCGTGTCGAGATCGTGCTTGGACGTGTCCGGCTCATAGCGCTCGATATAGACGCGCAGCGTCGAGCCTGAGGTACCGGTGCCGGAGAGACGGAAGACGACGCGCGATCCGCCTTCGAATAGCACCCTGATGCCCTGGTTCCTGGCTATCGAGCCGTCGACCGGGTCGTGGTAGGCGAAATCGTCGGCGCTGGCGATCTTCATGCCGCGCACGCTGGTGCCGGGCAAGGAAGCGAGTTTCGCCCGCAATTCGTCGACCAGCGCATTGGCCCGGTCGGTCTCGATCTCCTCGTAGTCATGGCGCGAGTAGTAATTGCGGCCATAGGCGGCCCAGTGCTCGGTGACGATCTGCTTGGCGCTTTCGGCGCGGGCAGCAAGGATATTGAGCCACAAAAGCACGGCCCACAGCCCGTCCTTTTCGCGGACATGGTTGGAACCGGTTCCGGCACTTTCCTCGCCGCAGATCGTTGCCATGCCGGCATCGAGCAGATTGCCGAAGAATTTCCAGCCGGTCGGCGTTTCATAGATGCCGATGCCGAGCTTTTCGGCGACGCGATCGGCCGCACCGCTGGTCGGCATCGAACGCGCAATGCCCTTCAGGCCGGCCTTGTAGCCCGGCGCCAGATGGGCGTTCGCGGCGAGCATGGCCACCGAATCCGACGGGGTGACGAAAATGCCTTTGCCGATGATCAGGTTGCGGTCGCCGTCGCCATCGGAAGCAGCGCCGAAATCCGGCGCGTCCGGTCCCATCATCTCGTCATAGAGGTGCTTTGCGTGGACCAGGTTCGGGTCTGGATGGTGGCCGCCGAAATCCGGCAGGGGAATGAAGTTGCGGGCGGTGCCGTTCGGCGCGCCGAGCCGGTTCTCCAGGATCTCCTTGGCGTAGGGACCGGTCACGGCATGCATTGCGTCGAAACGCATGCGGAAGCCTGACTTGAACAGTGCGCGCAAGGCATCGAAATCGAACAGGCTTTCCATCAGCTCGGCATAATCGGCGACCGGGTCGATCACCTCGACGGTCATGCCGCCCGCCTCGACCGTGCCGATCGTGTCGAGATCGACCGTGCCGATGTCGGCGATCTTGAAGCTCGAAATCATCTTGGTCTTGGCGAAGATCGCGTCGGTCAGCCTTTCCGGCGCCGGCCCGCCATTGCCGGCATTGTATTTGATGCCAAAATCCTCGTGCGGGCCGCCCGGATTGTGGCTGGCCGACAGGATGATGCCGCCGAAGGTCTTGTATTTGCGAATGACGTTGGAGGCCGCCGGCGTCGACAGAATGCCGCCCTGCCCGACCATCACCTTGCCGAAGCCGTTTGCCGCCGCCATGGCGATGGCCTTCTGGATAACTTCGCGGTTGTAGAAGCGGCCGTCGCCGCCGATCACCAGGGTCTTGCCCTCGAACCCGTCCAATGCATCGAAGATCGACTGGATGAAGTTCTCGGCATAGTGCTCCTGCTGGAACACCGGCACTTTCTTGCGCAGCCCGGAAGTGCCGGGCATCTGGTCGGAGTAGGGTTTGGTGGCGACGGTGCGTATCATGCGTCAGACAGCCCTTTTCGAAAGCAGCAAGCGATAGAGTTCAAGGTATTTTTCTGCGCTTTTATCCCACGACACATCGGCCTTCATGCCTTGCCGCTGCATCGAGGTCCAGATCGTGGGGTTGGCGTGCGCCTCGACCAGCCGGCGGATGGCGTGCAGCAAGGCGCCGGCATCGGCGGGTGCGAACTGGAAGCCGGTCGCCACACCTGCCGAAACGGCCGCTTCATTGGCGTCGATGAGGGTGTCGGCAAGGCCGCCGGTGCGGGCGACGACCGGCACGCAGCCATAGCGCAGGCCATAAAGCTGCGTCAGCCCGCAAGGCTCGAAGCGCGACGGGATGACGATGGCGTCACAGCCACCCTGCATGGTATGGGAAAGCGCCTCGTCGTAACCGACGACGACGCCGATGCGACCGCGATGGCGGGCGGCGGCGGCCAGCAGCGCACCTTCGAGGCCGGCATCGCCCGACCCCAGGATCGCCAGGCGCGCACCCCTGGCAACGATCCCGTCGACGGCCGCTGCCAGTATGTCCATGCCCTTCTGCCAGGTGAGCCGGCTGATGACGCAGACGATCGGACTGTCGTCGCGGTCGAGATTGAAACGATCCTCGACGGCGGTCCGGTTGGAGTGCCGCGCCTTCAATGTCTTGGCCGTGTAGTTGGAGACCAGATGCTTGTCGGTTTCAGGGTTCCATATCTCGGTGTCGATGCCGTTGACGATGCCATAAAGATCGACGGACCGCATATTGACGAGGCCATCGAGCCCCATGCCGAATTCCGGCGAGCGGATCTCCTGCGCATAAGTCGGGCTGACCGTGGTGATGGCCCAGGCGGCCTGCAGGCCGGCCTTGAGGAAACCGACGCCGCCGTAATATTCGACACCGTCGAGCGCCATGGCCGCCGCCGGCAAGCCAAGCTCGCCAAAGATGCCGGCGCCAAACTGACCTTGGAAAGCGAGGTTATGGACGGTGATCATCGACGGCGTGCCGACCGCCTTGCCGAAGCGCATGTAGGCCAGCGTCATCGCCGATTGCCAGTCATGGGCATGGACGATATCCGGCTGGTAGCCCGAGATGGCGCCGCCGGCGATGTCGCCGCCAACCTGGCTCAAGGCCGCGAAACGCCGCCAATTGTCCGGCCAGTCGGCGCCGGTAGCATTGCCATAGGGACCGCCGGGGCGATCGAACAGATGCTGCGCGTCGAGCACGAACAGGTCGAGCCCGGCAATCTGGACGGCATGGACCGAAGCCTTGCCGCCTTGCAGCAGCGGATATTGGTGAACGGGTTTTTTCTTCTTGAAGGCATCCATCACCTGGGGATAGCCGGGAACAAGCGTGCGCATCGTCACGCCCTTGCCCGCCAACGCGATGGGTAACGCGCCGGTCACGTCGGCAAGCCCGCCAGTCTTGATAAGAGGGAAAATTTCGGGCGTGACCGACAGAACCTGCATTCATTACAATCCCAGCTTGTCGATCATGGCCTGCGTGACGAGGCAGATGCCCTTTTCGGAAACGCGGAAGCGCTTGGCGTCGAGAGCGGGATCCTCGCCGACCACGAGCCCTTCCGGTATCCTTACGCCATGATCGATCACCACGCGCTTCAATCTTGCGTTCCGGCCGACGTGGCAGTCGGGCAGCATGACGACTTCCTCGAGCGTCGAATAGGAATTGATGCGCGCGCCGGTGAAGATCAGGCTTCGCTTCAGCGAAGCACCAGAGACGATGCAATCACCTGAGACGAGCGAGGATACCGCAGAGCCGCGGCGGCCGTCCTCGTCATGCACGAACTTTGCCGGCGGCTTCAGTTCGGCATAGGTCCAGATCGGCCAGTCGCGGTCGTAGAGGTCAAGCTCCGGCGTGATGTCGGTCAGGTCGATATTGGCTTCCCAATAGGCGTCAACTGTTCCGACATCGCGCCAGTAGGCCTCGTTCTCTGCGGTCGAGCGCACGCAGGACTTGGCGAAGCGATGGGCGATCGCCTTCCCGTGCTCGACGACATAGGGGATGATGTCCTTGCCGAAGTCGCGGCTTGAGCCAGGTTCGGCCGCGTCGCGGCGCAGTTGCTCCATCAGGAACTTGGTCTTGAACACGTAGATGCCCATCGAGGCCAGGGCAAAATCCGGCTTGTCGGGAATGCCGGGCGGATCGGCGGGTTTCTCGATGAAGGAGATGATGGTGTCCTTCTTGTCGACATGCATGACGCCGAAGCCGGTCGCCTCCATGCGCGGCACTTCGAGGCAGCCGACGGTGACGTCGGCGCCGGCGTCGACATGCTGGCGAAGCATCAGTTCGTAATCCATCTTGTAGACGTGATCGCCGGCGAGGATGACCATGTATTCGGGGCCGTAGGCCTCGATGATGTCGATGTTCTGGTAGACGGCATCGGCCGTCCCCTCATACCATTGCGTTTCCGATACGCGCTGGCTGGCCGGCAGGATGTCGAAGCTCTCGTTGCGCTCGGGCCGCAGGAAGTTCCAGCCGCGCTGCAGGTGGCGGATCAGCGAGTGTGCCTTGTACTGGGTGGCGACGCCGAGGCGGCGAATACCGGAATTGAGCGCGTTGGAGAGCGCAAAATCGATGATGCGCGTCTTGCCACCGAAATAGACCGCGGGCTTGGCGCGCCGGTCGGTCAACTCCCTCAGGCGGCTGCCACGGCCGCCGGCCAGAACATAGGCCATGGCATCGCGCGCCAGCGGCTGGGTCCGTTTTATCTCTGCCATTTTTATCCTCCCAAGTTACGCGCTGCGAGACATCGCTCAGTCCGGAGCAAGTTCGAGCATGATCGTCGACAGCGGCGGCAACAGCATCGTCGCCGAGATGCCTCCTCCTTCCGCCCGAGCCTCGACGGCACCGCCATTGCCCTTGCCGGAACCGCCATAGTCGGTGGCGTCCGTGTTGATGATCTCGCGCCATCTTCCAGCCGTCGGCAACGGCACGCGATAATCATCACGCGGCACCGGTGTGAAATTGGAGATGACGGCGACCGGGTTTCCGCCCGGCGCGCTGCGCAGCCAGGCAAAGACAGAGTTCGCGCTATCGTCGACGATCAGCCAGGAAAAGCCCTCCGGCTCGCAATCGCGCGCATGCAACGCCGGGCGTGAGCGGTAGAGATAGTTGAGATCGCGCACCGTCTGCCAGACGCCGCGATGGGCCCGGAAATCGAGCAGGTTCCAGTCGAGTGCGCGCGCCTCGCTCCACTCGCGGCGCTGGGCGAATTCCTGCCCCATGAACAACAGCTTCTTGCCGGGGTAGCCCCACATGAAGGCGTAGTAGGCGCGCAGCGTCGCGAATTTCTGCCAGTCGTCGCCGGCCATCTTGCTAAGCAGCGTCCCCTTGCCGTGCACGACCTCGTCATGGGAGAGCGGCAGCACGAAATTCTCTGAGAAGGCGTAGACCAGACCGAAGGTGATGTCGCCGTGGTGATGCTTGCGAAAAATCGGCTCTTTGGAGAAATACTCCAGCGTGTCGTGCATGAAGCCCATGTTCCACTTGAAGCCGAAACCCAGCCCGCCCTCATGCACCGGCTGCGAAACTTTTGGCCATGAGGTCGATTCCTCGGCGATCGTCATCACACCCGGATGATGGCCGTAGACTTCCTTGTTCATCCTCTGGAGGAAGCTGACCGCCTCAAGGTTTTCGCGCCCACCTTTTTCGTTGGGAATCCATTCGCCGGCCTTTCGCGAATAGTCGAGGTAGAGCATCGAGGCGACGGCATCGACGCGCAAACCGTCGACATGGTATTTCTCGGCCCAAAATAGCGCGTTGTTGACCAGGAACGAGACCACCTCGCGCCGGCCGAAATTGTAGATCGCGGTGTTCCAGTCGGGATGGAAGCCCTTGCGCGGGTCGGCATGCTCATAGAGCGCGGTGCCGTCGAAATTGGCCAGGCCATGCGCGTCCACCGGAAAATGCGCCGGCACCCAGTCGAGGATGACGCCGATGCCGGCGCGGTGGGCGCCGTCGACGAACCGGGCAAAACCGTCCGGGTCGCCGAAGCGGGCCGACGGCGCGTAGAGGCCAGTCGTCTGGTAACCCCAGGACGGGTCATAGGGATGCTCGGAGATCGGCATGAATTCGATATGGGTGAAGCCCGTGTCGACGACGTACGGGATCAGCCGGCCGGCAAGCTCGTCCCATGACAGGAAGCTGCCGTCGTCGTGAAGCTGCCAGGAGCCGGCGTGGACCTCGTAGATCGACATCGCCTCGCGCCTGGGATCGGCGTTGCGCCAGAAATTGCGGTGCGCTTCGTCACCCCATTGATGCGCCGGCGGAAGCGCCGTCACCGAAGCGGTGGCCGGGCGCAGTTCGGACTTGAAAGCGAACGGGTCGGCCTTCAGCGGGAGTCTCACGCCATCGGGCCCGATGATCTCGTATTTGTAGGGCCGGCCGGCGCCGATGTCGGGAATGAACAACTCCCAGATGCCGGTGTCGCGGCGGACGCGCATCGTATGCCTGCGACCGTCCCATTCGTTGAAGTCGCCGACCACCGAAACGCGCCTTGCATTGGGCGCCCAGACGGCGAAATGCACGCCGGACGCACCCTCGTGATCGATGAGATGCGCACCAAGCTTGTCGAACAGCCTGAGGTGCGAACCTTCGGCGATGTAATAGTCGTCCAGCGGACCGAGCACCGGACCGAACGAATAGGGATCGGTCAGCCACCAGTCACCGCCGGCATTGCGCGCGTGATAGCGCAACGGCTGACGCTTTTTGAGCGACAGGCTGCCCTCGAAGAAGCCGCCTTCGTCGCGCCTGGAGAGTTCGCCCGCTTTCTTGCCGGTCAGCGTATAGGCAGTGACGAACTCGGCATGAGGGACGAAGCAGCGGGCGACAAAGCCCTTGTCAACCTCGTGCACACCGAGGACAGCGAAAGGATCACCATGCGTGCCGGCGACAATTGCCGCGACATCACCGGCTGACGCCAGTCCATCCGGCCCGCTTGTCGCAGCGGTCGCGCGCGGCTTCCTCATCAGGCAGTGACCCTCCCCGGCACCCGGACCACGTTGTTCATGGCCTCATGCAATCATATCAGACGGGCACGTTCCAGATTTCTTTCGCATATTGGCGGATCGTGCGATCGGACGAGAACCAGCCGACGCGAGCTACATTGCGGATTGCCTTGGCATACCAATCCGGGCTGTTGCGCCAGACGGCGTCGACATCGCGCTGGGTGGCGGCGTAGGCATCGAAATCCGCGGCGACCATGAACCAGTCGCTCTGATAGAGGCCGTTCATCAGGTCGCGATAGCGTTCCGGATCGTCAGGCGAAAAGACGCCCGACGAAACGGCAGCCACTGCCTGCGCCAGTTCGGGAGAGGCTTCGATCACCGATCGCGGATCGTAGCCGTTGCTGCGCCGCTCGGCGACCTCTTCGGTGGTCAGGCCGAAAATGAAGATGTTGTCGTCGCCGACGCATTCCTTGATCTCGACATTGGCGCCGTCGAGCGTGCCGATGGTCAGCGCACCGTTCAGCGCGAACTTCATGTTGCCGGTGCCGGAGGCTTCCATGCCGGCGGTCGATATCTGCTCTGAAAGATCGGCGGCCGGCATCATAATCTCGGCCAGGCTGACATTGTAGTTCGGCACGAACACCACTTTGAGCAAGCCGCGAACGGCCGGGTCGCGGTTGATGACCTTGGCGACGTCGTTGGCGAGTTTGATGATCAGCTTGGCGTTGTGATAGCTGGGCGCCGCCTTGCCGCCGAAGAACTTGACGCGTGGCATCCAGTTGCGCTCGGGATGGGAGCGGATCTGGTCGTAGAGGGCGACTGTTTCGAGGATGTTCAGGAGCTGGCGCTTGTATTCGTGGATGCGCTTGATCTGGATGTCGAACAGCGCCGAGGGATCGACCTTGATGCCGAGGCGGTCGGCCACGAGGTTGGCAAGCTTGGCCTTGTTCGCCCGCTTGACTGCCGCGAACTTGTCGCGGAAGGCGGCGTCGTCGGCAAAGGCATCGAGCTCTTTGATCGCGTCTATATCGTCGAGGAAGCGGTCGCCGATCGCCTCGCGGGTGAGCGCGGTGAGACCGGGATTGCACTGGATCAGCCAGCGCCTCGGCGTGATGCCGTTGGTCTTGTTGTTGATGCGGTCGGGGTAGAGCCGGTGGAGCTCGGCAAACACCGTTTCCTTCATCAGCTCGGTGTGAAGGGCAGAGACGCCGTTGATCGAGTGCGAGCCGACAAAGGCCAGATTGCCCATGCGCACCCGGCGCTCGCCATTTTCCTGTATCAGCGAGATTTGGCTGATCTGCTCGTCAGAAAACTGGTCGGAGGCGCGCGCCTCCAGCAGCACTTCTGCGTTGATGGCGTAGACGATCTGCATATGGCGCGGCAACAGCCGCTCGAACAGCGGCACCGGCCAGCTTTCGAGCGCCTCTGGAAGCAGCGTATGGTTGGTATAGCCGAAAGTGCGCTTGGTGATGCTCCAGGCCTGGTCGAAATCCATGCCGTGGACATCCATCAACAGGCGCATCAGCTCGGGCACGGCGATGGCCGGATGGGTGTCGTTCAGATGGATCGCCGCCTTGTCGGGCAGCGACTGCAGGTCGCCATACTGGCTGAGATGACGCTGAATGATGTCCTGCAACGATGCGGTGGAAAAGAAATACTCTTGCCTGAGCCGCAGCTCCTGACCGGCCTTGTGGGAATCAGCAGGGTAAAGGACGCGCGACAAGGCATCGGCCTTGTTGCTTTCGGCGAGCGCACCGATGTGGTCGCCGGCGTTGAACTTGTCGAGCAGGATCGGATCGATCGGCATGCCGGACCAGAGCCGCAGCGTGTTGACGCGGTTGGCCCGCCAGCCAACCACCG
The DNA here is from genome assembly GCF_024707545.1 of Mesorhizobium onobrychidis. Lineage (NCBI taxonomy): Bacteria > Pseudomonadati > Pseudomonadota > Alphaproteobacteria > Hyphomicrobiales > Phyllobacteriaceae > Mesorhizobium > Mesorhizobium onobrychidis. Next base: position 5,831,446 of record NZ_CP062229.1, read on the forward strand.
GCGTATCGTAGGCAACCGCCAGAACATGTTCGATCGGCTTCCAGACGTGGCGCTCAAGCCTGCCGTCCTTCGAGGTGATCGATTCCACCGAGCCGCCGAAACCGACCTCGAATGAGCGTTCGCGCCGCTCGAACTCCCAGGGGTTGCCGTGATCGAGCCAGGTCTCGGGCAGCTCAACCTGCCAGCCGCCATGGATTTCCTGCCGGAACATGCCATTGGCGTAGCGAATGCCATAGCCATGCGCGGGAATGTCGACGGTTGCCATGCTTTCCATGAAGCAGGCGGCGAGCCGGCCGAGACCGCCATTGCCAAGCGCTGCATCTGGTTCGAGGGCAGCGATGAGGTCGAGGTCGACGCCGAGAGACCGCAGCGCTTCGCGCATATTGTCCATCAGGCCGAGATTGGAGAAGGCGTCGCGCATCAGGCGGCCGATGAGGAATTCCAGTGACAAGTAATAGACGCGCTTTTCCTGCTGGGCGTAGGCCTCTTGCGTCGCCTGCATCCAATGGTCGACGATATGGTCGCGCACAACCTTGATCGAGGCGGTGAGCCAGTCGTATTGCGTCGCGACGCTGGTCCCCTTGCCGAGCCTGTATTTGAGGGCCTTCAAGACTTCGTCGGCAAGCGCCTTGGGATCCGAGTTTTCGAGAATGGGAGCTTTGGATGTCATCGCGCGCGTCATGCTGCCTCTCGTGCGGTTGCCATGATCATACCGGCTTTCACCATTCCTCCCAGCCCATGCTAGCGCATATTGTTATGCGTTCAATCGGGTTAGATTGCCGCGGGGCAGCTTACCCAGCGGCAATTAGAAACTTAAAGCGGATCGCGTTTGGGCGGCCTCTGCGACGCGCCTTAAGTTCTTACTTATGTGCATGTCGTCATCCCAAAACCGCTGCGCACCCTCGGTTCACGCCCGAGGCATGCTTTTGGGCGACATGCATTTCTTGTTTGATGCATGTCGTCATCCCAAAACCGCTGCGCACTTTTGGGCGACATGCATTAGGCCGCCAGTGCCGCCTCCGGCGGAAGCTTCGCTCCGGTCATGAAGGCGACGGCGTCGGACATCGTATACTGCTTGGGATCGATGACACAGAGGCGACGGCCCAGCCGATGGATGTGAATGCGGTCGGCCACCTCGAAGACATGCGGCATGTTGTGCGAGATCAGCACGATCGGCAGGCCGCGCTTCTTCACGTCGAGGATCAGTTCGAGCACGCGGCGGCTCTCCTTGACGCCTAACGCCGCCGTCGGCTCATCCATGATGACCATCTTCGAGCCGAAGGCGGCGGCGCGCGCCACCGCCACGCCCTGGCGTTGCCCGCCCGAGAGCGTTTCCACGGCCTGGCTGATGTTCTGGATGGTCATCAGGCCAAGTTCGGTGAGCTTGTCGCGGGCGCGCTTTTCCATTGTCGGGCGGTCGAGCATGCGCAGCCAGTCGCCCAGAAAACCCGTTTTGCGGATCTCGCGACCGAGGAACATATTGTCGGCGATCGACAGCGCCGGCGACAGCGCCAGGTTCTGGTAGACGGTTTCGATGCCGGCTTCGCGGGCCTCGATGGGCGACTTGAAGAGCACCTGCTTGCCGTCCAACTCGATGATCCCCTCGTCCGGGACAACGGCGCCCGAGATCGCCTTGATCAGCGTCGACTTGCCTGCACCATTGTCGCCGATCACGGCCAGGATTTCTCCCGGATAGAGATCGAAGTCGCAGCTGTTCAGTGCGGTAACGCGGCCGTAGCGTTTGACGAGGCCGCGCGCGGTGAGGATGGGCTCCTGGGTCATGGTTACACCGAAACCTTTCTGATCCACTGGTCGATCGCCACGGCGCCGATGATCAGCACACCGGTGAGCAGCACTTTCCATTGCGGATCGGCGCCCAGCATGTTGAGGCCCATCGAAACGACGCCGACGATCATCGCGCCGAACAGCGTGCCCAGAATCGAGCCGCGCCCGCCGAAGAGGGAAATACCGCCGATCACCGTCGCGGTGATCGCCTGCAAATTATAGTCGGTGACGGCGGCGGACGGCGAGATCGAGCCGTTGCGGCCGATCGAGACCCAGGCAGCGAAAGCAGCGATCAGCCCGGCAAGGGTGTAGACCGAGATCAGCACCTTCTTGGTCTGGATGCCCGACAGCTTGGCCGCCTCCGGGTCGTCGCCGACGGCGTAGACATGGCGGCCCCAGGCCGTGTGATTGAGCACGTACCACAGGATCAGCACTAGCACGACCATGGCAATGACGCCGAACGTCAGCACCGCCGTGCCGACCTTGAAGTTCAGGCCGAACAGATGCAGCAGCGGCGCCTGGACGTCGACGTCGGCATCGCGGATCGTCTCATTGGCCGAATAGATGAAGTTCGTGGCCATGACGATGTTCCAGGTGCCGAGCGTGACGATGAACGGCGGCAGCTTCATGTATGCGACCAACAGCCCGTTGAGCAGACCGCAGGCCCCGCCGGCGGCAAGCCCGATCACCACGGCAAGCAAGGTCGGCAGACCATATGTGACCGCGCAATTGCCCATGATCACGGCCGAAATCACCATGATCACGCCGATTGACAGGTCGATGCCGGCTGTAAGGATGACCAGCGTCTGCGCGGCTCCGAGAATACCGACGATGGCGATCTGCTGCAGGATCAGCGTCAGCGTGTAGGACGAAAAGAACCGTCCTCCGATCGTGACGCCGAAGACAGCGATCGACAGAACCAGCACGATCAGCGGCACTGCAGCCGGAGTGGAATGCAGGAAATGCTGGATGCGCTTGACAAGCGACGTGCCGTGCTCGTCAAAAGCAGCGACGCTTGTCTCGCTGTTCGAGAGAGCCTTCTCGTATTCCTGAACCTGAGCCATGTTTCCTCCCATGCGGCTTCAGCCACGCGCCGACGCCCGTCCACTGTTTCCGATCTGCCGCCGGAATTGTTCGCGATTGCTATTACCGCATCGTCCACCCGAAGCGGCCGGGGATCAAGCCCCCGGCCGATCGGTTCTGTTGCCTGTCAGACCGGCATCAGCCCCAGCACTTGGCGAGGCCTTCCTTGGTGTCGATGGACTTCACGCCCTCCGCGGGCTTGTCGGTCACGAGGTTGACGCCGGTGTCGAAGAAATCCTTGCCTTCGGTCGGCTTGGGCTTCGTCCCGTCCTTGGCGAAAGCGGCGATCGCTTCGATGCCGAGTGCCGCCATCTGCAGCGGATATTGCTGTGAGGTCGCACCGATCACGCCCTCGGCGACCGACTTCACGCCAGGGCAGCCGCCGTCAACCGATACGATCAGCACGTTGCCTTCGAGGCCCACGGCCTTGAGCGCCTGGTAGGCGCCGACGGCTGCCGGCTCGTTGATGGTGTGGATGACGTTGATGCCGGGGTCCTTCTGCAGAAGGTTCTCCATCGCCTTGCGGCCGCCTTCCTCGTTGCCATTGGTGACGTCGTGGCCGACGATGCGCGGATCGTCCTCATCGCCGATCTTGTTGGGGTCCTTCACGTCGATGCCGTAGCCCATCATGAAGCCCTGGTCGCGCAGCACGTCCACCGTCGGCTGCGAGGGCGTCAGGTCGAGGAAGCCGATCCTGGCATCCTTCGCCTTGTCGCCGAGCGTTGCGGCGGCCCACGCGCCAATCAGCTTGCCGGCCTCCAGATTGTCGGTCGCGAAGGTCGCATCGGCGGCGTCGAGCGGATCAAGCGGCGTGTCCAGCGCGATCACGAGCAGACCGGCGTCACGTGCCTTCTTCACCGCCGGGACGATGCCCTTGGTATCCGACGCGGTGATCAGGATGCCCTTGGCGCCGTCGGCGATGCAGCTTTCGATCGCCGCGACCTGACTCTCGCTGTCGCCGTCGATCTTGCCGGCGTAGGCTTTGAGTTCGACGCCGAGTTCTTTGGCCTTGGCGGACGCGCCTTCCTTCATCTTGACGAAGAACGGGTTGGTGTCGGTCTTGGTGATCAGGCAAGCGCCGACATCGGCGGCGGACGCAGCCGAGGTGAACGCTATTAGGCCCAGTCCGGCCGCGGCAAACACGGTGGATTTTAGTAGTGTTGTTTTGGTCACGATTTCCTCCCAGTGGAACCATTTCGGATGCCGGCCACCCGGCATCTGCTGCACAAGCATCCAGCGACTTTTCCCCGCGTGGACGCCTGCCCCAACAGAATACCAGACCGAGGCCCCTGTCAATAATTAAATCACTCTTATTTATTATTGACAGCGCTGCATCGTTCACTCATTCTGGCTCAAAAGGATTGAGGGGAAAAGACGAGAGGAACAGGGGTGGAGACCGGCATTACAAGGCACGGTTCGCCCGAGGCAGCCGAGAGCCGCATTCACCGCGGCACCAACCAGAGCGGCATGCGGGACCACAATGAGCGGCTGGTGCTGTCGCTGGTGCGTCAGCACGGCAGCCTCCCCAAGTCCGACATTGCGCGCATGACCGGACTTTCGGCCCAGACGGTTTCCGTCATCATGCGTGAGCTCGAGCAGGACAACCTCCTTGTCCGCCAGGCGCCGTTGCGCGGCAAGATCGGCCAGCCTTCCATTCCGATGGCGCTCAATCCCGATGGCGCCTTTTTCATCGGCCTGAAGATCGGCCGTCGCAGCGCCGAACTCGTGCTGATCGATTTTCTCGGCAATGTGCGCTCGATGCTGCAGCATTCCTACCGCTATCCGGCACCGCGCGAGACGGTCGAATTCGTCACCTCCGGCATGAAGACGATGCGCGGCGAACTCACCCCGGCTCAGGACAAGCGCATTGCCGGACTTGGCATCGCCATGCCGTTCGAATTGTGGAACTGGGCCGATACGGCAGGTGCGCCGCGCGACGTCATGGACGAATGGCGCAACCGCGACATCCGCGCCGACATCCAGGCGCAGTGCGAATTCCCGGTCTACCTGCAGAATGACGCCACCTCGGCTTGCGGCGCCGAACTGGTGTTCGGCAAGGCGGGTGCGCCGCGCGACTTCGTCTATTTCTATATCGGCGCCTTCGCCGGGGGCGGCATCGTGCTGAACGGTCATCTTTTTGGCGGGCCAACCGGCAATGCCGGCGCGCTGGGTTCGATGCCGGTGCCCGGACCGGACGGCAAGCCGACCCAATTGATCGACGTGGCGTCGATCGCCATGCTGGAAAAGTCACTCAACGCGCGCGGCGTCGAGGCCTCACATCTGTGGACGTCACCGGAGGATTGGGGCGAGATCGGCGTCGAGCTCGACGACTGGATCGGCTGCGCCTCGCAGGCGCTCGCCTATGCTATCGTGGCGGCGTCGTCGGTTATCGATTTCGAGGCGGCGGTGATCGACGGATGGATGCCGAAGGCCGTGCGGCGCCGCCTGGTCGATGCCGTAGTCGAAGCTATCGGCAAGATCGACGGTGAAGGGCTGAAGCTTCCGGCCGTTCGCGAGGGGACTGTCGGCATCCATGCGCGTGCCCTGGGCGGCGCCAGCCTGCCGCTTTCCGAGCGCTTCCTCATCGGTTCGACCACGATTTCCAGGAGTACCTGAGCATGCTGATCGGAATCCCGGCCCTGCTCGGTCCGGAGCTTCTGGCGATGCTGCGTGCCATGGGCCATGGCGACGAGATCGCCCTTGTCGACGGAAACTACCCGGCGAAAGAACAGGCACACCGGCTCATCCGCGCCGACGGTCATCATCTTGTTCCGATGCTCGACGCCATCCTCAGCGTATTGCCTGTCGATGACGCCGTGCCGGCGGCGCTGTTTCGCGCCTCGGTCAAAGGCGATCCCTTGCTTGCCGATCCCGTTCATCACGAGATGGAGGCGATCTGCGCCACGCGCGCGCCTGGCCGCAAGGTGGTTGCGCTTGCCGGCGCCGACTTCTATTTACGGGTCAGGTCCGCGCACGCGATCGTCGCGACAAGCGAGCCGCGGCTCTACGCCAACATCATCATCCGCAAGGGTGTGATCTATCCGCCGGAGAATAGGAAATCATGATCCTCTGTTGCGGCGAAGCCCTGATCGACATGCTGCCACGCACCACGACGGAGGGCGAGCCGGCCTTTGCCCCCTATGTCGGCGGCGCGGTCTTCAACACGGCAATAGCGCTTGGCCGGCTCGGAGCACCCGCCGGTTTCTTTTCCGGCCTGTCGACGGATCTGTTCGGCAGCCAGTTCAAGGACGCGCTGAGGGCAAGCCAGGTCAGTTCCACCTATGCGCACACATCGCCCCGGCCGACCACGCTCGCCTTCGTGCGACTGGACAACGGCCAGGCGACCTACACGTTCTACGATGAAAACACAGCCGGACGCATGCTGACCATCGACGATCTGCCGAAACTCGGCAGTGAGATCGAAGCCATGCTGTTCGGCGCCATCAGCCTGATCTCGGAGCCGGCCGGATCAGCCTACGAGGAATTCATGCGGCGCGAGCACAGCCACCGCGTCATGATGCTCGACCCCAACATTCGGCCGAATTTCATACCGGACAAGGCCAAGCATCTCAGGCGCATCCGCTCGATGATGGCCATGGCCGATGTCGTGAAGCTGTCGGATGAGGACCTAAACTGGTTCGGCGAAGCCGGCTCACACGAAGACGTCGTCCGCAACTGGCTGGATCGCGGTCCGACGCTGATCGTCGTCACCCATGGCAGCGAAGGCGCCGTCGGCTATACGAGAGATCACAAGGTCACGGTCGTGCCGGACAAGGTTGAGGTGGTCGATACGGTCGGCGCCGGCGACACGTTCAACGCCGGCATCCTGGCCTCGCTGCACGAGCAAGGCCTGCTGTCGAAGGAGGCGATCGCCAATCTGCCGGAAGGCGCCATCCACAAGGCTCTGACGCTCGGCGCCAAGGCTGCGGCGGTGACTGTGTCGCGCGCAGGCGCGAATCCGCCCTGGCGGCATGAAATCGCCTGATTGGACGGCGATGCGCTGAAGACTCGCTGGACATCGATCACTTTATGTTTCGCCCTGCCGAGCGCGTGCGACACAAGTGTCGTATCGTGCGCAACAAAGCCCCGGATTTCCGGCGTCCGACGCGGACCTGTCGGAATCAGAGGTAACAGGCTGCGACATTTGAGCAATTCGCGGTTTCGTTCGTGCAGCTTTCTCGGCTGGCGCAACTCTGCTACCAGCGGCCATTCTCTGGCTGGAACCGTTTGAGGCCGACATGCAGTTCATCGATCTAGGCGCGCAGCGCGAACGAATCCGCGACAGGCTGAAAGCAGCCATCGACCGCGTCGTCGACGAGGGACGTTACATTCTCGGCCCCCAGGTTGCCGAATTCGAAAACAAGCTCGCCGCCTATATCGGCACCAAGCATGTCGTAGCCTGCGCCAACGGCACCGACGCACTGCTGCTGCCGCTGTTTGCGGCCGGCATCGGTCCAGGTGACGCGGTGTTCGTGCCGAGCTTCACCTTCGCCGCCACGGCGGAAGTGGTGGCGCTGGCCAAGGCCGAGCCGGTTTTCGTCGATGTCGATCCGCAGACCTACAACATCGACATCGCCAGTCTCGAAGCCGCCATCGCCATGATCAAGGCGGAAGGCCGGCTGAAGCCAAGGGCGATCATTCCCGTCGACCTGTTCGGGCTTGCCGCCGATTACGAGGCGATCATGGCAATCGCCAACCGCGAAGGGCTGATGGTGATCGAAGATGCCGCGCAGGCGATCGGCGGCTCGATCGACGGCAAGATGTTAGGTTCGTTCGGCGCGGTCGGCTCGACCAGCTTCTACCCGGCAAAACCGCTCGGTTGCTATGGCGACGGCGGCGCGATGTTCACCAATGACGATGCGCTGGCCGAACGGCTCCGCTCGTTCGCCTTCCACGGCAAGGGCGAAACCCAATATGACAATGTCCGCGTCGGCATCAATTCGCGGCTCGATACGCTGCAGGCGGCGATCCTGATCGAGAAGCTGGCCATTCTCGAAGACGAGATGGTTGCCCGGCAAGCGGTCGCCAATCGCTATGCCGAAGGCCTCGGCGATATCGTCAACGCGGCGCGCAACCTGGAAGGCAGCCGTTCGGCCTGGGCGCAATATGCCATCGAGACGCCGAAGCGCGACGGGCTGAAGGCACATCTTGGCGAAAAAGGCATCCCGTCAGTGATCTATTACGTGAAGCCGCTGCACAGCCAGATCGCCTACCGCGACTATCCGCGCACGCCGACAGGCCTGGCCGTTTCGGAGGGGCTGCCGAAGCGCATCCTATGCCTGCCCATGCACCCTTATCTGAGCGAGGCCGACCAGGACCGGATCATCGAGACGATCCGCAACTATATCGGCTCGAATTCGGCGCAAATCGCCGCGGCGTAGGCGCGTAATCTCCCCCTTGAGGGTCCCTCAAGGGGGAGATGTCGCCGAAGGCGACAGAGGGGGTCGCCTCAGCAGGTGCGACGCATATGGAAACGAAAGAGGGAAGTCGGCGCTTCACGCGTGGCGACCCCTCTGGCCTGCCCTCTTTGCCAAAACTTGGCATCTCCCCCTCAGAGGGGGAGATTACTGGCCCGCAGCCTTGCCGCTGGCGATAAAATGCGGATTGGCGAAGTCCACGTCATCGCTCTGGTTGCGCTTGCCGTAGGCGAGCGGCTGACCATCGAGCGTGCGCGTCATCCCGCCTGCCGCACGCAGCACCGCATCGCCGGCCGCGGTGTCCCATTCCATGGTGCGGCCGAAGCGTGGATAGACGTCGGCCTCGGCGCCGGCGACGAGACAGAATTTCAGCGACGAGCCGACCGAGACGATCTCGGCAGCGCCCACCGTGCGGATATAGGCTTCGGTCTCCGGCGTATTGTGGGACCGGCTGGCGACGATGGTCAGTGGCGCCACACCCGCCCTCACCGAAATCGGCCGGCGGCCGATGATCTGGTAGTCGCCATTGACATCGATTGCTTCCGCCCTGCCCGGCCGGCCGGAAAAGAAGCGTCCGGTGCATGGCGCGAAGACCACACCGATCTCCGGCACGCCGTGGCGAACGAGCGCGATGTTGACGGTGAAGTCGGTCCTTCGGTTGACGAATTCCTTGGTGCCGTCGAGTGGATCCACCAGGAAGAAGGCGTCGTCGAGATCGGGCGGCACGATGCCGGCCGATGCCTCTTCCTCAGCCACGCAAGGGATATCGGGGAACGCCGCGCGCAGCCCGTCGAGAATGATCTTTTCGCTCTGGCGATCGGCTTCGGTCACCGGCGAGGCGTCTGATTTCTGGTCGACCGCGCAGCCGGCATCGAAGACGCGCATCACCTCTCGCCCCGCTGCCAAGGCAAGGCGCTCGAACACGCCGAGCATCGCTTCGTCGTCAGATGCCGCCGCCGCTATCATATTGGTTTTCGGCAATGTCGCGCTCGTTCAGCCAGAGTTCCAGGGCCTCTACCATCTCCTCGGCAGACTTGCCGAGTGTCTTGAGATGGATTTCGGGGTTTTCCGGGGCTTCATACGGTGAATCGACGCCGGTGAAATTTTTGATTTCGCCATTCAACGCCCGCGCATAGAGACCCTTTGGATCGCGTCTGGCGCATTCCTCAAAGGGTGTATCGACAAACACCTCGACGAATTCACCGTTGGCCATCAATTCCCTGGCCATGCGCCGCTCGGCGCTGAAGGGCGAAATGAAGGAAACGATGACGATCAGCCCGGCATCGGCCATCAGGCGCGCCACTTCCGCAACGCGGCGAATGTTTTCGACGCGGTCGGCGTCGGTGAAGCCAAGATCGCGATTGAGGCCGTGGCGGACATTATCGCCATCCAGGATGTAGGTGTGGCGGCCGGTGGCGAACAGCTTCTTCTCGAAAAGGTTGGCGATGGTCGACTTGCCCGAACCTGAGAGCCCGGTGAACCAGAACACGGCAGGCCGCTGGTTCTTCAGATCGGCGCGGCCGTGCTTGCCGACATCGAGCGATTGCCAGTGGATGTTTTCGGCGCGGCGCAGCGAATGCAGGATCATGCCGGCGCCGACCGTGGCGTTGGTGATGCGGTCGATCAGGATGAAGGCGCCTGTCGTGCGGTTCTCGGCGAACGTATCGAAGGCGATCGGCGCCCGCGTCGAGATGTTGCAAATGCCGACCTCGTTCAATTCGAGCGACTTGGCCGCCTCATGAGCAAAGTCGTTGACGTTGACGCGGTATTTCAGGTCGGTGACGGTGGCGCTGGTCTGATCGGTCTCGGTCCGCAGGATATAGGAGCGGCCCGGCAGCAGCGCGTGCTCGTCGAACCAGACGATGTTGGCGGCGAACTGATCGGCGACCTGCGGCCGCGCCGACGGTGACACCAGCATATTGCCGCGCGAGACCTCGACCTCGTCGTCGAGGACAAGGGTGATGGCCTGGCCGGCGACCGCTTGGCTCAGATCGCCGCCATGCGAGACGATGCGCCTGACATGAGAAGACTTGCCGGATTTGGCGACAACGACCTCGTCGCCTGGTGAGACGGAGCCGGACGCAATCGTGCCGGCAAAACCGCGAAAATCGAGATTGGGGCGGTTCACATACTGCACCGGAAAACGGAACGGCAGTTCGACAACGGCTTCATCGACCGATACGGTTTCCAGATGTTCGATCAGCGTCAGCCCGGAATACCATTCCGTCTTGTCCGAGCGTCTGGTGACGTTGTCGCCGTACCGGGCAGACATCGGGATGGGCACGATCGTCTCGAAGCCGAGCTTGTGCGAGAACTGCCTGAAATCCTCGATGATCCGTTCGAACACGGCCTTGTCGAAGCCGACGAGATCGATCTTGTTGACGGCCAGGACGATGTGCCGGATTCCCAGCAGCGAGGCGATGATCGAGTGGCGCCTGGTCTGGCGCAGCACGCCCTGCCGGGCGTCGATCAGCACGATGGCCAGATCGGCGGACGACGCGCCCGTCGCCATGTTGCGCGTGTACTGTTCGTGGCCGGGCGTGTCGGCAACGATGAATTTGCGTTTCGGCGTGGCGAAAAAGCGATAGGCGACATCGATGGTGATGCCCTGCTCGCGCTCGGCCTCGAGGCCATCGACCAGCAGCGCGAAATCAACGTCGTCGCCCGTCGTCCCGTGCTTGCGCGAATCACGTTCGAGCGCGGCAAGCTGGTCCTCGAAAATCTGCTTGGTATCCGAAAGCAGGCGCCCGATCAGCGTCGACTTGCCGTCGTCCACCGAACCGCAGGTCAGGAAGCGCAGCAGCGACTTTTGTTCCTGTACCGCCAGATAGTCGCGAATGCCGTCGGTGGGCGCGAGGCTATCGGCCGTGATGTGGCGCATGCTCAGAAATACCCCTCGCGCTTCTTCTTTTCCATCGAGCCGGCTTCATCACGGTCGATCAGGCGGCCCTGCCGTTCGGAGGTGCGCGCCGTCAGCATTTCGCCGACAATGGCCTCCAGCGTATCGGCGTCGGATTCGATCGCGCCGGTCAGCGGATAGCAGCCGAGCGTGCGGAACCGCACCAGCCGGTTCTCCACCGTCTCGCCGGGACGCAGTTCCATACGGTCGTCATCCTTCAGAATGAGCATGCCGTCGCGTTCGACGACCGGTCGCTCCTTGGCGAAATAGAGCGGCACGATCGGGATGTCTTCCTGGAGAATGTACTGCCAGATATCGAGTTCGGTCCAGTTCGATAACGGAAACACCCGGATCGACTCACCGGTCGCGATGCGGGTGTTGAATATCTTCCACATCTCCGGCCGCTGGTTCTTCGGATCCCAGACGTGCTGGGCGTTGCGGAAGGAGAATATCCGCTCCTTGGCGCGCGATTTCTCCTCGTCGCGCCGCGCCCCGCCGAAGGCTGCATCGAAGCCGTATTTGTCGAGCGCCTGCCGCAGCGCCACGGTCTTCATCACATGCGTATGGGTGTTCGAGCCATGGTCGAAGGGATTGATGTTGTCGCGCACACCATCCTCGTTGACATGGACCAGGAGATCGAAGCCGAGCTTTTGCGCCATCTGATCGCGAAAGGCGATCATCTCGCGGAATTTCCAGGTCGTGTCGACGTGGAGAAAGGGAAAGGGCGGCTTGGCCGGATAAAACGCCTTCATGGCAAGATGCATCAGCACGGAGGAATCCTTGCCGACCGAATAGAGCATGACCGGCTTGGCGAAGGCCGCCGCTACCTCGCGAAAGATATGGATGGATTCAGCCTCAAGCCGCTGAAGGTGCGTAAGCGCGATATTCATGGACTGTAAGCGTTCTCTTGTGCCAATCCAGACCTTGCATCGATGCATCAGGCGCAATTTTCAGCGGCCCGGTTCAAGCTTCACTTCTGGACAATGTGTCTTCGTGCGGGCCTTCTAGCAGATCGCCATCGTTTATAACAATGCAAGACAGGCCTGCCCTGGGGTGGTTCGGGAATGAATTTTCCACGCGGGGACCAGAACCCGGAAATTCCTGCTCAGCGGGCGATGGGCTTGGCGGCCCAAGAAAAATATTCCTGAAGGGCCGAGATCAGCCTGTGCGGCACTGGGACAATCGCAATCCTCTTCTGGACGCAGTCCTGATGATCTTCCTGGTTTCCGCGACATATCCCGGGTCAGGACGCTACCACCTGCCGCTGATGGAAGAGCGGAGCCGTCGCCGAGAGGCGCTACGACGAAGCGCCGATCGGAACAAACAACTTGTCACCGTTGTGGTCGATCTCGATCAATTCGTTCTTCTGGGCCGAACGGACTGCAAATCCTTTGTGGAAGATAATGGCGTTCATAAAGGCGAACGTCATTGCAAGCGCCTCGGTCCGCAATGGATAATCGACGAGTGAATGGATGAGAAGAAAAGACACCGAGAGAAACGCCGCCTTTTGAAGGGGATCGCGACGAACTTTTGTAAGCGCCACAAATAGCATTACGAAATAAAGCGCCATTAACAGGACAGCAAGAGCTCCGCCTTCGAAAGCTATTTCGAGATATTCATTGTGAGCATGATTTACATATTGCTTGAAAATCATCTCTTCCTTTTCATATATCTGGTAGGCCTTTTGAAAATTTCCGAACCCAACGCCGGTTGCCCAATTCTCTTTGATCCCCTCAATGGTGGTGCGAGCAAACTCTCCTCGCCCGAAAGCTGGATCGATCGCGTCGGCCTCGATCTTCGTCCATGCGCCTATCGTATAGGCCGAAAGTCCTATGAAAACGGCAAGGATGCTGAGCCCGCTCACCCTGGAACGCGCTGAAAGAAAGACTACGGACAGTACGGTGATAGCTAATCCGATCAGAACGCCGGCACGCGAACCGGCGGCCAAAAGGAGCAGCAAAAGCGTGGCCAGCCCGAGCGATCCGGACAAGAGATGTCCTCGGAACAGACCGTAATAAGCGACAAAGGGGACCGACACAAAAAGTAATGCCGCAAAATGATTCTCGTTGGCAAAAAGCCCGGCGTTGATCGTGAAAGGCAACAATCCCTCTATGGCGATGTCATCCGAGAGCGAATATTGAATCGCGCCTGCCAAGCCGTTGCAGATAACACCCATAAAAAAGAACGGCAGAAGCGCACGGACCTGCTCGACGCGCAAACGCAATACGCTCAAAAAAAACGCCGCCAATGCCACCAGATACAACAGACATTCGATCGTCCGTCCAACGCCGACACTGACGAAACGAAATCGGGTTTCTCCAACCAGCCCGGAATCTGCGAGCAACGGCTCCGGTCGCAATCCGCTGAATATAGCCGCAGGCAGCGGAACAATTTGCAAAATCACCAGCGCCACAGCGAACATAAGCAGCCACAGAACAGAATGGGGGATTCTTTGGCCAGAGGTCTGTGAAAAGACCGCCGCCGCCGAGACAATTGCCGCGACCTCAATCAGCGTGTCCGTGTAAAGGCCGCTTGCAGTGCCACCGCCGATCAGCAGCGATATAAACAGAACCGATCCGAGGAGATATTTATCCCATTCCGATGGCCGGTCGCTCAAGATGAAAGTCTCTCGATGCTCAATTTGTGCATTACCAACGTGCCGACATATCGAAAGCGCCAGCTCTCGGCAATGGCGGCAGTTTCCAGCTTCAATAATTGCATGGGGCACCCAGCCGGTCCAACCGAAAAATCCAGACTGAGCGCCTTACGATTATATGTACCCTCCGGAATATTGAACCGCGCTATTTCGCTGGCCGACCCCACGCATCTGATGGACCAGAACAACTCCTTTGGAAGCTTCAGATTTCTTGCAGACGCAGCCAGAGAAATCTTGTAGGAGCCTGGAGGCAGTTGGATATCCTGCTGAAGAGCAGTGTTCTTGACGGGCGTATTTAGGAAACGGACCGTCGCTCCACCCTCACCTTCGACCGCATCTTGGGATGTTGCAAACGTAACTTCCAGGCCCGACTGATCGCCGACCTGCCAATCAAAAGGCTTGCCGCTAGACACAGGCTCGAATGTGCCGTTGAAAATGTATCCGCCCAATTTCCGTTCTTGATCGGACAGACTGAAAAGAAACAAGCGATACGCTTGTTCATATTCTTTCTGACGAATATAGCCGTGGATCACATAGGACAATTCGCTCGAGTTCGGTGGCGCACTTGACCCAGTCAAATCGAGCAGCAGCCGATTTGCGAAATCGAGCCCGTCGGGGGTTTTGCCCAGCGCGACCAATAGATTGGCTCTCCAGGGCGCCGCGGCCCTGATTGCTGCCAGCACAGCCTGGTATCCATCTGGGTTCGAGAGGATTGTCGGCAGCCCCTCGGCGATTTCAGGAAATTGATCTGGCCATCGTCGCAGCAAAATATCGATCTCGCCGACAGCTTTTGAAAGATCGCCTGTTTCGATCGAGCGGCCTATCGACCTCTGGAGCGCGTGGATTTCAGTCTTGGATAATTTTCGAGCTTGATCGAAGAATTCATAGGCCTGGTTTTTTTCACCCTGTCGGTACTTGATCTCGCCGATCAGGCTGTAGAGACGTGCGTCCGCAAGATCAAAGCGAAGCGCGCTTTCGGCCTTGGCAAGCAATGCGTCGAGATCGGGAGCGTTGCTTGTATCGTTCAGGTCGTCTGCAATCTCGCCCGTCAAGGCATTGACGTTCAACGGATCCAGCGCGAGGGAAACGGTTGGCGTTTCGGTTTCAAGAAATCGACTTAGCCCGATCGACGAAGCCGCCAACGCTAGCACGGATGCGACGAACCAAACGCCTGAACGCCGGAGATTTTGCATAAGCGGGCTGGTCTGCTCCGTCATCGACTTTGCCCTCAATTTTCTGGGTGCCGTAGTCGTAATACTGGTAGTTCATATATTTATAGGCGTAGTTGTAGTCGAACTTGTTCACTGCAAACTTCGACATCGCGGCTCCGACCACGTTCGCGCCGGCAGCTCGCAGGCGCTTCAACGCCGTCTTCGCCGACTTGCGTGTCACCTGGTTGGTAGAGATGACCATCAATGTTCCCTCGGCAAGCCGGCTGAGAATGGGGGCATCTGAAAGGCCGACGATCGGCGGGGCATCGATTATGACAAGATCGAAGCGCTTGCCGAGATTGGTGATGATCAGCGCCATCTTCGGTGAAGAGAGCAGGTCAGCGGGGTTCGGCGGGATCGTTCCGGAAGTCAGAACGGTCACATTTGGGTATTTCGTCGCCCTGAAGATGCTTGCCAGATCCTCTTTGCGAACGGTGTTCGTCAGCAGATTGCTCAGTCCGATTGTGTTGTCGAGGCCAAACAGCCGGTGAAGATTTGGCTTTCGCAGATCGCCGTCGACAATGAGGACCCTTGCACCGAGCGCGGCAAAATCCTGCCCGAGCTTGAACGACGTTGTCGACTTGCCTTCCGAGGGTTCCGAACTCGTGACCAGCAGCGATCGCGGCGCACCTTCGGCACCGGAGAACTGCAACGACGTTCGAAGCGAACGGTAGGCTTCGGACAGTCCTGATTTCTGATCGGCGATGCTGGCTATGAGTTCCCGGTCATCGACAAGCGGCAGGATGCCGAGCATCGCCAATCCCAATTCCTTTTCGACCTGCTCAGGATTGGTGAAGGTGTTGTTCAACAACTCGATGATATAGATAATTGATGCACTCAGAGCTATGAAAAGAAACAGAGCGATCGCAATATTAATGGTCAATCGCGGAGAATAAGGGCTGCCAGGCTGTGTTGCGAAATCAACGATTGCGGCACTTTGTGACTTGAGCTCTGAGCTGACGCCAACTTCGTTCAGCTTGGCAATAAGGCTGTCATACTGCGACCTATTGGAATCAACCTCGCGCTTCAGGATCGTGTATTTGATGTTTTTGTCGTTGAAGATAACCTGCTGCATCTCCATCTCGGCGAGCTTTGACGTGAGGTCGGCTTCCTTGTTCTGAGCTTCCTGGTATTTCTGTCGCAGCGAATCGGTTATAGTCAAAACGCCATTGTTATAAAGGCGTTGCAGCTCCTTGATCTGCGACTGAAGCTGCTGCATTTCCGGAAAACCAGGTTTCAATATGCCCAATTTTTGTTGATACTGGCTGGTCAAATCCGCCAGTTTGTCGCTGAGCTTCTGCAGGCCTTCGCTCTCCAGGACTGGGCCGAGGCTCGCCCCGCGACCTTTGTCTATCTGTTCCACCACCCGGCCGGCATCGAGACGTTCCTGGATTGCTGTCGCGAGCGCCGTGTTCAAAGCCTCGATATTCGATCCAATCAGCGACTTTTCGTCGCCGGTTATCGTGATGCCCGTATCCTTTGCGTAGGCGACGAGTTCCTCCTCCGACTTCTGCAGCTTTTGCTTGACCTGCAAAACCTGTTCCTGGATGAACTGCCGTGCCAGGTCTGAGGTTTCGCTGGTCTGATCGAGGCGCTGGTCGATAAAACTCTGCGCAACCTGATTGGCTATATCGCTTGCATATTTCGGTTTCTGGTCGGCAAACGTAATCGACAGCAGGCTGGTGTTGGGGACCAAATTGACTGTGAGGTCACCTCGAATGCGACCGATTGCAATCGCCTCACGTTCCTCCGGGGTTGTCTCTTCAATGGAAGGCGATTTGGAAATTCCGAACGCACGATAGAAAATATTGCTAAGCGAGAAGTCCGGCGTCGGAAACAGGAAATCCGGCTTTTCGCTAAGCCCTAGTTGGAACACCACGCGCTGCGCCAAAGCCCGGCTTTTCAGCTTTTCCCGGGCGGTTTCAAAGACCAGATAGTCGTCGCTGGCTTCAGAAACCACTTCAATGTCCTTGAAGACCTTGGCCGATGGAACCAGCACTTCCAGTTGCGCTGTTGCCCGATATTTTGGCGTCTGCATCATGGTGACGACGATGCCGGCGACAAGCCCGGCCGCCGCCATCATGACGATCAGCCACCGATACTGGACGGCGTAAAACAGCAGCTTGAGCGGATTGAAGCCCTCGTCCTGCTCCGCGTAGTCGCGACCGTACGGGCTATAGTTTTGCGCACCGTCATAATACAGGTCGGCAGACAAGGCTTGGCCATGCCCTGGACCTGCGATTTGATGCTGCCTGTTACGATCGAGCATGGTGCGTGGCAACCTTGGGTTTGTCTCTGTGCAGAATTCTGACCGACCGTGATTTACAATCCAGGGACTACGGCAAGTCTCGCCGCACTTGATGCAACTCCGAGAGCGTCCTTGAGATTGTTCATCGCAATTTTCGATTTCGAGGCGAAGACGACAATCTTGTCGCCGCCATAGATGCGTGGATTGCGGCTCTTGCCGGCGCGAATTTCCTCCACATTGTAATTTGCGACCAATGTGTTTGGGCCGATATTGCGGTAGACAAACACCTTTTTTGCATCGCCAACGGCATTGAACCCTCCAGCAAGAGCGATCGCATCGATGAGAGAAGAATTGCTCGACACCGGAAAAATACCGGCCCTGGTGACTTCGCCGTCGACGGTAATGCGCTGTCCGATCGATTCCTTGATGTAGACCGACACATCGGGCGACTGCAGATAGTTGGCCCCGTAGGCCGTTTCGATTTCCTGCTCAAGCTGACGGACGGTCTTCCCTGCCGCGGTGACGGTCCCGATAAGTGGAAGCGAAATTTGCCCACCGGCGTCGACTTGAACGGTTCTGTTCAGATTGTCGACCTGGAACACATTCACCTCGAGCACATCGTTCGGCGACAAAGGCTGCTCATTGCCGTTCTGGGAGTTCTGCGGCGCAGGCAGTTCCTTTACGACCTGCAGGGCACCGCCGCCCGAGAGCGGCGCCGACGATGACGTCAGTTGCAGCGCATCGACCGAAGTCGGCGAAGACGATGTCGTCGACGAGGTGCTCGTGCAGGCAGACATCGTGAGCGAAGCGAGCAAGACACATATCGCGCCCGTATAGCTTTTTGCGAAATGAAAAACGCCCATTACGCGGTCCCACCCTTCAACAAGCGACCCAATCCTGCAAAGCGACCGACGTTGCCGGGGCTTGGCTTTTTCGAGCGTGCCTTTCCGACCGGCTCGAGAGGCCGGTTCGCCAATATTTCGCCTGGACGTTTCAACACCATGTTGCGGGCCTCATCTTCCCCACATCGCTTCGCCGCCGCGGCGATGGCCTGCGTAAGCCCAGGTCGCCGGCGGGTGGCGCCATGGGTGTCCGATGCGATAATATCCACCCTGCCTTCGTCAATCAGCTTTTCCGAATAGTAAAGCGCCGTGCGTCCGAAAGCACCAACAATCGAGTCTGCCGTAAGCTGAACAAGGCAGCCGATTGCATTCAACCTCTCGACAACATCGTAATTCGTCTTGATCCAGGTCAGCCGCTCAGGATGGGTAAGAATCGGAATGAACCCGGCGTTTATGAGGCGCAGAGCAAGATCTTCCAGTCTTGGCGGTAGAACGTGATGCGGCGGTTCGAATAGAAAATAACGCGACCTGTTCAAGGTCGGCACGCTACCCAGCGCCAATTGCTCCGGAAGATCCGGCGCTACATGCACGTCGGCGCCAACGTAAAGAGTAAGCGGTATTGCGGCGCGGCGTAGCGCCTGCTCCAACTCTTGAACCGCACGGGCAATATTTGCCGATCCGTTTTCGTACATGCCTGGCACGATATGCGGCGTACACGCCATATGGGTCGTTCCATCTGCCACTGCCAGCCGCGCCATTTCCAGCGATTCAGCCAGGCTGGGCGAGCCGTCATCAAGACCGGGCAAGATGTGGGAATGCAGGTCGATCATTGGCGTTTGTGGCCGCATTGAAGCAACGTAGCAACTTCTCCCAGATATCAGGCAAGTGCACCATCCGCGCGATAGCGAATGAGGCATTTGCCAAGTCCACGCAATGCGGTAGATGCCGGATTCAAGCTATTCGCTGACAGCGCTATCGTCATCTTGCAAGCTAATGATCAGCGTTGCCGCGCCACCTGTCACAGTGCCACGTGGTCGGGTCGGGCGAGACGAATCGCCCAAGACGAAGCGCATTCAGCTTCAACTCAAGTGATAGAGTGGAATGATTAATGAATTCCATCAATAGTCCGACTCCAGCGCGCCAAGGCCAAGGCACAGAGGCGTCGGCAATACAATACGGCAGAGGCAGTCACATGCCTCTGCCGGTATTGCCTTAACTGCGCTTAACGGCTGACAGCGCCGCCGTCGCCGTCATCCTGCGTTGCAGCAAGGACACCAGCGCCAAGACCCATGCCCCCAAAAATAAAGAGCGGGGTGTTGGACCGGGCGCCGCCCGGGGCAATCTGCCCCGTATGCTCAGGGCTCACACCAACGGCGGCCGTCTGCTCGGAGCCCACGACCTTCAGGCAGATATTGTTCTCGACACGGGAAATGTCGAGGCTTGAATTCGCCGGCACATCCAGGTTGCAGCCACCGATATTGACGGAAGCCGATCCCCTGGCTCCGACCACTATGCGGCTGCCGAAATCCAGAGCATTTCCCGCCTTGGCCGGGCCATAGCCGGCGGCCTGCGAAACCATTACGTCGCCATTGGCGTGCCCGATGGAACCAATCGAATTCGCCGCTCCCTGGTAAGGGGTCGTACAAGTGCATGGCGTTTCCTGAGCGAAAGACGAAACCGGGCCGAAGCCGATCGAGGCGACAAATCCGGCCAACGCACTTTTAACTATAACGTTCATTCGTTTCGATCCTTTTTGTCCCGCCGCACCTCGGCCCCGCCCAAGTACCAAGGTATTGACCAAGCGCGTAACAGCTTTTTGCTTTGATTCCAACCTGTTTGGCATTTGCGAGATGACTTTTTGGCTTCCGCTGTGTTTCATTGGACACACTCACCTGGCAGCTTTGAACTTAGCATTTTTCGCTGCGGGCCCCTCTGGAATTGTCGGAAATCAGGTCTATTTCGTGGCCTTTGAATGGCCGCCATCGCGCCGTGCTTCCTACAGGATTATGGTCGACTCTGTTTGACGTTATCGCACATCCCTGCCTTTCGTTTTATGACACGCGATTCGTGGAATGACGGCCGCGAGGGCAGTTAGCGAAGCCGTGAGCTACGAACCCTATAAGCAAGGTTTGTAGGTCGAACCCGCCTGCGCGGGCTGTCCGCACAAGATGCCATTCTCGGCAAGTTTGGCGGCCAAATCCGCGCCATCGGACGTGAGGCATTGCACAACGATGGCATCACCAAACTTTGAGGCGACATTGCCGTCGCAAGGCGTCCCCTTGCCGACCGGCTTGCAGGTCAGGGCGAGCCCTTGGTAGTCCCGGCGCGCCGCCTCCGTTACCATCGCACGCATGGATCGCGGCTTGGTAAACGCCACGCCGCACAACACAATCTTGCGGCCGGCGACGCGAAGATCATCGACCGCCTGGATAGAAAGCTTGCCGTCAAACGGCTCAAGCGCCGCTTGCGGCCTGGGGGGTTGCGAACGAACAGGCGTCCCTTTTTTCACGATGATGGCAAAGAAGCCAACCGCAAATGCCAAGGCAAGGAGTGCCAACAAGCTTATTTTCTTGAACGACAAAAATCCTCACTCCCGTCGCGGCCAAGCACGTGTCTCTATCACCTCTGGCGGAGACGTCCGGACGACTCACCGTCGCCTGGTCGCATCCATTTCAATCGAAGAAACTTCTATTCCGTCAACTGCTCTATCGAGATTCGCCGACCGTGCTGTCGAGATATTGGGTCAGCGCACAGACCAGGTGGTAGAAGATACTTGCCGGCACATCGGTCGCCAGCGAGCGGCCGCGTTCGTCGATCCGGTCTATCCACAGGCCGAGCGGTGCCGGATTGATGTGCCAACGGAACAGGCGACCGACACGCGCTTCGATCTCGGGCTTGAGATCGGGACCGCCTGAACCGTCCAGTGCAATCGCTGCCTTGATTGCTTCCGCCTGCGGCCAACTGCGCGAGACAAGGTCGAGCGGCAGGCCTTGCCGCGAGACGGCGCCATAGGCGAGGCCGGTGGCGCGATTGAGGCCGTTGGCGATGGCCGAGGCATAGAGCTTTCTGGCAAAGCCGGTCAGGTCACTTTGGCCGCTGCGCCCGGTGAAGTCGACCAGCAGCGAGGCCCATTCGAAATGATGGCCGGGTTCCGTCCATGTACCTTTCTCGCTCTCTGCCGGCCTCCACTCGGCATCGAAATATTCGCCCAGCGTCCAGCTTTCCGGATCGAAGAAATGGCTGCGAAACAGATCAACGATGCGCGCGGCGCGGCGAAGATAGGCGAGCTCGCCGGTCGCTTGATGCCAGGCCAGAAAAGCCTCGAGCAGATGCATGTGCGGGTTGGAACGGCGTTCGCCCGCGCCGCTCGACGTTTCGAGAAAGCCGGTCATGCGGTGATCCTCGAGATGCGCGTCGAGAAACGAAAACGTTTCTTCGGCAAGCCGCAATGCATCAGGATTGCCGACCATATGGGCATGCGCCAGCGCCAGGAGCACGCAGGCATGATCGTAGGCATCCTCGACGGCGTCGGCGACCGTGCCGTCGACATTGAGCGTGCGCACCCAGCCGCCATTGTCGGTGCGGCCGTTCCTGGCCATGAATTCGAGGCCGTGGCTGATCAGCCGGTCGGCAGGCCCGTCCCAGCCGCGAGCCTTGGCGACAGCGAAGGCGTAGACTTGCCTGGCCATGGTGCGCATGCGCTTGGGCTTCATCAGCGGTGTGGCGTCAAAGCCGAGCGCCTCGTGGAAACCGCCGTGGCGCTCATCGACCCCGACGGTGGACCACAGCGGCACCGTTTCTTCGAACAGCCAGTGATGCACACGGCGCCGCCAGGCGCCGCTTTCGATGACGCGGTCGCCGGCGGGTGTGAACCTGGTTTCCAGTCGGCCGCTCTTTTCGAGCTGCTCGACGATCTTCTTGACGTTCTGGCTGCGGCTGACCGGGGCGACGAAGGTGGCATCGGCGGTCGAGACGATGGCAACGTCCCTCAAGCCGATGGCAGAGAGCAAGCGACTGTCGCTACGGATGTAGGAGTTCTCGCAGTCGATGGCGACGACATCGCCGACGATGACGTTGCCGTCATTGTCGGACGGACCGACATCGAGCAGTGATTGCCATGAACCGAGATCGTTCCAGCGGAAGCCGGCCGGCACCATGGCGATGTGGCTGGCGCGCTCCATGATCGCATAGTCGATCGACGTCGACGGAATGGCGGCGTAGAGTTCCAGAGGCATGTAGAGACCGGAAAGATCTGACGTCGCCGCCTGATAGGCAAGTTCGGTGGCCTTCCAGATCTCGGGCTCGAAAGCCGTGAAGGCGTCGCGCATGGCGCTGGCGCGAAACAGGAAGATGCCGGTGTTCCAGTAGAAATTGCCGGCCGCCAAATAGCTCTGCGCGGTTGCGAGGTCTGGTTTCTCGACGAAACGCGAGACATCGTAGATGCCATCCTTCTCGCCGGCGACCTCGATATAGCCGTAGCCGGTCTCCGGCTGGCCAGGCTTGATGCCGAACACCACCAGCCGGCCGGCACGCGCCGCGCCGGTGCCGTTTTCCACGCTCTGCCAGAATTGCCGTGCGGTCGTGATCTCATGATCGGACGGCACCACCAGCACCAGGCTGTCGCCATATTCGGACAAGGTGCGCAGGGTCGCCAAGGCAACGGCGGCGGCAGTGTTGCGGCCGGTCGGCTCGAACAGGGGCCCGCCGCCGGAAAGGTCGAGGCCGGCGAGATCGGCGTGGACGAGGTCGGCGTGCCGCTCCGATGCAATAAGGAAGACCGGCGTTTCGCCCTTCGGCCGCGCCGTCAGCCGGCGCAACGTCTTGGCCAGCATCGAGCCATCCCCCGAAAAATCGTGGAACTGCTTGGGGTTGTCCTCGCGCGACAGCGGCCACAGCCGTGAGCCGATACCGCCACTCATGACAAAACTGACGATCCGCTCGGTCATGGGGTGACACCTCTGACATTTTCGAACATTGCAAGGAGCGCTGCTGCGTAGTCTCGGCGGCGCATTTGTTGCCGGCTTTGCAGCACGGCAACACTGTCGCGAGCTAAGCGTGGGCGCTGCCCGGCTTCCAGGAGTCGCTGCGCCAGCGCTTCTGCACTATCGGGTGCGAAGAAAAGCGATTCCGGCGCCTGCTCGCGATGCAGTGGAATGTCGGACAGCAGCATCGGCGTGCCCAGCGACTTCGCTTCCTCGACCGTGGTCGACCACCCCTCGAAGTGAGACGGGTTGAGAAGATAGTCCGTGGCGCCGATCAAGGCGAGGACGTCATCATAGGGAATTAGTCCGAGGTGTCGAAAATGGCTTCCAAGTCCATCCATTTCGGCACGATCCATCAGGCGCTTGAAAAATGTCGGATCGCGCGGATCCGTGGTGCGCCCCGTGAGGATTATCGGCGGCAAGGAGCCCAGCGCCCCGATTTGGTCTATATGCTTCAACGCCTCTATGACCAGCCTATGGTTCTTGTGGATCCAAAACTGGTTGGGGAGAAAGAAGAAACGCGCGGGCAGACCATGTGCCTGGCGCGCCTCATCGGCACGCGCCAGGATGGCACCGGGATCGAGATCGATAGCGAAACGCACGACAGCGGTCTTGTTGCGCGAGGTCGGATAGAATTTTTTGCAGTCCGCCAGCGCGTCCCCGCTCGAGAGCATTATAGTGCGATTCCCGGACGTCTGCAGGCGATAGCCGAAATCCCTGCGCCACCAGGCGCTACGCGGAAAGAGGTGCGGCAGGCGACGGTGCTGGAAATCCGGAACCCAGGAAACGACCGGCACTGGAAACCGGTTGCCGAACCACTGGGCGACTTCAAACACGACATCTATGCCTTGCGCAGCGACAAGATCCGCGAAGGCACGGTCACTTCCGCCAGCAAGTGCGATCAGCCCTCGCCTGCCGAGCCCGGCCCCCGTGACCCGGTCATCAACAATAGCAGGCGCAGCCAACATATGATCGAAGGACGCACCAACGCTTGAATGCTGCTCAGGTGTAAGAAACAGTTTCGCCTGCACCTTACCACGCAACTCAGAGGCGACGACGCTCAGCATGTTGCGTAGATAGGACTCGCCGCCTGACCAGGTTCCGCGGCCGATGAGAGTGAAGCCGACGGTAATCAAGGCGCGGAGCGTCGCAGATGGCCGACCGGTTCGGCGAGAATTTCAGCGCGATACCAATCGACGTAGCCGGCAAGGCCCCTGCCGAGCGGCACCTGCAACTGATGCCCCTCCGGGACGCCGGACGGATCCGATATCAGATTGACAGGGTCGCCCCGCCGGGATTCTCCAGTAAACGAGAGGCGATGGTTCCCTCCCCAGGCCTCCAAAACCATGCTGGAAATCGTGCTGACGGACGCAGGAGCGCCCGCACCGCCATTATAGACGGCGAAGCGCGGTTCGCCTTCAGGCAAAATGCGATGGATCAACCGCACGATATCCGAGACATGATGCCAATCCCTCATTTCCGCACCTGTGCCGCCAAGCACAATGTCGGTTTCGCCTGCCGCGAGCCGTCCGCAGAGATCCCAGAGCAGTTGCTTGCGCAACCCCTCGCCATAGACCGAAAAGAGGCGAGCCACCGAGACTGGCTGGCCGTATGCGGCACAATATGACCGGCCAAGCTCCTCAACCATACGTTTGTGATAGCCATAGGGAGAATAGGGATCGAGCGCCGCGTCGACCCTGATCGAACCGGCATGCCCGCCGCCATAGACTGCAGCGGACGATGCAAGAACGACAGGTGCATCGGGTGCGTGGCGGCGCAAGAAATCGAGGACACGAGCCGCAGAGACAACGCTTTGTTCAAAGTCCTTCAGGGGCTCGGCAATCGACTGGCCGACCGTTGCGCCACCCGCCAAATGATACACGGCTGATGGGCGACCATGCGCTGCCAGAGCCGCATCCATTGTTTCCACGGCGATGCCACCGGGAAAGAATACGCCGCCGGTCGCCAACGCAAAACCCGGTGCTTGTTTTCGACCGAAGCCGATGACATGGCACCCCTTTTGAGCAAGAAAACGAGCGAGGTGCAGGCCGATGAAACCGCCGGCTCCAGTCACCCAGACAGGCTTAACCTCTTTTGATTGTGTCAAGAAATCAGTCCTTCCCCTGCTTGTGGCAAAGGCCCGTGCTTGTGGCAAAGGAAAGAGACCAGGCGTCCAGGCCGGCGGTCAAGCGAGGCGGCGACCCTGGCGACGACACCAAAGGGCACAGGCGAAAGAGCCAGGCGAACAACCGGGGAAAACGGACCAAAGATTTTGGCGAGCCTGTCGCGAATCTCGGATGGTGTCATTGGGTCATAGTTCACGACGGACTGGAACGAGATCAATTCGCGATCGATCGTCAGCCCGGCCCCCTCGATTGCAGCGCGGTAACCCGCCAGCGTAAAGGCGTTCTCTCCACCGTAGAGATGATGAAGCGGGTGTGCGCGCAGGAAAGGCTCGAGTTGCTGCGGCCCGGAGACCACGTGGTCACGCAACGACAGCACCGTCGCGCCTTCGCGAGAGAGACGCGCCATTTCGCGGCAGAAAGCCGGAAGATCATGGGCATGATGAAGCACCTGCCGTGCGACGACCAAATCATAGCCTGCCGCGGACAACGGGATCGCCTCCCCAAACGCTTCGACCACATCGATAGGCGTGCCTGTGCTTTCAGCAAGCGCCCGGATCGCAGCGGCACCGACGAGTGCGCTCGGATCAGGCTCAACTGCGGTTACCGACCACCCTTCGCGCGCCAGGGCGTAGGAGAGTATGCCGTTGCCGGCGCCAAGATCGAGAGCACGGCCCGCCTTGCGCGGGATCATGCTGCAAACCGCGTCGAACTCCGCGCTTTCGTGATAGCGCTGTGCGGCCACGACCGGATCATCAAAATAGGCGGCGCGGGCGAGTTCCTTCATCGAAGGCTCGCTCATGCACCAGCGGACAGCGTCCTCCCAAGTCATGGCCATTTCAGGCATCGAGAAGAAACCCTCTGCCGGATTCCCGGTGCCGGATTTCCGGCAAAAACTGCATAAGGCGGCACGTCCTTGGTCAAAACGATCCCGATCTCCCATCAGATTTGTCAGATTGCCCACGACAAGCCGCCAAGGCGAGCTTGATGAACACGGAAGCGCGTTCGGTCATAGGCTCGCATGCTCCGCCCGTCCACCGTTTCAGTTGGATAATTTCCTGCGTCGTTGCTGATCACCTGGAAGCACCGCATCTCGATCACGTTTCGGTCAGGAAGTTGTTCGAAGCGTCGAGCTAAGCTACCGTTTCTTGGCTCGTCAAGTTTAGGTCGATAGGAGTTCGAACCATGCGAATCTCGGTCGCGAAAAAACACCGAATACCAAGCATCATGTTTTTCAAGGCGGTATTCTGCGTAGCGTGCCTTTTAACCGGCCTATGGCCTGCGACCGCGCAGACGCATGCACCGTTCAAGCTTTTCGAGGCTCTGGCGTTCACCGGCGGACCACCCAAGTTTCGCTCGTTCGGTTTCGAACATCTTACGATCGCAGACCCTCATGTTCTGGGACTAGACGTTCCAGACGCCGGCCAAGTGCAGCGAGCATTGGCATTGCCGAGGAGCAACGAACATCTCAATATCGACATTGAAAATTGGCCCTTGACTGGCCCGGATCAAGCTTCGTCCATCGCGAAATACCGGAAGACGCTCAGCGCCTTCAGGAAGGCAGACCCGGGCGTCAAGCTGGGCCTCTATAGCGTGTTGCCACTCAGGGATTATTGGCGAGCGATCGGTCATGAGGGCGCTGCTGCGCTGGACAACTGGAAACAGCAGAATACAATCATCGCGTCCTCCCTCGTTCCCCACATCGATGCGCTCTACCCCTCCCTCTATACGTTTTATGGCGATAAGGACGCCTGGGTGGCCTATGCGCAAGCCAACCTTGAGGAGGCACGAAGAATCTCACAAGGAAAACCAGTCTACTGCTTCCTGTGGCCGCAATTTCATAAGACGGTTGCCTTCCTGCCTGGCGACCTCTGGTATGCCCAACTGGACACTTGCAGGAGGCTGGCCGACGGGGTCGTCATATGGGGCACGATGCGTGGCGGCCCGAGCGATGGGCCAGCGAAATGGGATGAAAAAGCGGAGTGGTGGCAGGCTACGCTGAAATTCCTTCGAGAACAGGGCAAGATTCGATAGTCCGAATTGCTTTTCACTTACTCCACAGCGATTGGAGCAATTCGCCGGAGGATCGAACGTCCACTATACCAATTCAAGAAACCGCTCGAATTGACGTTTTTTGCTGTATTCTTCACGAATTGCGCGGTTGCCTGCCCAACCGATCCTATCCCAGCCTCCGTCGTCCAACCGCCGTTCGATTGTTTTCGATACGTCCTCCGGTTGGTTGTAGAGGACCATGGTTTCCCCATCGCGCATCGGTGCGGGATAGTTACCTGCGTCAGAGACCAGCAGAGCGCCGGCACCCATGGTTTCGAAACAGCGCATATTGCCACGGTCTGGACCAGCCATGTCGATCGAGGCATTGACGACGACCTTGGCCCTTCCGAGCTCCGTGTACATTGCGCGACCGAATACAGGAGGCGCGCTGACGCTGCGGATCGTACGCGGGCGGCGCACCGCATTCAGAGGACCAAACCAGCCCAGCGGCGTCTCGGCGAGTGGCGTGAAGCGCGACAGATCCAAATGGAAGACGACGCGGCGCCGGCTGGAAAGACCTGCGACTGCTTCCAATATGTGCCTCCGGCGCTGATGATGGCGACTGTACCCACCGAAGAAAAGCACATCGATATCCCTGTTCCGATTTGCGGCCATAGTGTCAAGCTCCGGATCGTGAGCAGGAAAGAAGTGGGCCGTCTTGGCGCCCTGCTCCTCCCAAAGCCTTAGCATTGACGGAAAATTGCAAACGACAAGATCATAACCGGAAAAGTCAATCCTGCCTGGTGCGGCGCGCCAGGCGATTCTTCGTTTCACATGCCCAGGCAAGCGGCGCACAAAAGAGGCGTCGTAACGAAACGGGTCGAGATTGTAGAATACGTCCGCCTTGTGATGCTCGATCTGGGCAAGAAGAATGTCGGCCAGTGGCGTATCTTCGCCAAGCCCGTTTTCGCGCGCCCACGCCCGCTGCAGAGACTCGTCATCGCCATTCGTAAAAAAAGTTTCGGGACTGCGGTCGAGCACGGGCAAGAGGATATGTGCCGCACCGTAGCGGTCTTTCAGAAACACGTCCTTCTGCTGCTCGAACCCACTGATCCCCGCGACGAGATCGGCAAGGCGGGGGCGATAGCTTGAGGCGATTCCAGAATTTTGAAAAAGTCGCATGGTCTTGCTCTTGCTGATGATCTAGTGCGTCGGTTTTCTAGCGCTTATGACGAAGCCGGAACAGAAGATCCGCCAGTTCAGGACTGCGCACAGATTCTCGAACAAAGCGACGGAAAGGTAGGCAGGTAAAAAGAACGCGAAATAATCGCTGGCCCGGTAAAATGGTCTGACGTCGACCTGCTCGAATCCCTGGCCGCGAAACAGCTTGGTCATACCCGAAGGAGAGCAATGGTCGAAAAAGGCGCGGTAACCGGTAACTCCGACCGCCGACGGCCTGAGATACGGGATCAGCCACTTTTGCATGACCGGTCCGACGATCCGCAATGCTACCGAATAGGGATGCCACTTCGACGGGATATAGTGGTGCATGACGCCACTGGGCCTCAACAATAAAAACATCGAACGCGCCGCTGCCTTGTTGTTCGGCACATGCTCCATCAATGTGATCGAAATGAGCATGTCAGCTTCGACTTCGACCGGCTGTTCGATCGACTGGACAACAAACTGATCGTAGATGCGATAGCAGTCCGGCTTTTCCTCGATGTCGAGACCGATATAGGTGAATTCGGCACTCCGCACTAGAAGCGGCCGGTCGATCCCGCCGACCTCAAGGATCGCCGACGGCCTCAGGCGCGCAACGTCCTCGGCGATACGACGCTCAAGCTCAGCTTTGTAAGACGGCGCGCCGAAAATCCCGGGAAAGTGGCGTTCCAGCCATGCTGCCGCGCACCTGTTCCAGCCAATAAACGTCCTGAGAATCACCGTACACCTTTCCTGCCAAACCGGTCGCAAACCGCCCATCGAAAATGGATCAGCCTATAGTGCTCCACGCCCTGCATTGTTGGCGATAAACTCCAAATCAGAATTCAGATACCAAATCTGGATGAGTGGCAGAACTCGATTTTCGGAGCGCTCGGTGAACGCC
This sequence comes from Mesorhizobium onobrychidis, assembly GCF_024707545.1. Classification (NCBI taxonomy): domain Bacteria; kingdom Pseudomonadati; phylum Pseudomonadota; class Alphaproteobacteria; order Hyphomicrobiales; family Phyllobacteriaceae; genus Mesorhizobium; species Mesorhizobium onobrychidis. The sequence continues at coordinate 5,860,791 of NZ_CP062229.1, forward strand.
TTGGACATTTCCCAAGGCCGGTTCTAGCAGGCTGTGAGGAAGTATCTCGTTGGCTCTGAGGATGGCCTCGTCGTAGCTGCGGTAGGCGAGTACGATCTTGATTAAGCCGTCTTCAAGCAATTCACCAGAGCCATCGCCAGTGATCTCGTCGAAGGCACCGATCGCAGCCGGTACACTCGATATCTAATAAGCCCGATTTTCCAATTTGCGGCTTCTATCAAGAAACCCTTGATACCCATACCAGAACGATATCGTCAGAGCCGAGCTAACCCAGAAGATTGCATTTCCCCACAGGCTACCGCTTGCCAGGCCGGCAATAGCCTCCCTGATGAACACGACGGCAGCAAACACTGCGCCGAGCGGGAACTTGCCAGACCGAATGATGCCGACCGTCGATCTAAGTGCCAAAATGATGTGAGCCGCAAAAGGCAATGACCCAATCAACCCAACCGACATCAGGGATTCAAGATAGATGTTATGAGGATAGAAACGAAGTTGCATCTCGACAACATAACGCCCAAACAAAGGATCTTCTTGAAACTGCCTCCAGGCTCCCTCTTGCATCAAACTGCGCAACGTCGTTGATTGATCGGCAGAATTAATTTGCTCGAGTCTGTCGGCAACAACATCGATCAGCTCCGTTCCGGTGCTCGCCAAAACCACTATAGCCACCGCAATTGCACCGGAAATGGCGAGTACTCGGTTTGATCCCTTAAGCAGCAGAACATAGACCAACAGGGCTCCGGCGCCAGCAATGTATGCCCCCCGGGATCTCGCCCATACGACAACAAGGAAAAGCAGCGGGCACATTATCATCGATTTAAACGATAGCTTTCTTGTCCTTTCCGTCAATATAATGAAGTATATCAAAAATGCGAAAGCCGTGTGTCCCATCGCTATCGGATTAATTTTATCCAGGGACATTCTGCTGTCAGCACTCACAAATAACATATCCCTGTTTAGGTAAAGCCCAACCAGAAAAAGTGCACAAAGTATATTCAGGCTAAAAATCAAATTTTCATCTCTTATCGCCCTACTCATCGACGATAAAATAAATGTGGCTGCCACGCTCGTTACAAGGAAAACGCTAAATAACATGGCTGGGCCAGGAGAAAATTTCATCGAAGATATATAAATATTTTCGACAAGCCTAAAAAGGTATAGTATAAAAAAAATCTTCAACGGCAAAAGGTACGGTGTTGTCGACCTAAACCTTGGTGGAACCAATATAAACGAAACCGCCGTTATCAAAGCGATTGCCGCCCTAATTAGCAAGGAACCCAAGCTTCCTTCCGGATCGATCCTATTCACGATGCCCGAAAAAGAATATATGCCACAAATTGCCAGAGCGAAGGCCATCGCAGGCGAAAATACTATGCGCCTGTCTACATAACCTCTCAAATGCTCAAATCGACGACCAATCCCCCCTCGATCGAAATCGGCGGGTGGTGCGTCGTAGTGAAAATTGACTCTCTGAGTCATGAGGCTAATCGCACCTCACGGCAGCCTTCACAAAAATGAAACGGACCGTCGTCGCGTCTCTCTTTGTGCCGCTGGCGGCGGAATCGAGCCTTACAGCTATCGACGACACCGGGTGGAGGCGCAGTATTCGGTGGTCCTGCATTTTTTAGCCTCCCTCCAAAGATGGCGGGGCTAATACTTTTTCAGCTACCAGAAGATAACCCATCGGCATGCTCTCGCGAGTCGCAAGCCCCAACTTCTTGACAGGTGGCAACGCACGCATCAGCGCGGTGAGCCAATAGACGGAACTGGCAATCCTGGGCCGAGACGCCACCGCCTTCGTGGCAAGATCGGAAAGAACATCCGTGACGCCGCCATAGGATGTCAACTCGATTGTGCTCAAGCCGGCCTTCGTCGTCATCCGCTCCAATGCAAAGCGCGTGTAGCGATGATAATCGTGGGGGATCTCATGCAGCCAGTAAAAAAACGGCACGCCGACTATCAATTTACCTCCAGGCCTCAAAGCCCGGGCTGCACTGTCGAACAATGCCTGCGGCGTATGCAGATGTTCGATGACGTCGCTGGCGATGATGGTGTCGAAACTCTCTTGCTCCAGGACCAACTGCTCGTTGAGGTCCGCGAACAGGTCGACGTAGGCCGCGCCATGAGTGCTGCCCGGCCAATCGACGCAGAACACATCACTGACACGGTCGCGGTAGATCCCGTAAAGCGGAACGGCCCCGCAGCCCAGATCGGCGAGACGGCCCTTGGCATGAGTAGCGATCGCCGCAGCATAGACAGACGCCAATCGATCGGCGATCAATCGCGACCGCGCCGGTACCTCTTTGCGGCTAGAGCGCCAAACACCCTTGTTGGTCCGCTCGAACTTGGTGGGCTTCCACTGATCGGCATTCTTCATTGAACCTGGCCCTCGGCGAAGTCGAGAGGTTCCGCAATTGTCGGCAGCATCATGGCGTGTCGAAGGCGATCGCGCGTGTGCCGTTGCGTGAAATGATCCAGCACACGCTGGCGCCCGGCATCCCCCATCTTGGCAGCACGGTGGGGCTCTGCCATGAGACTGGCAAGCGCCTTTGCCATGCTTTCGATATCGTGCTCTTCTACAAGTATGCCGGTCTTGCCATCGACAACCGCCTCTGGAATGCCGCTGTGACGTGCCGCCACAACGGGAAGCGCGCTCGCCATTGCCTCCAGGATCGATACCGGCAGGCCTTCCATATCACCATTACGAGCCGTCACTGAATGCTGCACGAAAATTGCAGCGTCCTGCATCATGCCCTGAACATATTCTGTGCTTCGAGAGCCATGAAAAATGACACGATCCGACAGGTTCTCCTGCTCCACCAACGCCTTGGATCGCGCCATCAAGGGCCCATCCCCGACGAAATCAAGTCGCGCCTCGGGAAACCTTGAGGCGATCCGGGCGAACGCCTCGATAGCGAGATGCGGTGATTTCTTTTCAACGAACCGCCCAACGAAAAGGAGCCGCCCGCTTTCGCGCTTCGATGGTGTGAAGCGCTCAGGCAAAACTCCACACGGACTGACATGGAGTTTCTCATACGGACAGCCGATTTGACTTAGACGGTCGGCGATGAAACGTGATGGCGTGATGATGCCGTCAGCGATGGTGAAGAGACGCCGGTAGCGACGTCGCCATAATTGCTTCCTGGGCATCACGGTCGAATCCGCCCCATGGGCATGGGCATACAAGCGCACGCCGGCGCGGCGACAAGCAGGAGCAAACAGCGCCCCCATCGTAAGATATTCGACAAGGGCGGCATCCACATTGTGGGCCTTGAGAAATTCGACAACTTTGTCCTCATCGCTCCTCGACATTCCCTCACGCACATAGGCAAGCCAGCCTAGGCGCGCCACATTGGCAATGCGGCTGGGGAGTCGGCTAAGCGGTGATGGCCGCGGAACCCCGGAAAGAACCGGATAACCGAATTGATCGGCACCATCAGGCTCCTGACAGATGAGCACAGTCCTACCGGGCGCGAGGTGGCGAACATGATCTCGGATAAATGTTTCAGAAGGCGAGTTGAAGAATTGCGAAATGACCGCAATCATGAGGATACCGCCTCCATCTGCAACTCCACCGGTGCAAATCTGCTTTTGAGAATACCGACCGTGGATAGAGCACTGTCGCGCAACGCAAGTGTCCCCCGCAACGATCTTTCTACTATCGATTCCTGGTTTTTCCACCAGCGCTCAGCGAGATTGCGAAACCCATCCGGCTCAATCTTATCGATGAAAGTAACGTATTCCTCCAAATCAAGTGATCGGAAAAGATCTGCTGTTTTCCTCTCGTAGCAAATCGGCAAGACCGGAAGGCCGCGGCACAAACTCAGAATGCACATGTGCATGCGCGTACATATGGCGCCATCGAATTCGCCAATTTTACGAAGCAATGTTTCGGTGTCCCTGAACTGCGAATCAACGACTACGCTATTTCGCACGTGGTCCGGCAGATACTTCAAGACGTCGCGCGCCGTGTCCGAGTCGTTGAATCGGTACTCGGGAATCCCTTGGCAGGTCGAAATAAATGTCACTTCCGCCCCGACCTCCTCCACGAACCACGTTGCCGCTCGGGCGACCGACTGATGGTATTTCGCGCGGCCGACCTCAGAGTCTCGCTCCCCAAAATCCGCCCACGGTCGCACCGAAACGGCGATCCTCGGCCGCCGTCCCGGCTTCGCAACCCGCAACGCTGCGCGCCGTCTCTCGATCTCGTCCTGGTCGGTCAGAATGAATACGCAGTCTGCCACTTCCTCAATATTATCGGTATGTCCGACAAGCTCTTTCGCGAAAGCCATGGATTTCCGGTCTCTGACCAGTATGAGAGGGCTTTTTCTCAGGATCTCCGCAAGTCGGTGGAAAATGCGATCATCGCCGAATGGACCCATCGATTGCGTAAAAAAAATGGGCGGCTTTCCAAGATAGACGTCTCTCTCATATTCCGGCAGTCGATGGGAAACCGACCGCCGGTGTTTCTTTGAAAGGTAAGTGCCCCCTGTCGAAATAATGAGATCTGCCGCGATGTACTCTCGTAAGGCTCGAGCAACTTGGCCTCCGTAGCCAAGGTATTTCAACCAACTCAAACGCCGCTCTATAAAGATCATGGCGATTAGAATTGAATAAACTAAATTTAATTCCAGCTGTCCCTTTGTCAGCTTATTAAGCAGCCTAATATATTTACTCTTATGAAGCTGTGCAGAAGGAAAGCAAACAAAGGCGTTTCCCGGATAGTACCGTTCGGCGACTAGCGCATCCATGTCCGCAAAAACGATTTCGATATCGTCTCCGAACGCGGCTTTAAGAATCCGTTTTGTCGCGACCTGGATCGCAGCGTCTCCGCCGTTCAAAAAAACCGTGGTTTCGACGATGATTTTCAATGCTTTAGATCCTCTGGATGGACGTCTTTGTCTAGAAAGAGCCGCATGTCCTCCCACATGGAACCGGCGAAACGATACGGAGCAACAACAAAAACTCCATAGATTAACATTGTGATGATAGTCTTTAAGACGGGGCCGCCCTCAGTCAGCAGTGACAAGGCCCCAGATGAAGATCCTATCGAATCCCAAAAATGAAAGAAGGCGACGAGCGCAATATAAGCAGTGAAGAATAGGCTCGATGCCTTTACAAGATCCTTGAACCTCAACGCTGTATCTCTTGTCGCATAAAGCCAAAGCACCGGAGTGAACACCCAAGACGTTATACACCAAGCGACAGCAACTCCCGGAGCGCCCCATTGAATGGCGAACAAGAAAAGCGCAAATCGGATTAATGAAGTGAAGATAGAAAATACAAACAACTCGCGCGCCCGACCCAAAGAGATTAGTGCCCAACCACCAAACTGACCAGAAATACTCGTAATGAGGGACAATGACAGTATCATCAAAATAGTCCCAGACTTTGACCAATTTTCTCCATAAACAATCTCTACGATTTCTTGCGCATTGATCGTGATGAGGATGCACAATATCGTGTTTATCATGAGTGTAAGCCGCATGGCGCTGAGATAGGTTCTAGCCCATTTGTCAGGTTGGGTTTGAAGGCGGCTCAGCATCGGAATGATAACCGAGCCGATTGGTCCGCTGATAAGCGTCATCGGCAGCATGAACAGCGAGTAGGCGCGGGTGTAGAATCCGAGTTCGTTGGGACCGGATTTCCAGCCGACCAGCACGTTGTCGGATTGGCGATTAATGTAGTTCGTGAACTGGGATCCACTGTAGTTGATCCCAAAGCTGATGGCCGATCGTGCATTCCTCCAATTGGCGACCTTGGTCGGACGCCAAGGTGACAGTATCCACTGGCCAATCGTGCCAACAAGGGCCGTCGTGAGCGTCGCTCCAGCGAGCGACCAGTATTCGAAGTGCCAACCCCATGCCATTGCAACACCGACAGCACATCCACACACGAGGCTGCCAAGATTCACACTGTGCAGCGACATCCAACGCATGTTGCGTATCAATAGCGCCTTGTGCTGCGCACCGGCCGCAGTGATTGGGATGGCGATCGCCAGAACTAGGACAAGGTGAAAAACGCGAGGATCATTGAAAAGCCAGGTTGCGACCGGCGCCATCATCCACGTCAGCGGCATGAGAGCGAAGCCGACGCCAAGATTGACGAAAAATAACGCGCTGACAGTGTCGTGATCAACCTCCTTGCGCTGGATGGTCACCATGGACAGACCCAAGTCGGCAAAGACTCCGACAAACGCGGTGACGGACGCCGCCATGGCCACCAGACCGAAGTCATCGGGTTGGAGCAACCGCGCCATCAGCGCCATGTAGCCGACTTGCGTGAGCAGAATCAAAGCCTGAGCGCAGAGGGCTATGACCCCTCCAGATGCGGTGCGTCTCCCGAGATCGCGCGTCAGATGCTCACTGCTTAGCACAGAGCCTTTTGATGTCTCGGGGCGACCGGACAGAGCTTTGGTCACAACGGCATTCCACAGCACTCTTGTCGGTTGGCCAAAGGGCCATGCACGTAGCCATCTGGCGCCTGCCGCGATCTGCGGAGCCCGCTCTTTCTAACATCATAAAATGCCATGATCATGCAGGACGTCATCCAATACCCAGAATGGCTCCAAACGGCACCCACCTTGAGCGCCTCCTCACCTACACCGGGTAGGTTGGAAACGACGGCACAGCATGCCTCGACGTGCAAGCGGAACCACTTGCCCAGCACGGCGCCGACCGGACGGCATCGCAACGGCAAGGCTTACCAGCACGAACAGCCGTCCCTCAACAAAATTGCCAGGCAGCAACAGTCCGAATAGCGCGGCCAGAGCGAACCCTGCGCCCTCATGACGAACGCCAAGCGCTTCGCATTGCATCCGGGGGGTGCTTGGGTGTCAGCAACCGTATGACCTTGCAGGGCACCCCGCCGGCCAGGCAATCCGGCGGGATGTCGGAAGTGACGACGCTTCCCGCCGCGATGACGGAGCGCGCGCCAATCACCACCCCCTTCAGGACGGTAACGCCCGCACCCAGCCAAGCATCATCTTCGATAACTATCGGCGCGGTGTTGCATGGCATCCCCTCGCGCCGCTGCATAAAATCTACCGGGTGAAAATCTGTGTCGTATATATTGCAATTTGCTCCGATGAGGACATGATCCCCAATCGTAATTGACTCTGAACAGAATATTGCTGCTCCCGATATCCCAGTATTATTACCAATCGTCAGTGTTGCTCCCTGTCCAGCCACCAACTGTGTTGGGTGGTTGATACCGGCCCTATTAAAACGAGAGCTGTTTACGATTGTGACGTTCTCACCAATACGAATTCGACCCCGCGCGCTTAATCCCAATGGACCAAGCACCACAAAGCCTTTGGGCAAGGGGACTCTGCGGATGCGCAGTTGCAGGCGAACTCTCACAGACCAGTAGAAACGGCTTATTATGTCATACAGATGTCCAATTCGTGCGATCATCTGTTCTCTAACAGTTTGTCATAGACTGACATCGTCTTTTCGACACCTGTCTTGCTGCAAAAGTTCGCCTTAGCAAATTCAAGCGAAGCTCGCCCCATTTCCCTTCGTTTATCACTATTGCACAAGTCATTAACAGCAGACACAAAGGTATTCGGCTCTTCCCAACTGAACACAGCGCCTGTGCGACCGTCCTTCACTAATTCAACCAAATGTGGAACATTGGCGACCAAGCCCGGCTTTCCTAATGCGGCACCTTCGAACACACTTCTCGCACTGTGGGGCTCTGTGAAAGGAGCGACCATAACATCCGAAGCCAACATCAGGGGGACAGCATCCTCCACGAAATCCAACGCAACACATCGGGAACTCTGTTTTACAGCTTCGTATGCAGCCAAAGCGTAGTCGGCCTTACGTTCCGGGAACCCGGCTACAACAAATCGAGCAGACGGATGCAACTTTTGTATATTCGCGTCGATCAACCTCACCAACTCAAGGGGCCCATTGGACGGAGCAATACGAGCCAAGAATAGGAAAACTACGTCGTCATCATCCCAAGCCTGCGTGCGCCTATATTTTTCACCCAATCTAAGATCAGCGTGAAATGCTCGTTCGTCGACGAAATTATACACGACGGTCCCGTCCACATCTTTGCTTCCGAGCGTCCGCAAACCAGCCTCGTCAATGCTAATAAAGGAATTCACGTGCCTCCTATTAAGACTGGCCAGTGCCCGACCCCACCTATTGGAGAGCAGAGGCTCGCGCACATGAGCGATCACTGGCAAGTCTGGCGACGCCATATGAGCCCCCGCGGCGGCAGCGACTAGACAGGTTGAATTGAGGTGCACCAAATCCGGACGCACATCATCAACTAAACGCTTCGCGCACCTAACGGTGAATGGATATGAAGCTATCGCATAAGCGCGATCCTTCAATTTGTGGTTTGGCGCAACTGAGGAACCATTGAACGGCCGTATATCTCTCTCTTCGATGACCTCGGCACCAGCGTCGCGAAACAAGGCCTTTACGGCACCATTGCCCTCCCGCCTAGGCATAGCCACGACTGACTGGAAGCGCTCGCGATCAAGGCCTCGAATAAGCAAGGAAAGGCTCCGTGGCGCCCCACCCAAGCCCGTCGCATGATGAAAGTACAGTACCTTTTTCACCATCGGATACACGCGAAACCGACCACACCTTCGAACCACGCCTCGCAAGCACTCGAGGCCGACTGCCAGCGGTATTTGAGGAATATGTGCCTGCGGTTCAAAGGGCAGCTCGGATTTTCTGAATAAAATCGGACCGCCAGCCGCCGACGATTTCGCCTAGCCGCTCCGCTTTGCCGGATCTGCTTTCCACGACCTTGTCGGATCGATTGGCCACGGCGGCTGCAATATTGGCTGCAGCGTCACGGGTGTCGCCGTAAACCAGACAAATCGGGGCAACTGGACCTTCTTGTGCGTATTTCTCAAGGTACGAGCCTTTGCGGATGATCGGACGTGCATCCAGTTGTACGCTTCGCCCGAATATGCCGGAGGCTTGGTCGTAGTCGGGCTCGTAGCAGCACCAGGCGAAATCGCAGGTCTTGTAAAGACTCAGAAGTTCGTCGTCGGACACGAAACGGTCGACCACCATTCCGCCAATAGAAATCAGCCGAGCGCAATCCCTGCCAGAGGCCGGATCGACGCGGCCGGCAGCCACCACAAAAACATCTTTCACGAGATCTGGGTGGTCGGAAAGGATGTCGACCAAGAATTCAAAGCCCTTCGACTTTCTCACGCTGCCCAGGAAGCACAAAATGGCGCGTCCGCTGGCCGCGGCCAGCACGTCGCGCGACAGTTGGGACGTTTCGATAGACGTCGCGCGGTCATGCATGTCCCACATCTGAGGATCGTGTACCCACCCGTACGCGACTTGGGCAAATCGACGATCAAATCTGAACGGCAAGATCGTAAAGAGCGACAGGCGAGGCAAATGTCGCAAGCACCGGAAAGCCCATCTCTTAAGGCGATAAACGAGCCTTCCCCTCTCGAAGCATTGGGACGGCCTGAGGAAAAGACCAACCGTGCGCCGTCCGATCAGCGATCTTGTCAACGCGACTGCTATGAAACCAGCGTAGTCATCGTCTATGGTGGCAAACAGGAGTTGGCGGGCTCGAATGAGGTCAAGCCACAATCGAGGTCCAATGCGTCCCATTACCGGCTCGAGGTCAAACAGGCTGGCAAAGAGGCCTTGGTAGAATTGGCGGTGGCCATCGGGCGCAGACACGTGAACGCGATTGCGCTTCACCTGTGCGCCGGCCTTCGAGGCATGGGTTACCGAAACCACTATTCAGTTACTCCATGCCGGCTTTGCTTCGCAGCGCTGGCACTGTTGATGCCGAAGAACTGTCCTATCTTGCGCACCGGCTTCGCAACAAGCGCGTAGTCGACAGGGCCTGATCCAAGCCACCGGCGGCGAGAACGCAGCGCTTCCAGATTGTGCCCGATGTGGGAACGGAGACTCTTTGTGCTAGCCCCCCCCACCATCATGTCAACGAGGACCTGTTCGATCGTCGCTACCCTAAATCCATGAAGCTCGACGGCCCGCAGCATCCAATCGTAGTCCGAGGAAACTCTCAGCGTCAGATCGAAAGGGCCGACCCTTTCGGCAACATCGCGCCGAACATAGAAGGTCGGGTGAGCAGGCATCCAGCCAGAACGGAAGCCGTTTCGAGGTCTTGGTTCTGCCCGCCAGCGGCGAACAACCCGCTTGCTATCGTGGTTGTCCACAAAGTCGAGGTGGCCGTGGACAATATCGGCGTCAGCGAGCGCCTCGCCGATTTTGCCAAGCACCGACCGGTCATGAAATGCATCGTCAGCATTGAGAGCCCCGACTGCCTCGCCGCTGCAAAGTGCGAGCCCCTTGTTCAGAGCATCATACATGCCGTGGTCGGGCTCGCTGATGATCTGTAGCCCTTGCCCGGCATAGGAACGAACGATCGCGAGCGTTTCGTCGGTCGAGGCTCCGTCGACAACGACCAGTTCCTTGTCCTCATGATCTTGGGCAAAAAAACTGTCGAGCGTGTGCTTGATCGTTGCCGCTGAATTCCAGCAGACCGTCAATACCGAGATTTTCATATTGAAGCGGCCCAGCGTCGCTTACTGTGCCGCAACGCGAATGCGATCCTCGTCCAGGCGCCGGTGTTCGGATTCCCGTCTTACCGTTTCAAGGTCGGACTGAACCATTTCCTGGACCATCGCATCGAGCGAGGTTGTCGCCTTCCACCCGAGAACGCGCTCCGCTTTCGAGGGGTCGCCGATCAGCAGCTCAACTTCGGTCGGCCTGAAATAGCGCGGATCCACCTCGATCAGGACAGCGCCTGATTTTGCATCGACGCCTTTTTCGTCAATACCGGAACCAACCCACTCGATCTCGATCCCGACCTCGCTGAATGCAAGCTCGACAAAGCGTCGGACCGAATTCTTTACGCCGGTTGCAAGGACGTAGTCATCCGGCACTTCATGCTGAAGGATTCTCCACATGCCTTCGACGTAATCGCGGGCATGGCCCCAATCCCGTTCAGCCGACAGATTGCCGAGGTAGAGCTTGTCCTGAAGGCCGAGCCTGATTGCAGCCGCCGCGCGCGTGATCTTGCGGGTGACGAACGTCTCGCCGCGCATCGGGCTTTCGTGGTTGAACAGGATGCCGTTGGAAGCATGGATATCGTAAGCTTCGCGGTAATTCACGGTGATCCAGTAGGCATAAATCTTTGCCGCCGCATATGGCGACCGAGGATAGAAAGGCGTCGTCTCCCGTTGCGGGATCTCCTGCACCTTGCCGTAGAGCTCGGAAGTCGACGCCTGATAAAAACGCGTCTTTTTTGTCAGGCCAAGCAGCCGGATGGCTTCGAGGAGACGCAATGTGCCGATCGCGTCGGCGTTCGCGGTATATTCCGCGGTCTCGAAGCTCACCTGAACATGCGATTGCGCCGCGAGATTGTAGATCTCGTCCGGCTGCACCTCCTGGACGATGCGGATCAGGTTGGTGGCGTCGGTCATGTCGCCGTAATGCAGCGACAGCCTTACGTCCTTCTCATGCGGATCCTGGTAGAGATTATCGATGCGACCGGTGTTGAACGACGAGGAACGCCGCTTGATGCCATGGACGTCATAGCCCTTTGCCAGAAGAAGTTCCGCCAGATAGGCGCCATCCTGACCGGTGATGCCGGTGATGAGTGCGGTTTTTCGGCTCATTTCGTTCCCTTCGGCGGCTCTAGAAACACAACCATATTCTCCAGTCGAACGGCGGCATTCGACCCCTGGAGCAGACTAATTCAACTCGGCTACTATCGGGACCCAAACCCGCTTAGCATGGTTTTTAGGGTCCTCAGCACAATAACGATATCAAGCCATGGCGAGAAATTCTTGATGTAGTAGAAATCATAATGCAGCTTCTCGATCTCGTCGTCGTCGTCCGACACATATCCCTGATTCACCTGAGCCCACCCGGAAATTCCTGGGCGAACGATATTTCGGTAGCGATAGAACGGCAGCGCCATCGAATAATGAGAAGACAACACCGTCGCTTCGGGGCGGGGCCCAATCCAACTCATCTCCGAGCGAACGATATTTATCAACTGCGGCAGTTCGTCAATTCGGCTCCTGCGAAGGAAGCGGCCGAGCCGGGTGATCCTGTTATCGCCCGGCTTCGTCACTGCAAGACTGCGAACGTTCGCCGCCTCAGGTGCGCTGACGGTCATCGTTCGGAACTTGTACACCGTAAACGATCTTCCGCCATAACCGAGGCGCTCCTGACGAAATATGGCGGGCCCAGGAGATTCCAGCTTAATCATTATCGCAACCAGGGTCAGGAATGGCGCTAGCATAATCAGGGCCAACAGGGCGCAGACCCAGTCGATCACCTGCTTGATCTTGAGATAGGCCTGGTTGGGATTAAGCGAACCCAACGTATTTTCGGACAAATGCTCGATTTCGACGCGACCCGTCAGCGATTCACTGATCTGCTTGACGTGATAGACAGGAACGCCTGCGAGAGCCTGGTCGGCTATGTAGCGCTCCCAATCATCGGATAGCTCGGCACGAAGGTCGGCAACAACGCCGCTCACGCGATCAATGACCGTTTCGGGGGAGCGGAGCCAATGCCAATTCACGCCGCCAATCTCTTCAAGACGACTGACAGCCCCGCCTGGAACCACGGCGAGACTGTACGGGTCCAGGCGCCGGCTCAGGATGCTCAGACCGAAATACCAGAAGATCGACAGGGTCAAACTGCCGGCTGCCTGGAACGCGCTATAGTCAATTCGGAACAGGAAAATTCCCAAATATACAAGTCCGTAGGACAGCGCAAAGGTGGGCATAATATAGCCAGCAGCCGCAACGCCAGGCAGATTGATTATTCGGCGAAAGAAAAAAAAGCCTGCAGTATGTGCGACGATGCCCGCGAAGATCGTAATCTGAATGTTGGAATAGGAAAATATATTTGGATCGATCAGCATCCTAACCAGCGCTGGAGTTAGAATTGCAAAAGCCAATCCACCAATAAGCTGGAACCTAATCCGGTGCAGCAGGTGCCGCTGATTTTTCGGCTTTATGATGGACATATTCAATTCAGAGCGCTCTCTAGTGAAGTCACCGAAAAACGGTCAGGAAACGTTCGCATTCCATGAAAAATACAGAGATTGTCAGGCTTCGTGTCCATTCGCGCGCAAGGCAACCTTGCGAAGCATAGCAAACACTGCAGCTGCTGCGGCAAGAATCGCTTTCATTCTACCGGTATGCTTCGGCTCCAACAATGGCTACCGCACTCCCGGGTGAAACCCGAGAGCCGCCTTTGCAGCACTTGCACCGCATGACCTGGCGTCAGTTGCGGTTATGCGATCGCGACGAGTTCCCTTGAATCCATGTCAACAGGGATCTCGCCATTCATGATGGCAACCAGGACTCGGGCCCTTCCGGCTGGATCGAGCCGGTCAAGGCGACCGATCATCTCCGCGAAAGGACCTGAAAGAATCCGAACCGATGCGCCCGCAGCAAGCCCTCCGCTGAAATCAAGCAGGCCATCCCTGCCAGTCAGGGCTATGAACCGCTCCACCAACCCTGACGGGACCGGCAATGGCCGCTCGCCCTGCATGATGAGTGAGCGCACACCGAACGTTCCATTGACCGAGCGCCACCGCTGCAGCGCGACATCGAGGGCGATGAACATGTAACCTGGAAAATAGGCCGCCGGTCGCGTCTCGATGCGCCGGGCATGACGTGTGGTCTTCTCGCAGCGAGGCGTAAACGGGTGAAACCCCTGTATCCGGAGATGCCGTTCGGCGACGTCTTCTTTTCCCGGAAATATGCTGGCGGCATACCAGCGTGCTGCGGTGCCGGTTGCGCGCCGTTGCGACGATACAGTCGCCTTAACAGTTGTTTTTTCCGGGCTGGTCACACGACTCGCTCTCGGCCGTTTTCGGCATGGTTGACGGCAAGGGTTACGACAGCGTGAAGATACCAGCAAGCAACCATCTCGCGAGAATCAAGCTTCGTCGAAAAAATCCTGTTAATTGTCCACTACTTTAGCTGCAGCTAAAAGTCATCGAGCCGCTTTCTGTTTTAGCTATCCAGCAGCGGTATCGAGCAATTGCGTCGATATGTAGCTGCCTGGTTACGCTGATTCGCGAACCGCTGGCTCTTCTGGTGCTTAATCGGTCGATTTGAACATAGTGTGACGGTTATCGTTAGCAAAGCGTTACCGACCCCTTGGCGGCGGCCTGCTTTGACGAGAACTCGCGGCAGGCCGTCGCTGAAACGGGACCCTTCCACGATCACATCCTGTGGTTGCGTGGACTCGATCAGTGCAACGCCCGATCTATCGACCAGAGTTCAGGAGCGTTTGAGCAGCGACCAGACGGCTGGCACAAGGCTTGCTGCCAGGCCGGCCTTGATCAGGTCGCCGACGATGAAGGGCACGACGCCGAACTGCCATGACTTTTCCGGGCCGATGAGCAGTGCCAGCCAGGCAAAGCCCATCGCCATCATGACGATTTCGGCAACCAGAATCGCGTTGAAGAGCTTGATCGGATGGCGATCCCAACCGCGATCGGCGGCCCAGCCGACGATCGCCGCCATGACCACGAAGCCGGCAAGATAGCCGCCGGTCGAGCCGAGCATGTAAGCGATGCCGATGCCCTTTTCCGGCGTGCCCTGGAAGACCGGAAGACCCATGGCGCCCTCCGCCATGTAGAGAAGCAGCGTGGCGACGCCGAGGCGCATGCCGAATGCTGCGGCGATCAGAAAGACGGCTAAGGTCTGCATCGAGATGTCAACCGGCCCGAGCAGAACTCTGGTCTTGGCAGACAAGGTCAGCACCAGCGTTCCAACAATCGCCAGCAGAAGTTGCGTCGCCAGGCGGGCCGCGCCCTTTTCAGGCAAAGCGAGAGAAACAAGCGGCGTCGTTGCAATTGCCATGGTCTTCCTCATTCCGGACTGCCGCAGATCGCGGCCTTGCGTTTTCCTATATTGGCTTCCGTGTTATGCGGCAATCGGTTTTGCCGTCTCCAGAACAGAGCTGAACGACATTCCCTATGGCGCTGACATTCGACACAGACTTCGACCCGCCCTACGGCCAGGGCGTGACCGTTGCGCCCGACGTGCTCCGGATTACCGCGAAAAATCCCAGCCCGTTCACCTTTTACGGCACCAACAGCTACATCGTCGGGCGCAAAACGCTGGCGGTGATCGATCCGGGTCCGGATGACGATGCGCATCTCAAGACACTGCTCGAGGTGATCGGAGACAGGCCGGTCAGCCACATTTTCGTCAGCCACACGCATCGCGACCATTCTCCGCTGGCAGCGCGGCTGAAGCAGCACACCGGCGCAATTGTACTGGCCGAAGGTCGGCATCGGCCGGCGAGGCCGCTGCGCATCGGCGAGGTCAATCCGCTCGACGCCAGCGCCGACACCGCCTTTAATCCGGATATCGCGCTTGCCGACGATACGGTGATCGACGACGACGGCTGGGCGATCAGAACGGTGCTGACGCCGGGCCATACCGCCAATCATGCGGCTTTTGCGCTGGAAGGAACAGGTATCCTGTTCTCGGCCGATCACGTCATGGCTTGGTCAACCTCCATCGTTGCGCCGCCGGACGGCGCCATGGCCGACTATATGGCCTCGCTGGATCGGCTGATCGAGCGCGACGATCGCCTGCTGCTGCCCGGTCACGGCGGGCCGGTGACAGCACCGCGCAGCTTCATGCGCGAGTTGAAGTCGCATCGCAGGACGCGCGAGCAAGCGATCCTGGAGCGCCTCAGAAGCGGCGACCGGACGATCAAGGAGATGGTCGCGGCGATCTACAGGGATACCGATCCGCGCCTGCATGGCGCGGCCGGCCTGTCGGTGCTTGCCCATCTCGAGGACCTGGTGGCCCGCGGCCTCATCACCACCGACGGCGACCCGGCGATCGACGGCATATTCAGGCCGCCTGGCTAAGAGACCGTTTGGAAACTCCACTCTGGCGGCCATCTGATGGCGCTTTCTGCGCTTGCGGTGCTCACGGACCCAAATGTCCGCTGCGCGCCGGTTCTCGAAACCACCACCATATGACTCGCCAGAGCGAATTTCGAAACAGTCTCTAAGATCCCGCCACGAACTCACACTACGCTCCTGAAAGCTCAGAACCGGCTGGAACGTTCTTCCGGTTGAGGTGACTTTAAACCCTGGCAAGAGCATTCCGGATTGGCCGGAAGTCGCGCGGCGGTCTCCAGCGCAACCCGCGAGGCTGTCATGGAGAGATTGGGCAGCACGTCCTCCTGCAGCAATTTCCGGCGATTGCGGTCCATATAGTCGTTGAAGCCCGCCGTGACGAACGCACAGGGCACGAAGCAAGCGCCGATCTCGCGCGCCAAGGTGGCCTCAGGGGCAATAGAATGGTTAAGCACATCCGCCCCCATGCCGCGATACGCCAAGGCTTCGGCTGGGGTTGTCAGTCGCGGCCCGTAACAGTGGGCAGCCACCAACTGCTGTTCGATGCCATGAACGCGGCATTCGGCCGGCCAATGACGGCGGGCCGTTTCGACCAGAACCGCCGCACATCTTGGACACACGATCTGCTTGCCCGAACAGTCAAAGCTCTGGCGGTCCGGAAGCAGTGAAAACGGGGTCTGCGTCAGTTCGATGATATCGGCGGTCACCACCATGTCTCCGGGCTGGATCGCCTTGTTGACGGCGCCAACGGTCGAGCAGGCGAGAACTTGCCTTACACCCGCCCGCATCAATACCCAGAACGCGCGGCGATGGCAGGAATGGTCGATATGGTCGCGGGGATTGCCGTGCGAATACATGCACAGCGCCCGCTTCGCTCTCCCTTCGGCTGTAATCGAGGCATCGAACTCGAGCAGCTTCCAGTTGTCGGTACGACCGAAAGGTGTTTCAAAACTCATGTCGCGCCGCAACGTGCGCACGCCATCGAATTCGACATCTTCCGGGAAGGCAAGCCCCCAGTTTGCCGACCCGGTGATGATAGCCAACCCTACCTGAGGTATCTCCGTCGAATGATCCGCCGGAGCGCCGGCTGCGTGATGATTTGTAGGCATGCTTCCAGTCTCGGTCAGGATTTTTGGCGAAGGGCGACCATCAGGACGACGACCACAACAATAGCGGTCCACAATGTCGAGATCGCTGCAATGGTCGGATCGATCTGATCGCGCAGCGACACGAACATGAGCTTCGGCATCGTGCTGTTGCGACCACTTGCGACGAAGATCGAAATCACAGACTCGTCGAGCGACGTCAGGAAGGCCATCAATGTCGCCGACAACAAGCTGATCCGAAGTTGCGGAACGATTATTCCGCCAATAGCTCTGGCCCAGTTCGCACCAAGGCTACGCGCCGCCTGAACCTGGTTCCAGTCAAAGCGAGCCAGGGCGGGCAGCAACACAATGCACGCCACCGGAACGGCCAGCACCACATGTCCGACCAGCACACCGAACAACGTTCCGACCAAACGTTGTGCCGCCAGCACAAAAAAGAGGCCGATCGCAAGCAGGATTCCTGGGGTGATCGAGGGGGTGAGCAGGACGCTCTGGATGGCCGCAGCAGTCTTCCCACCGAGCCGATTCATTGAGATGCAGGCGAGCAGCGCAAAAGGCACCGCGATCAGCGCCGTCAATGTCCCAAGGATCAGGCTCGTCCTGAGTGCAGCCATCCACGTCGCCGAGCCGAAGAAGTTCTCGTACCAACGCAACGAGTAGGCGTGCGGCGGAAACTCGAGGAGATTCGACGCCGAGAAGGAAAGCGGCACCACCACGAGCGTCGGCAACATCAGAAATGCCATCACAAGAGCAGCAAAGCCCCAGAGGACAATGCGGGCCAGTCTGTTGTGCGGGTACGCCTCAAGCATGGGAGGCATCAACTGTGTTCTGGGCCAGCAGGCGGCGTGCCGCCAGCAACATCACACCGATCAGCGCCATCAGAACGAGGAGCAGAATGCCCAGGACGCTCGCCGACCCCCAATCCTGAAAGGTCGATAGCGTTCGCTCGATCCGGGTAGAGAGAGGATTTACCTTGCCGCCGCCAAGCACCGCCGGCGTGATGAAAAAACCTATGGAATAGATGAGAACGATGATCGAACCCGAGAAGATGCCGCCCGCCGAAAGTGGCATTATGACGGTGCGCATCACCTGCTCGAATGTGGCTCCCATGCTCGCTGCCGCGCGAATGAGGTTTTGGTCGATATCGCGCATCGCGGCATAAACGGGCAGCAGAAAGAGCGGCAGCATGTAGTGAACCATGCCGATCAGCGTTCCGGTGAAGTTATAGACCAGCGGCAAAGGCTCCGCCGTCAGGCCCGAACCGGTCAAAGCCGCGTTGATCAGGCCATCACGCCGCAAGAGCACGAGCCAGCCATAGGTGCGCACCAGGATAGCGGTCCACAATGGCAGCATGACGAAGGCCATCAGTACGTTGGCCACCCTTGGTCTGACGCTGGCCAGAGCGAGTGCCAGCGGGGTGCCTAGAAGAATGCAGATCGCCAGCGTGCCGAGGGACAGTTCAAGGGTCGTGACGAGCGCCGACCATGTCAGTCCGCTCGAAAGCACTTTCGCGTAGTTGCCGACAGTGTACTCACCCCCTGTGGTCAGGAAAGATTGCCGGATGATCCAAAGGATGGGCAGTATCGCCGCCAGTCCAACGATGAACAGCGCCGGGAGCGAAAGCGAAAGGAAGAATCGCCGCTCGCGTCGCGCATCTGCGGCGAGCGCAGGATCCGGAGTGACGGTCACGCTGTCGCTCCCGGTATCGCGTGAACCTTCGCTGCTGGTGCATATGCGGTCATCCGCTGACCGGCGGCAAGCTCGGCGCAGCCGCCGGCCAGCGCTGCCGGAATGCAGACAAGAACCTCTTGCCCACCGTCAAGCGCCAGCGTCAAAAGCCAGTTTTCGCCGCGAAACGCCTTGGCGCGCAGTATCCCTTCGAGCGCCACTCCGTCTTGCCCGACGAGCTTCGCATCAAGATGAAGGCTTTCCGCGCGGATCATCAAAGTCCCGCGTGACGCTTCGGCGCCATCGATCCTGCGCACCGAGCCTGGCGCCACAATGTTAGCCTCGCCCATGAACTCCGCGACGAAGCGAGTCGATGGACGATCATAAATCCGCTGCGGCGTATCGATCTGCTGGATGCGGCCGGAGTTCATCACCGCAATCCGGTCAGACATAATCAGCGCTTCGCGCTGGTCATGGGTCACGTAGATTGTGGTGATCCCCAGATCATCGTGCAGACGCCGGATCTCGTACTGCATGGTTTCGCGTAGATTCTTGTCGAGCGCCGACAGCGGCTCGTCCATCAGCATCACGCGTGGTTCGAAGACGATCGCCCGCGCCAATGCCACACGTTGGCGCTGGCCGCCGGATAGTGCGGCAACATTGCGCTCCGCCAGACCATCCAGCTTCACGCGGGCCAGGGTGGCAAGCGCCCGCTGACGCGCCTCCGCTCTCGGCGTCTTGCGCAGCACCAGCGGATACGCGACATTCGCCAGGACATTCATGTGGGGAAACAAGGCGTAATTCTGGAATACTATGCCGATGTCCCGTTTGTTGGGCGCCAGGCGAGTGATGTCCCGATCGCCCAACAAGAGTTGGCCGGAATCCGGCCGGACAAAACCGGCCAGAGCCATGAGTAACGTGGTTTTGCCAGATCCCGATGGCCCTAGCAGCGTGAGGAATTCGCCAGCTTGAATGTCGAGCGAAACATCATCCAGTGCGACGTAGGTCCCGTAAGCCTTGCTGACGCTGTCGATGGTGATCGGGAGCGACTTCATCATCTGCTCCAGCCTTACAGCTGAGACTCAGCGGGCCATCATCTCATCGAAGGCTTTTTGGGCAGCCTCGCCGTTCTTGACCCACCATTCTGAATTCGAAAACACCGAAGTGCCGGCATTTTCGGGCGCGGTCGCAAGCGTCTTCAGGCGATTCTCGGGAATCAGGCCACCCTCATATGCCGCAGGATTGACTGGGCCATAGGCGATGAAATCGGTCAGTTTCGCAACACGCGCGGGCTGCGTCATCGCTGCGATGAGCTTCATCGCGGCTTCCTTATTCGGCGCTCCCTTCGGCACCCCAAGGCAGTCCGTGCCGATAACCGAACCCTTGAACGTGTAGTCAGCAGCACCCCCGTCTGCTTTCACGGTTTGGGCCCGTCCGTTCCAGGTAACGACCAGATCCGCTTCGCCGTCCTTCAGCAACTGCGCGGACTGAGCTCCCGAGGTCCACCACACGGCGACGTTTGGCTTGATCGCTTCAAGCCGCTTGATGGCGCGCTCCAGACCTTCCGGCGTGCTGAGCACGGAATAGACGTCCGCCGGCGCTACGCCATCGGAGAGAAGCGCGATCTCGATCGAGTCTTGCGCATTGGCGCGCAACGCGCGGCGACCCGAGAATTTGGCAACGTCCCAGAATTCCGCCCAGGTCTTCGGCGGGTTCTCGCCATAGGTCTTGGTGTTCCACGACATGACGGTGCCATAGGAATCGAACGGATAGCAGTAGTCGGACTTTGCGCCGTCCGGCACGGATTTGGGATCGATGATCTTGTAGTCGAGCGGCTCCAGCAGCGATTGTGCGGCCGCCTGGGCGCCTTCCGGTGAGCCCAGGTGAATGACGTCGGTCGCGACCGCACCCGAGGTGACCTGCATCTTTAAGGCGGCCAGGCCGTCGCTCTGCGTCTCCTCGCGGACATCGTAGCCAAGCTCTTTTGCAGCGGGGCCCCACATGGCCTCCTTGATGGCGTTGCCATAGTCGCCCCCTGCGGTCGTGATGGTGACTGTTTGCGCATGGACGGGCAAGGCCGCCGAGATTGCGAACGCTGTTAAGGAAATGCGTAGCCAGGACATAGGTTCTCCTCCCCAACTTTTATCAAATGTTGCTCGAAATGGCCATTTATTTGTAATCGTAACGTTACGATTGCATCTGAATGAGCCGGAGTCAAGCTGCTTCCTATGGGAGTTTGGATTGACCGGGATGTCGAATCCGGTAACGTTATGGCGGTCAGCAAATCAGCCGGCGCTTTCGCAAATGAAGTCGGGCGAACAATGGCCAATCTAAAGCAGATCGCGGCGGAACTTTCCCTCTCGGTGACCACGGTGTCCCGCGCTCTGAAGGATGGGCCGGAAGTGCAGCCCTCGACCATAGCCCGCGTCAAGGAGGCGGCTAAGCGGGTCGGCTACCTGCCAAATCATCATGGTCTTGCGCTCAAAACCGGTCGAACGCTGATGCTGACGGCAGTACTCCCGATGGAGACACGAGACCATCTCTCCGATCTGTTGAAGCTTCCTTTAATCGAAGGCATGACGCTGGCGGCGCGGCAAGCCGGTTATAGTCTGTCCATCTATTCCACCACTCCCGACGACGATCCCGTCGAGAGTGTTCAGCGGCAGCTTCAGGCGCGCAGCACAGACGGACTGATCATCACGCGCTTGGTGTCGGGTGATCCGCGCGTCAAGCTGCTGCTGGACAAACGCATGCCATTCGTCGCGTTTGGAAGAACCGACCTGGATACCGCGTATCCTTATGTCGATGTCGACAATGAACAGATTGCCTACGAGGCAACCCGACGGCTCATGGATAAGGGCTGTCGACGCATTGCACTGCAACTTCTGGTTCCGGAGGATCAGGCAAGTGCCATGCGTCTTTCCGGCTATGGAAGGGCAATGGCCGAGGCCGGTATTCCGATCGACCAATCGCTGATCGGTCATGGCATGTTCACCATGGAATCGAGCGCAGCCTGGTTCGATCGCTTGCTGGCTTGTTCAGATCCGCCGACAGGCCTGGCATGCGCCAACGAACTGGGCCTTCTAGGGGCGTTACACGTTCTCGGCAGAAGAGGTCTTGTGCCGGGGAGCGACGTCCACATTGTTACTCGTGACAGCACGCGGCTGGCACGCTTCCTGCCGGCAAAGATCGGAATTCATTCCGTGGACATGGCGGGTGTTGGACGCAAACTTATCGAAGTCCTGGAGAGCCGGATCATCAATCCGCTTGGGCCGATGGAGACAGTCTTGATGCAAGGCAGATTCGAGCCGGCCGAATAGTCTGCCCGTAGGTTCAATCAACCGACCTAGGGACGGCGAACCAACCTCGCGTGGTTGCTTCGCGGCGCAACCGATCGCCGCAATCCCACAACTGTCCCGTCGAGCGAAGCACGTACATTTCGACCGAAGGGAAAGGCCCGCTTATGGACGCAAGGCGACCGGCGAGACAAGTCGAATAGACTCCGGCAACCCCTGATTGTATTAGCCGCATTTCTGTGGCGCCGAGCGATACCGCTTGGCTGCAAAATGCTCTGGACATCACTCGACCGGGGCCGTGCCGACCTGGCCGGCGACTTCCTGATCCAGCTCGGTGAGGAAATCCACGATGCGGGCCGCATTGTCGCCAAGGTCGTAGCGGCCATAACGTGTGGCCGAACGCATGTCGACAATGACTGCATCGCCATCGTCGGTCACACGGATGGCGACGTCGGCGGGAAGGCTGAGGAGGAAGCTCTTGGCCAGGGCGTTGATCGTCACCTCGCTTTGCCCGATCGCACGGGGAAACGCCGCCGTTAGCTGCCAATCCCGACGGTCGAGCACGGTTTCGACTGCCTCCAGGACCCGATCGAAAGGCAGATTGTAGCTGCGTCCGGTGACAAGCGGATAGGTCTCGGTCTGCAGGCGCTGCTCGCCCGGGGTCGGTGGCGAAAGCGCGTTCATATCCCCGGTCCGGGTGCTGGTGTCGAGCACCGGCGGATCGTCGAAATCCGTCGAGATATCCCTGAGCGGCGGAGAAGTCGCTGCCCAGTAGGCAGCGATACCAAAGGGAGCAAGCACCAGCAGTGCCAGCAACGTGCCGACGGTGATATCGCGACCGCCACGGTCGCCGAAATTCCACAGTCTCGAAAAGGCAAATCCGGCGAACAGCAGCGCAAAGGCGGCAAGCAGCGCGACAATGCCGAGCACCCAAAGGAAAGCCGGCGTTTCAACAAGCTCATATCGGTGGCCGACGAGAACGGTCAGGAGCAGGACCGCCGAAAAAGCGCCTGTCCGCCGCGACCAGCCGGCCGCCCTCGACGTCTGTCGCTCGGGATTTTCCATTATTTTCAGCACTGCTCCACCCCGAACGGGCGCTTTGAGCCGTTTAGCGGCGGCTTTAAGGCGAAAGACGTCATGTCCGTCAATCCGTCGGCAGGCGATAGTCCCTGAACTGCTGGCGCAAGGTGGTCTTCTGGATCTTGCCGGTAGCGGTATGGGGAATTTCGCCGACGAAGGCGACGTCATCCGGCACCCACCACTTCGCCACCTTGCCGTCCATGAAGGCGAGGATATCCGTCTTGGTCGGCTCCCGGCCCGGCTTGCGGACGACGACAAGCAACGGCCGTTCGCCCCATTTCGAATGCTGGATGCCGATGGCGGCCGCCTCCGCCACATCCGGATGACCGACCGCGAGATTCTCGAGCTCGATGGTCGAAATCCATTCGCCGCCCGACTTGATGACGTCCTTGGCGCGATCGGTGATCTGCATATAGCCGCTCGGGTCGATATGGGCGACGTCACCGGTATCGAACCAGCCTTCTTCATCGAACTGTTCGGATCCGATGCCGCCATAATAGGCGCGCGCTACAGCCGGTCCGCGGACCTTCAAGCGTCCGAATGTCTTGCCGTCCCATGGCTGCTCCTTGTTGTCATCGTCCGTCACCTTCATTTCGACGCCGAAAGGCGGATAGCCCTGCTTGCCCTGGACGTCGAGCCTGGCTTCGCCTTCAAGCCCGGCATAGCCCGGCTTCATGGTGCACAAGGTGCCGAGCGGCGACATTTCGGTCATGCCCCATGCATGGATGACCTCAACATCGTAATTGTCCTGGAACTTCGTCGTGATCGCGCGCGGGCAGGATGAGCCGCCGATGACGACCTTCTTCAGATAGGGAAGTTCCTTGCCGGTCTCCTCCAGATGCTGGAGCAGCATCAGCCACACTGTCGGCACGGCGGCGCTGAACGTCACCTTTTCGGTGTCGAGCAACTCGTAGATCGAGGCGCCGTCCATCTTGCAGCCAGGCATGACCAGCTTGGCGCCGATCATCGGCGCGCTCTGGCCAAGGCCCCAGGCGTTGGCGTGGAACATCGGCACGACCGGCAGTATGGTGTCGCGCGACGAGAGGCCCATCGCGTCGGGCATCGCCGCGATCATCGCGTGCAGCACGTTCGAGCGATGGCTGTAGAGGACGCCTTTCGGATCGCCTGTCGTGCCCGAGGTGTAGCACATGCCGGCGGCGGTGTTTTCATCGAACGTCTTCCAGGCGAATGCGCCGTCGGCTTCGTCAAGCCATTCCTCGTAGGCAACGGCATTCGGCAGCGCCGTTTGCGGCATGTGCGCCTTGTCGGTCAGCACGATCACCTTTCTCAGCGATTTGACCGCGCCGGCGATCTTTTCAAGCAGCGGCATGAATGTCAGATCGACGAAGATCGCCTTATCTTCGGCATTGTTCATGATCCAGACGATCTGCTCGGGAAACAGGCGCGGATTGAGCGTGTGATAGATCGCGCCGACACCCATGATGCCGTACCAGGCTTCGATGTGGCGCGCCGTATTCCAGGCCAATGTGGCGATGCGGTCGCCAAGCCCAAAACCGTCACGCTCGAGCCGCTCGGCGACCTGCAAGGCGCGGCGATGAATTTCGGCGTAACTGGTCCGGGAAATCGGGCCCTCGATCGAGCGCGATACGATCTCGCGTTCGCCGTGCTGCCTGGCTGCGTTGTCGATGAGCTTGTGGCAAAGCAGCGGCCATTCCTGCATCAGTCCGAGCATTCTTTTCCTCCCATTGGTTTTTCGTTCCATTGTGGGACGAACAAGCGGATTGTCCAGCCATGACCGGGCAGAAGCAGTACATTGATCGAAAAGACAGGCCGCCACAATCCGGCCATCGTCGGCGTTAACTTTGATTAATGGGCTTAACTTTGATTAATGGGCAGGGGGTGCGATTGGCGAATGAAAGAGGTTCGCATGGACGCGCAGCTCGACGACAAGACTCTCGAAGATACGCTCGCCGAAAGTCTGGCTGATCTGGTGCCGGACGCCAAAACCGTTTCCGAAGACGAATTCGTCGAAGTTGTCGGCGGCGCCCTTGAGGCGGTCGGCGGCACGCTGCTGTTCAAGATGTGCGTTCAGAACGAAGGCGAGGGCCAGCACGTTGCCGCGGCATGCGTCGGCGATGGCGGCAACCGCCAGTTCCTGCTTCTTACCTTGCCGACCGGCGGTGGTGCGCTCAAGGTCGAAACCGTCTCGCGAAGCACCAATCCGGTCGCCGGTATCGCCGCCGCCTATGCCGGGCTGATGGATGCATTTCAGGCTGCCGCCTGATCGGTCATCGTCAGGGCCGGCTTGACGAGAGACCTGGCAACGCCAAAGGCGATGTTTTCGAGCCCCGCATTCGACTGCGGCCTTGCGCGGCGCGCACGCCCGACACACCTTAAAGTGCGTCGCGTCAAAAGGACTTCACGCGACGCGCCTTTAAGTTCTTATTTTTATGCATGTTGTTATCCCGAAACCGCTGCGCACCCTCGGGTCAAGCCCGAGGGCAAGCTTTTGGGCGACATGCATTAGGTCGTGCAAGGAGAACCCGTCATGGACCAGATCGCCAATCCGTCACCCGGCTTTCAACGCAACCCGGGTAAAGTGATTACTGTCGAGCCCTACATCGGAACTGTGACCGTACGCGCCGGCGACGCGGTCATTGCCTCGTCCACGAGGGCCAAGGTGTTGACCGAATCCCCCTACCCCCGGGTCCTCTACATTCCATTCGAAGACATCGATTTCGACCAGCTTCGCAAGACGGAACTGTCGACCCATTGCCCTTACAAGGGCGATGCGAGCTATTGGAGCGTGCTGCCTGCCGCGGAAGCAGGCAAGGATGCGATGTGGGCCTATGAGCAGCCTTTCGATGAGATGATCGAAATCCGCGATCACGGCGCGTTCTATCCCAACAAAGTGACGATCGAAGCCAATCCAGCCTGAGCAGGGACGGCTCGAGACCTGTCCTGCCGATCAGTCGGTGGTGCGGTCACGGCCAGCGTCGTGCCCCTTACCTGCGGCCATTCTTTGCAGCCTGTACCGCCGCCTGCGCGGCAGCCAGCCTGGCGATCGGCACGCGGTAGGGCGAGCACGACACATAGTCGAGGCCGACCTCTTCGCAGAAATGGATCGACGCCGGGTCGCCGCCATGTTCGCCGCAAATGCCGAGCTTGATCTCCGGCCGCGTTGCCCTGCCTTTTTCGGCCGCCATCCGCACCAGTTCGCCGACGCCCTCGATGTCGAGCGACACGAACGGATCCTGCTCGATGATGCCCTTTTGGCGATAGGTCTCCAGGAACGAGGCTGCATCGTCGCGTGAGATGCCGAAGGTGGTCTGGGTCAGATCGTTGGTGCCGAAAGAGAAGAATTCGGCCGCCTCGGCGATGACATGAGCGCGGATCGCGGCGCGCGGCAGTTCGATCATCGTGCCGGTAAGATAGGTGATCTCGACGCCGGTTTCCTCCATCACGCTCTTGGCGACGGCGTCGATCCGCGCCTTGACATAGTCGAGTTCCTTCACCAGACCGACCAGCGGCACCATGATTTCCGGAACCACCAGCGCGCCGGCCTTTCTGCCGGCCTCGACGGCCGCCTCGAAAATGGCGCGCGCCTGCATCTCGGCGATTTCGGGATAGGAAACCGCAAGCCGGCAGCCGCGATGGCCAAGCATCGGGTTGAACTCGTGCAGGGCCTCGGTGCGCTGCCTGAGCTTGTCGGGCGACACGTTCATGGCGGCGGCGACTTCGGCCACCTCTTCCTCGGTCTTGGGCAGGAATTCGTGCAGTGGCGGATCGAGCAAGCGGATCGTCACCGGCAGGCCGGCCATGATCTCGAACAGTTCGAGGAAATCCGAGCGCTGCATGGGCAAGAGTTTTGCGAGCGCCGTTCGCCGGCCCTTTTCCGTGTCGGCCAGGATCATCTCGCGCATGGCAACGATACGGTCGCCCTCGAAGAACATGTGCTCGGTGCGGCAAAGCCCGATGCCTTCGGCGCCGAAGGAACGCGCCATGCGCGCGTCGAGCGGCGTTTCGGCATTGGTGCGCACCTTCATGCGGCGCACCGTATCGGCCCATTCCATGATGGCGGCGAAATCGCCCGAGAGCTCCGGCTGCAGCATCGGTACGGCGCCTTTCAGCACCTGGCCGTTACCGCCGTCTATCGTGATGATGTCGCCCTTGCGGAACGTCGATCCCATCGCCATCAGGGTGCCGGCTCTGTAGTCGACGCGCAGCGAGCCCGCGCCCGACACACAAGGCTTGCCCATGCCGCGCGCCACCACCGCTGCGTGGCTGGTCATGCCGCCACGCGTGGTCAGGATGCCTTCCGCCGCATGCATTCCGTGGATGTCCTCGGGACTGGTCTCGATGCGCACGAGGATCGCCTTGCGGCCTTGCGTCTTGAGCTCCTCGGCGTCATTGGAGGAAAAGACGATCTCGCCGGTGGCAGCCCCCGGAGATGCGGGCAGGCCGATGCCGATCACATCGCGCGCTGCCGCCGGATCGATGGTCGGATGCAGCAACTGGTCGAGCGAGGCCGGATCGATGCGGGCGACGGCCTCCTCCTTTGAAATGAGCTTGTCCCGCGCCATGTCGACGGCGATTTTGAGCGCCGCCTTGGCGGTACGCTTGCCGGACCTCGTCTGCAGCATCCACAATTTGCCGCGCTCGATGGTGAATTCGAGATCCTGCATATCGCGGTAGTGCTTTTCCAGACGGTCGGAGATGGTGACGAAAGACTGGAACGCATCCGGCATCAGCTTCTGCAGCGACGGCTTGTCGGAGCCGGCGGCAATGCGCGCCGCCTCGGTGATGTTTTGCGGCGTGCGTATGCCGGCGACGACATCCTCGCCCTGTGCATTCACCAGGAACTCGCCATAGAGCATCTTTTCGCCGGTCGACGGGTTGCGGGTGAAAGCGACACCGGTGGCCGAAGTCTCGCCCATATTGCCGAAGACCATGGCCTGGACGTTGACCGCCGTGCCCCAGCTTTCGGGAATGTCGTGCAGGCGCCGATAGGTGATGGCGCGGTTGTTCATCCAACTCGAAAACACGGCGCCGATCGCGCCCCAGAGCTGCTCGTTCGGATCCTGCGGAAATGGCTTGCCGAGTTCCTCCTCGACCTTGGCCTTGTAGAGTGCGATCACGCCCTGCCATTCGATGGCGGTCAGTTCGGTATCGAGTTCGTGGCCGAGCCCGCCTTTCTGGTCCTCAAGGATTTCCTCGAACACCTCGTGGTCGAGGCCCATGACGACATCGGAATACATCTGGATGAAACGCCGGTAGCTGTCATAGGCAAAGCGGGCATCGCCTGAGTCGGCGGCCAGCGCCTCGACCGTCTCGTCGTTCAGACCGAGGTTGAGCACGGTGTCCATCATGCCGGGCATCGAGGCGCGGCCACCGGAACGCACCGACACCAAAAGCAGTTTCGACGGATCGCCGAAACTGCGCCCGGTCAGCCGGCCGATGTGGTCAAGCGCAACCGCGACGTCCGCCTCCAGCGAGGCCGGGTAGGTGCGGCCGTTGGCGTAGTAGGCGTTGCAGACCTCGGTGGTGATGGTGAACCCTGGAGGCACGGGCAGGCCGAGGCTGCACATTTCGGCCAGATTGGCGCCCTTGCCGCCCAGGAGGTTCCTATCGCCGGCACGGCCTTCCGCAGCGCCGTCGCCAAAGGTGTAGACCCATTTGGTCATGCTTGCTCTCCGGTTGCAGGAGATTGAAAAGATTGACGAAGCCGAAGTTCCGCCGTGTCCCTATCCGAGCGATATGATGCTGCAGTGCGAAAGGCAAGCGTCGGCAAAGCCAGCCGGCTTCTACAATCGATTAAGAAAAAGCGATGCCAAAAAGTCTTGCGGCTCGATGGCCATTTAAGTAGAACATAACAGGAACCAGGGGTAACGCCATGAGACTGACCGGAAAACTCGATTATCTGGAAATGCCGGCAACTGGTGGAACGCTGGATAGGCTCAAGGCTTTCGACAGCGCCGCCTTTTCCTGGTCGTTCACCGACTACGGGCCGACCTATTCGGCGTTTTCAGAAGGTCTTGACGGAGGCTTCCAGGCTGATGCCGGCGAAGCGCCCGCCAAGCCGCTTCCCGTGCTTTATTCCGAGCACCTGGAAGAAACCCTGGGCGCCGTCGAAAATGCCGGCGGCACGATCGTCAAGCCGATCTTCTCATTCCCCGGTGGCAGGCGGTTCCATTTCATCGATCCGGCAGGCAATGAAATGGCCGTCTGGGGTGAATAGCGACAGAACTCCCCATCCAGGACGATGATTGCGGACCGAAACTCTGGCTACGGTCCAGTTGCGCATAGCCGCTATTCTCGGCATTGAGCTTTCCGTCGGCTCGTCCTATAAGGCCGCGCGCGCAACGGGCATGTTCCCGTTGCTGGGGCGTAGCCAAGTGGTAAGGCATCGGTTTTTGGTACCGACAATCCCAGGTTCGAATCCTGGCGCCCCAGCCAAACTGGATGCCCTGTGGATAATTTCGTCTTGGTGGCATCGCTCGACGCAGCAGCCGCCGCCGATTCTGCAAGTAAGTCAAAAGGTTGCCTGAAGTTTGCGCGAACTTCGCCGCGATCCCATTCGCAGTTCGACAGCACCAAATTCAGGAGCCGTTTTTTCTCATTTGCGGCCTGTTTCGCAAACAGTCGCCTAGCTTCTCGGGCTAGTTCCAGCAGCCGCAGGCCGTCCTCCATGTATGATTCTTGCGCCTCGCTGTGCCGTTCGATCTCGCGAAGCAGACGCGTCTGTTCCACTCGCCATTGCGCCGACATGCGATCGTAGAAAGCATTGTCGATGCGTCCATCGAGCTTATCCAGATACATAGCCTGCAAGCGGTCCTCGACGCGCTTGTACTGCGTCTGGCAGCGCTCAATGGCCTGTTCCTGCTCACGCCGCTCATCAGCATGGCTTGCCTTTAGCGCGTCGCGCATCCAAGTCAGCACTTCCTCATCGAAATGAAGCCTGTCGAGCAAAGCGGCAAACGTTTTGTCCAGTACCTCCTCCCGCACAAATCTCGCGCACATCGACATCGAAGGCGCGGGCGAGAGACGCCTGCCGGTAAATCTCGTGCTTGCGTTCCTCGGTCAGCGCGACGGTGATGGAGCCGACCTGGCGCATGCCGGTGCCGACCTCGGTTTCGGCTTCCAGCTTGACGTAGAGATCGGCCGAATATTTCGCCAGCCGCGTCATGTTCTGCGAGCCGCGCAACTGGCCGATCAGGCCGGCGGCATGCCAGGTCGTGCCCGATGTCAGCTGCTTGCGCTCGAGCAGCACGATATCGGTCCAGCCGAGCTTGGCCAGGTGATAGGCGACCGAGCAACCGGAGACGCCGCCGCCAATGACAACGGCGCGAGCTTTGGACGGAATAATCAAGCGGTCTTACTCCCGTTACCAGACCAATCTATGTCGGATAAGCCAATGCCGGTGCGAGCAACCAAACCGGCCGCCGATGCACACTTCGGCTCGCATGTCAGCCCGTTGTGCGACATTCAGGTCAGCGATCTCGTGACCATCCAATCCTGTAAACACATCCTGTTTGCCTGCCTTCGACACTTTTGACGTAACCAAGCACCACGTCGGTAGTCGCGACGGCCTTCGAACCCTGGAAGTAAGGACTGTAGAGCCGAGAGGACTCCTCGAGCATAGTCGGACTTACCAGATTGATCCGACGATCTTGGCGAAGCTCAATTGCAGCACTTCGGACAAATCCCTCGAGCGCGCCATTGACCATCGCGGATGATGTTCCGAGCGATATCGGATCGTCGTTCGTTGGACCGGAGGTCAACGTGAACGATCCTTCCTCACGAAGGAATTCAAGCCCAAGTCTGACAAGGTTCACCTGCCCCATGAGTTTGCTTTGCAAGCCGATTGCGTATTGCTCGATGGTGAAGTCCGCGAGTGGGGCGAACTGAACCGCGCCCGCTGTGCATATCAGAGCATCGAACTCGCCGATCTGGCTGAACATTCGACTTACGGACGAGGGATTGTCGATATCGACCTGAAAATCGCCGGTGCTTCGGCCGACAGCGATGAGATCATGGCGCCTGGCGAGTTCAGCCGACACGGCCTTGCCGATCACGCCACTCGCACCAACATGAACGATCCTCACGAAGCCCTCGCCTCTCTGCGACTTACACGCCCAACGGTTCCAGCGAACGGCGAAGCTGCGCTTCCTGATCTGCGGAGAGCTTTCTCAATGGACTGCGAACATTACCTGTTCCGTAGCCGCGCAGTTGCGCCGCTCGAAGTACCGACGGCGTATAGGGCGACCTCCAGATAAAGAGCAACGAGGGCAACATGCGCTTCCAGAGGATTAGCGCCTGTTCGTATTCCTTGCGGTCCACTAATCTATATAGCTCGACCGCTTCAGAAGGCATGTAATTCGCACCACCCCATATGACACCGCGTGCCCCGGCCATCAAAGCGTAGAGCGTGGTGGTGTCGCAGCCATTGAGCACCGTTCCGCTTGTCTGCAGGTACTCCTGATGGACAGTAAAGTCCCCTGCGCTGTCCTTGATGTAGTTAAAGTTCTTCAACTGACTCAGGCGCTCAAACAGCTGTGGTGAAACCGAAATGCCGGTGGCCTGCGGGATGTTGTAGCCGACCAGGTCGACACCTAATTCAGCGTCGATTGCTTTGTAGAAGTCGAAGATTCCCTGCTCATCTCCCGGGCCCTCTAGATAGGGTGGCAGAATCATCAATGCGTCGGCGCCGACGGACTCCGCGTGACGCGACCTTCTGATGACCTCGTCCATATTCAAAGCGGAGGTCTGGCAAATGACGTTGCAGCGACCAGCTATTCGCTTTGCGCCTACTTCGTAGAGGCGGTTGCACTCGGGCTCGGTAAGATAGGGGTGTTGCCCGGTCCCGGCGCCAAGCACCAGCCCGTGAACACCCGCGGCGACGTACTTCTCGATCAGATCCTCGAAAATCGAGTAGTTGATCGCACCATTCTCATCGAACGGTGTCTGCATTGCTAGATTTATGCCCTTCAGGTCCGCCATGATCTCTCTCGTTGTATCTAGACTTCAGCGCCGGCCTGTCGGAAACGGACCGCGGTTACGATGCGAACGCCCATCGCTGTGACAGGCTTGGGATAAGGCTTGCTGGGACTTGCTCGCGTCTTCAGTATGTCGACCACCGGCGATGATCGCCCTGACGCCAGATCGGCCACGGCCTTGCCGAAGGCTGCTCCTCGCGCGACGCCTGTTCCGTTGCAGAATGCGGCGCCGTAGACCTTCTCCGCCAACTCGCCGAAGACCATTCCGCCATTTTGCGCGAGCGTGAGAAGGCCGCCCCAGCTGGCCTCGAAGCCGATCGACGAGAGCTCCGGCCACCGCCGATCGAACGCGATCTGCTGCTGCACCCGAGCCCTCATCACGTCCTGCGTGGTGGTCTTGAAGTCAGTCGCATAGGAATAGACGTTGCGAACGAACAGCCGGTTGTCGATCGTGCGACGAACCGTCGTGCCGAAGCTGTTGGCGGGAATAAGTCCGTAGGCTTTCTTGTTTCCCACCCACGAAAGCTCGTGCTCGGTGAGCTGTCGTGTCATGCTCGCAAATGTGTACAGGGGGATGGCGCGGTTGTCGAAGAAGCCAAACTTCGTCAGATAGCCTGACGCGCAGATGATGACCTTCGAAGCCCTGATTGTTCCGGCGGGCGTCTCGCAGATGTGCTTCGGCGCACCGAACTGCACCGCCACAATGGGGGTGTTTTCGTGAACGGTGACGTTCGCGGGCAGGCTTCTTGTCGCGTTCTTGAGATACTTCGCAGGCTGGACCAATACGGTGCCGGGATGATGCAAGGCTTTGATGTAGTGTTTGCTGCCGGTGATCGCCTGGATTTCGGGGGTCTCGACCCAGCTGTAATTCTGCCCAAGCTTATCCAGCGCCTCCGAAAAGCGGTGCAGGTCCTCCACCCCGTGAGCGGTGGCCGCGCTGTGGTATTTTCCCTGCGCGTCCCAGTCGCAATCGACCCCATACTCCTCGACGGCGCTTCGGATGTAGGCGATGCCGTCCAGGTTAACGAACAGCTCTTCCTTATTCCCCTTGATGTCTTCGACGAAATCGCGCTTCCGAGGATTGTGCGCGAGATCGATGACGAAACCCATGCACCGTCCGGATGCATTGTTCCCAATGCGGCCGGCGTCTACGAGGACAACCGAAGACTGCGGGTTGAGTTCGGCAAATCGACGGGCCGCGTGCAGCCCCATCCAGCCGCCGCCAATCACCAGGCAGTCACAGGCGACGTCGCCTTCTTGCGGCACCAGCGCCAACTCCGGCCCTGCCGTAGTGTACCAGCCGGACATAGTCGGTTCGGGGTGGGGCGGCTGAACGACTTTGCGCTCTTTGGTCGTTGTTTGGTTGAACGAATTCACTGCCAACTCGCTGAGTTAAGGCGGCCGGTGATGATGCTTGGCTACGATCCGCGGTCGCGTTGGGTTTCCTGTTTGAATAGACCAGTTGGCGGGTGTCTCGTAGACGGAAAAGATAGCGTCTGATATAGATCTGCTTCATGTCAAAGCTTCGCAGCCTAGTGCCCTCGACGCATTCGCTTTTTGTCTTCGAAGCGGCTGCCCGAACCCAAAGTTTCAAAAGCGCAGCCAGCGAGCTCAGCGTGACGCAACCGAGTGTCTCGCACTCGATCAAGATGTTCGAGAAGCATTGCGGGACCGCGCTCTTTGCTCGTGACAATCGAGGAGTGCAGCTGACGGAGGCTGGCAGGCAGCTCTACGATGAGGTGCGCACTAGCTTCCGCCGTCTGGAACAGCGGCTTGAAACCATTTCCGATCGCGGAACGAAGTACGTCACTTTTGCTGCGTCGACATCCCTCGCGGCACATTGGCTTGCGCCTCAGCTCTATCATTTCCAGGAAGAGCATCCGGACGTTAAGATCAAGGTGGTCGGCACCGATCGGGACATCGAGCCCGATCACGAAGTAGACGTCACCGTATGGGTGCGGCCACGGGATTTTGATAGGGTCAACAGCTGGTTCGTATGCGACGAGATCATTTTCCCCGTCTGCTCCCCAGCATATCTTCTGGCGCACCCCGCTCCAAAGAGCGTCGATGAGCTGGTTCGACATCAGCTCATTCATTCGTCCGATGCCTTTCGCAAGCGAATGAGCTGGCCCGAATGGGTCGAGCTTGCAGGCGGAGATGCCAGCGAGACCAAACCGAACATTGTATTCAACGACTATCAGCTGGCGCTCCAGGCAGCTCTTGCAGGCGAAGGAATCTCGCTGGGATGGTCCCTCACCGCCCAACACCTGCTTAACAACCGCCTGCTGGTTCGGCCCATCGCGACTGAGATCAAGACCGACCGCGCCTTCTTCCTCTTGTCCAATGATGACGCAGGCAAAAACAAGAGGTGCAAGGTTCTGGTGGACTGGTTCCTCGCTCAGTCAAAGGAATTACGCCCTTAGACTAGACGGCTACCGGTCAACGCTCCCTCGGTTCTCATACCCACCCTCCGCGCCGCTTTTCGGGCTGTCCTTACCAGGTAGCAACTGCCTGCGCTGTCGACCCAGGCATAAACTGAGTTTAACACCAGCGAAACCTTTTGCGAATTCTCAGGATGATCGTTGGCCCCTATTATCAACGTCAATGAGCAGGGCCGCGTTCCGTACGCGGACCGAAGAAAGTTCTGTTGACGGGGACCTTAGCGCCCCTCTGGGAAAACGCGATGATGGACTCTGATTCTCCCGTAATCCGGCGCCGCGGAGGACGCGCGTCGGTCGTAGCTGCCCGGGAATCCGAGAAGAGGCCTCGCGTCTCGACAATCAAGTACGGCATTCGACCTGTGGAGGCCGTCACCGCTGAGCAGCTTGAGCGCATTCACCAGGCTTCGTTGGCGATCCTGCGCGAGATCGGAATCGAATTCCGTGATGAGACGGCGATCCGGCAATGGAAGGAGGCAGGCGCCGATGTCCAAGGCCAACGTGTGCGCCTCGACGGCGAGATGCTGATGCATCTCATCTCGAAGGCCCCATCCCGCTTTGAGATGACATCTCGCGATCCGTTACAGCGTTTCGAGATCGCGCCAAACACAATGACTTTCAGCGCCATGCAAGGCGCGCCAAACGTCCGGGACCTTCAGGGTGTGCGACGCGCATCCACGATCGAGGATCTGCGGAACATGAACCGGCTGACCCAGATGCTCCCCGGGTTCCATATCGCCGGCGGGTTCACCTGTGAACCGACCGACATCGCTGTTCCATGGCGCCATCTGCACATCAACCATTCGAGCCTGGTGGAGACGAACATGCCCTTCTTCGGTCTGACGACCGGGAAGCAGCGAGCCGAGGACTCGATCGCCATGGGGCAGATCGTCCACGGCAAGGCCTTTATGGATCAGAACGCGGTGATGCTCGGTCACGTGTCGGGAAACTCGCCGCTGGTCTGGGATTCGACCATGCTGGAAGGGCTCCGCGCTTTCGTCGAGGCGAACCAGGTCGTCCTGCTGTCGCCTTTTGTGCTCGGCGCCGCAAACACTCCCGCCGACATCCCGGCCACAATCGCGCAGTTGAACGCCGAGGCGCTCGCAGCGCTCGCCTACACCCAGCTGGTCAGGCCCGGCGCCAAAATGATCTATGGGCAATATTCGGTCTCGGTGTCGATGCGCAGCGGCGCTCCGATGTCCGGCATGCCCGAAGTCACTCTGATCAATGCCGTCATCGGCCAACTGGCAAGGCGGTATGGCTTGCCGTGGCGAACGACTGCATCCCAGTCGTCCGCCAAGACCTTTGATGCTCAGTCCGGATACGAGTCGGCGATCGCTTACATGTCGGGAGCGAGCGCATGCGCGAACCTGATGATGCATGCGGGCGGCTGGGATGAGGCTGGCCTCGTATGCTGCATGGCGAAGTTTGTCGCCGATGCTGAACAGAACCTGCTGATCGAAAAATACGCGCAGGGCATTTCGTTCGAGCATTTCGACGACGCTCTCAAGGCCGTGCGGCGCATCGGCCCCGGCGGCCACTATCTCGGAGATTCCTTCACGCTCAGGCGCTTCAAGGACGCATTCTTCGCGCCGGAGATCCTCGATTACCTCAGCTACGAGCAGTGGAAGGTCAAAGGCTCCAAGGATATGGCGCAGCGCTGCCGTGAGAAGGCGAAATCGATCATCGCGAGTTACGAGCAGCCGCCGATGGATCCAGCCGTGCGCGAGGAACTCGATGCATTCGTGGCGCAACGCCAGGAGGAAATTTCGCCAAGCCTTGCCTAAGGGTCCGCGCACGAACCCATGCGATCAATATCCGGGAACACCAACAAGGAGAAGAAAATGGGACTTTTCAGAAGCAATGGAAATCGCGTTCCGGCTGCCATCGAAAAGATGGCGAGCGACGTCAAAGCAGGACAAATGGACCGGCGCGAGTTTCTCGCGCTTGCAAGCACGTTCGGCGCCTCGGCCGCGATGGCCTACGGCTTGATCGGCGTAGCATTGCCCCAGCCCGCACACGCCGCTGAGCCGAAGAAGGGCGGAACCCTGCGCGTGTCCATGCCCGTCAAGGCGCAGAAAGACCCACGTACCTATGACTGGGTGGAACTGGCCAACATTTCTCGCTGCTGGCTGGAGCCGCTGGTTCGCTACACACACGAATTCACATTTGAACCAGTCCTGCTGGAAAGCTGGGAGGTCAATGAGGATGCCACCGAATATGTCTTCCATGTCCGAAAGGGTGTGACTTGGAACAATGGCGATGCTTTCGACGCCGATGACGTGGTCCTCAACATAACCCGCTGGTGCGAGAAGGGCGTCTCCGGTAATTCGATGGCCGCGCGCGTCGGGGGGCTGATCGATGCCAAGACCGGCAAGGCGAGAGATGGGGCGATCGTCAAGGTCGATGACCATACCGTCAAGCTCAAGCTAAGCGACCCGGACATCGCCATCATCGCGAATTTCACCGACTATCCCGGACTGATCGTCCATCGCAGTTTCGATGCCGGCGGCGCCGACCCCGTGGCAAAGCCGATCGGAACCGGGGCATTCGAACTGGTATCCTACTCGGTCGGCAGCAAGGCTGAAGTCAAACGCCGAGAGAATGGCAAATGGTGGGGCGGCGAAACTCTGCTCGATGGCGTGCAGTTTATCGACTACGGAACCGACTTCCAGGCGACAGTGGCTGCTTTCGACTCCGGTGAGATCGACGTCAATATGGAGACACCGGCGGACTTCATCGACATTCTGGACAAGATGGACGTGGCCAAATCGGAGGTCGCAACCGCAACGACGCTGGTGTGCCGCACCAACACGACCAACAAACCCTATGACGACAAGAAGGTCCGTAACGCGCTGCAGATGGCGGTCGATAACAACGCCATTCTTCAACTCGGCTATGCAGGACGGGGAACGGTCGGCGAAAACCATCACGTCAGCCCGATCCACCCGGAATATTATGCCCTTCCCAAAAAGAACCGGGACGTCGAGGGCGCGAAGAAACTCGTTGCTCAATCCGGACATGCCGACTTCGAGCATGAGCTGATTTCGATCGACGAAGACTGGCAGAAGAACACCGGTGATGCCATTGCGGCGCAGCTACGAGAGGCCGGCTTCAAGGTCAAGCGTACGGTGCTTCCGGGTTCGACTTTCTGGAACGACTGGGCGAAGTATCCCTATTCACTGACCGTTTGGTATATGCGGCCGCTCGGGGTTCAGGTCCTTGCGCTGGCTTATCGCACTGGCGAGGCTTGGAATGAGACTGCTTACGCAAACCCCGACTTCGACGCCAAACTCAAGAAGGCGTTCTCGGTCATCGACGCCGCCAAGCGCAAGGAGTTGATGAAGGACATCGAAGACGTGCTGCAGGACTCCGGGGTTATCATCCAGCCGTTCTGGCAAAGTCTCTTTGGTCACATGAACAAAAAAGTTCAGAGCTATGCAATCCACCAGACTTTCCAGATGGATTTGCAGAAAGTCTGGCTGTCAGCCTAGTCCACTCCCAAGGCTCCAACCGGAAGCCTGGTCGGTGCCCCATCGATCGTGGGGTACCGACCTCCTTTGAATTATGCACGAGGCGACCCGACATGGCCGACGACGAGATCATCCTTTCCGAGCTTTCCGACGACGAACTCGTGCAGCAGATGCACGACGACCTTTATGACGGGTTGAAAGAAGAGATCGAGAGCGGCACCAACATCCTCCTGGAGCGCGGCTGGCAGCCCTACACCGTGCTCACCGAGGCTCTGGTTGAAGGAATGCGCATCGTCGGCGAGGATTTTCGCGACGGCATCCTGTTCGTGCCGGAAGTGCTGCTCTCGGCCAACGCGATGAAGGCCGGCATGTTCATCCTGCGACCGCTGCTCATCGCCACCGGCGCGCCGAAGCAGGGCAAGATGGTTATCGGCACCGTCAAGGGCGACATCCACGACATCGGCAAGAACCTTGTCGGCATGATGATGGAAGGCGCGGGCTTCGACGTCATCGATCTCGGCATCAACAATGCGGTCGAGAAATATATGGCAGCGATTGAGGAGCATA
The DNA here is from genome assembly GCF_024707545.1 of Mesorhizobium onobrychidis. Classification (NCBI taxonomy): domain Bacteria; kingdom Pseudomonadati; phylum Pseudomonadota; class Alphaproteobacteria; order Hyphomicrobiales; family Phyllobacteriaceae; genus Mesorhizobium; species Mesorhizobium onobrychidis. The sequence continues at coordinate 5,899,261 of NZ_CP062229.1, forward strand.
AGCCAGACATCGTCGGCATGTCGGCGCTGCTCACCACCACCATGCCCTACATGAAGGTCGTCATCGATACGATGAAGGAAAAGGGCATTCGCGACGACTATGTCGTGCTGGTCGGCGGTGCGCCTCTCAATGAGGAGTTCGGCAAGGCCGTCGGCGCCGACGCCTATTGCCGCGACGCTGCGGTAGCGGTCGAGACTGCCAAGGACTTCATGAAGCGCAAGCACAACACGCGCAGTTGATGTCGGCAGCGTCCATCCTGCAAGACGCTGGTGCCAACGCGACCGCCCATGTTGATCACCATCAACGAGGATGTATGACCTTATGAATGCGCCATTTTCAGCAGGAGACCGTTCGCGGATTGTGGGATGGAATCCCAACCGGCAGGTGATCGACACCCAAGACGTGTACCGACTGGTTATTCTTGCACTTCCGGGATTTTCCCAGCTCGGCCTTTCATCCTTCGTGGAGCCCCTTCGCCTTGCGAATTCCATCTCCGGCCGATCCTCCTTCGAGTGGACGATTGCGAGCCCGGATGGCCAGCCGGTTGAATGCGCCAGCGGGTTCATCCTTTCGGTCGGCAGTAATTTTTCCGGCACTGGAGAATGCATTCAGTCCGGCAAGGGACCAAGCATGGTCATCGTCTGCGCGGGCGAATGGGTCCAAAAGCAGATGTCGACTTCCCTCACGAAAATTCTTCGGCTTTGCAAGCGGCACGGGGTTCCAATCGCGGCGTTGGGTACCGCGACATGGCTGCTGGCGGAAAGCGGGTTGCTCGACGATACGGCATGCACAATCCATTGGGACAAGCGTGCCGCCCTGTCTGAAAAGTTTGGCCGCCTCCAGGTTACCGACCAACTGTTCGTTCGCGATCCTCACCTCCTGACTTGCGCGGGAGAATTCGCGTCCTTCGACCTCGTTATGGAGCTGATCAGTGAGCGCCTTGGCAGAGACATCGCTTTAGCTGTCTGCCGACATACGACAGCCGGGCATTGGCGCCCTGCTTCGGACAGACAATGGACTGTCAATGCTGGTGAAACCGGCATCTGCAAGGCGCTAGCAGACGTGATTCGAATCATGGAGGAGCACATTGAGGACCCACTGCCGCTCCGCTACATCGCAAAATGCGTCGGCCGCTCACAGCGTCAAATCGAACGGCTTTTCCAGCGGTCGATTGCCTCGTCTCCCATGCGATTCTACCTGCATTTGAGACTTAGCCGCGCCAAGCGCCTCATTGAACAGACAGAATTGCCCGTGGTCGAGATCGCAATCGCATGTGGTTTCGCATCGGCATCACATTTCTCGAAGTGCTTCCGGCAAACGTTCGGTGCGAATCCGAGCGCTTGTCGATCCTGATCTTCAGGGGTGACAGTGAACGCGGTAGGACCACCGACACGCATATTCGGCAGTTGGAAACATCATGATGTCTTCGTTTTCGATCGTGAATCACAAGATTGATCCTAAGCGAGGCGCAACGGCACTGAAGGCGGACGGGACCATCGACAACAACGATCGGGTGGAAATCGGCCCGACTGATGTAGCTTTTGCTGAATGGGAGCAGCTAGGACTCACTGCCCCTAACGTGGAACGGATGAGGAAAACCCGGCTAAACCGCATCGTGCAACAGCTGCGCCAACGGGATTACGCCGGCGTGCTTTGTTTCGATCCGCTGAACATTCGATACGCGACCGACTCCTCGAACATGCATATCTGGACCATGCACAATCCGTCGCGAGCCGTGTTCGTGTCAGCGGATGGGTATGTCGTTCTCTGGGACTTTCACCGCTGCAGTCATCTTTCGACTTACCTGCCGCTCATCAACGAAATCCGAGACGGTGGGGCGGGCTTCTACTATTTCGTTGCCGGCGATGCAGAGGAACCAATCGCCAAACAATTCGCGGGGCAGATCGATGAATTAATGCGACGCTGTGCCGGCAAGAACCGACGTCTTGCCGTCGACAAAATCGAAATTCCCGGCCTGCGCGCGATGGAACCAGTCGGCATCGAGGTCTGCAACGGCATGCAACTCATGGAGCATGCGAGGGCCATCAAGGGTATCGACGAGATCAACGCGATGCGCTGCTCGCTAGCCACATGCGAAATCGCCGTTGGCAAGATGCGCGAGCGTTTGCGGCCAGGCATAGCCGAAACAGAATTGTGGTCGGTTCTTCATGCCGAAAACATCGCCCGCGGCGGCGAGTGGATCGAAACGCGCATTTTGACTTCCGGCCCACGCACAAACCCGTGGATGCAAGAAGCCGGCCCTCGACGCATAATGCCAGGGGATCTGGTCGCCTTCGACACCGACATGGTCGGGCCTTATGGCATGTGTGCGGATTTTTCGCGCACTTGGTATTGCGGCGACGGCAGGCCAACCGACGAACAGCGAAAGCTACACGCCATCGCCTACGAGCACGTGATGACCAACATGGCCATGCTCAAAGCTGGAGTATCATTCAACGAACTAACCGAGCGCGGCCACAAGCTCCCTGCCGAGTTCGTGGATCAGCGATATGGCGTCATGATGCATGGCATCGGTCTATGCGACGAATATCCCGCGATCCTCTATCCCGAAGACTTTATCCCGGGAGCATTCGACTATGCTCTCGAGCCGGGGATGACGTTGTGCGTTGAGGCCTATATCGGTGCCGTTGGTGGCCGTGAAGGCGTAAAGCTCGAAGAGCAGGTTTTGATCACGGACAGCGGTTTTGAAAACCTGACAAAATGCCCATTTGATCCGGCTTTGATTATCTAGGATTGTCCGTCTGACCGGGATGAGCACGCGCACCAGAAAGTTGATGCCTCCTCAAATTTTTCCTAAAACCGACTCTAGTGTCCGAATTTGTCCCATAAGCACACGCAATTCGGGCTGAGGCGCGATCCAGAAAGTTCGAAAAGCTTCCAGGCGCCCCAGCCATCGCTCACAGTGTCTGTTCCGGACACATGTGTAATGCGACAGTTGAGCAAGTTAAATGCGACAGCGCTCTCGCGGCACGCTACGCCGCTGCCAGCTTGACAGCCTCGTCCCCAATGCCCATCAGACGATGTCAAAGCTTGCGGTGAACGCAGCAGCGAACAGACGGCCAGGCCCGAACGAATGACAACAATCTGCCAGAGCGCCGGGTCCCGAGGGCGTGGTTGGATCTCTGCAACGGAATTCTAGTCATGCAGGGAATTGACGAGCTGCTTTGCGCCACCTTACGTCGCGAAAATCCGAATTGGCCGGAATACGGCGACAATAATTTCGTGGACCGCTTCATCGAGCGAAGTGCTTATCACGGGGTACAGGCGCTGCTTCATCATTGTATTGCAGATCGCGAACGCGGTGATCTGGGTTGGCCGGAAGTTATCCTAGCTACTTGTCGTCAGCAGGCCACCGCTCAAGCATTGTGGGAGATGCGCCACCAGTATTTGCTGAATCAAGTACTGGAGCGGCTCGTGGCTATTGGCATCCATCCAATTCTGTTCAAAGGCACGGCCCTAGCCTACGATGTCTATCCGGCGCCTTTCCTGCGTACAAGAGGTGACACGGACCTCCTCGTGCCGTCGGACAGCCGTGATCGGGTGGCAAAAGCACTAGAAGCCCTGGGGTTTCGTGAACTGGGAATAAGAGCGGATGTCATTAGCGGTCAGACGAGCTATAGTTGGACAGATCCCTCCTCCGATCAGCAACACACGCTCGATTTGCATTGGCGGATCGCCAATTCCACACTCCTGTCAAATCTGTTCTCGTATGAAGAATTGCGTTCCGAGGCCCGGCCACTGCCGAACTTAAGCGCGAATGCCCTCGCAGCTGATCCAGTGCACGCGCTCGTGCTCGCCTGCATGCATCGAGCGGTCCACAAGCACGCTTTGTATTACGTCGATGACGTGGCCCATTATGGCGGCGATCGACTGATCTGGTTTTACGACATTCAGCTTCTGTTTTCGATGCTATCGCCGTCGCAACGCAATGAATTTGTTGAACTTGCCGAGCGTAAAGGATTGCGGGCGACCTGCCTGGACGGCATCGAGGCGACCCGAGCCCGTTTTCATACCACTATACCCGAAGCCGTGTCTGGCGCGCTTTCCCGTCCTGGACCGACAGAAACCGCGTCGGGCTATCTCAGCGGACCCAGGTGGTACCGAATATGGATGGACTTCCAGGCCGCGACAGGCGTGCGAAACAGGTCCGGTTTTCTGGCCGAACTCCTCTTCCCGCCGGCAATCCACATGCGGCAAAAATATCGCCAGGCAAACCTATCGTGGCTGCCTTGGCTCTACTTACGCCGGGCCCTAGCCGGGTCTTTGAAGTATTTACGCAGCCGGGATAGTTGAGTCTCTCTGCGGGCGCGTGATTCCGAAATCGTAAGAAATTCTACCGCAGTTGAGGATGCAGCCTGCCTCTTGGTGCTCACTCCAGCAGATCACCTCGATCGATCTCTTTGGAACTATGAACAGATTGTCGAAAATTAGTGAGACAAACATGCTGCTGACATTAGCGGCACCTTATCGCCTGGCGTTGGCCGTTGGCCTGATATTGATGCTATGCGAAAGCGCTGCTTTGTTGGTTATGCCTTGGCTTGGTGGCAGGCTTGCTGAAACGTTTCTCCAGGAAAGCGCAGGCAGCAGCACGATCAATATCCAGGTGCTTTTTCTAGGAGCATTGGCGCTGTTTGCGGTTCAGGCCGTTTTAAAATTCAGCAATATATACCTGCTTGGTGGGACGACCACACGAATACTGGCAGACTTGAAAATCCGAGTTTACGACCATCTTCAGGCCTTACCGCTTGCTTTCTCCCACCGGCGGCGTCACGGCGATACGCTCGCGTTACTTACTCATGATGTGTATGTCGTGAGCGACTACATCAGCGGCACCGCACTTGCTGCCTTGCCGCTCTTCTTCACCGTCAGCGGGGCATTGGCTTTAATGTTCCGAATCGATTCTCTTCTCGCTATGTTCGCCGCAATCATTATTCCATTGCTCTATCTACTGCTTAAAATTTTCGGACGACGCATGCGGCCATTGGCTCTCCAACTTCAGGAGGAGCACGCCATTGCCATCGCCATTGCTGAGGAAAACCTCAGCATGCTTCCCGCCATCAAGACCTTCACGCGCGAACAGCAAGAATCGCAGCGTTATCGGAGCCAAATCGAGCGCGTCGTCAGCCTGAGCGCCAAGGAGCGCGCCATCCATGCCGCATTGGGGCCGGGGGTTCAGTTTGTGACGGCGACCGCGGTCGTTCTTATGCTTTGGTTGGCCCAAGGGCAAATTGGCGATGGGGCTCTCACCGTGCCTCAATTGGTGAGTTTTCTCCTCTACGCCCAGGTAATGGCGCGGCCGATGGCCGGGCTCGCAGATGTCTATGGACAGACCCAGCGCGCGCGCGGCGCGCTGAGCCGGCTCGCAACAGTCTTGGCCGAAGAGCCTGAGCCGAGCTGGCATGCGGGCAAGCAGATGGGAAAAATAAACGGCAACATCGAATTCCGCAGTGTCACGTTCAGTTACCCGGGGCGCGAGCCTGCATTGAGGTGCCTCGATCTATCCGTCGCCGCGGGCGAGACAATAGCCATCATAGGTCCCAACGGTGCAGGAAAGAGCACGGTGGCGCATTTGCTTATGCGATTGCATGAGCCTTCCAAGGGAAGCATCTTCATCGACGGCGTGGATATTTCCACGGTTTCCTTGCATAGCCTGCGCAGCCAGATAGGGGTTGTGCCTCAGCACGTGTTACTGTTCAACGCCAGCGTCCGCGACAACATCGCATATGGGCGGCCTGAGCCCACACAGCATGACGTCGAGGCAGCAGCACGGTCGGCCCGCGCGCATGATTTCATCATGCAACTGCCGCAGGGCTACCAGACGCCAATCGGCGATCGCGGCGTGCGGCTGTCCGGAGGGCAACAGCAGCGGTTGGCGTTGGCTCGGGCGCTGCTGAAAGATCCGCCGATTCTGATACTCGATGAAGCGACCGCTATGTTCGATCCAGAGGGGGAGCGCGAGTTCTTGCAGGCATGCGTGGATGTGCTGCGACAGAGGACGGTGCTTTTGATAACCCACCGACCGGCGAGCCTGGCGCTGGCTGATCGGGTGTTCAAGCTGGACGAGGGCATTATGACAAGCGCCGAGTAAGTCCAGCCTCACCGTCACCCAGGCTGGCTCAATTGCACTCGGCGCTTCGGATCAGGCTATTGCGCGCCTGCTGCTGGACAATACGAATTTATACACTCATGCCTCTTCAATCTTGACCAGCCCCTGGCGTTCGAGCGTTTGCAACAAGCTGAATACGTCTTTCTCCAAGGGCGCAGGCTCGACCTCGTACTCGTCGAGCATAGTTCCGCAGATTTCGCCTACGGTTTTTCCTTCGGACAGCAGTATCCAGATACGTGCCCCGACCGGGTCCAGCCCAAAATACGTTCCGCTGGCGAGATCCAGGATCACCGTCTCCTTGCCCACCTGTCGCGCCATCACTTGCGCCGGAATCGCCACTCTGTCAGTCAACTTCATGCTGGTTCACCTTATACGCGTGTCTCACAATGGCCCGCCTGACCCGCGACAGGTCTTCAAAGCGTCGGGGATAATCCAGGCGGTAAAAAATTGGTTGCCCAGCCAGGCAGGATAATTCATCGAAATGGGCGGCAAGCAGTTCGTGTGCCTCAATTTCGAGTAAGAAAGAATGCTTCACTAGTTCCATCAGAGCTTCGCGCCCAGTCATACCCTCGAACACCGCTTCCTGCTGGACACCATCGCCAAGAAAATACACCCGGCGTAAGCGCCGGGGTTGCTCGCAGAAGACGATCTCATCGCCCGCAAGAAGACGAGCCTTCGACGTGAACTGCACCGGGGGCGCTTTCCGTACACCATCCTTGCCGACCAAGGCTTCCTCACTGTCTCCCCATAAGCGGATCGAAGGATGGCTCGGCATAATCCGAAACCCACCGTCGCAAGGCTCTAACAGCAGCCCATCATCCGTCAGGAAGCGGAACCCGTCGGTTGCGAAGCTTGCCGCCAGCGTGGACTTGCCTCGACCTGACCCGCCGATAAATGCGATGCCCTCGCCGCTGATTTCGACCGCGCTGCCGTGCAAAACCAGCTTCCCCTGTCTGCTGAGCGCCAAGGGCAAAACCTGATTCAGATAAAGATGCTGAATGGTCGCGTCGGAGACTCCCTGCACCGGCCATGCTTGGATCTGTCCGCCATCTTGGCTCAGCTGGAAATCCGCCAGTTCGGGAAAACGCAGCAGGTAGGCTCCCCCGATGCGGTAGAAGTCCGTCCACAAAGTCCCGTCTGGAAAAACCCACTGGTGAAACAAGGTGGCGTCAAGCGGCATTTGAGGGCGGGTGTCGATACCGGATCAATACTCCCCAGAAGTGCCGTTTGAATCTTCCCCAGTTTAGCGTTGCCGCCGGTCTTCCGGGGCGCGCCCCGGAGGACCGGCGGCACGTCATCACCGATACTGCTCTCGATGGTCGAGAGGGGAATGGCGGTGATCAAACTCGGGGAGATAGTCATGATCTTGGATATGCACCGGCAGGGGCTGTCGGTGTCAGCGATCGCCAGGCAGACCGGTGTCGATCGAAAGACAATCCGCAAATACATCAAGCGTGGCCTTGAGGCCCCTGCCTACGGACCAAGGAAGCCGCGGGCGACGGTGATTGATCCATTCACCGCCTATCTGCGTGAACGGGTTGCTGCCTATCCCGGCCTTAGCGGTCGGCGGCTCCTGCGAGAACTGAAGGATCGTGGGTACGCCGGTGGCTACACTACCGTCACGGACTTTCTCAGAGACGTTCGTCCGACCTCAGAACCCGGCTTTGAAGTTCGGTTCGAAACAGCTCCCGGCGAACAGGCCCAGGTGGATTTCGCCCAATTCCATGTCGTCTTCACCGACGAGCCGGCAACCCCCAGGATCGTCTGGCTGTTTTCTATGGTGCTGGGCTATAGCCGTCTCATCTGGGCGCGCTTTGCTATGCATCAGGATCTGCCGACGGTGCTGCGATGCCACGCCGCGGCGTTCGATGCGATCGGCGGCGTTCCGCGCGAGATCCTTTACGACCGAATGAAGACTGCCGTCATCGGCGAAGGCGAAACGGGCGGCATTGTTTATAACCGCGCTCTGCTCGATCTCGCCCGCCATTTCGGCTTTCATCCAAAGGCCTGCAAACCATATCGGGCCAAGACGAAGGGAAAGGTCGAGCGACCATTCCGCTATATTCGTGAAGACTTCTTCCTGGCGCGCTCGTTTCGCAACCTTGATGATCTTAACACCCAACTGCGGCAATGGCTGGATGTCGTTGCCAACCCGCGCGTGCACGCCACAACGCAGCGCGTCGTCGTCGAGGCCTTCGCGGAAGAGCGCCTTCATCTGCGTCCCTTGCCACTGGCTCCGTTCCGATCGGTTCTGCGGCTTGAGCGCAGGATATCCCGAGAGGGCATGGTGAGCGTTGGTGGAAACGCCTACAGCGTGCCCGACGCCACCAGAAGGCGGCTCGTCGAGGTTCACACCTTGGCCAATGAGGTTCGAATCTTCGAAGACGGCGCGCTGATTGCTGTGCATCCGGTGTTGGAAGGTCGCCATCAGCGCCGCGTCGAACCAGGACACAGAACCCTTCGCTCACCGCCGCGATCGCGATCGCGCGTCAACAATGACGAGATCATTCTTCATGGATCCGGAGACCGGGTCACACAGCGGCCGCTCGCCTTCTACGACGCCGTTGCCAGAGCCATGGCCCAGGAGAACCGCCCATGAGCGCCGCTCTCGATGCCGTGCCGTCGATGATCGACCGCATTCGCCATGACCTTGTCGGCTTGAAGATGCCACGTGCCCTTGAAGCACTCGACCATATTGTCCGCCGCCTGGAGCATGGCGAGCTGTCGGCGCTCGAAGCGATCGACATTCTCCTTTCCGAAGAGCTGACCCTGCGCGAGAACAGCCGCATAAAAACGGCGTTGAGGATGGCTCGGCTGGCAACCATCAAAACGCTCGCCGGCTTCGATTTCTCTTTCCAGCCCTCCCTCGATCGCGATCGGATCTTCACGCTCGCGCAACTGGGTTTCGTCGAAAGGCACGAGGCCGCCCATTTCCTCGGGCCGCCAGGAACTGGCAAAAGCCATCTGGCTATCGCGCTCGGCGTCGAAGCTGTCAAAGCGGGCAAGAGCGTCTACTTCTGCACCTTGGCCGATCTCATTGCAGCGCTGTCCAGGGCCGAGCGCGAGGGACGGCTGCAAGAACGCATCCGCTTCTTCTGTAGGCCAAGTCTGCTGATCGTCGACGAGATCGGTTATCTCCCGGTCATCGCCGGCGGCGGCAATCTGTTCTTCCAGCTCGTCAACGCCCGCTACGAGAAAGGGGCAATGATCTTGACGTCCAATCGCGGCTTTGCAGAGTGGGGCGATGTTTTTGGAGACGCCGTGGTCGCTACCGCGCTTCTCGACAGGCTTTTGCATCATGCCGTCGTCGTTCAGATCGAAGGATCAAGCTACAGGCTGCGACAGCATGCCGAATTGATGCCTGAACACGTCCGTTCGAAAGCCCTGATTACTCCCCCGTCCTTCGCGCCACCATCACGGCCGCGCGGTCGGCCACCGAAAAATACCCAATTCTCAATGCCGTCCGAGACGGCATAATTGGGGAATTTTACTTCGGCACTTTTGGGGAAATTTCACCCGGTATTGACAGGCGGGCGTCCGCCACTTGAAAGTCCACCGTCATTCCGTGTCCTTGCCCAGCACTTGGGCGACAAATCGCGCTGTTTCTTCCACGGAAGGGAACAAGCCGGGGTGTTCGCGCAGCACGGCTTCTTCAACCTGCCTGACGGTCCTTTGACCATCGCAAAGCCCTAGCACGATCATTCTTGCCTGCCCTCGGCAATTGGGTCGGGGCACATGCGCGGGATTCCGTTTCATGATCTCGGCCGGCGTCTGCAACTCGCCCTCCCAGGTCGAATGGCTGAATTTCCGCCCTCCGGACGGGATTTCGACTTCCCAGGCGATAACCGAATCCGTCGGACGCGCCACCACCCTCGCCCTCACCACATCGCCGGATTTTACCTCGACGGCTTCGGCGATGGGCAGGAAAGCCTGAGAGCGCTTGATTGGACGATCGGCAAGCGGCGAGTTCGTCAACCACACCCCTTCGGCCAACTCACAATCGAACCAGCCGCCGAGTCCGCGCAGGACGCCATCGCGTTCTATGCGCAACTCCGCATCCCAGGAGAAAAAGTCCGGATTGTCTTCACGAAAATCGATGCTGCCCAGCTCAGCGGGGGCGCCAAGCAATTCTTCCCGCTGAAGATTGACCGCATGCTTGGTGTTGACGGCGTATTGGCGCAGCCAATGGAATTCGCTGGGTACGCCCTCTCGCCGCCACCCGTCGGCCAAGCCGCAACTGGTTTCCGATTCCACTGCGGCGAGTTGAAGCCTGAGCCTGGCGGGGATCAATGCCCCCCCTGGCTTCAGGAAACGCCGCCTGGCGTCCGCCAAATATTCGATGATGCCGGCATCAAAGCCGAAGTAGCCGACTTGATCGCAGATCACCACATCAACCCGTTCGGGCAATTCAGCCCGCGGAGAGTAGTCCCCCATGAAAATCGCTCGGCCACCCCAGCCTGCGCGAACGAAGGATTCCCGCGCGACCTCGATCATGGCGGTTGCGTCGATGGCGTACACACGGGACGCGCCCGCCTGCAAGCACAACAGCCCCAGAATCCCGGTGCCACAACCGAGATCCGTGATGCAATCCCCATGTTTGACCACTTGGGCAACAGCGGACTTGAACTGTTCAAGTCTTACCGAATCGCTGACATACCCCAAGTGTTCCGCCAGCACGGAACTCGACATTCCCCCGCACGGCTCAGTGAACAGAGGGGCGCCGTATCCTCAGCATGCCGTAGTTCACCATCTTGTAACCGTCAGGATGAACGCTTACGGCTTCCGGCATAACCGTCTCGACCTCGTCGGCCATTACACCAAACTGTCTGCCAAGGCCCCACTGTTCGCGGTATTCAGGCTTGTAGTCGAACAGATAGAGGCCGATTCCAAGCGAATGGGTGCCAATGCGGATGACGTTCTCTTTGGCGCGCGGGTCGGAAACCATAGCCATGGTGCCGCCCCCATCTACGCTTCCTGCTCCGGCGCCTCTAGTTATCGCGCTTACGGAACCGTAGATTTGCAATGTGGGAGTCGAATAGGGCGCCTTGTTTGGCTCGGCAGCTTTGTTTTCAACGGTGAGGTGGGATGGCGTCTGCTGGTCGTTCAGATTGCTTTTCATTAACTCGGACCTTTACGCTGGCTTGGTATCTCTCAGGAAACCGTCAGATGAACTATCTGGACGTTCTCGGTGACTTTTGAACAAGATCGGCACCTTGGCACCAAGCGAAAACGGGCGCAACCCTGACGTCCAGCATTCATCGAACATTGAACCGACGTGACGATCAAGACACGTAACGGTACGTTACATGTCTTCAACGGTACGTTACAAGGCATCCATTAACAGTACGTTATATGGCATCAACGATACGTTACATGGCATCCATAAATACTCCACAAAATCCATTTCGGCATGCCGGCCTGTGAATTGTCTCGATAAGCCCGGAATAGCCGGGCCATCCCGTCCCGATCAACCCAGGTGCTACGCTCATGGGGAATCGTCTCGGTCAATATGGCTTGCATCCGGTCCAGATGCTCACGGAACACGATCGAAAATTCTGCCTTGCTTTTCCGTTCGAGGATCGTCTTCGGCAGGAGATTCTTCAAAGCTTGGACATGGATATATTTGGATGTATCCCCACGCAGCCGCAGCCTTTCCGGTAGCGAAAACGCATACTGAACGAGTTTGGGGTCGTGGAGCGGGTATCGCATTTCGATCCCGCAATGGGCGCCCATGCACTCAAGATCCTCCATCGCCTGGGCAGTATAAGCATCGTATAGAGGCTCAAGTAGCGCCCTCTGGCCGACGCTGCGCACTCGCCGATGGTGTGCTGGGAGAATACGCTCGCGACGCAGCCGGATCACTTCCCCCATCCGCGGCGAGAGCCAGTAGCAGGCGTTGCTGGTCCCGCTCCCGCGCACCCTACGAACCAGGCGGCGGAGACCCTCCTGGAGAGCGATTGGCAGTAGCCGGAAAAACCCCTCCCGTATGAGCCAACTCACCGCCTGCCGCGTGCCGAATGCAGCCGCGTCGGTTTTGAGGCAGTCATAGAGCGTACGCAAATGCACTTGCGCCAGTGCCTCTGCGTAATACGCACGGGAGCCTTGCAGCCATTGATCTCCTCCGTGACCGTTCAACGTAACGCGGCTCCCGTGCGCAACGGTTTGCTGCCATAGGCCGGCATGCATTGACAAGTTCGGAAACCCCGGAAACTGCCGGCCGGACCGGGCGCGTTCCGCAAACCATGAAAGAGGCATCCTGGAAGGGGGAGTCTCATGAACCCGGAGCCCTAAATACTCACCCACGGCCCGCGCGTAGGGGAGTTCGCTGGCGCGGCCGTCCTCCTCCGTGAAGCCAAACGTGTAGCCATTTATGCCGTGTGTGAGCAGTCTGTTCGAGCGGCGCAGGTGTTCCGCCACGCAAAACACCGCGGAGGAGTCGAGTCCGCCGCTCACCTCAATGGCGACCGGCTGATGCGACCGGGACAAACGCCTGACGCACTCGAACAATAATTCGCGATAATGCTCTATGTATTCTTCGTCCTTGCGAAACGGCAACGTCGCCCAAAGATTCGGTTGCCAGTATTGTTCGAGTCGAGGCCCTTGGTTCCCGGCTACCATTCGATGTGCTGCAATCAAGCGCAGGATACCGTTCCATAGAGTCTCGTCCCTGGAATACCATTCCCCCGCCAGCATTTCGGCCAACATGCCTTCATTGGGTTCCTGCTTCACCCAAGGCAGCGCAAGGATCGCTGGCAGCTCTGAGGCGAAGGCCAGTGTTTTACCGTCCCAATGGTAATTGAAGGGCCTGTTGCCCATGCGGTCGCGGGCGCAAAAGGCCTCTTGTCGCCGCGCATCCCAGATTACCAGTGCGAAATCGCCGTCGATATGCGGCAAACATTCCCGCCCCCAAATCTGGTAGGCTCTCAGCACCAGTTCAGCATCCGAGCGATCTCGAAGTACGGCGCCGCGCCCCAGCAGTTCCCCCCGCAGTTCCTCCCAGTTGTCCACCCGCCCGTCCATGACCAGGACAAGGCTTGCATCCTCATTGGTCAGCGGCTGGGTTTCCTCCAGCGACTCTGGCGTGGTGCGAAGCATGCATTGACCGAGCCCGATGGAGCCCTTCACCCAGTGGTGGATGCCATCCGGGCCCCGATGCGCCATAGCCGTGGTCATTTTTTCCACTAACCCGGGCTCCACCGGCTCACCGTCAAAATGAATTATCCCGGCGATGCCGCTCATATCATCCCCATGGCATCAACCAAAATTGCGCTTGAATGCGGAATAGCGCTCGCCAACATCGACCGTATCGTTAAGAACCCTGCCCCGGTATTCGACCCAAGCATGGGCTTCAAATTTGCCTTCAGCCTTCCGCGTGCCGATGCGCAGTTCTCCTTCGATGCCTTGCCGGCGCAGCAAAAACCAAAGCGTCATGGAGCGCTTCAGGCAGTTGCCGGAATATGAACCACGATACGCGGCAATGGATACCAAACGAGCGGTCTCTTGTGCCTGTCCATAAAAATCGATCTCGCCACCCATTGAGTGAAGCCAGTCGGAGTTGCAAACTGCAACCGGAACGTTTGAAGGCGGCGGCGATTTACAAAACGTGAGTGACGGGTTTGCAACCCCCCTCACGCTTCGAAGATCGCAAATCCATATCAGTATAATTCTTGCACGTCGGAAACCAAACATCTGCAATACCATTGCAGTGAATGGTAACAGCAACATTGCAGCGATCACTGTCCTGCGTTGTGCGGCCGTCAGGGCAAGAAATTTTTTAAATCGATTGGTCACTAGCGCCTGCGTTCGGTTGATAACTAATCTGATCGCTAATTGTAACCGCTTGCGCTCGGGTGACTACCCTCTATCGAGATATGGTCATCACGCCATTTGATCGGTCAGGCACACCTCTGGCAGTGTTGTGCTTCCGGTGTGGTTAATAATCCGTCGCCGGCGATCGGAATATCAAAGCATGGCTATCATATAAGCGAGGTCCATGTTCGCTGTGTGATGTGCCAGCTTTCTCTAATCGGCAGCGAGGGGTTGTTTTTCGCCGGCCGGCGAAAGTTCGAGCCGGATTGATCCGCCCATCGCATATTAGTTCATCGGCCATACGATCATTAGCATCGGCACAGCAACAATGACGACGAGGAACGACAGCGGCAGTCCCAGACGTGGATAATCGCTGAAACGGTAGCCGCCCGGCCCCATGACGAGCGTGTTGCACCGGTGGCCGATCGGGGTGAGAAAATCGCAGCCGGCGCCAATGGCGACCGCCATCAGAAATGCTTCCGGCCTGTAGCCGAAATCGCCAGCAAACTCGGCGGCGATAGGCGCCATGACCAGAACGGTGGCGGCATTGTTGAGGAATGGCGTAACGGCCATGGCGGCGACAAGGATGAGCATCAGTGCGCCGGGCGCCGGAAGAATGGTCCCCAGTTTGGCAAGCTCGCCGGCAAGCACTTCTGTCGCCCCTGTACTGCGTAGCGAATCGCTCACCGGGATGAGAACGGCGAGCATGACGAGGATTGGACCATCCAGCGATTGGTAGACCTCCCGGACCGGGATGACCTTGAGAAGCACCATCCCGACCGCGGCCGAAAAGAAAGCAACGGAGACCGGTAGCAGCCCAAACGCAGTCGCCACCATAGCGAGAGCAAGGATGGTTACCGGCACGATACCCTTACGGACGCTACCAAGCAGGATAGCCCTTTCTGCCAGCGGCAGGCAGCCGAGTTCGCGCAATATCTCGGGTATCGTCGCTGGCCGTCGAGACCAACGAAAACTGGATGGAGGCCAACCGCTACATCAACATGGACGACCTGCGCGAGCACAACAAGCTCGCTCGACGCCAAGCCGCATGACCAGCGCCATGGCCGCCCCTTTTTGCAGAACTTGACGCACACAACCTGCTTCAAGTCTGTTGCAAGCTTTGAACCTGTCCGTTTACTTTGCCGCAAACCAAGAGTTCTTCGACCTCCCGCGCCGCGATGCAACGAGAAGACGAAGTGGAATTTCGCATCCATCGGCGGACGCGCCGCCGGCCTCATTTTGGTCAAATCGCCCCACTTGAGGCATGAGGAATGCAACATTTTGTCTAAATTTATCAAGATAGTTCAAACCAGAACCTAAAGTCCTGTGGGTACAACGCACTCCAGAACAATAACATTGGAGGCTAGCACATGACGTTTTCTACTGCGCATCGGAACCGTTTTAGAAGAGTGGCGATTGCAGCGATCGGGCTTGCTGTTTCCGTGGCTCTCGGCGCAAACGCGCAAGCAGGCGAAATGCGTAAATCAAAGGAAGAGACACGGTCCGTCTACCTTGTCAAATATCGTGTTAACAACGATGTTCGCTACAACAAGAAACCGGTAGGCAAGGTCGTTAAGATATCAGCATCCCGGTACTTGAACAGCAACACCTATGTCTGCACTCCGAGCGGCTTTGGTCAGAAAGCGCGTTGCTACACTCGGAGGGTCTCGAATCAGCCAGGCGTTTAATGTTGGCCTGGTTTTGACAGAAGCCGCCGCGCCTGAAGCCGCGGCGGCTCCGTTTTTGCGCGGTTATCGAGAATTCGCCTTAAGATGCGAAACTTCTTTGATTACCCGATTACCTTTGACCAGTTTGCGCGCCTCATCGTCCCGGCGAGCGGGATTGTGACGAAAGACATACCATTTCCCACCGACGAAAGGCTTCTGATAAACGACGCCATGTTTTTCACGGTGCAGGAAACATGTGATTGCACCGCTTCTTGCCAGACTCCCTTTCGCTACTTTGCTGGTCCAGAGAGCGCGCATGCAGAGCTTGCCCCCATTGGTCGCATACCAGTTTCCCTCCGCATAGGACCATGCTGCCCGTTTGCGCGACCAAGCGGCGAACGGCTTCCTATTTGCAGAGAACAGCCCGCGAGCAGTTGTCTCCGCAGAATAGAACCCACCGCCGTTTTGCCATTTCCAGGTGCGGCCGGCATAGAGCTTTTCAACCGCTGAGGCCTTCATCGGCGTCGCGGCAGCGGCGCGTTTTTCTATAGCGTCGCCCGCCTTGGGAGCGGCGTAGGCATTGCCTGCAAGCAAGAACACAAACAGCACCGCACTTGAGATAATCGAACGGATCGAAAACATTTTACTTCCTCTCCACCAAGGCAATTCCAGTAAGACTGCGTAAGAGTCCTGCGTTGGAACCGCATAGAAATAAAGGGATGGAGCGGTTCGGCCATCTGGTGAAAGCCGAACCACTCTGTCGAACGACTTGGATCAGTCCAGCGGATGGTTGGCCACGCGCCAATCGGGCCGGCCGACATTTCTCGGCCATGGATAGACTTCACGATCGTTGAAGTAGACAACGGCTGTCATGTCCGGGAACTCGGCATGCGGCTTGTTTGCTTCCGCAGCCCAGTCACGAGCATATTCGTCGTTACCTTCGTAGCCAAGCTCCGCAATGGCGATTGGTTTGCCGAAGCCCGTCACACGGTCATAACCCGGCTTTGTGCGCTCCACAAAAGTCGTATCACGACCGACCTCCAGCTTGTCATAGGGCTGATAGCCAAAGACGGACAGACCGATAATGTCGACATACTTGTCGCCAGGATAGAAGGCCGCCAGCCCTTCTTCTCCTTTCGGTGACCACATGTATTGGGCCGACGGAAGATGCTTGCGGCATATGTCGATGACATGCCTGTAGGCGTTCACATAACCTTCAGCATTCCAGAAAGCCCAAGTGAATTGCCCGTCATTATCTTCCATTTCCTGCGCCCAGCGGATAGTGACGGGGCTTTTCAGCTGCGCCGCCGCAGAGCAGACCGCTGACATATTGGCATCGTAGCGCCCGCCCAAAATCCCGGCGAGCAAATCCTCAGGACCTACACGCCAGTCCCGCGCCCAGGACCACGGCTCGACCGTGATCAACAGGGAACGTTCACGCTCACGCGCATAGGCATCTGCGGCGCTGAGCGTTGCCAGATCCACATCTTCCCAGGGAAGAAAAAGGTGTTCGATTTTTGAGTTAGTATCGTTGGTATAATCCGCGTGCGGATCGTAGGCGCCGGGGGTTACGGAGTCAGCCGTGATGATGGGACGCTTGTCCCGAAACTGATTGCGGCTGTCGACACTCGCTCCCGACACGCCGCTGGCTGCATAGACACCACCGGAAATGCATGCGCCGCAAAGCAAGACTGCTGATAGTTTAAAGAGACTTTTCAAGGCCCCCTCCTTTTTTAGTGTTCAGATTGCTGTGCCGCACCAAGCGCGGCTTTGATGGCATCGAGTTGACGGGAAACCAGATCGGTGGACACTAGCTTGCTGGCCTCGTCGTCTTGGTGGACCTCGGCGTTACGGAACGCATACCACTCACCACCGGGCTCGCGCTTCTGATAGATCGTTCCATTATCGATGCGATGCGAAAAGCAGGTCTTGGCGGGAAATACACCCTGTTCGGAATGCCATGTCGCGTTGAGACACATCCAACCTGTCTCGGTGATGATCCAGCGGCCTTCCGCCCAGGATTTGCCCGTCTCACCGTCGGTCCATGCCGAAAATTGCCGGTCCGCGCCCACCATTCGTCCGGCTCCGCTGTCCCACTGCCAGCTCTTGTCTCTATAGAGATCGTAGATTTCGCCTGCTGTCATGCGACGTGCTCCTTCCGGCAGAACGGAAACCTGTGAGGAAGAGGCAAAGGCCGGTGCAGCAATGCAGGACACTGCCCAAGCGACTGCTGTCAGCATCCGGAAACCTGACAGCAATAGAGCCCTTTCAGATTTAGAAAGTGCCACCGGAACCTCCTGCCATCTCGAGATGAGCGGCGCCCGCCGTTTGTCCTCGATGGGCGTGTCCGGTCGCATGAGGCAGCGCGGCCGGGGTATTGTCATGCTGGGTCGTAGCTGAGCGACCGATGGCCGAAACACGGAAGCCAATCTTTTCCGCAACGCCTGGTTCAAAGGCATTCCTGAGATCGATCAAGACCGCCTGGCGCATGGTCTTTTTCAGGCGCACGAGATCGAGCTTTCGAATGCTGTCCCATTCCGTGATAACGACCACAGCTTCGGCGTTGCACGCGCATGCATAGGGATCGTCAAAAAATTCGACTTCGGACAGGAGGTGACCCGCATTCTCCATGCCCACGGGATCATGGGCACGGATCTTGGCGCCGAAACGCTGCAAGGTTTCGATAAGCGGAACAGAGGGCGCATCGCGCATATCGTCCGTATCGGGTTTGAAGGTGAGACCCAGAACCGCGATCGTCCGCCCTTCGACGTCGCCGTCCAGAGCGTCCATCACCTTCAGCGCCATGCGGCGCTTGCGTGCTTCATTGGCGGTCACTGTTTCCTCAACGATCCGAACCGCTACCCCATAATCCTGCGCTGTACGCAGAAGAGCCATCGTGTCCTTCGGGAAACAAGAGCCCCCGTAGCCCGGGCCGGCATTGAGGAAGCTTGTGCCGATGCGCTTGTCGAGACCCATGCCCAGCGCGAGTTCTCCGACATTGCTGCCGACTTGCTCGCAAAGATCGGCCAATTCATTGATAAATGTAATCTTGGTCGCCAGGAATGCATTGGCAGCATATTTGATCAGTTCGGAAGTGCGGCGCTGGGTGACGACGATCGGCGTCTTTTGTGCTTCGAGAGGTGCACCGTAGAGTTCCATGAGAACGTTGCGCGCACGCTCATCCTCAACACCGATCACGACACGATCGGGTTCCATAAAATCGCGGATGGCGACGCCTTCGCGCAAGAATTCCGGATTAGACGCAACGGAGAAATGTCCGGCCGTACGTACAGATCCAATGATCTTCTGAACAGCATCGCCGGTGCCCACCGGAACGGTGGACTTCACCACCACCACGGCGCCGTCGTCGATCAGCGGCGCAAGTTCACGCGCGGCCATATAGACAAACGACAGATCAGCATCCCCATGACCGGCTCGCGGTGGCGTCCCAACCGCGATGAAAACGACCGATGCCCCCTTGACCGCCTCAGCCAGGTTGCACGTGAAGCTCAACCGGCCTACCGCTGAATTGCGTTCCACCAGTCCATCCAGACCGGGCTCGTAAATCGGTACGATGCCGCGTACGAGGCCATCTATTTTCTGAGCGTTCTTGTCCACGCATGCAACTTGGTGGCCCCAGGCCGCGAAGCATGTGCCGCTGACCAAACCGACATAGCCTGTTCCAATGATCGCGATCTTCATGTGTTGATTGCCTTCTATCGCTGATTTGAATTGCTGGGAGCATTGGTGCGCCAACGTGGATTGAAGATGGTTTTGTGAACAGCGCGACCACCGACGCCTGCCCCGGCAATTGAGAAGCTGTCGTCGAACAGGGAAAAGCTTTTGGTTCCCCAGGCGAGCGCCTCGATGCCGTCGCGTCCACGCTCGACCGTGGCGAAGCTGGTAACCATCAAAAGGGCCATGAAACTGCTTGCCAGCGCGGGGCGATAGGCGCGGCTTTTCATCCGCACGTCATTCTCCCTGCCATGCTGCAGCAAGATCATGAAAATCAGCAGCAAGTAAAAGCAAGCATTGATGATGGCGAAGACGAAAAAGCCGCGCGTTTGATACGCATCCTGCACGAACACGACCGGCAGAATGGAGATCAGGACCACGAAGGCATACGGCGCCAGCACGCGAAACGGTAGCGGATCGACTTCGGACGTGCCTTTTGGCGTGACGCGAAAATCAACAAAGGATCCGGTCATCCAGTCACGGAACGCGGCAAAGGATCCAGCCAGAACCCACGGCCAGCGCGCCAGCAAAAACAGCATCGCTTCCCAACTAAAAATCTTGCCGTCGATAGGCCGAAATGTGCGACTCGACCGCCACCAGAATGCCAAAAGCAGGATCATAAGCGACTGCGGCATGAAATGGAGCAGAAACTCTGGGTAAGTGACGTTGATGAAATTATCGCCCTGGATCAGTACGATCACGGGCAACAGGAATGTCAGAGCAAGAAAGAAGGCGTAAAGCGGGTACCAGAACTGCGAAAATAGGAATTGAACCTTCAAACGCAGCGGCAAGTGTCCGATCAGTTTTGGTGAGTATTGCAACAGGATCGTCACCAGGCTCCGCGACCACTGGAACTCCTGCGTTACAAGATCGGCAAACGTCCGTGGACCGTCGCCATGGGCGATGGCATCAAGCGCGTGAGCCCCTCGCCAGCCATAGGCATTCATGAAGAGCGTTGTGGAATGATCCTCGGCGAGTTCTGGCCCCAGCCCACCGATTTCCTTCAATGCCGCAGTGCGCACCGCATAGTGCGATCCGATGCATACGGGCGCGAAGCCATTATTGTATCCGGCTTGCAGTGACCCATGCATGCTCGCTTCGATGTAGAGGCGGCCACGCGCGGACCAGCTTTCATGTGCATTGCGATCGCAAATGCTGGGCGCGGAAACATAACCGATTGTCGGGTCGGCAAAAGGCCGCAACATGTTATATAGGTAGTCCGGTTCGGGAACATGATCGGCATCGAGCTGCGACACAAAATCATATTGGTCGTAGCCATAATGATCGTAGAAGAAAGCCAGGTTGCCTTCCTTGCAGCGTGTGCGGCGAGGCCAGGACTGGCGATGGTAATCGGCGCGACTTTTGCGGGTGGAAACGAATACGCCATGTTCGCGACACCATGCGAGCGTTGCGGGCGATGGATCCTCATCGGCCAGCCACGTGTCGTGAGGCACGTTCTGGGCTAACATGGCCCGCAAGGTTTCGGCCACCACCTCAAAAGGTTCTGATGGAGCCTTGGTGACCACCATGGCCACGCGACTTCCTGCGGAAATACGCAGCCGTCCGTGCGGCCGGCGTGCATTGAAGAAAATGGTGATGAAGTAGACTGGCAAAAGCGTTATCCACGCCAGAAGCGCCGTCACCAGAATTGAGCCGACCATGTTGGTGTGGGTGGCTCCGAAAACCCACCATTGCCAGAAGAATGCGACGGCCATCGCCCACAAAACCGCACCCATAATGTACTCGACGCGCTTTCGGCCGGTGAAGACCGGCACCATCAGGGGTTCTTCCCTGTCAACAGACAGCGCGATGCGCGGCGTTCTCATGAGCGCACCTCGAGCCCGAAGAAGGGAGCCGCTGTGCGAATTATCGTATCGAGATCGGAATAGAGCGCCTGAAAGCCAAGTTTTTCGGCAGCGAGCGCCGGATCGGCATAAAGCACCGGAGGATCGCCCGCACGACGAGCGCGCATCTCGACCGGCACGTTACGACCTGTCAGCCGGCTGATCGCTTCGAGAATTTCCTTAATGGATGTACCACGCCCGCTGCCAAGATTGACGGCCAGATTGCCACCGCAGTTGATCAGATGTTCGAGCGCCAGCACATGCGCGCGCGCCAGATCCGCGACATGAATATAGTCGCGAATGCAGGTGCCGTCGGGCGTATCGTAATCCTGGCCATAGACTTCGAGAAAATCGATCCTGCCTGCAGCGGCCATCATGGCTCGCGGAATGAGATGCGTTTCTGGATCGTGGGTTTCGCCGATTTCCCCGTCGATATCCGCGCCGGACGCATTGAAATAACGCAGCGCCACGTAGCGCAGCGCATAGGCAGCCGAATAATCGGCAAGCATCTGCTCCGCGATGAGCTTCGTGCGTCCATAAGGATTGATCGGGCGCTGGCTCTCGCCTTCGCGGATCGGCAAGCGATCCGGAATGCCATAGGTGGCGCAGCTTGACGAGAAGATGATATTGCGCGTTCCGCTTCTCTGGCAGGCGTCCAGCAGCGATTGGGTCCCGTTGACGTTGTTCTGATAGTATTTTGCCGGTTTCTCTACGGATTCGCCGACATAGGCCGATGCAGCAAAATGGATCACCCCGATAGGGCGATACTCATCCATGACGTGGGTCAACCGCTCCGAGTCAAGGATGTTGCCTTCAACGAAGGCGCCCCATCGGACGGCTGACCGGTGACCCGTGGATAGATTGTCGTAGACAATCGGATCATAACTCTGCCTGGCCAAAAGCTTGGCTGTATGGCTGCCGATAAAGCCGGCGCCACCAACGACAAGTACGTTCTTGCCGGACATCAGGCGGCCTCCGCCAGCTTTCCGGAGGGCTTCCTCAACTGCCGTTCGAAATAAGCGATCGTCGACTTCAGCCCATCGGCCAACGCCACGGTCGGCTCCCATCCAAGTTCTCTCTGGGCCACTGTGATGTCGGGCCGACGCTGGCGCGGATCGTCCACGGGCAACGGGTGATAGACGACTTTGGAGCTCGAGCCGGTCATTCCCACGATCTGCTCGGCCAACTCACCGACTGTAAATTCGCCGGGATTGCCGATGTTGACAGGCGTGTGGATCGCCTGAGGGCTGTACATGAGCCGGTAGAAGCCTTCGATCAGATCGTCCACGTAACAGAAGGAACGGGTCTGCGACCCGTCGCCGTAAACGGTGATGTCCTCGCCCTTGAGCGCCTGCACGATGAAGTTGGAAACGACCCGGCCGTCATCCGGGCGCATGCGCGGACCATAGGTGTTGAAGATGCGCACGATACGGATGTCGACGCCGTATTGCTGATGAAAATCGTAGAACAGAGTCTCGGCAGAGCGCTTTCCTTCGTCATAACAAGAGCGCGGACCGAAGGAATTGACATTGCCCCAATAGCTTTCGGGCTGCGGATGCACATGGGGATCGCCGTAGACTTCCGAGGTGGAAGCCTGGAAAATTCGCGCCTGGTAATGTGCTGCCAGTTCCAGAAGATTGAGCGACCCGATCACGCTCGTCTTCATCGTATGGACCGGGTCGGCCTGATAGTGCGGCGGTGAAGCCGGGCAGGCGAGATTGTAGATCTCGTTGACCGGCAGATCGAGCCGTTCCACGATATCGTGGCGCACAAAGCTGAACGTGTCGTAGTTCAGGAGGTGGCGCAAATTCTCTAGCCGCCCCGTGGAAAAATTGTCTACGCAGATAACAGAATGGCCGTCTTGCAAAAGACGTTCGCACAGATGTGATCCGAGAAAGCCGGCCCCGCCTGCGACAAGTACCCTCCGTTGCGAGGAAAGATCAGATTGCAACTTTGCAGACTGAAATGCGATACTCACGGGTGCCCTCATTCATAAAAACCATCAGTGCCAAAAGGAAGACATGTAGGTGTCTAAATGCACTGAGACTTCAGGTTTTCTTCCTGTAGTGAATCTGATTATTTCCAATACCTCCCCGGTTCCTACGTTGCGATATCAGGGAATCCGGAAACTTTTCAAAGCGTCCATTTTTGCAGCTGACCCGCCGCAGACATTGTCTTTTGATGGAGACGGTGGGCTTCAAGCGATTCGATTGACTGTGCCGAGATCTCCTCGATGAAGCCGATAACCTCGAGTACCCCTGCCGAGTCGACGATGCCTTGGTCGAGAAGGGACGTGTGGCTCTCCAGAGCATCCGCGTCGGCTATGTAGAAATTCGACGCCAGGAAAGCGCGGATCTGATCCTTGCAGGTTTCGGCTCTATCCTTGGTAGACAACATTGAATTCTCCTCCGCGCGGCTGCTCGACCGCACCATCGCCTCCGGCCGAAACCTTTTCATCGATCATTCTGATGAAGCCGCGATGCTGCCAAAGGTCTTTATCTCGAAGCGAGCCAAGAAACCCATTCTTGGCCGGTTCAGGATCGAGCCGCTAAGGGTTAGCTTTGTTGACTTGGTGCGATAAAATTAACTACTCTACAAACAGTGAGCCTTAAATGTATCTAATGATTTTGTTTATCTTATAAACAATACACTTCGGAGGTGACGTGAGGTTTGCATGCTGCAGATGGATTTCTGACGTTATCGTCGTTATATTACTGAATTCCATGACTGTCTGTGTAATCTTGGCTGCGGTTGCCGTGACCTGTCGTGATTTCGTGCCTTCCCGGATTCGGCTCACCTCAGTATTTCTGACCTTTATCGGAGGGATCGTTCTTTCCATTCAGGGTAATGAAGGTGCCTTCTGGCCTGCCGCCATCGGCAATACCATCATTATCTATTCCTTTTGCCTGACCTGGATCGGCGCGCGCTATTTTTACGGCAAGAAGGAGGTTTGAGAGCGGCGCTTATCATTTCCATCGCAAGCTTCCCCTTCATGTCGTTTTTCCATACAAGCTGGCAGGGTCGGAATGTTGTCTATGCGGTCGGTCAGTTCCTCTCCATGGCGATGACGGTGGCATATCTCCTGAAGCAGCGCGACGTCGCGGCCTTCCGGGTCGTGGCTGGAGGCAGTGATGTCGGATAAGACGGTCCCACCTAACGACAGGGAGCCGACATCTGTCGAACGTCGCCGCTGGCCGCGCATGTCGCAGGATCCACTCGGCGAGGATGAGGTGGAGAAGGCCGTCCTGACGTCGTTGCGCTTTGAGACGGAAATCCTTCCACCAATCCAGCAGTTTGCTGCCTGGCGGGAGCATATGGCGGTATTGATGGATTCGCGTCTGCCGAACAATGTGGATCCCGAGGATGGATTTGTCGTCCAGCAGGCGGTGTGGAATCTGGGCGGCATGCTTTTGTTGCAACAAACCGTTCCGGCCTTCAGTTACGAACGCTCGCCAGACGCGGTGCGGTTCAGTCCAATTGACCATTGGCAGATCACCGTTCTCCGCGCCGGTCGCACCTGGACCGGAGTTGACGGACGTGTCGCGCAAAATGAACCGGGCATGATTGAAATCCGCTCGCTCGGGCATCCGTTTAGCGGGCGGGCGCTGGCAACGGAGTCGATCAGCCTGATCGTTCCCGTCGATCTGTTTGCCGATGGAGGTAGCTTGCCGGCGGCGAGCAACAACGTCGTTTTGGGTGGACACCGGGCCAAACTGCTGATCGATCTTATGTCAAGCGTTGAAGCCAATCTCGATCGCTTCACGCAAGACGACCTTCCTAGAATCAAGGACCGTTTGCGGAAAATGGTATTCGACGCGGTTACACCTTTGGTGGATCGTGATGACGGCAACGATCAGATCTCACAAACCGGATTGATGACGCGGGCGAGACGCTTCATTTCGAGCAATCTTGCCTCGCCCGACCTGACACCGGATGCTCTCGCCCGGGAACTGGCGACCTCGAGGACACGGCTCTATGAGCTTTTCGAAACGTCCGGCGGCGTTGCGAATTACATTCGTCGACGACGTCTATCCGCAGCTCATGCAATGTTAGCGGATCCTTCCGACACCCGAAAGGTCGCCGAAGTTGGTCTAGCAATCGGCTTTGATTCAGCGGCGAATTTCAGTCGAGCTTTCACGCAGCAGTTCGGGTATAGCCCGAGCAACATACGCAAGCAGTCGTCCGAAGACTACATGTACCCGGATAGGCAAACAGGTAAGAAACCAAAGGTCACATTCGAAAGCCTGCTGCAAACGCTCGGCCTCTTTTGAGGATGGCGAGGAGCATATATAAGATGTACACTAAGGACGTTCGATGACGACTTCGGGCATCTAAGCAATCGACCAACCTTCTATCCCTATAAACCCCCGAGAGCTGGCAAACGCGACAGCCCAAGTGGACCTCTCTGTCGTGAACCGCTGCGGGGATCTAGAGAGCTAATGCGTCAATCAAGCTTGTCCCATAGCGTGTTCAGATATCCTGATCTCTTTCACAAACGCTCGCAATTCGGCTGGAGGTGCGAGACAAAAAGTTCGAAAAGCATCCAGGAACCCCAGCCATCGCTCACAGGGTCCGTTCCGGACACATGTGTAGCAGCCGTTTAATAATGCGACAGTGATGCGACAGTTTTCGCCGGCCGGCGAAAGTTCGAGCCGGATTGGTCCGTCCATCGCATATCAGTTCATTGGCCATACGATCATTAGCATCGGCACAGCAACAATGACGACGAGGAACGATAGCGGCAGTCCCAGACGTGGATAATCGCTGAAACGGTAGCCGCCCGGCCCCATGACGAGCGTGTTGCACTGGTGGCCGATCGGGGTGAGAAAATCGCAGCCGGCGCCAATGGCGACCGCCATCAGAAATGCTTCCGGCCTGTAGCCGAGATCGCCGGCAAACTCGGCGGCGATAGGCGCCATGACCAGAACGGTGGCGGCATTGTTGAGGAATGGCGTAACGGCCATGGCGGCGACAAGGATGAGCATCAGTGCGCCGGGCGCCGGAAGAATGGTCCCCAGTTTGGCAAGCTCGCCGGCAACCACTTCTGTCGCCCCTGTACTGCGTAGCGAATCGCTCACCGGAATGAGAACGGCGAGCATGACGAGGATTGGACCATCCAGCGATTGGTAGACCTCCCGGACCGGGATGACCTTGAGAAGCACCATCCCGACCGCGGCCGCAAAGAAAGCGACGGAGACCGGGAGCAGCCCGAACGCAGTCGCCACCATAGCGAGAGCAAGGATCGATACCGGCACGACACCCTTGCGGACGCTACCAAGCAGGATGGCCCTTTCCGCCAGCGGCAGGCAGCCGAGTTCGCGCAGTATCTCGGGTATCGTCGCTGCATTGCCCTGCAGCACGACGACGTCGCCGAGCCTTAGCTGGACTTCGGCCAGCCTGCGGTCGAGGCGCTCGCCGTGACGGCTGACAGCCAGGAGGTTGACATTGAAGCGGTGGTAGAGCGCAAGGCGCTGGGCTGTCCAGCCGATCAAAGGGGAGCTTTCACCGATGACGGCTTCGATAGCGACCAGCTCGCTGGTCGTGTCGTCCCCGCGGGCCCTGTTGCCCGTAACGCTGAGTTTGCCCTGGGAGACAAGGCGATCCAGCGCCTCTGGGTCGCCCTCGATCAGCAGAATGTCGTTCACTTTGAGGACAACGTCGGGCAGTGGCGTCATCCGCATAGTCCGGTTGCGCAGGATCGACGTCACGACAGCATCGCCGCCGGAAAGCTTCATGAGGTCTGCGACGGTTTTCCCGAGCACCGTCGAATCGCGGACAATTCGGGCCTCTGTCAGGTAATTCTTGATGTTGATGGCTTCATTCACCGACCCGCCCAGCTTTTCGCGCACCGGTAACAGCCAATAGAAAAGCACCAGGAAGATCGTTCCGGCGGCGGCCAGCGCGGCTCCAACAGGTGTAAAGTCGAACATTGTGAAGGCGGCGCCGGTCAGTTCCTCCCGCACACGGGACACAACGATATTGGGAGATGTTCCCACCTGCGTCATGAGCCCGCCGAGCAGTGACCCGAACGCCATAGGCATCAGGAATATCGAGGGTGAAACGCTCGACCGACGGGCGAACTGGAAGGCGATCGGAATCATGATAGCGAGCGCACCGATATTCTTTACAAACGCAGACAGGATCGTAACCACGATCACCAGCAGCGCCAGTTGCGACCGAACACCCGACAGGTTGGGAACAAAGCGCTTGATGGTAACTTCCATGATGCCCGAGCGGGCTATGCCTGCGCTCACCAGCAAGGCACTGCCGACAATGATCACGATGTCGTCGCTGAACCCGCTGAAGGCTTCGTCAAAAGGCACGATGCCAACCGCGAGTGAAAGCAACAGTGCCGCAGCTGCGACCAGATCATATCGATACCGGCCCCATACGAGCGCCGCCATCATAACGAAGATAACGGCGAACGACAAAATTTGCGGCGTAGTCATGTCTTTGAATGCCCCGCCGCAAATGCGGCTGATCAGAACGTCCAAACCGACCTTTTGTTGCTTTCGCTGGTCACGACTTTGCTAGCACGGTTCCATCTTGCCAATAAGCCCGTGTCGAGCGGTGTTCCTGGCTCATGGGGCCATGATCCTGGTAGCGTTGCATCAAGGTGCGCGATCGGTCAGTGCGCTTGCACCTTCCTCTGCGGCGCAATGTGCGCAGCAGTAGATGATGTCATCTTGTTCGACGCCATGTCCGATGATCCGGCATCCGCAATGCGGACAGAGCGGCGCAAGTTTCTGGATTGCGCATTCGAAGCTGTCGAACGTATAGGTTTCCTCAGCCAGCTTCACTTCGAAAGCCTTGTCGTAGTCATTCCCGCATTGATCGCATCTGGCCATAGTCCTTTTCCTTCTTCTTCATTGGCTCAAGCTCGACCAACCCGCCGCATGGCGATAGGTTCCCGTCAGGATCGTAGAGTCTTGCTAAGCAGGTGACGAGCCCGAGCAGCGTCACGCGCGCCGTTCGATCAAGCGGATCACCTCCTCGATGTCCCGCGGCGCGATGTCGAGTTGCTTCAGGCCCGGCGCGCCGATTGCTGCCACATTGTCGTGCCGCATAAGATCGACCTGGTTGCGCGTTATGGGCGCTCCCGGAAGGAGTTCCGCGACGCCAGCCAAAGCGTCCCACGCCGCAAACGGCACCGGCATCAGCCTGATGTGGGTACCGAGTTGTCGGGCGACCTCCCGCAGCAGTTCCTTATAGGTGTAGATGCGCGGGCCACCGAATTCGAATATGGATGAGCCCTTGTGGTTTCGCCCGTCGATCAGCCGGGTGACTGCGTCTGCGACGTCTTCCACATAGACCGGCTGAAGCCGTGTGCCGCCATCGCCGAACAGCGGATAGACTGGCAGGAGGCGTATCAGCCTCACAACCGTCGTGAGGAAAACGTCGTCAGGTCCTGTCATGACGGCGGGACGCACAATGATGGCGCCGGGAAATGCGCTCGCCACCGCCTCTTCTCCGCGCCCACGTGCCCTAATATAATTCGAATCCGATTGAGGATCGGAGCCGATGCCCGAAATCTGGACGAACCGGTCGACTTCGCCAGTGCGCGACGCGACGGCAAGATCAGCTGCGGCTTCCACGTGTACGCGCTCAAACGTCTGGGCGCCCTGCTCGACATAGAGACTGACGGCATTCACGATGGCCTGTGATCCGGCAATGGCCGAGCCGATCGAGGACGCATCCAATATATCCGCCTCGACGGCTTCGGGCATCCTTGCCGTCGAAGAAAAGACCGGGCCCACACGAGCCGGGTGGCGGGATGCGGCGCGGACCGTGAAACCCTTTTCAAGGAGCCGCTTCACGATCCGGCGCCCGAGAAAGCCTGTCCCGCCGAACACAGTGACGATCCGTTCTGCGTTGAGATCGTCAGGATCCATTTGCCTTGCCATCCCTTGTCTTCGCGTGCCCGCCGAGCGCCTGCCGCGAGGATTGCCCTTGGCCGGCGTATGAACCGTGACGGTGGAAAACAAGGCAGGAACGCTTTTTGTTCCGTCAGTGCTGGGTCGAGAGGGAGACGGCCGATGTTTCTATAGAAGGCGAGTGTTTGACGCTGAGTTGCTTTATCCGTGCTGTCAAAAACTGGTCGAGGCACTGCAGCGTCGAAATTGACAAATCATCACTTGCAAATCCGTCGCCGCTGTCTTTTGCTCGCGCGACAGTTGTCCATGACTGTTGAATGGTTGGCGAACGGATGAACAAAATCGATCGGCGACGGCCGGAGTCCGAAATGGACGCCACCGTAAATGCCGCGCGGCTTGGAACGCGGTTGCGCCTCGCCCGGCAGACACGGGGCATGACGCTGAAGGCGCTGGCGACAGCTGCGAACTGCTCTGAAAGCCTTTTATCCAAGATCGAGAACGGCAAGGCTTCGCCATCCCTGCCCATGCTTCACCGCCTGGTCGAAGTTCTGGAGACCAATATCGGCTGGATGTTCGAACAGGTCGACGACGACGAGGCGATCGTGTTCCGCGCAGGCGCGCGGCCGTTGATCTCGCTCGACGCGCTGAGGCGCGGCGAGGGCATCTCGCTCGAACGCATCATTCCATATTCGCCCGGTCACCTGTTGCAGTGCAATATTCACCATATCGAAGCAGACGGCGAGAGCGAAGGCCCCATCCAGCATGTCGGCGAGGAAGTCGGCTATGTGCTGGCTGGCCGAATCAAGCTGATCGTCGACGGCAAGGGCCATGACCTCGCCACCGGCGATGCGTTCGTATTCAGGTCGGAGCTGCCGCACCATTACCGCAACATCGGCAAGGAGAGAGCCAGCATTTTCTGGGTCAACACGCCGGCGACCTTCTGACGGCGTTCAGAGATTCAAAGACGTTGACAAATATTCAAGTCTCTTGAATGTTTGCTCGTGCCTGTAGCACCAATGGGACCAGCCGAATGGGTTTGGCCCGCAAGCAAGGGGAACCCGTAAATGCGTCCGTTCAAACTTCTCGTCCGTTGCGCCGCCGTCGTCGCCATTTGCTCGACAGCGATGGGGTCGGCGTTCGCCGATACGTTCGCTCTCGTCAACATCAACCAGCAGGCCCTGTTCTTCAACCAGATCAACGAGGGTGCGCAAAAGGCGGCCGATGCCGCCGGCGCCAAGCTGGTCATCTTCAATGCCAACAACGTGCCGAGCGCGCAAAATGACGCGATCGAGAACTACATCACACAAAAAGTCGACGGCATCATCTTGGTCGCCATCGACGTAAACGGCGTCAAGCCTGCAATCACCGCCGCGAAGGCGGCCGGCATCCCCGTGATCGCCATCGACGCGCAGATTCCCGACGGCGACAACGTTGCGTTCATCGGTGTCGACAACGCCAAGGCCGGCGAGGATATCGGCAAATTCTACGCCGACCATGTGAAGTCGGAGATGGGCGGCACTGCCAAGATCGGTATTGTCGGCGCGCTCAATTCTTTCATTCAGAACCAGCGGCTCGACGGTTTCAAGAAGGCGGTCACTGACAGCGGCCTGGCGATCACCTTCCTCGACACGGTCGACGGCCAGAATGTTCAGGAGACCGCGATGAGCGCTTCGGAGAATTTGATGACCGCCAATCCGGACATGACGACGCTATACGCGACCGGCGAGCCGGCGTTGCTCGGCGCTGTTTCGGCCGTAACCAGCCAAGGCCGCACCGGCGACGTCAAGGTGTTCGGCTGGGACCTTACCAAGCAGGTCATTCAGGGCATTGACGATGGTTGGGTGGTGGCAGTCGTCCAGCAGGATCCGGCCGGCGAAGGCAAGGCCGCTGTCGAAGGGCTGACCAAGCTCAAGAAGGGCGAAACGGTCGAGCCGATCATCAATATTCCGGTGACGATCGTGACCAAGGACAATGTCGACAAATATCGCGCGATGTTCCAGTAAACTGCGTCGATGACCGGTCCGCGGCGCCGCCTGAGGCTACGCTGCGGACGCTTCGCAAAGCCCGTGGATCGAAGATGAGCAGTAGCGAGACCTATCGGGTGCGGATGAGCGGCATCTCAAAGCGCTACAACGCCATTCAGACGCTCGATGACGTGTCGCTGGTGCTGAGGCCGGGCGAGGTCCTGGGGCTTGTCGGCGACAATGGCGCGGGAAAGTCGACGCTGAGCAAGGTGCTGTCGGGGGCGGTGGTTCCCGATGCCGGCACGATCGAGATCGATGGCATGCCGGTGACCTTCACTTCGCCGGCGGACGCGCGTGCAGCGCGCGTCGAGATGGTCTATCAGGACCTGTCGCTCTGCGACACGGTCGATGTCGCCGGCAATCTCTTTCTCGGTCGCGAGCCACGCCGCCGCTTTGCCGGCATTTCCTTTCTCGACAAGAAGCGCATGCACGAGCAAACGCGCCAGATGCTCGACCGACTCGGCATCGTTATCGCCGACACGCGGCTCAAGGTCGAAAACCTGTCCGGCGGACAGCGACAGTCGATCGCGATCGGCCGCGCCGCCTCGTTCGAGCCGTCCGTGCTGATTATGGATGAGCCGACGGCAGCGCTTGCAGTCGCCGAGGTCGAGGCTGTGCTGGACCTGATCCGCGCCGTGAGCGCGCGCGGGGTCAGCGTCATTCTGATCACCCACCGCCTTCAGGATCTGTTCCTCGTATGCGACCGCATCCAGGTCATGTACGAAGGACGCAACGTCGCCGAGCGGCTGATCGGCGAAACCAATATCGAAGATGTCGTCAACCTGATCGTGGGCCGCAAATTCAACGCTCGTTCGGCCACCAACGCCTATCGCGATGGAGCGCCAGCATGAGCGACGTGACTTCGACCCATTCCGCTCAATCTCAAAGGGTCCACGCAGGCACCTGGCGAGATGCGGTGCTTGCCAATGGCAGTGTCGTGTCGATCGCGCTGTTCTTTCTTATCGTTAGCGTCATCTTTTCGGTGGCGACGGACGCCTTTCTGACGTCGCCCAACCTGCTGAACATCCTGCGTCAGTCGGCACCGCTGCTGATCGTCGCCGCGGCGATGACGTTCGTCATCACCACCGGCGGCATCGACCTTTCGGTCGGCTCCGTGCTGGCACTGGTGGCAACCTTGTCGGCGACATTGCTGCAGCTGGGCCTGCCATGGCCGGTGGTCATCCTCGCCATGCTTGCGCTGGGCGCCTTGCTTGGCGCGGTTCAGGGCTATTTTGTCGCTTATGAGGGCATCCCGGCCTTCATCGTCACGCTTGCCGGGCTTTCGGTGATCCGTGGCGTGGCGCTGCTGATCACCGGCGGCTACTCGATCCCCATCGAGCCGGGAAGCCCTTTCACGGTGCTGGGCCGCGCCTGGCTGCTTGGCGTGCCGGCGCCGGCGCTGATCGCGCTGGCGATCCTCGCGATCGCCTATATCGCCTTCAACGAGACGCCGTTCGGCCGCTACGTGACCGGCATCGGCGCCAACGCCGAAGCGGTTAGACGTGCCGGCGTCAACACACGGCTGACGACACTTTTCGTCTACGTGATTTCCGCCGCCGCGGCAGCACTTGCGGGGATCATCATTGCAGCCCGGCTTGGATCCGGATCGTCGAATGCCGGGCAAAGCTTTGAGCTCGAAGTGATCGCTGCCGTCGTGCTTGGCGGCACCAGCCTGTTCGGCGGCCGCGGAACGATCGTCGGCACGGTGCTCGGCGCGCTTACCGTGGCCGTCATCGGCAACGGCCTGATCCTGGCGCATCTGTCGCCTTTCCTGACGCCGATCGTCACCGGAACGATCATCCTGATCGCCATCTGGCTGAACTTCCGCCTGTTCCGCGGCGCCGTCCGGAGCCGTTGAGCCTATGGGTGATGATCTCTTCGATGACGCAGCTCCCAGGCAGCGGCTGGCGATCGGGGTCGATACCGGCCATGTGATGACCGTGCTCGGCCCCGTCCCGGTCGAAGAAATGGGCATTACGCTGATGCATGAGCACATCTTGCTCTGCGGCGCGCGCAGCTGGAGATGTCCCTGTCATCCTGACGACATGGCTCTCGCCGAGCAGCCGGTGAATATCGAGATCATCGGCGAATTGCGCATGAACCCTTACGTCAACCGCGACAATGTTTCGCTCGACGACAGTGACCTGGCGCTGTCGGAACTGCAACGCTATCGCGCGCTCGGCGGCCACACCATCGTCGACGCGACCAATATCGGCATCGGCCGCGAGCCGGAAAAGCTCGCCCGCATCAGCCGCATGTCCGGCCTGAAGATCGTCATGGGCACCGGCTTCTATCTGGAACACACCCATCCCGAATGGCTGAAAGCGATGGATGTCGACGCAGTGACCGAGTTCATCGTCAACGACGTCGGCGGCGGCGAGACGCAGCCGCCGATCCTGGCCGGCCTGATCGGCGAGGTCGGCGTCAGCAAGGACTTTACCGCCGAGGAGCGAAAGTCGCTGAGAGCTTCGGCGCGGGCCGCGCGCATCACCGGCGTGCCGCTGTCGATCCATCTGCCGGGGTGGGAGCGGCTGGCGCACGAGGTGCTCGATGTCGTGGAGGCCGAGGGCGCCGATCTTCGCCACACTGTGCTCTGCCACATGAACCCCAGCCACAATGATCTCGACTACCAGACAAGCCTCGCCCGGCGCGGCGCTTTCTTGGAATACGATATGATCGGCATGGATTACTATTATGCCGATCAGGACGCGCAATCGCCCTCCGACGAAGAGAATGCGCGAGCAATCGCGGCACTTATCGAGGCCGACTTCGGTGACCGCCTGCTGCTGTCGCAGGATGTTTTCCTCAAGATCATGCTGACCCGCTTCGGCGGTTTCGGCTACGGCTACATCCTCAAGCACTTCATACCGCGCCTGAAACGGCATGGCGTCGAGCAGCCAGCCATCGACCGCATGCTGATCGCCAATCCGAAGGCCGTGTTCGCGCGGCAGAACTAAGCGGCCCGAACTTACGACGGAGTTCAAATGTCCAAGAAAAAGATCCTGCTTGCCGGTGAATCCTGGGTGTCGACCGCCACCCATATCAAGGGTTTCGACCAGTTTCCGACGGTCACCTACCACACCGGCGCGGAGGAATTGCTGACGGCGCTGAAGGCGACCGACTTCGACGTGACCTTCATGCCGGCGCATGAGGCACAGCGCAGCTTTCCGCAAACAATGGAGGCGCTTTCGGCCTATGACGCGGTGGTGCTCTCCGACATCGGCGCCAACACGCTGCTCCTGCATCCCGACACCTGGGTCCACTCCAAGCCGACGCCGAACCGCCTGCGGCTGCTGCGCGATTATGTGCGCGATGGCGGCGGGCTTTTGATGTTCGGCGGCTACTATAGCTTCCAGGGCATCAATGGCGGCGCGCGCTACCGCAAGACGCCGGTCGAGGAGGTGCTGCCGGTGAACTGCCTCGCGTTCGATGACCGCGTCGAGGTGCCGGAAGGGTTTGCGCCTGTCCTGAACGGCTCCTCGAACCATCCGATCCTGAAGGGTCTCGGTTCGGATTGGCCAATCCTGCTCGGCTTCAACGAGGTGACGCTGAAAGACGGGGCGGAAGTACTGGCAACCGTGTCGTCGGATTATGGATCGCTGCCACTGCTCGTCACCGGCCACTATGGCAAGGGCCGCACTGTGGCCTGGACGTCCGATGTCGGGCCGCATTGGCTGCCACCGGAGTTCATCGCCTGGAACGGATACAAAACCCTGTTTGAACAGATGCTGAGCTGGGCGACCGGTGAGAGCTGAGCGATGCATGTCCATGTCGTAGGCAATGCCTGCATCGACACGACGTTTCGCGTCGGCCGCTTCCCTGCCACCGGCGAGACTTTGAACGCCAGCAGCTACGCCGACGGCCTCGGCGGCAAGGGAGCAAACCAGGCGGTTGCTGCCGCGCGCACGGGTGCTCCGGTGACGTTTTGGACGGCGCTCGGCAAGGACCGCGCAGGCACATGGATCAGGAGCCGCCTCGACAGGGAGTTGTCTGACCTCGAGGCGATTGAATTCGACCTGCCAAGCGACCGCTCGACCATCGTCATTGAGGCCGGCGGCGAGAACTTCATCGTCAGCGGCGTCGCCTGCAGCGAGGCGTTCGATCCGATCGCGCAAACCGCACTTGCGCGCCGGATCGCGTTTGGCGACATCCTTGTCTGCCAAGGAAACCTGCGGGGCGCCGCGATAGATGCCTGCCTGCGGGCAGCACAGGAAAATGGCGCGCGCACCGTCCTGAACGTCAGCCCTATCGATGCGGCGGCTCTGCCTGATTTCGGTATGGCAGAGGTTTTGGTGGTGAATCAATCCGAGGCGAAAGCGCTGACCGGCCAAGACGATTTGGCAGCCGCAGCCGGCGCGCTGGCGGCCAAAGGCGCCGGGACAGTCGTGATCACACTTGGCGCTGAAGGTTGTCTCGTCCTTGGCCCTGACCCGGGGGGATCGCTTCGTTTGCCGGCGCCACGCGTCGAGGCGCTCGACACAAGCGGCGCCGGCGATGTCTTTTGCGGCTGTCTGGCCGGCGGGCTTGCCAAGGGCGTGTCGGTTATCTCAGCGCTGAAATTCGCGCTCGCGGCCGCGGCAATTGCGGTGACTCGCCCGGGCACATTGATATCCTGTCCTTCCGCGTCTGAAATGGCGGCGCTCATCGATGAAACGGAGCTCTCATGACCCAACTCGGCCAATCAGGCGGCGACGCGCTCGTAGAACTTTTCGGCCGCACCAAGGTGGTGATCGGTGTCGTTCATCTTGCGCCGCTTCCGGGCGCGCCGCGCTATGACGGCGAGGCGGTCGAGGCGATCTATCAGCGGGGTCTGGATGATGCGAGATCCTATCTCGATGGCGGATGCGACGGCGTGATCGTCGAGAATCATGGCGACATCCCTTTTGCCAAACCTGACGATATCGGACCGGAGACAGCGGCCTTTATGGCGGTCGTTTCCGACCGTATCCGTCGCGAACTCGGCAAGCCGGTCGGCATCAATGTGCTCGCTAACGCCGCGATCCCTGCCCTTGCGATCGCCAGTGCCGCTGGCGCGGGCTTTATCCGCGTCAATCAGTGGGCGAATGCCTATGTCGCTAACGAGGGTTTTGTCGAGGGGGAGTCGGGTCGCGCGGCACGCTACCGCGCCAGGCTGCGCGTCAACGGCATCCGCGTTTTCGCCGATGCTCATGTCAAGCACGGCGCGCACGCGATCGTTGCCGACCGCCCGGTGGAGGAACTGGTCAAGGATCTGGTTTTCTTCGACGCCGACGCCATCATTGCGACCGGTCAGCGCACCGGGCACGCTGCGGATCTGAGCTATATCAGCATGATCAAAGAGGCTGCCGGCCGACCGACGCTTGTCGGCAGCGGCGTGACGCCCGACAATGCCAACGATATCCTTGGCATCGTCGATGGGATCATCATCGCCAGTGCGCTGAAGCATGACGGCGTCTGGTGGAACCAGGTCGACCCCGCCCGAGTAAAAACGTTCATGGCCGGGCTGAGGCGATGATCGAGTCGCTTTGACAAACGATCATCGATTATGTCGCTTCGCGCCCCGGGGCTTACCTAAAGAAGGGCTGTCCTACAGAGCCCATCCGGCTGCTCCGAAGCTATGGGGCTTCGAATGGAGCCGACGACCGGTTCGCCGCAGAAATATGATGGCTGGTGGAATCGAGAACCGTCGACAAAGACGCGCGGACAGTTCGCCCGAGGGCAAACGATTCATCTGCGATGGCGCGAACGTCCGGCACCGCTCGGCAATAGTGCCATCTGTGATTCCTTTGAGACATTTCGGTTTTCCGTCCTGATCGCTGGAGCCGCCACCGGTAAGAGAGATCGGCAATCAATGCCCGCAATTGTGCTGAGCGCAGTGAAGCGTTGGTCAGAATTGACTTTCTCGCGTCGCTGGTCGTTATTTAATTCAATGAAATCAACCACCTCAACAGCTATCCCGCGATTGACTCAGAACTGTTGCAAGCCACACTAGTGGCTCTGCACAGTGATTTTGACAGGTCGGGGCCGATCGGCAGCGACCGCCGGTGGTTTCTGTCAGTCGCCAATCTCGATGGCAAATCGCAAACCTTGGAGATTGGCCAAACACCCCTCCACTTCGTCATCCTAGGGCGGAGCAAGGAGCGAAGCGACGCGGCGCAGACCCTGGGATCCATTCCGTTACCTCGCGGCAGTGCTCCGGCGGACCAGAACCGAACGCTACCAACCGGTTCCGCGAAAAAGCTCGAACCACTCTGGGTTGGTCTTCTCGATCAGTTCGATCCTCCATTGGCGCGGCCAACGCTTCAGCGACGTCTCGCGCTGGATGGCGTCGCGAAATGTCGAATTGTTCCGCGTACCAGACCAGACGCTGCACGCCGTAGCGGCTGGTGAAGCGCGAGCCCTGGCCGGATTTGTGCTCCGGTAGGCGGCGGCCGAGATCGTTGGTGACGCCGAGATCGTGCCGCGCTTCCGGCTCGCGGTCATATAGGCATAGCCGGTCATGGTGGAAGGGTAGCTGGCGCCGTCGCGGATGCAAGCGCCGTTCTGGGCCGCTGCATTCTTCTGCTGATGTCACGGAATGGATCCCAGGGTCTGCGCCGCGTCGCTTCGCTCCTTGCTCCGCCCTAGGATGACGAAGGCGCAGGGGCTTACGGCTAATCGCAAATGTTGGAGATTGGCGGCTGGAGGCCGGCCGGCAACGTCCGTCGACAATCCCTTTCAGGCTCAGTCCGAGAACCAAATCCTCTGTGCAGGGGAACTAGCCGATAGAGCGACTGCTTGCGACAGTTCCCAAAAAATTCAACCGATACTGTTGATGCCACTGTATTAATTGCGAAATTTAAGCAGAGACTGCGGATCGAGGCCCTGGGACCGTAAATGAAGAAAGGTGCCGGAACGACGACCCGCAGGCCGCAGTCACGTTGTCGGCGATCTCTTAGCCCATTCGGACCGGTACCAGTCGACAAATCTCTTCAGCCCATCTTCAATTGAAACACTCGGCTTGAAGCCGAAATCGCGCTCCAGCGCAGTCATGTCGGCATAGGTCCGCTCGACGTCGCTGCTCTGCATCGGCTCGCTGTGGCGGATCGCCTTTACACCTAGCAGTCTTTCCAGATTGTCGATGAAATCGCCCAGCCGCACCGGCCGGTTGTTGCCGACATTGTAGAGCCTGCTCGGCGGAACTTCAGCCGATGGCGGCTTGTCGAGCACGGCAACGACCGCCCTCACCACATCGTCAACATAAGTGAAATCCCGCCACATCTCGCCATTGTTGAACACCCGGATCGGCTTGCCTTCGAGCATCGCCTTGGTGAATATCCAATAGGCCATGTCGGGCCGGCCCCAGGGGCCGTAGACGGTGAAAAACCGCAAGCCGGTCTGCGGCACCCCGAAGAGATGGGCGTAGGTATGGCTCATCAATTCATCTGACTTCTTGGTGGCGGCGTAGAGAGAGACGGGCCTGTCGACCTGATCGGCCTCGCTGAACGGAACCTTGCGGTTGCCGCCATAGACCGAACTCGACGAGGCATAGACCAGATGCTTGAATGCGGGCTGCGCGCGACAGAATTCGAGCATCTCGAGATGGCCGACAACATTGGAACGGACATAGAGCCTCGGATTGTCGAGTGAATGGCGCACGCCCGCCTGAGCGGCGAGATGGACAATCCTGGTTATGCCTTGCCCGGCCAAAGCGTCGGCAAGAGCGCCCTGTTCGGCGATGTCGATCTGGTGAAATGAAAAATCCTTGTGAGGCTGCAAGCGGGCGAGACGCCCATTTTTAAGCGCCAGGTCGTAATAGTCGTTCATATTGTCGACGCCGACGACCGCTTCACCCCTGCTCAGGAGATGACGGCAAACATGGCTGCCGATGAACCCCGCGGCTCCGGTGACAAGTACGGGCAACAAGGTTCTCCATGCATTGCTGGCACATGACCGCGAAATCGAGATCGACTTCGGAAAGGATCATGCACAATATCAAAACGCTACATCCGAATG
This sequence comes from Mesorhizobium onobrychidis, assembly GCF_024707545.1. Lineage (NCBI taxonomy): Bacteria > Pseudomonadati > Pseudomonadota > Alphaproteobacteria > Hyphomicrobiales > Phyllobacteriaceae > Mesorhizobium > Mesorhizobium onobrychidis. The sequence continues at coordinate 5,938,315 of NZ_CP062229.1, forward strand.
AACGGAACCGACCTAGTCCAATTCGTGCTATAGCCGAAAGCCCCAACAGGCGCTACCGACAAGCCTTACTGTCGACGCTTCAGCTCGCCTCGCGCAGGGCCTCGGCCGCCTGCAGGTCGACCGACACGAGCTGGCTCACGCCCTGCTCGGCCATGGTGACCCCGAACAGCCGGTTCATGCGCGCCATGGTGATCGGGTTGTGCGTGATGATGACGAAGCGCGTCTCGGTGGTGGCGGCCATTTCGTCCATCAGATTGCAGAAACGCTCGACATTGTGATCGTCGAGCGGTGCGTCGACTTCGTCAAGCACGCAGATCGGCGCGGGATTGGTCAGGAACACGGCGAAGATCAGCGACATCGCCGTCAACGCCTGCTCGCCGCCGGAAAGCAGCGTCATCGTCTGCGGCTTCTTGCCGGGCGGTCGCGCAAGGATTTCGAGGCCGGCCTCGAGCGGATCGTCGGATTCGATCAGTTGCAGTTCCGCCGTGCCGCCACCGAACAGATGCGAAAACAGCCGCTGGAAATGGCCATTGACCACGTCGAAGGCAGCCAGAAGCCGTTCGCGGCCTTCGCGGTTCAGGCTTTGGATTGCCTGCCGCAGCTTGCGGATCGCCTCGATGATATCCTCGCGTTCGGAAACGATCCTCTCCAGCCGGTCGGACAGTTCCTTCTGTTCTTCCTCGGCGCGGAGATTGACGGCGCCCAGCCGCTCGCGCTCGATCTTCAGCCGGTCGAGCTGACGCTCGATCTCAGTCATCTCCGGCATCGGGCTGTCGGCCTCCAGGCCGGTGTGGCGGATGACCAGATGCGGCGGCGTGTTCAGCGTTTCCTGGACGCGCGCCTCGACCTCCAGCCGTCTTTCGTCGGCAGCGGTCAGCCGCTCTTCGGCGCGGACGCGGGTTTCGCGCGCTTCGGCCAGCGACTGGATCGCTGATGTCGCGGCCTTGTCCAGTTCGGACTGCTTGTTCTCCGCTTCCTGCAAGCGGTCGCCCGCCGCCTGGCGCAGGCTTTCGGCCTCGGCAAGCTGCGACAGCAAAGCGCGCCGCTTGGCGTCGATCTCGTCGGGTGCGTCGGCCAGTCTTTCACGTTCGGCCTCGGCCTCGGCCTTGCGTTCGCCGAGCGCTGCGATCTGCGTCGAGGCGTTTTCGGCGCGCTCCAGCCAGTTGCGGCGTTCCGTGCCGATGGCGTCGAGGCGGCGCGTTCGCGCCTCGGCTTCCCGCCTCAAGCCTTCATGGACGGCGCGGGCATCGGCAAGGGTGGCGCGGTCGCGAGCAACGTTGGCGGCCGACTGTTCGAGCTGCAACTGCAGATCGCCGAGATCGGGAGCGCTTTGCAGCAGCATCTCCGCCTCGACGAACGCCGCAGCCGTCTCTTCATGGCTGTCGACGATGCGCGCGCGGGCTTCGTCAAGTGCGGCGCGTCGGCTCGACAGCTCGCCGCCGGCCTTCTCCGCCTCGGCCAGCGCGTTGCGGGCGGCGTCCAACCCATGCTGGGCATCACGCCCGGCCTGGCGGGCGTTGCGCTCGGCCTCGCTCGCCCGGGCAAGCGCCTGCTCGGCATGGGCAAGAGCCTCTTCGGCCTGGCGCAGGATGCGGGTCGCGTGGACCGCCTCGGCATCGAGCTCGGCCAGCCGGTTTTTCTGCGCCAGCCGCTGCGCGGCCGCGGTCGGCGCGTCGGCGCTGGCGGTGAACCCGTCCCAACGCCACAGCGCCCCTTCGCGGCTGACCAGCCGCTGCCCGGGCGCAAGCAGCGCCTGCAGCCGCTTTCCGTCGCCCGCCTCGATGATGCCGATCTGCGCCAAGCGGCGGGCCAGTTGCGCCGGCGCGCGGACCACACTGGCAAGGCTCTTGATGCCTTCGGGCAAAGCGGCGTCGCCGGGCTGAATCTCGCTTTGGCCCCAATGCACCGGCGCGCTGCCGTCGAGCGGCACGTCGAGATCCTCGCCAAGGGCTGCTCCCAGCGCCGTCTCATAGCCTCGTTCGACGCTGATCTGCTCCAGGACGGAGGGGAAGAGGTCGCCGCTCGCGGCATTCAGGATCTTGGCCAGCGTGCGGGCCTCGGTTTCGATCCGCGCCAGCTCGGCCTTTGCATCCTGAACCGGCGGGCGGGCGGCACTTTCCGCCGTGCGCGCCTCGGCGACTGCCTGTTCGGCGGCGATCGCCGCGGCTTCGGTCTCCTCGAGCAGCGCCACGGCCTGTTCGACCAGAAGCTGCTTCTCGGCGGGATCGGGCAGGCCGGCGACCCTGGAGGCGATGTCGGACAACTCCCGGTCGACATCGGCGAGCTGGCGGGCGAAACGGTCGCGGCGCTCAGCGGTGTCGCGCAGCGTTCGTTCGATCTGGTTGCGGGAGGCGGCGGCCTCCGCCCGTTCGGCGGTCAGCCTGGCGAGTTTGGCTTCACTGGCGGCAAGCGTCGACGCCGCCTGTTCGACCGCCGCGCGGGTGCTGGCCTCGCGCTCGGCGGCGCCGGCGTTCTCGGTGTTGAGCGCGGCTTCTTCGGCGGCGAGGCGTTCAAGAATATCCGCATTGTCGCGGACCATCCGCTCCTCGCGAACGATGTCACCGTCGAGCTGCTGGAGCCGGCGGTCGAGTTCCAGTTGGCGGGCGCGGATGCGGCCCGCTTCTTCCTCGATCTGCGTCTTGGCGATCGACAGGCGCTGGAAGGCGGCAGCGGCGGCGGCTTCCGCGTCGCGCAGCTCCGGCAACCGGTGGGCGCCGATCCCTTGCTCCCTGGCGGCAGCCATCTGGGCGGCGGCGCGATCGCCGACAAGTGCCGTGGCAATCGCCAGCGCCGAGCGCGCCTCGCCTTCCTGTGTTTTGGCCAGCGTCCAGCGCAGATGCAGCAGCGTCGCTTCAGCCTTGCGGATATCGGCCGACAGGTTCTTGAAGCGCGAGGCCTGGCGGGCCTGGCGCTTCAGGCTTTCGATCTGGCTTTCCAGCTCGCCGACGACATCGTCCAGCCGTTCCAGATTTTGTTCGGCCGCCCTCAGACGCAGTTCGGCCTCGTGGCGGCGTGTGTGCAGGCCCGAAATTCCGGCCGCCTCTTCCAGCAGGGCGCGGCGCGCCTGCGGCTTGGCCTGGATCAGCTCGCCGATGCGGCCCTGCCCGACCATCGAGGGCGAACGCGCGCCGGTCGATTGGTCGGCGAAAAGCAGCTGCACGTCCTTGGCGCGGGCTTCCTTGCCGTTGATGCGGTAGAGCGAACCCGCCTCGCGCTCGATGCGGCGCGAAACCTGCAGTTCGTCCGCGTCGTTGAAGGCCGAGGGCGCGCTACGGTCGCTGTTGTCGAGGAAAAGCGTGACTTCGGCGGTGTTGCGGGCCGGACGCGTTCCAGAACCGGAAAAGATGACGTCGTCCATGCCGGACGCGCGCATGTTCTTGTACGAGCTTTCGCCCATCACCCAGCGCAGCGCCTCGACAAGGTTAGACTTGCCGCAGCCGTTCGGCCCGACGATGCCGGTCAGGCCGCGTTCGATGACGAACTCACCGGGTTCGACGAAGGACTTGAAACCGAGCAGGCGAAGGCGCGAAAACTTCATTCGCGCCGCCCCATAAGCGGGTTCCGCAAAAGTGTTCCGCGGTGTTGCGAACAGAACCCGCGGCACAACAAAAAGTCGCGCACGCCGAAGCGCAGCCGCTTCGGCGCTGCCGAAACGTCAGAGCAGAGGGTCGATAATGGCCGAGATTTCCTCAATCGACAGCGCCCCCTTGTAGGTCTTTCCGTTGATAAAGAAGGTCGGCGTCGAGTCGACCTTGAATTCATCGGCGCCGCGCTTTTGGACCGATCTCACATCGTCCAGAAGTTTCTGGTCCGTCAAGCAGGCCTCGAAGGACTCCTGTGTAAAACCGGCCATCTTGGAGATTTGCAGCAGGGCGTCCTTGGTATTGGCGACACCTGCCCAGTTCGCCTGCTGCCTGAACAGAACGTCCACCATCGGGAAATAATTGTCTTTGGAGCAGCGCGCCAGCATGAAACCAGCCTCGGCGCTCGGGTCGAACGGAAATTCGCGCAGGATAAGGCGTGCCTTGCCGGTATCGATATATTTCGTCTTCAGCTCCGGCAGGGTGGTTTCGTGGAAATGCGCGCAGTGCGGGCAGGTCATCGAGGCATATTCGACGATGGTGACCTTCGCGTCGTCTTTGCCCAATTGCTCGTCGGGTAGCGCGCCGGGTTTCAGCAAGGCCGCCATGTCCACCGTGCCCTGGGCCTCAGGCGCCTTGGCCGCGGCCGGAGTGGCCGGCTTCATCGGATCGGCGGGGGCCGCAGGTTTCACATCCTCCGCCACGGCTTTGTCACCCGAGTCGCTGCAGGCGGCGAGCAGAGCCACCGCCGGAATGGCGGCCAGCGACGACAGGAGGTTTCTGCGGGACAAAAGACGGGTCATACGAATCACCTGACAATGGTTGGATTTTGCAATGCAAAGGCTAGAAAAGGCGAGAGTTGGCGCGAATTAAGGCATCGCCGTCCCCATTCCAATCGCCAAATCTTGGGTACGCGATCACGAAAGCGCGAGATTATACTTTCTTTTGACCGAGAATGGTGGCGCCGAGCCGCTCCAGCGAAGCGCGCAGCCCGTCATCCTCGATCATTCCGACAGTGCCTGACAACTTCACCTTCTCGGCCGCGGTCAGCGGCCGAAAGCTTGGTTTAGGCCGCCCTTTGTCCGCCGTCACCGGCTTTTGCACGATTCTGATCCGGCCGATAGCGTTGAAGCCGAGGAAGGCGTTGACCCTGTTGATGATCTCGCCGGTCTCGTGCTGCAGATGGAGGGCGGCCATGCCTTCGCAGGCGATGACCAGCACCGCCGGCTCGAACGGATCATCTTCATGCATGCGGCGCGGCCACTGGATCTTTTCAGGGCGCGAACGGCTGGCAAGCCGCGGCCCGGCAATCTCCTCCCATGACTGGACGAGCCCGATCGACATGCCGGCCCGCTTGCGCAACACCGGATCGAGAATCTGGGTTGCGAGATCACTCACCGGAACGGGATTGCCGAAGGGCCTTTTCCCTGCCATGTGCGTTCTCCAGTCACGACCTTCACCACGCATCGGTTAGGCCAGTCCTCGATCAATGGCACTGCACGACCAGACCCGCAAGACCGCATCCGGAGTTGGCAGCAAAGCCGCATCTGGGGACAGCGGCAGAGCCGCGTCTGGAGACAGCGGCAGAGCCGCGTCTGGAGACAGCGACCACATCGCGTCCCGCCTGCTTGGCTGGTACGACGCGCATCACCGCGACTTGCCGTGGCGCATTGCGCCGCGCGAATTGGCACGCGGCATACGGCCCGATCCCTACCGCGTCTGGCTTTCCGAAGTTATGCTGCAGCAGACCACGGTCGAAGCGGTAAAATCCTATTTCCGGGCTTTTGTCGAGAAATGGCCTGATGTCGAGGCGTTGGCCGCCTCACCGACCGAAGATGTGATGAAGGCCTGGGCCGGGCTCGGCTATTATTCCCGCGCGCGCAATCTCAAGGCCTGCGCCGATTTCGTCGCACGGCAAGGTGGCAGGTTTCCGGATACGCAAGCTGGCTTGAGAGAACTGCCCGGCATCGGCGCCTACACGGCGGCTGCGATCGCGGCGATCGCCTTCGACCAGCCCGCCGCGGTCGTCGACGGCAACGTCGAGCGGGTCGTTTCCCGGCTGTTTTCGATCGTCACGCCGCTGAGCGAAGCCAAGGGGGACATACGCACCTATGTCGAGCGCATGGTTCCAGCGACCAGACCTGGCGATTTCGCTCAGGCAATGATGGATCTCGGCGCGACGATCTGCACGCCACGGCGACCGCGTTGCATGCTGTGCCCGCTGCGGGAGGATTGCAGCGCCACTGTTTCAAGCGATCCCGAGCGTTTCCCTATCCGCCTGCCGAAGGGTGAGAAACCATTGCGGCGCGGGGCTGCCTTCGTTGCCGTACGTGACGACGGCGCCGTTCTTTTGCGCAAACGTGCGGATAAAGGCCTGCTCGGCGGCATGACCGAAGTACCGACGACCGGCTGGACCGCGCGGATCGACGGCGCCACCACGGACGCGGCGGCGCCCTTCCCCGGCAACTGGAGGCCAGCCGGCCGGATTGGCCATGTCTTCACCCATTTCGCGCTCGAACTCGACGTCTTCAAAACGATGACCGATGGCGCCGCCCCTGCGGGGCATTTCTGGTCGCTGGCCCATGAAATTTCCGGCGAAGCGCTGCCCACTGTCATGAAAAAGGTAATCGAAGCGGCGATACCGGGCGCGACGAAGAAGCAGCGCGCACATTGAATCGCCCACATCGCCTCACATTGAATTGCGTTGACGAGGACAAGAATGACCGAAATCCGCCACATCGTTTTCGACATCGGCAGAGTGCTGATTCACTACGATCCGAACTTGCCCTTCAGCCGATTGATCCCCGACGCCGAAGAGCGGAAATGGTTCTTCGACAATGTCTGCACGCATGACTGGAACATCGAGCAGGACCGCGGCCGGACCTGGGAAGAGGCCGAGGCTCTGCTGATCGCCCAACACCCGGACCACGCCGAAAACATCCGCAACTTCCGCCGCCTCTGGCACGAGATGGTGCCGCACGCCTATGACGACAGCGTCCAGATCATGGACAAGCTGATCGAGAGCGGCCACGATGTGACCATGCTGACCAATTTCGCCGCCGACACGCTTGCCGAAGCCCGGCAGCGTTTCGATTTTCTCAACCGACCGCGCGGTGTGACCATTTCGGGCGAGATCGGCATGATCAAGCCGGATCGTGGCATTTACGACCATCACGTCGCCGCGTTCGGCCTCGAGCCCGCGGCCACGCTGTTCATCGACGACAGCCAGAAGAATGTCGACGGCGCCAAGGCGGCCGGCTGGCAGTCGGTGCTGTTCACTGACGCAAAGACGCTCGAGGCGGACCTCGATCGCCTGGGGATCAGAGTGTGATCACTGCGACGGGCCTGACCGATAACCCGCTTCAACATGGCGGATTGCAAAAGGATCCGTAGTCAGGCCCAGTACAATCGGGTGAGTTAACAGGTGGCGAAGCGCGCAACGGCTGAATCTGTGTTTGTCCTCTCAAGCTGATGGACAAGACGGCATGTGATGGTGGTGCAGTCGCTGAGACGCGCGCTCCACGGCGCTGCTATCGGATCGCGTCGTCGGGCGCTACTTGACGTGAGAATCGTAGATGCGGTCGAACTCACCCGTCGCCTTGGCAAGATGAAGCCACTGGTCGACATAGGCCTTGAAGACGACGGCACCCTCAGGAAGCATATAACCCATTTCGCCATATTGGAGCGGCTTCTCGGGGTTGATCGCGCAAAGGCCAGGGTGGAGTTTCTCCTGCAGCTCGGTTTCGACCGATTCGGCGATCATAATATCGGCTTTGCCGTCAAGAATTTTCTGGAAGATCGTGACATTGTCCGGGTAGATCTCAATTTTAGCGTCACTGAGTTTTTCACGCACGAATTTCTCGTTGGTCCCGCCGGGATTAACAATCACAGTCACATCCGGCTTGTCGATGTCGGGAATCGACTGGAATTTCGCCTCGTCCTCGCAGCGCGCAATCGGCGCCTTGCCGTTGACGAGATAGGGTTCGCTGAAGAACACCTGCTTCTGGCGTTCCAGGGTCACCGAAATGCCACCCATCGCGATGTCACACTTACCGGTTGTAAAATCGGCCAGCAACGTTTTCCAGGTAGTCGCCACGAAGTCCGCCTCGACCCCTAGTGAACTTGCCAGAGATTTTGCGAGATCGATATCGATGCCCTGGTAATTGTTCGCGGTCTTGTCATGAAAGGTGAAGGGCTTGTAGTCGCCGGTCGTACAAACGCGCAGCTTGCCGTCCTTGATAATCGCATCAAGCTGGTTTTCTGCGCCGGTGTGCTGCGCAATCGCCGGAGGGGCCAACAACGCCATGACGAGGGCGGCGGCGACAAACGGCGAGGCAAGAGCTTTCATGGAATTGGTCTCCGTTGGATAAGGGAATCAAGCATTCGAGAAACGGTGGGCAAGGTCAATAACTCTTCCTGGGGAATCGCTCACCGTAATCCCTCCGACGGGGCGGCTTTCGTTTGTGACGGCTTGTTGGTCAGGAGCAGAATGTGTGTATTTAGTCCAATCTATACACATCGAGAATCACCATGCGAACCAACATCAAACTCGACGACGAATTGATCGCGGAGGCCATGGCCGCCTCCGGTCTCAAGACCAAGAAAGCGACGATTGAGGCGGCACTGCGCACTCTGGTGCGCCGGCACCGGCAGGATATGGCTATCGCCGCCCTTGCTGGCGCCGGCTGGGAGGGCGATCTTGACGCCATGCGGGAAGGCCGTTCGCCCGATCGGCATCGATGATCGTCGTCGACAGTTCCGTGTGGATCGCCCATCTCCGCAATACGGACAGCGTCTCGGTCGGTAAGCTCAGACATCTCGATGACACTCAGGAGATTCTGGTCGGAGACTTGATCCTGCTGGAAGTGCTACAAGGCGCGCTCAACGAACCGCATGCCCAACTGATTGAGCGGAACCTCCGACAATTCGCCATTGTGCCGATGCTGGATCCGGCGACGGCAGTCGAAGCTGCCCGAAACTACCGCATGCTCCGGCAGCGGGGCATCACCATGCGCAAGACAATCGATATGATTATCGGCACATTCTGCATCCAGGGCGGACACGCGCTGTTGCATGATGAACGAGACTTCGACCCGATGGTTCGTTACCTCGGTCTGCGACTCGCGTGATCGTGAGATTCCAACCGGCGAGCGCTGGTCTTTCCTCCACAGGTGTGTGTGTGGCATCATCGGTCGAGGCGATGCGACGAGCGGAATGACGAAGACCCGACGACGGCATTGGCGGAGCGCGTCGCGGCACTTCTCGGTCGAGAAATCGCGATCCTGCTTCCTTCCGGGAACGATGTGCAACGAGACCGCTGTAGCGGTTATTGTCAGGCCCCTGCCCGCTCCATGCCGAGGCGGGCGATACGGCGAAGCTCGTCGATCGGGGTCAGGCCGCCGCTGCGCTCATAATGCCAGAAGGTCCAGCCGTTGCAGGCATCCAGCCCCTGAACCTCCGCACCGATCTTGTGGATCGATCCGGCGCTGTCGCCGACCGCCACCGTGCCGTCGGCGCGCACCCTGGCCGCCCAGCGTTTCTTGGCGTCATAGAGCGTGGCGCCCGGCAGCATCAGCCCGGTGTCGATGAGGCTGACGAAAGCAACGCGCGGCTCGGCGCGCTTGCCGGTAAGCACGGTAAGATCAGCCCGATCCAGCGGCCGGACTGCATCGATGCGCTCATTGGCGGCGTCGATATAGGCCTGCTCGCGCTCGATGCCGACGAAATGGCGGCCGAGGCGCTTGGCCACCGCGCCGGTGGTGCCTGAGCCGAAGAAAGGATCGAGCACGATATCGCCGGGCTTCGTCGAGGCCATCATGATGCGGGCGAGCAGCGCTTCGGGCTTCTGCGTCGGATGCAGCTTGTCGCCATTTTCGTTCTTCAGGCGCTCGCTGCCGGTGCAGATCGGAAACAGCCAGTCGGAACGCATCTGGATGTCGTCGTTCGACGCCTTCAGCGCTTCATAGTTGAAGGTGTAGCCCTTGCCCTTCTGATCGCGCGAGGCCCAGATCATCGTCTCATGGGCATTCTGGAAACGGCGGCCGCGGAAATTCGGCATCGGATTGGTCTTGCGCCACACGACGTCGTTGAGGATCCAGAACCCCAGATCCTGCATCTTGGCGCCGACCCTGAAAATGTTGTGGTAGGAGCCGATGACCCAGATGGTGCCGTTGGGCTTCAGCACGCGGCGCGCCGCCAGCAGCCAGGCCCGGGTGAAGGCGTCGTAGACCTCAAAACTCGCGAACTGGTCCCAGTCGTCGTCGACGGCATCGACCTTGGACTGGTCGGGCCGGTGCAGATCGCCGTCGAGCTGCAGATTGTAGGGCGGATCGGCAAAGATCACGTCGATGGATTTTTCGGGCAGCCGGTCGAGCGCGGCGACGCAATCGCCCTTCAGGATCGTATCCAGCCATTCGGATTGCTGGGGAGCATGGGAAAGCTCGTCGAGAAGACGCACGGCAGACATTGTTACACCCAAAGCACGCGTTACTGTTTACTCCCTGTTATGGTTACCGATCAGCGTAAATATTCGGTGAAGGCCGAGGGTGCGGACCCCGGGTAATTTGCGAAGATCGGCCTGTTGGTGTATGCCGCGCCGCCTGAACCGTCCCAGCCTCCCTCCCGCTTTCCGGATCGCTATGCCCCAGCCAGACCTTGTCATCTTCGATTGCGACGGCGTGCTCGTCGATTCAGAAATCATCGCCGCGCGCATCGAAGCCGAGCTTTTGACGTCGGCCGGTTACGAGATATCGGCCGAGGAGATTTCCGAAACCTATGCCGGGCTGACCTTCAAGGACATCATGATGCGGGTCGAGGAAAAGTCCCGCATCCCGTTCCAGGCTTCACTGATCGACCGGGAGGAAGAATTGGTCGACCGCAGGCTGCGCAGCGACGTGCGCGCCATCGACGGGGCGCACGAGGCGGTCGCCGCGGTGACGGCGCCGCGTTGCATCTGCTCGAATTCGCGCACCGAGCGGATCGAATTCATGTTGGAGAAGGTGCGTCTGCTGCCGTTTTTCACCGGCCGGATTTTTTCGTCGCTGGAAACGCCGGGCGGAAAATCCAAGCCGGCGCCCGACGTGTTTCTCTTTGCCGCGGAAAAGCTCAAGGCCGACCCGGCGAACACCTTCGTCATCGAAGATTCCGTGCACGGCGTGACCGGCGCCAGGACAGCCGGCATGCGTGTGATCGGCTTCACCGGAGCGGCGCACAGCTATCCCGGGCATGCCGACGCGCTGACCGAGGCCGGCGCCGAAACGGTCATCCGCCGCTGGGCGGAACTGAAAAGCGTGATCGCCGCCCTGTCGGAGTGGTCGGCGGATGCGTGAAGCAGGCGTCCAAATGGACGCGCAGCTCCAAAGCTGCGGCTATTCGGCCGCGGCAATCTTCTTGTCGGTCTTCTTCGGTGGGCCTTCGTCATAGCCGGCGAACGCCTGATAATCCTTCGCGGTCGGCTCGGGAACGACAACGTTCGAATCGGTGAAGACGAACTGGGTGGCACTCGAGGGATTGGTAACCTGGACCTGATGTTGGTGAAGCTGCGAGTAAAGGACCTCGGTGCCATGCATCACCGCGATACGGATCGGCATGGTGATGGTGCCCGGGCTGAACATCGGTCCCGGAACGACCTTGCCGGCGACGGCGATCTTCATCGTCAGCGAGCCGTCGGCACGGTTGCAGTCGCGGGTCACATCGGTGATCGAGGCCTGATAGATGATCTTCGCGGAATCATCCTGCTGGTCGCTGCTCACGTCAAGCGCAGCAGCTTCGGCGTCCTGAGCGGCGGCTTTTTTCTTGGGTTTTTGGCTGCCCTTGGAATAGGTGTTGAAGAAGGCGGTGCCGTCGCGCAGCGTCACTTTCGGACAATAGGCCTGCAATTGGCTGGCGAGAACCTTGGGATCCGGCGGTGGTGGCGGTGTCGTGTCCGTCTTTCCGAAACCTAGGATGCTATTGCCGGCTGATTGGCAGCCGGCGGCGGTAAGCATAAAGCCGGTGAGCGCCAGACCCGCGACAAAACGACCGTTGAATGTATGAAACGCCATGAACTGCACTTCCCTCTCGCAAAGCGGGTGACGTATATCAACCGCGCGGCAAAAATGCGACTGAGCAAGTACGGAAATTAACCACTTTGCCGCGGACGAAACCGCCCGGCAGCAATGGAACATGACGATGCAATATGTGAGTACCCGCGGGGAAGCGCCCGTGCTTGGATTTTCCGACGCGGTGCTGGCGGGCTTGGCGCGCGATGGCGGTCTTTATGTGCCTGATACCTGGCCGCAGTTTTCGGCGGCAGAGATCCGCGCCATGCGCGGCCTTGCCTATCCCGACCTCGCCATCCGCGTGCTGTCGCCGTTTCTCGGCGGCGAGATCGCGATGCCGGTGTTCGAACGCCTGGTGCGCGAAGCCTATGCGACCTTCCGTCACGAGGCGGTCTGCCCGCTGGTGCAGACCGGCTCGAACATGTTCGTTCTGGAACTCTTTCATGGCCCGACGCTTGCCTTCAAGGACGTGGCCATGCAGCTTCTCGCCCGGCTGATGGACCATGTGCTTGCCGAACGCGACCAGCGCGCCACCATTGTCGGCGCCACGTCCGGCGATACCGGCGGGGCTGCCATCGATGCCTTCGCCGGGCGCAACCGCACCGACATCTTCGTGCTTTTCCCGCACGGCCGGGTCTCGCCGGTGCAGCAGCGGCAGATGACGACGTCCATCGCCGCAAATGTCCACGCACTGGCGGTCGAAGGCAATTTCGACGATTGCCAGGGTCTGGTGAAGGACATGTTCAACGATCACGGTTTTCGCGACCGGGTATCGCTGTCGGGGGTCAATTCGATCAACTGGGCCCGCATCATGGCCCAGATCGTCTATTATTTCTCATCGGCGCTGTCGCTCGGCGCGCCCGACCGGCCGGTTTCCTTCACCGTGCCGACCGGCAATTTCGGCGACATCTTCGCCGGCTACGCCGCCAAGAAGATGGGGCTGCCGATCGAGCGGCTGATCATCGCGACCAATGACAACGACATTCTGGCGCGCACGCTGTCGAGCGGCGAGTATCGTACGAAAGGCGTCTTTTCGACCACGTCGCCGTCGATGGACATCCAGGTCTCTTCGAATTTCGAGCGCTTGCTGTTCGAGGCGGCCGGCCGCGATGCCCCGACCGTGCGGCGCTACATGAGCGGCCTCAAGCAGTCCGGCGCCTTCACCATCGAAGCCGGCGAGATCGCCAGGATCCGCTCCGAATTCGATGCCGGCCGTTCGACCATGGACGAAGTCGCCGCTACGATCCGCTCGACGCTCGCGGCCAGCAACTATCTGCTTGACCCGCACACGGCCGCGGCCATGCATGTTGCGGCTGCGACGGCCACCAATGCCGTGCCGATGGTGGTGCTGGGCACAGCCCATCCGGCAAAGTTCCCGGCCGCCGTCGAAGCCGCCAGCGGCGTGTCGCCTGCCCTGCCCGCATGGCTAGGCGGATTGATGAGTGCCGAGGAAAAATACACGGTACTTCCATCCGACCTGAAAATGGTGGAAGATTATGTTAGCCGCCACACGCGGGCGGCAAGTTAGGGAGTATTTGCTATATGGGTGTTGAGGTAAGCCGTCTGTCGAACGGCCTGACAGTCGCCACCGAAACCCTTCCAAGCCTCGAATCCGTCGCTCTTGGTGCCTGGGTCAAATCAGGGGCCCGCAACGAGCGTAGCGAAGAGCACGGAATGGCCCACTTGCTTGAACATATGGCGTTCAAGGGAACCAGAAGGCGAAGCGCCTTCGAGATCGCCTCGGAAATCGAGGATGTCGGCGGCGAGATCAATGCCGCCACCAGTGTCGAGACCACCTCCTATTATGCCAGGGTGCTGAGCGACGACGTGCCCCTGGCCGTCGATATCCTCTCCGACATCCTGCAGGAATCCGAGTTCGACCCGCAGGAGCTGCAGCGCGAGCAGCATGTTATCCTGCAGGAGATCGGCGCCGCCCACGATACGCCCGACGACATCGTCTTCGACCGCTTCACCGAGACGGCTTTCCGCCACCAGACGATCGGCCGCTCCATCCTGGGCACGCCGGAAACCGTCAAATCCTTCACCTCGAAGCAATTGCACAAATTCATCGAACGGCAATATGGCGCCGAGCGCATGGTGGTCGTCGCCGCCGGCGACATCAAGCACGACAATTTCGTGCGCGAGGTCGAGAAGCATCTCGGCGGTTTCCGCAGCAAATCCGACAACACGATGCCGCAATTTGCGCAATATGTCGGCGGCGATTTCCGCGAGGACCGCGACCTGATGGACGCGCAAATCGTGCTGGGGTTCGAGGGCCGCGCCTATCATGTACGCGACTTCTACGCCTCGCAGGTCCTGTCGATGATCCTTGGCGGCGGCATGTCGTCGCGTCTTTTCCAGGAGGTCCGCGAAAAGCGCGGGCTGTGCTATTCGGTCTATGCCTTCCACTGGGGCTTTTCCGACACCGGCATATTCGGCGTCCATGCCGCGACCGGGCAGAGCGACATCGCCGAACTGGTGCCGGTGGTTATCGACGAGTTGCAGAAGGCCGGCGAAAACATCCTGCAGGAGGAACTCGACCGGGCACGCGCCCAGTACCGCGCAGGCCTGATCATGTCCGCCGAAAGCCCGGCCAGCCGTGCCTCGCAGATCGCCCGGCAAATGCTTCTGTTCGGCCGGCCGATCGCCAAGGAAGAGCTGATGGAACGGCTGTCGGCGCTGACGGTCGAGCGGCTGACGGACCTGTCGTCACGGCTGTTTTCGACCAAGCCGACGCTGACTGCCGTCGGACCGGTGGGTACCCTCGCTCCCTATGAGGCGGTCCTCGAGTCGCTTTCGGGCACGCAGACCACGGCCCGAAAGCTCGCCGGCTAAGTCCATCAAAGCGTCATGTTCGCGCTCCCTTTCTTTCGCCGTGACCTGCCGGCACTGAAGGGTGACCGGGTCACGCTACGGGTGCCGCTGACCAACGACTATCGCGAATGGTCGGTGCTGCGCGGGGAAAGCCGCGCCTTCCTGGAGCCGTGGGAGCCGCGGTGGAACCCCGACGAGCTCGACCGCACGGCCTGGCGGCATCGCCTCAGCCGCTATCGCGAAGACTATGCCCAGGGAACGGCCATAGCCTTCTTCATCTTCGAGAAAGGCAACGGCAAGCTTGTCGGTGGAATCACCCTCGGCAACATCCGCCACGGCGTCGCACAAAGCGGCCATATCGGCTACTGGATCGGCGAGCGCTACAGCGGCCGTGGCCTGATGACCGACGCGGTCAAGGTGGTGACGCGCTTCGCCTTCGATACGCTGAGGTTGCACCGGATCGAAGCTGCCTGTATTCCCGACAACGCCCGGTCGATCCGCGTGCTTGAAAAAGCCGGATTCCGGCGCGAAGGACTTCTGCGATCCTATCTCAGGATCAATGGCATCTGGCAGGACCACTACCTCTACGCCCGGATCGAGGACGATCCGCCGGGCGCGGGAACGAAGGACTGATTTTTGACGAATTTCCTGCGAATCGGGTCGTTGTTCGCCTTTGTGCTGACGGCAATCGTCGTGCTCTGCGCGGCGTCCTCGGCCTTCGCCGTCGAGCCGATCAAGATCGCCCGCGACGACGTGGCGCTCGATCTTTCGGGCGCCGTCGAAATCTACCGCAACCAGGGCGAGAACTTTCAGGTGTCGACCGCTCCAGGCCCGGACGGCATCGTGCGGCGCATCGAGGTCGAGGCCAATGATGCGCGCTCGACCGGCGACTGGGCGGTGTTCGCACTTGCCAACACCACCGACCAGCAGCTCGACAGGCTGATCGTCGCACCGCATTTCCGGCTGGTGAATTCCGGCATCTTCTGGCCGGATCTCGGCTCGACCCGCATTGCCGCGATCACGCCCAGCGAGGGCTTCGCGCTCGATCGCCAGGCCAGCCCTGACGCCGATGTGTTCCGGGTGACGCTGAACCCCGGAACGGTGATCACCTTCATTGCCGAACTTGCCTCGCCCAAACTGCCGCAGGTCTATCTATGGGATCCGGAATCCTACAAGGATTCGGTCAATTCCTACACGCTGTTTCGCGGTATCGTCATCGGCATCGCCGGCCTCCTGGCGCTGTTCCTGACCATCCTTTTCGTCGTCAAGGGGACCTCGATGTTCCCGGCAACCGCAGCACTCGCCTGGGCGGTGCTCGCCTATATCTGCATTGATTTCGGCTTTCTCAACAAGGTTTTGGAAATATCGCCCGGCAACGAGCAGATGTGGCGAGCCGGAACGGAGGTGGCGCTTGCGGCGACCTTCGTGGTGTTCCTGTTCGCCTATCTCAACCTCAACCGATGGCACGGCCATTTCAGCTACGGCGCGCTGGTCTGGATTCTGGGGCTGGTACTGATCGCAGGCGTTGCAATCGTCGATCCGGCGGTCGCCGCCGGCATCGCCAGGCTGTCCTTCGCCGCCACCGCGCTGACCGGCCTCGGCCTGATCATCTTCCTCGGCATACGCGGCTACGACCGTGCCATCATGCTGGTGCCCAGTTGGGTCATGGTCCTGTTGTGGCTATGCGGGTCGTGGATGGCGATCACCGGCATGCTCGACAACGACATCGCCCAGCCGGCATTGGGCGGCGGGCTGATCCTCATCATCCTGCTGATCGGCTTCACCGTCATGCAGCACGCCTTTGCAGGCGGCGCGCTGCATCAGGGCCTGTTCTCCGATCTCGAACGGCAGGCGCTGGCCGTCGCCGGATCGGGCGACACGGTTTGGGACTGGGACGTGATGCGCGACCGCGTCGTCACCAAGCCGGATGTCAGCATCCAGCTTGGCCTTGCGCCCGACAGCCTGGGCGGCGCCGCCCGCAACTGGCTGCCGGTGCTGCATGCCGATGATCGCGACACGTTCCGCACAACGCTCGACGTGGTGCTCGAACACCGGCGCGGCCGTGTGTCGCAGAATTTCCGCCTGCGCGGTGCCGACGGGCACTATCACTGGTTTTCGCTGCGCGCCCGGCCGGTGATCGGATCAGACGGCGAGGTCATCCGCTGCGTCGGCACCATGGTCGACGTGACGGAGCAGAAGAAGTCCGAGGAGAGGCTGCTGCACGATGCCGTGCACGACAATCTGACCGGTCTGCCGAACCGGGAATTGCTGATGAACCGGCTGGAGGCGATCATCTCGATTGCGCGCACGGAAGAGAAGGTGCGTCCGACCGTCTTCGTCATCGACATCGACCGGTTCAAGCAGGTCAATGACGGGCTCGGCATCTCGGCCGGCGATACCATCCTGCTCACCATTGCGCGCCGGCTGCACCGGCTGCTCAAGCCGAAGGATTCGCTGTCACGCTTTGCCGGCGACCAGTTCGCACTGATGCTGCTTTCCGAACAGGACCCGGCCCGCATCGCCGCTGTTGCCGACGCCATCAAGCATGCGATCAACAATCCGATCACCTTTGCCAAGCGCGAGATCGTGCTGACGGCCTCGATCGGGCTGGTCACCTGGACCTCGGCGCAGAGTTCGGCCGAGGATATGGTCAAGGACGCCGAGCTTGCCATGCACCAGGCCAAGCGTTTCGGCGGCGACAGGATCGAGCCGTTCCGCCCCGCCTTCCGGACCGTTGGCACCGACCGGCTGCAGTTCGAGTCCGACCTGCGCCGCGCCATCGAACGGCGCGAATTCACACTCGCTTACCAGCCCATCGTGCGGCTCGAAGACGGCAGCGTTGCCGGCTTCGAGGCGCTTTTGCGCTGGGACCATCCGCGCCGCGGCATGATCCCGCCGGGCGATTTCATCCCGGTCGCCGAGAGCTGCGGCCTGATCGTGCAGCTTGGCTTGTTCGCCATGCAACAGGCCGCCGAAGATCTGGCCGGATGGCAAAAGCAGATCGGCGACGCGCCGCTGTCGGTTTCGGTCAACCTGTCCAGCCGTCAGCTCATCCGCCGCGATCTGGTCAGTGACGTCCGCTCGGTGATCGCGCGGGCCAATCTGAAGCCGCGCTGCTTCCGGCTCGAACTCACCGAATCGTTGGTAATGGACAATCCCGAGCAGACGGCCCATGTGCTGAACAAGCTGAAGAAGCTTGGTATCGGCCTGTCGCTGGACGATTTCGGCACCGGCTATTCATCGCTGGCCTATCTGACGCGCTTCCCGTTCGACACGATCAAGATCGACAAGAGCTTCGTCGACGACGCGACACCGAAGCGCGCGGTGCTGCTCAAATCCATGGTCAACATGGCACATGAACTCGGCCTTTCGGTCGTGGCCGAGGGCATTTCGGATGAAAGCGATGCGCTCAAACTGCGCCAGATGGGCTGCGAGTATGTGCAGAGCTTCATGTTCGGCGCGCCGATGCCCGGCGATCAGGTGCTGAAGACGCTGAAGGAACAGTATCCGCTGACTAGGGCTTGATTTCGTGCAAGTCGTTGTCGCAAAACCGCTACACAGTTTTGGGCGACTGGTGGGGTCCGCTTTCAGGCGCTTGGAGGTTGCAAGTTAATCCTTCTGGTCGCGCAGTATCGAAAACTTTAATTTCCTATCCGTGGCGCGGCTCCGTCAATGTTGGAAAGCCTGAATTAAATTAACGTCGGCGATAGAGATAGTTCTCGGAAAGGCCGAGGCGACGGCACGACTGGACGGCTGGTGATGAAGGGAGCACGATGCTCTCGCAGATTGCAGCCGTCGTCTTCACAAAAGCACGCTCCCACGGCTTCAACGTCCATCGGTCGCCGAGTGCCAAGCGCTTGCGCACCCAGCGGGGCAGGATCTCGACTGCCGCCTTCAGAAATGGCCGCTGAAGCGGTCGAGCCACTCCCGGCAAGGCGGGAACGTCTTCCATGATCTCCAGGAACTCCGAGACGATCGGCGATGGGACGAGTCTTTGCCGCATCACATCGAACAGCGCGTAAAGCTCGGCCTGTGACGTGGGCGCGCCGGCCGCACCATAGAGAAGCGCGACGGGGCGAGCCTCAGCAGACATCGCGTCCCGTTCGAAAAAATGCAGACGATGCACATAGACGTGATACGCCTCCATGAAACCAAACCCCGCCGTCGCTTGCACCCAGTCCAGCAACTCCGGGTCGGTGGCGTGGTATGGCTCACCTTCGCTGGTTCGACCTGAAACGCGCCCATGCATCCTGACCACACCTTCAATCATGGCCTTAGCCTTGGTTCGAGGGCCGTAGACCGTAACCAAGGCAGCGAGGCCGGTACGCTGCAATCGTCGGAGCGCGTGCGAGCGGAATGTGCTGTGCTGCCAAATGGCGTCGCGAACCCGCGGCTCTGCCAATTCGAGCAGCACCGCAGTAACCCCGCCGATGAACAGCGCAACAGGGTTCTTGAAAATACGCCAGGACACCGAGTTGGGCGGTAACAGCGCCGGCTCGCCTTCCGGGGTCGAGAAGTCCATCTGCGATCCGAGCCGCTGGCGCATGAACGACTGCGCAAGAGTATCCACACGACGCTCAAGCGGGCGAGGCAGAAGAATGATGCCCGAATTGCCAAACATCGTACGCCTCCGACTCCTGGGAACAACAAGCGTTAGACCTGTGAGCTAGCGGATGCAGCACGAACGTCCTAGTCTTTCCGTCGTTCCAAATGATCAGCCTGGCGCGCTGCGCATGACCCGCAAGAACACCGGGCCCGGATGTTCATCACGAGCCCGGTCGTGTGGCCTTATGGGGTAAGATCGAGCGCCGGTACGATTCTGTGATAGGGCAGCCCCGCATCGTCGTTTAGACGCTTCACGTCGATATCGGAGGCAGCGTTAAACAGGCACATGCAGCGTCCGTCCTCCGGTGCGAAGGTCGAGCGCAGATAGCTGATGTCGGTGCCGTTGGAGGTCATCTCGGCGGCTTTGCTGATCGCCGCCTTCTGCGCATCTCCCAGAGCTTCCATGCTGATGCGCTTGAGATCGCGTTCCACCATGTAGACAGTCATTTCCAGATCTCCTCCTGTGAACAGTGACCACAGGAGTTGAATGCAGCGGCGGGCGAAAGAGAACGACATTTTTTCTATCGATCGATAGCCGACAGTTATCGATGAAAGGGTTACAATGTCGTTTCGTGGAACCGCCTCGGGAGGGCTCGCCATGGAGATGTTTCAGGTCCGCTACGTGCTTGCCGCCGCGAAGATGCTGAACTTCACCAAGGCCGCCACCGATTGCAATGTGTCTCAGCCGGCGCTCACCAAAGCGGTCAAGACGCTCGAGGATGAGCTTGGCGCGCCCTTGTTCCACCGCGAGGGAAAGCGCGTCCTCCTGAGTGAGTTCGGGCGCTCCATCCTGCCGCATCTTCAGCAGATCATGCAGGAGACCCACGCAACCAGAACGCTTGCCGACAATTTCAGGCTGCTCAACCAGGTGCCGATCCGCCTCGGCGTCATGTCGACCATCGGCCATGTGAAACTCGCCCGGTTCCTCGCAAAGTTCCAGCGCGACTATCATGGCGTCGAGCTTGAAGTCAGCGAGGCGAGCGTTCAGGAACTGAAAAACAGGCTTGAGCAAGGCGATCTCGATCTTGCCGTTCTCAATCCGCTGGAGGGATTGGGAGCGGCTTTCCGCGTCCATGATCTCTACAGTGAGCGCTACGTCGTCGTATTCGCGCCGGATCACCGGCTTGCGAGCCTCAATGCAATCAAGTTGGTCGATCTCTCTCAAGAACCCTATGTCGATCGTCTGTCCTGCGAAATGCGGGACCTGGTAATGGGTGTGTGCCGGGAAAGAAACGTCAGCCTTTATGCCCGCTTTCGTTCCGAGCGCGAGGATTGGGTCCAATCAATGGTGCTGGCGCGGATCGGCTTCGCCTTCATGCCTGAATATTCGGTGACATCGCCTGAACTTTTGCAGCGTCCGCTGATCGAACCCGCGGTGGCACGCACGGTGTCCCTGGCTAGCGTTCCAGGCCGGCCCTATAGCCCGGCGACGGCGGCAATGGTCCGAGCTGCCCAGACGTTCGATTGGCCAGGCTAGGCGTTTATTGCTGAGGCTTGAGCTACTGCTGATTTGAGATGCCGCCCTGGCGGTCCTCGGGCCGGTACCGACCCTGTTCAGGACCTACCGACACTCAATCGCTGCGCATTTTTGGGTGCAGAGGACGAACCCTTCCATGCCTTTCCTTCTGGGCAGCCACACGACGATCCGTGACCCATCCCGGACGTAGGCCATCCCGGTTGCGGCTACGACATCACTGCTGCATTTGCCCCCTGCAAATCAGTGCGGCGGGCTGCCTTGAAAAGGTCCCGATATCCAGTCATCCAGCGCCGCCCCGCGCCAGCCGCTAACCAGAGGTTCTCCAGCTACGGGCGGACGGCTAACCCCAGCATTCGTGCCTGGGCGCAAGCAGGTCGAAGATCCAAGCCAGCCCCGCATCCATCATCGCAGCCCTCGGTGCGATGGCGTTGAGTTGGAAGGTCGTCAGTGGCAAGGGGGCTTCCAGACTTACCACCCCGAACCGCGCTGCATGCCTGGCGACAAATCTCTTCGGCAGTGCGGAAATCAGGTCGGTGTCGGCTAGGACGGCGAGAGCGAACATAAAGCTGGGTACGGTTAGTGCGATCCGCCGCGAATAGCCTTGCGTCGCCAGAACCTCGTCGACGAAGCCATGAGGATCGCCAGTGAACGAGACGACCAGATGCTTCATCTCGCAATAGTGCTCCAGCGTAGGATCGTCCGCGAACGGATGCCCAGCCTGCATCGCCAGGACGAAATCCTCGTTGTAGAGGCTGCGCGCATGGAAGCGCGTGGGAATATGGCCAGACGGGATGACCGCAATGTCCATCGCGCCTGCCTCCAAATCGGCAAAGGCGCTGCGCCAAGCGCGCTCGGGCGAGGTTTCTCCCGGCGCGGGAAGCAACTGACGCACGCCGATGTCAATGCCAGGCGCGGTCCGACCCAACTCGGCAAGAAGCGGCGGCAGGAAGACCGCCGCGACGCCGTCGGGAGCACCGATCGTAAGCCGGCGTGTGGAGTTCGCCGGGTCGAATGGCTCGGCGGTCGAGATGACACTCCTCACCCGCGCCAAGACGTCCGCGATTGGTGAGGCGAGTTCCATCGCGCGCGCCGTCGGCACAACACCTTTCGGCGTTCTGAGGAAAAGCGGATCATTGAGAAGGCGGCGCAACCGGCCCAGCCCATGACTGACTGCCGAAGGCGTCAGATTCAACTTTTCGGCCGCCCGGCCCACGTGGCGTTCGTCGTGCATGATCTCAAACAGAACGAGGAGGTTGAGGTCTGCGCGGGAAAGGTCAATTCTGTTCAGCATATCGATGAAATCATATCACTGGATTCAGCATCATTGAAGTGCGATCTCCTGAGCAAGCGGAGCAGCGCAAGGCGCGCTTCGCATCGGAAACAGATGCAGGGAGCACCCGCATGCCGGTTTCACGACGATCCCTTCTCGCCGCAGCAAGCGCTGGCGTGGCATTGTCACAAACTGCAAGATTAACGAAAGCCTCGGCACAGGCTCTTGAGGAGCCTACTATAGACCAGACGGTTGCCGATCTTGTCGAGCGTTCTGCGGAAGCAAATTCGGCGCTGATGCGCGGGGAGATAACGAAGTACTACGAGGTGATCCCACATACCGAGGACTTCATGCTGATGTCTCCATTCGGCGGAAAGCCCACGCGGGCTTCTGAACTGACTGCCGAGCGGATCGAGGCGATGGGCCGCTTTTTCAAGAACGGCACCTTCGAGCAGGAGCTTCTTCAAGCCTATGGTTCCGCCGACATGGTGGTCCTCGCGATCATTGAACGACCGCACGTCGAGGTCGGCGGTCTGCCAGCCCAGAATTGGCCGCTGCGGGTTACCTTAGTCTATCGCCGCGAAGAGGCGGAATGGCGCTTGGTGCATCGGCACGCTGACCCCCCTGGTCAAGGGCGTGAGTCTGGAGCAGGCGGCGGCCCTTGCACGCGGCGAAGCCGCGTGATGTGAAGAGTGTTGTCATCCCGGCGGAGCGCTCTGGCTGCTGGTCCAAAGCCCGCTGAAGGGTTCTCGCTTCTCGTCGATGCAAAACGTCACTTTACGGCGCCAAATGTGACCCGACGCGCCCTACGAGCACCTGCTGGTGCCGGTGGAGTAGATCTGCCATAGTCATGCGCCCTGCTCGCTACAGGCGGTTGAAAACGGCTGAAAGCAACGCCTGAAGTCAGGGCCACGTTGCCGATCTTGATCCCGCCTTGCGGATCCTCGAAACGCGAGGCGCGGACCCTCATTCTTCGGCCGCTTCGCCTATGCGAGCCTGACTGCCCGAAAGCCGCATAGGTTGTTCAGGTGCGAAGGGTAGTTGTCCCGTTGGATCTAGCGCGGAGAAAGGCTCGCGACGGCCGGATGGAAATTTGAGGTAGGACGATCATGACCTTGCCCAGCTACACAATGAACCAGGCAAGTTTCCCGGAGATGTACGAGCGGTGGCTCGTCGGCCCTCTCTTCCGTCCATGGGCCGAGATGGCTCTTGACGAGCTGGAATTGTCTTCGGGCGATCGCTTACTCGATATCGCTGGCGGAACAGGAATAGTGGCGCGCGTTGCAAGAGAGCGACTTGGTGAAGCCGGATATATCGTCGGCGTCGACATCAGCCCGGACATGCTTGCCGTGGCGCGGGCTGTAGAACCAGCCATTGACTGGCGTCAGGGCAATGCCGGCGAGCTGCCTCTGCGTAACGGTGAGATGTTCGACGTGGTCGTCTGCCAGCAAGGACTGCAGTTCTTTCCTGACAAACCCGCGGCGGCGGCGCAGATGCGCCGCGCGCTGGCGAAGGGTGGTAGGCTGGCGATCGCCACGTGGCGCCCGGACGACGAAATCCCGTTCTTTCGCGAACTGCGCCGCGTCGCGGAGCGCCATCTGGGCGCCATCGCCAATCAACGGTACAGCTTCGGGGAAGCGGCTCCACTTGAGGCGCGGCTGCGAGACGCCGGCTTCCACGAGGTCCGATCGAGGATTGTTTCTCGCACCATCCATTTCGGGGAAGGCGTACCTTTCCTGCATTTGAATACGATGGCGCTGGTCGGGATGAGTTCCTTAGCCAAGGAAATGGGTGATCAGGAATGCAAGCGCGTCGTGGAGGCGATCGTGAGCGAGAGTGTGCCCGTGCTGCAGCCATACACCAACGGGTCGGAACTAGCCTTCGAGCTCAGCACCAATCTGGCGACAGCCAAAGGCTAAATGATCTCTCTTCACAAGCAACGCATCGCCTACGCAACGCTCGATAAAATCATCTTATTGTACATTACGAACTGTCCTCGCCGCATTGCGGCCATTGTACCGCCACGATCCATGACTAGCTAGAGCAAGCACTGACCGTTCTTCTTGTCTTTTTCGACGTTGACGGCTCAACGTTGGAAATAGATCTGCCCCAAAATATCTGGGCGGCTAGACAAGGAACGGAGGGGGACCTGGCGTCACTCCAAAGAACATTTGAATTCTTTGCTTGCGGAAGCGTCATCCTTTTGGGCCGACGGCCTTTGTCGAAAAGGATCGCGGGGCTTGGCCTGGCGGCGACAGTGGCAGCCATGCCATGGCCGGTCTATTCGGGAGTCTTGGCCAACGGAGTGACCCAAGCCGCGGTTGCCACTGCTGTTCCGTACTCCGCTCTGAATTTCCCTTCGGCCGCGCCCGAGTTCGACATCATCGATCCGGGCACCATATCGACCTCCCGACGCAAGGGAGAAGGCACCCTGGCCGATGCATTGAAGGGCACCGTCTCCATCCTTTCCGAAGGCGCGGAACAGATCGTCGTCGGCATGTCGGTGCACGAGTTCGGCGAATACAAGGTGTCGCAGTACATTGCCAGCGAGATTCTGCGTGCCGCCAAGGACACCCAATTTCCTGCCGACACCCTTTTCGCGATCGCCGAGAAGGAGTCCTCCTTCAACATCAACAACCGCCCGCCTAAAGGGTCGGCACTTGGTCTTATGCAGTTCCTCGACCAGACATGGCTCGAGGCCGTGAAGAACTACGGTGCAGAGTTCGGCCTGGGCGACGAAGCGGAACTGATCCGGACCCGCCCCGAGGGCAAACGCGAACACCATTTCGTCGACGACAAGGCCGAAGAAGAGCGCATCCTTGAATTCAGGCGCGATCCCTATCTGTCGGCAGCACTTGCGGCCAAGAACCTTCTCGCGGCCAAGGAACGCATCGAGGCCCGTCTCGAGAAGGCCATGGACGAAAGGGATCTTTACCTCCCCCATTTCCTTGGCACAAACGGGGCAGCAACGCTCCTGTCGAATGCCGAAGAGAAGCCCAATGCCACGGCCAGCAAAATCTTCCCCAAGGCGGCGCGCTTCAATACTGCCATCTTCAAGGCCGAGGGAAATCAGCTCACCGTCGGCCAGTTTCACCAGCGCCTGCGCTCCTTCCTAGAAGCCCGCATCGGCAAATACAGCGATGTCGAAACGCGCGTGAAAGAGGCTGACCTGTCCTGGACAGCGGGTTTCGATAATCTCGTCTACGATTTGGGCAAACGGCTGGCGATGGCAATGCGGCGGTAATGAGCCAGGTATCGGGTTTTCACCACTAGGCGTGCCCGGCCGCCAGGCTGAGATGAGCGAGATCGATGCCGATCGAAGCGAGAATCCGGTCGTATTTGCGCTCGATGTCGGTATCGAACAGAAGCTCCGCATTTGCCGGGCAGGTCAGCCAACCGTTCTCGGCGATTTCGCTTTCCAGCTGACCGGCGCCCCAGCCCGAATAGCCAAGCGCCATCAGCGCGTGCCGAGGCCCACGGCCCGACGAAATGGCGCGCAATATGTCGACGGTCGCGGTCAGGCAAATGTCGTCGGAGACGGCCAGCGACGATTCCACCCGGTAGTCGCCCGAATGCAGGACGAAGCCGCGGCTGCGGTCCACCGGTCCGCCGTTGCGCACGACGAAGTCGCGGGCCTGCGCGGGCAAGCGGATCGCCTCTTGTTCGTTCATGATGCCGAGCTGCACGAGCAGATCCGGAAACAGCATCTGCTGCGTCTGGTTGATGACCAGGCCCATCGCGCCTTCGTCGCTGTGCGCGCAAACATAGATGACGGAGCGCGTGAAGCGGTCGTCCTTCATGCCGGGCATGGCAATCAGGAACTGGTCGTCGAGAAAGCCGCGTCCCGCAGCCATCTTCTTGTGGCGCAACAAGTCCATGAGGAAGAGCGTAACGCGTTTCTGGAGCGCCGAAAAGATGCGCCGCGCGCGATTTGGTCGCAGATGTGCATCTAAGGTCACGCAAAGCTGTGCCCGAGGACACGCAAAGCTGTGCCCGAGGTCACGCGAAAGCTGTGCCCGAGGTCACGCAAATATGATAGCAACGACGCCATGAAGTCATTGCGCAGCCATGAACGGACGCTCAAATCACCGCCATGCAAAGCTTGAAAGTCCTGCTGCTCAGCGCCGCTGTTGGATGTGGAACCGGCCTTCCCGCCGCAGCCTCCTCGTCGATCTGGTACAATAGCGAAGGCGGCAAAGTGCGGCTTGTGACCAGCGGCAAGCCCGACGAAGCCGGGCGCATCCATGGCGTCCTCGAAGTTGCGCTCAAGCCTGGCTGGAAAACCTACTGGCGCGATCCGGGCGACGCGGGCGTGCCGCCGCAAATCGATATCTCGGCCAGCACCAACATTGCCAACGCGACGTTTTCGTTTCCGCCGCCCCAGCGCCACGACGACGGCTACGGCAAATGGGCCGGCTATGACCGTCCGGTTTCGCTGCCGGTGACCTTCACGCTGTCGGCGCCGAACGAGCCGGCCGTCATCGATGCCGATATCTTTCTCGGCATTTGCGAGACGATCTGCATCCCGGTGCAGACGAAGCTGACCATCGATCCGGGCTCCGATCCGGACAATGTCGAAGATGCCGCGTTGGTGAAGGCGGCCCTTGCAAGCCTGCCTGCTCCCGCAAGACCCGATTTCGGCATCAATATCCTGCCGGGCGACCGCGAGACACTGATTGTCGAGGCGAGCTTTCCGGGCAATCCCGAAGCAGCGGATTTCTTCGTCGCCGGTGAGCGGGATTACATGTTCGGCGTGCCGGCCCGCAGCGAAAAGGAAGGCAAGCTGGTGTTTACCGTGCCTATCCTCGACAGGCCGACGACGACGCCGACGGATGGCGGACTTTACTACACGCTGACAACTGCGGCCGGCGCGGTCGAAGGCCTGCTGCCGTTCCCTTGATCCCGAGCAAAGGATGTTCAGGTCGAACGTCCTTTTGTTCCCGGCTCCCCGATGTTGCGGGAAACACCTGAGTTCGCTATCGCAAGAACACTTCCATTCCATCTCTCAAGTGAGGACCATGATGACGATTGCCGTTGGCGATAAACTGCCCGATGCGACCTTCAAGACGATGACTGCTGACGGCGCAAAAGCGATCACGACGGCCGAGATTTTCTCGGGAAAGAAGGTGGTGCTGTTCGCCGTTCCCGGCGCTTTCACGCCGACCTGCTCCAACAATCATCTGCCCGGCTATCTGGACAATTACGACGCCATCCTGGCGCGCGGCGTCGACACCATCGCCGTCGTCGCCGTCAACGATGTTCACGTGATGGGCGCCTGGGCACGCTTCAGCGGCGGTGAAGGCAAGCTCCTTTATCTTGCCGACGGCAATGGCGATTTCGTCAAGTCGATCGGCCTTGACGCCGATCTTTCCAGCGGCGGCATGGGGCTGCGCTCGAAGCGGTTTTCGATGATCGTCGACGACGGCAAGGTCACCGCGCTCAATGTCGAGACAAAGCCCGGCGTCGACGAATCCGGGGCGGCTCATATTCTCGGACAGCTTTAGATTTCGGCTTGGGCTCTTAAAGCGCGTCGCGCTTTTAAGTCTTTGTTTTTCGTTATCCCAAAACCGTTGCGCACTTTTGAACGACATGCATTAGGGATTGTTTGCTTTGGGGGACCTCAATGATGTTTGACATCTTCTGGCGCGCTGTGGCGATCGGCATCGGCGCCACGGCGCTCATGGACCTCTGGGCGATTTTCCTGAACACCGTGTTTGCTCAGCCGCGGCCGAACTGGGGACTGGTCGGTCGCTGGGTCTGGCATCTGAAGCGCGGCAAGGTGTTCCACGACGACGTCGGCGAGGCAGCACCCTACGCGCATGAATCGGCGCTGGGCTGGGCCTTCCACTATTTTGTCGGCATCGTCTACGGCATCGTTCTGGCCGTTTTGGCGGGAGCGGCGTGGCTGGCCGCGCCGACCTTCCTGCCGGCCTTCATCCTCGGCATCGTTACCGTGGGCGCCGGCTGGTTCCTGCTGGCGCCCGGCATGGGTGCCGGCTGGGCCGCATCAAAGCGCCCCAACCCCATGCAGATCCGCGCCCTCAACCTCGTGTCGCATTCTGTGTTCGCGCTCGGACTTTTCGGCACGGCGCTGCTGATCCGTTAGCCAAATTAATCGTCGCGGTGCTGCGCCAGCCTGTCGATCGGCCGCCATCCGTGGACAACGCGACGCGCGCGGATATCGTACGCGAAATAGTTCCCGCCGCCCGCTGGCTGATCCGCCTCGCGGCTGATCTCCCGCCCGCCGAGAGAAAGCAGCAGAAGCCTTCCGACACCTCCGTGGCCCACGAAAGCAACGTCGGCGGCGTCATCTGTGCCGAGCACAGTGTCTACCTCGCTCAGAATACGATGCTGAGCATCGATAGCCCGCTCCCATCCGCGAATGCTGCTGTATGGATTGGCGAAGAATTGGTCCGCGACCGCTTCGAACTCCGCAGGCGGTAGGAAACCGGTTGCCGATCGGTCATTCTCATGCATCCGTTCCCTCACCTCGACCTCAAGGCGGAGATGCCTTCCGAGTATCTCGGCGGTTTCTATCGCCTTGCGTTCACCCGATGACACGATACGCCGGATCGACCGAACCCACGGCTGATCGAGCATTGCAGACGTTCTCGCTCGCCCGATGTCGGATAGCCCCCACTCTGGCACTGGAACATTGGCATCGATCCGAACCTGGGGATGCGTGATGTAGTATGCGATCGGCATGATAGAGGCCTTCCTGCCCGAGAGCGGACCCGCAGCCGAAATTCAATAACTCTGGGTCGAGCGCCGTGGCTTTGCGACCGCCGGCTGCTTCGACTGCGGGCCTGGCTTCGGCGCCGCGGTCTTGACGGGGCCTTTCTTGAACGGCGCCATGCCGAGCCGCGCCAGCTCGTCGGCACGCTCGTTCTCCGGATGGCCGGCGTGGCCCTTGACCCAATGCCAGATCACCTGATGACGGTTGCGCGCCTCGTCAAGTGCCTGCCACAGCTCGGCATTCTTCACCGGTTGTCTGGCGGCGGTCTTCCAGCCGTTGCGCTTCCAGCCGTCGATCCAGCTGAAAATACCGTCCTTGACGTAGTTGCTGTCGGTATAAAGATCGACGGCGCAGGGTTCTTTCAGCGCATTGAGCGCCGAGATGGCGGCCAAAAGTTCCATGCGGTTGTTGGTGGTAGCAGCCTCGCCGCCCGACAGTTCTTTCGTGACGCCGTTGAAGCGCAGGACCGCCCCCCAGCCGCCAGGCCCCGGATTGCCAGAACAGGCACCATCGGTGAAGATTTCAACGCGCTTGGTCATGCCAGTCCATACTCGGAAGGAGATTTGATCGCCCGGTGGAAACGCATCCTGCGGATGTATTCGGTCGGGTCGCGTTTTATAACCAGCCCGCCATTGGCAACAGTCAGCCAGTCGTAAAGCCGGGTCAGCATGAAGCGCAGCGCCGAGCCGCGCGCCAGTATCGGCAGCGCAGCTTTCTCCTCGCCGCTCAAGGGCCGCACGCTTTGGTAGCCGGCAAGCAGCGCCGTGCCCTTGGTCAGGTTGAAGGAAAAATCCTTCTCGAAGCACCAGGCGTTGAGGCAGGTAGCGACATCGTAGGCGTAGAGATCGTTGCAGGCGAAATAGAAGTCGATCAGGCCGGACAGTTTTTCGCCGAGGAAGAAGACATTGTCGGGGAAAAGATCGGCGTGGATGATGCCTTCCGGCAGGTCTTTGGGCCAGTTCCGCTCGAAATCGGCGAAGTCGGCATCGACCTCGGCCGCCAGTCCCGGCTCGATCTCGTCGGCGCGAGGGCGAGCGGCGCTCCACAGCTTGCGCCAGCCATCGATGGCAAGAGCATTCGGACGGGTCATCGGAAAGTCGGCGCCGGCAAGATGCAGTGCCGCCAGCGCCTTGCCGACCTCGCCGCAATGCGCTGATGTCGGCCGCCGCAGCGAAAGGCCTTCGAGGAAAGTGATGATGACCGCCGGCCGGCCGGCAAGCGTTCCGATGACCTCGCCATCATGCGCCGTCACCGGAAGCGGGCAGGAAATGCCCTTCCTGGCAAGGTGACCCATGAGGCCGAGGAAGAACGGCAGGTCGGCCTTGTCGACGCGCTTTTCGTAGAGCGTCAGGATGTAGGAGCCGCTGGTCGTGTGCAGCAGGAAATTCGAGTTCTCGGTGCCTTCGGCGATGCCCTTATAGGATAGGAGATCGCCGACCGGATAGGCCTCCAGGAACGCGCCGAGATCGCCTTCGTTGACGTCGGTGTAGACCGCCATGGGCTCTTCACGCGGCTCCGTTGACGAAGGCCATGTCGGCCGCCGTCAGTTCGACGTCGCGCAGGACCCGCATCACCGGAAAATCCTCCGTTTCCGTCGCCGTTACCGCCAGCTCGATCGTCACGTCGAAGCGCTGCCGGAAGGCGTCGATGATCTCGTCGACGATGATTTCCGGCGCCGACGCGCCGGCCGACAGACCGAGTGTCGAGATTCCGGCAATGTCGGTCCACGGAATTTCGGAGGCGCGCTGCACGAGAAGCGACATCG
This sequence comes from Mesorhizobium onobrychidis, assembly GCF_024707545.1. Classification (NCBI taxonomy): domain Bacteria; kingdom Pseudomonadati; phylum Pseudomonadota; class Alphaproteobacteria; order Hyphomicrobiales; family Phyllobacteriaceae; genus Mesorhizobium; species Mesorhizobium onobrychidis. The sequence continues at coordinate 5,968,602 of NZ_CP062229.1, forward strand.
AGGCGCCGGCGCGTTCGGCCACTTCGACAAGACGCCGCGAATTGGAGGAGTTGGGGGCGCCGACGATCAGGAAGAGATCGGAGCCCGCGGCGGTCTCCTTGACCGCTTCCTGACGGTTGGTGGTGGCGTAGCAGATTGATTCCGCTGCCGCCGCATGCAAATCGGGAAAACGATCCTTAAGCACCCGGATGATGCCGGCGGTGTCCTCGACCGACAGCGTCGTCTGGGTGACGAAACCGAGCGCCTGCGGGTCGGCGGGCACCAAATTCGCCGCGTCGGCTTCGGTCTCGATCAAGGTGACGGCGCCGTCCGGCAATTGCCCCATCGTGCCGATCACTTCCGGGTGGCCGGCATGGCCGATCAGAAGCACATGGCGGCCGAGCCGCTGATGGCGCATCGCCTGCTTGTGGACCTTCGACACCAGCGGGCAGGTGGCGTCGAGATAGAAGAGATTGCGCGCCTGGGCGTCCGCCGGCACCGACTTCGGCACGCCATGCGCCGAAAAGACGACCGGGCTCTGGCGATGCTCCGCCGGTATCTCGGAGAGTTCCTCGATGAAGACCGCACCGAGGCTTTGCAGCCCCTCGACGACGTAGCGATTGTGTACGATCTCGTGGCGGACATAGACCGGCGCGCCGTATTTCTTCAGCGCCAGCACGACGATCTGGATGGCGCGGTCGACGCCGGCGCAGAAGCCCCGCGGTTGGCAGAGCCTTACGGTCAGCGGTGGCTTTGTGGTCGTGTGAAGCATGATTCCCGGCCGGTTGGTCGTAACGTGAGCTCAAGTCTTGAACTCAAAGCGCGAAATGAGGTGCGCACCCCGGCCCTGTCAAGGGCGCCGGTGCCGATCATTAGAGCGACGTGCGTCCTTTTGGACGCACAAAGTACGCTCTAACACTTTCAATCTACGCATCGTGCTTCCCGAAAATCGATTCCGATTTTCGGGCCGATGCGTCTTTCGCCGGGCGGCGAAGCCTGAAGATGAGGACGCCGGCAAGGGCAGCGGCAAGGCCGTACCAGGTTACGGCGTATTGCAAATGGCTGTTCGGCAGGTCGATGATTGTAACGCCGCCGACCGGCAGCCCACCCGGGTTCGGCGTGGCGTCCGCGTCGATGAAGAATGGCACCAACCCCGCGCCGGCCGGCAGACCAGCGCTGGCCGCCATGGCATCGCGATCCTTCCAGTAGAAGATGTTCTTTTGCGGATCATTGTCGGGAAGCATCATCGAGGGCTTTGCCGGCAGCGGATTGCGGGCGAGCCCCGTCACCGTTACCTGGCCCGCACCCTGGCTTTGCGGGCGCTTGGCCGCGTCCTTGAGATCGTAGGGCACGAAGCCGCGATTGATCAGAACAAAGCGGCCGTCCTCCAGATGCAAGGGCGTGAAGACATCGAAACCGGACTGGCCCTCCCAGGTCGCGAAGAAATGTCGCTCGCCTTGATGCAGGAATGTGCCTGATGCCGTCACCGGCGTGTAATCCACATCGCCGGTTGCGGCGAACCGCTTTTCGACCTCGGCCAACGGCACAGGTGCAGAATGCGTGCGCTGGCCGATGGTCTGGAGAAGACCCTCTTTCCAGTACAGGCGCTGGACCTGCCAGGTGCCGAGCGCCAGCAGGATGAAGAACAGCACGAGGCCGAGGCCAAGCAGCAATGCCGTCTTCGGCCGCGAACGGCCTGCGATCGAGGCGGATGTCGTGCTCATTCGCCGAGGTCCAGCCTGCCCTCTGCCGCCTTGTTGCGGTATTGCAGCGTCAGGAGCACACCCTTGATCAGCCTGAGCGCGCCCAGGCAAAGCACCAGCGTCAGCGGTATCCACAGCAGGAAATGCAGCCAGAGCGGCGGACTGAGCGTCACCTCCATCCACAGCGCCAGCCCGACGACGATGAAGCCGATGATCAGGATGACGAACACCGCCGGACCGTCGCCGGCATCGGCGTAGGAATAGTCGAGGCCGCAATTGCCGCAGCGTTTGCCGACGGTGAGGAAGCCGGAAAACAGCTGTCCCTCGCCGCAGCGCGGGCAGCGGCCGTGCAGGCCAGCCGAAATCGGATCGATTGGTGGCCAGATCGCCTTGTCGTCACTCATTCCGATACTTTAGTGCCCTTCACCCCAAAAGATAAGGCGGCCACGTCGCCGCAGCCGCCTCATCGATTTCCCCAAGAAGATTCAGTGACCTTCGATCACCGCACCGCTCGAGGCCCAGACATAGATCGACGCGAACAGGAACAGCCAGACCACGTCGACGAAGTGCCAGTACCAGGCGGCCGCCTCGAAGCCGAAATGCTGCTTGGGCGTGAAGTCGCCCTTCATCGCGCGGACCAGGCAGACCAGCAGGAAGATGGTGCCGATGATGACATGGAAGCCGTGGAAGCCGGTCGCCATGAAGAAGGTGGCGCCGTAAATCGAATCCCTGAAGCCGAACGGCGCGTGCATATACTCGTAAGCCTGCACCATGGTGAACAGGATGCCGAGACCCACCGTCAGCACCAGGCCGTTGATCAGCCCCTTGCGGTCGCCATGAAGGAGCGCGTGGTGCGCCCAGGTCACCGTAGTGGCCGACAGAAGCAGGATGACGGTGTTGTAGAGCGGCAGGTGGAAGGGGTCGAGGACCTCGAGGCCCTTCGGCGGCCAGACACCGCCGGTGAAGGCGGCGCGGGCGTATTGCTGTGCCTCGCCCGGAAACAGGCTGGCGTCGAAGAAAGCCCAGAACCAGGCGACGAAGAACATCACCTCGGAAGCGATGAACATGATCATGCCGTAGCGCAGATGCAGCGACACGACCCGCGTGTGGTGGCCTTCATGCGCTTCCTTGATGGTATCCGACCACCAGGCGTACATGGTGTAGATGACGATCAAAAGGCCGATGAAGAACAGCCACGGATTGGCGATGTTGAAGCCGAAAATGGGGAAATCGCCGCCCTTGAGATACTGCATGTAACAGACGCCGCCGATCGCTGTGACCAGCGCGCCGACCGAGCCTAGGAACGGCCACGGGCTCGGGTCGACGAGATGGTAGTCATGTTGTGGTTTTGCGTGCGCGTCTGCCATATCAACCCCCGAGGCTTCGTTCGGTATGTGAAACTTTGTTGCTTGTGCCTTCGGCCGGCACTGTCGAGGCCACCGGCTTGTTGTTCTCGTTCTTCTCGACCGGGAACATCGTGTAAGACAGCGTAATCGTCTTCAGGTCCTTCAGTTCCGGCGCATTGACGATGTCGGGATCTACATAGAACACGACCGGCATGTCCAGCGTCTCTCCAGGCTTCAACGTCGTGTCGGTAAAGCAGAAACACTCGACCTTGTTGAAGTAAGATCCCGCAAGTTCCGGCTGCACGTTGAAGGTGGCGCGGCCGGTGGTGGCGCGGACGAATTTGTTCGTCGCGCTATAATGCGCCTGCGCCGTCTCGCCTATCTTGATGGTGACTGAGCGGGCGACCGGCTGGAACTGCCAGGGCACGCCGACTGTGTTGGCGTCGAAACGGATGGTGATATCGCGGTCGAGCACGCGGTCGGCATATTGCTGCGTTGCGCGTTTTACGGTGCCGCCGTAACCGGTCGCCTGGCAGAACATCGCATAGAGCGGCACCGCGGCATAGGCCATGCCGATCATGCCGCCGAAAAAGGCGATGCAGACGCCGGCGACAACGCGGTTGGTGTTCTTCTTTTGAGGATGGGTCACTGTTTGGCGGTTCATCTTGAGCCTCACATCGTTCCGGTGAGGTTGTGACCGAACTTTACGACGGTCGCGATATAGAAGATGACGACAAGCACCGCCAGCGCTAGGCCGATGGCTACCGAGCGGTTGCGCTGGGCCTTCTGCTGGCGCTCCGTCAGCGTGACGAGTTCAAGCTTTTTGTCGGCCATGGTCATGCTCCACCCATGGCTAGCACGCGCCCGACAACGCAATCGGCAAGGTAGACGGCGAAAATGGCAAAGAGGTAAAGCAGCGAGTAGCCGAACAATGCCTTGGCCGGCTTCATCACATGGTCGTCGTCCGCCATCTGCAGCACCTTCCACGCGTACCAGACGAAGCCGGCGCCAAGCAGCACCGCAAAGACGCCATAGGCGGGGGTGGTGAAACCGAGCGTCCATGGCAGCACGCCAACCGGTGCAAGGATCAGCGCGTAGGCAAAGATCTGGCGTCGGGTCGAAGCCTGGCCGGCGACATTCGGCATCATCGGGATGCCGGCCCTGGCATAGTCCTCGGACTTGAAAAGGGCGAGCGCCCAGAAATGCGGCGGCGTCCACAGGAAGATGATCAGGAACAGGACGACGCTTTCCAGGCTGACGGTTCCGGTCACCGCGGCCCAGCCGATCACCGGCGGAATGGCGCCGGCAGCACCGCCGATGACAATGTTCTGCGGCGTCCAGCGCTTCAGCCACATCGTGTAGACGACCGCATAGAAGAAGATGGTGAAGGCCAGCAGCGTCGCCGACAGCCAGTTGACCAGCACGCCGAGCGTCATCACCGACAGCACCGACAGCACCAGGCCGAAACTCAGCGCCTCGCCGGGCCGGATGCGGCCGGCCGGCACCGGACGGCCGGCGGTCCTGGTCATCACTGCATCGATATCGGCGTCATACCACATGTTGAGCGCGCCGGATGCGCCAGCACCAATGGCAATAGCCAGGATAGCGATCACCGCCAGAAGCGGATTGATGGTCACAGGTGCCGCGACCAGGCCGACAAAGGCGGTGAACACCACCAGCGACATGACGCGCGGCTTCAACAGGGCGAAGAAATCGCCCGCCGTCGCTTCCGACATGCGAAAGCCCGGTTCGTCAGTCAATGTGTCGTCGACAAGGGCCATGCGTACTTAAAGTCCATCATTCCGTTGGCCAAAACCGCCGGGGCGGACCGGCGGTTCCGTATTCGCCCAGGCAGCCGCCTACTTGATCTTCGGCAGCTGTTCCCACTGGTGGAAGGGCGGCGGCGAAGGCAACAGCCATTCGAGCGTCGTCGCACCCTCGCCCCATGGATTGGCGCCAGCCACCCGCTTCTTCTGGAAGGCCTCGAACACGCCATAGAGGAAGATGACCACGCCGACGGCCGAAATATACGAGCCGTAGGACGACACCATGTTCCAGCCGGCAAACGCATCCGGATAGTCGATGTAGCGGCGCGGCATGCCGGAGAGGCCGAGGAAATGCTGCGGGAAGAAGACGAGGTTGACGCCGACGAAGGTGACCCAGAAGTGGGTGTTGGCGATGACAGGCGAGTACATGTAGCCGGTCATCTTCGGGAACCAGTAGTACCAGCCGGCGAAGATGGCAAAGACCGCGCCCAGCGACAGCACATAGTGGAAATGCGCGACCACGTAGTAGGTGTCGTGCAGCGGGCGGTCGAGACCGGCATTGGCAAGCTGGACGCCGGTGACGCCGCCGACGGTGAACAGGAAGATGAAGCCAATCGCCCACAGCATCGGGGTCTTGAGCGAAATCGACCCGCCCCACATGGTGGCGATCCACGAGAATATCTTCACGCCCGTCGGTACCGCGATAACCATGGTGGCGAAGACGAAATAGCGCTGCGTGTCGAGCGACAGGCCGGTCGTGTACATGTGGTGCGCCCAGACGATGAAGCCGACCGCACCGATTGCGACCATGGCATAGGCCATGCCGAGATAGCCGAAGATGGGCTTCTTAGAGAAGGTCGAGACAATGTGGCTGACGATGCCGAAGCCCGGCAGGATCAGGATGTAGACTTCCGGGTGCCCGAAGAACCAGAACAGGTGCTGGAACAGGATCGGGTCGCCGCCGCCATCCGGCGCGAAGAAGGTGGTACCGAAGTTGCGATCGGTCAAAAGCATGGTGATGCCGCCGGCCAGAACCGGAAGCGACAACAGCAGCAGGAAAGCGGTGATCAGCACCGACCAGGCGAACAGCGGCATCTTGTGCAGCGTCATGCCGGGCGCGCGCATGTTGAAGATGGTGGTGATGAAATTGATGGCGCCGAGGATCGATGAGGCGCCGGCGATGTGCAGCGACAGGATCGCAAGATCCATCGCCGGTCCCGGCTGGCCCGATGTCGATAGCGGCGGATAGATCGTCCAGCCGCCGCCGACGCCGTAGGCGCCAGGCGCGCTCGGCATGAAGGCCGAGATGATCAGCAGGATGAAAGCCGGTGGCAGCAACCAGAACGAGACGTTGTTCATGCGCGGGAAAGCCATGTCGGGCGCACCGATCATGATCGGCACCATCCAGTTGGCGAAGCCGCCGATCAGCGCCGGCATGACCATGAAGAAGATCATGATCAGCGCATGGGCGGTGGTGAAGGCGTTGTACATGCTCTTGCCGCCGTCGAGCGCGGCGTCGGCGTTCAAGCCGTAGACCATCTGCGCCAGGCCGGTGAAAATCTGGATCCCCGGCTCCTGCAGTTCCATGCGCATGACGACCGAAAGGGCACCGCCCACGCAGCCCGCCATGATCGCGAAGATCAGATAGAGCGTACCGATATCCTTGTGGTTGGTCGAATACACCCACCGGACCCAGCCATGATACGGCTTGTGGTCGTGGTCGTGAGCTGCAGCGTCTGCCATGTTCGGCTCCGTTCCCTGATCTTTTCTGGTCGCGGCATCAGTTGCCGGCGGCCGCTACCTTGTCTTTGCCGTCGACCTCGGCCATCAGCGCCTTGTTGGCGCCGGGAAGGTCGGTGCCGGCTGCCGCCAGCCAGGTCTTGTACTGGGCGTCGGAAACGACGCGGATCGCGATCGGCATGAAGGCGTGGTCCTTGCCGCAGAGCTCCGAACACTGGCCGTAATAGAGGCCTTCCTTTTCCGCCTTGAACCAGACCTCGTTGATGCGGCCCGGAACCGCGTCGGTCTTGATGCCGAAGGACGGCATGGCAAAGGCGTGGATCACGTCCGCCGCCGTCACCAGCACCCGGGTCATGGTGTTGACCGGCACCACCATCTCGTTGTCGACGGCGAGCAGGCGCGGATAAGCGCCGCGGTCCTCCTTACCGGCCGCCGCGCGGTCAGAATCCGCCAGGATCGCGGAATTGAAGGAAAGCGTGTTTTCGGTCTGGTATTCGTAGTCCCAGTTCCACTGGTTTCCCGTCGCCTTGACGGTCAACTTGGCTTCCTCCGGCGGTGTGTATTGCGCGGTCAAAAGCTGGAACGAGGGGATGGCGAGCATGAGCAGGACGACGACCGGCCCAACCGTCCAGATCACCTCGATCAGCGTGTTGTGGCTAGTGCGCGACGGGATCGGGTTGACGCTCGCGCGGAACTTCAAGATGCAATAGGCGAGAAGAAAGAGCACGAAGAGCGTGATCGGCACGATGAACCACAGCGTATAGTGCTCGAACCGGGCGATCTGCCGCATCATGTCGGTGGCGGCGGGCTGGAATGTCACCTCCCACGGGGCAGGCTGGGCCGCATGGGCGGATGCACCGGTGAACAGTGTGGCGGCAGCCCAAACGCTTGCTAGGAGTTTGGCGCTTGCTAGGAGTTTGGCGCCTGCCAGGAAATTTCTCATTGCCGTCATTATCTCCCAGTTTCTCGCGATCGGACCGCAAGAATATCGAACAACGCCGGGACGGGAATCCCGGACAGTCCCGAGGCTGGTTCAAACCATACTCTATTTGCCTCTGCAAGAAAGGAGCGGAGGAAACCGTGCGGCATTTTTGCGCGCAAGCGCGGCTGCGCATTTTGGCAGCGGCCGCGGCGGTGGCGGATCGCGGAAGCCCGAGCGGCGGAGTGCCTTGGCAAAATGCGCCGGGCGGTCGCAATTCGGGCGAATTTGGCACGGAAAAGCGCACAAATTGCCTTGGTCGAGGCAGGCCGGCAGTGGTCTCATCCTTTACTTGCCCTTGGCGCGGCTTAAAGTGCCGTGATTCGCAATGGAGCCGTCATGAACTCTTGGCTTTGGGGACTTGGGCTTTCGAGACTTGGGCTTTCGAGAAGCTTGGCGAAGGTCATCCTTCTTGCTGCCGTGTCTGGCGTTGGCCTGTCTGGCGTTGGCCTGTCTGGCATCGGCCAGGCCAATGCCGCGCAGCCAAGCGGTAAGGTGCGATCGACGCATGGCGCATGGTCGATCATCTGCGACACGCCGGCTGGCGCCACATCAGAACAATGCGTGATGATGCAGAACGTCGTCGCCGAGGACCGTCCCGAGATGGGGCTTTCCGTCGTCGTGCTGCGCACCGCCGACAACAAGGCCGAAATCCTGCGCGTGCTGGCGCCGCTCGGTGTGCTGCTGCCCAACGGACTCGGCCTCAATGTCGACGGCAAGGACATCGGCCGCGCCTATTTCGTGCGCTGCTTCCAGGACGGCTGCTATGCCGAGGTCATTCTCGAAAAGCCGCTGCTCGACACGCTGAAGACCGGAACGTCGGCCACCTTCATCGTCTTCCAGACGCCGGAGGAAGGCATCGGCATTCCGGTCGAGCTCAAGGGTTTCGCCGACGGTTTCGCCGCCCTGCCTTGAGACTGCACGTTTGACTTTAAAACTGCTCGATCCTGACGACTTCGAGACCTTCAAGCGAATTCGCCTGGAGGCTTTGCGCGCTGCGCCCGAGGCCTTCGCCAGCAGCGCGGCGGAATGGGAGAATCTCCCCGACGAGGAATGGCGGCGGCGCCTGACGAACAACCCGGTCGTCGTCAGCTTTCGCGGCGAGGAGCCTGTCGGCATAATGGGCCTGAAGCGGCAGCGGGCCAGCAAGATGGCGCACCGCGCGAGCGTCATCATGGTCTATTTGCGCGACAGCGAGCGAGGCGGCGGATACGCCGTCGGGATGCTCAATCTGCTGCTCGATCACGCCCGAGCATTGGGCATAAGGCAGGTCGAGTTGGCTGTAAGCGCCGAAAATTTAGCGGCCATCCGGTTTTATCAACGAGAAGGTTTTCACGAAATAGGCTGCATACCTGCCGGCTTTCTTCATGAAGGCCGGGAGATCGACGAAATCGTGATGGCACGCCGTTTGACTTAGGATCGCAGCGTTCCATCGTGAAGATTGCCGAACGGCGCCCTGGCGCCTACATGCAGTAAATTGCTTATTGAAGGGCCCGCGCCATGAACAGCCTCATCGGCCAATTCGACATTTCCGACGATCGCATCAAGCAGATTGTCGCCGAGACCATCAACGGCGCCGACGACGGCGAGTTGTTCCTCGAATACAGCGAAAGCGAAGCGCTGATGTTCGACAATGGCCGGCTGAAGACCGCCAATTTCAACACAGACCAAGGCTTTGGCCTGCGCGCCGTCGCCGGGGAAGCGAGTGGCTACGCGCATTCCAGCGATCTTTCCGAAGCATCGCTGCTGCGCGCGGCCGACGCCGTCTCGACGGTCAAGAGCGGCTATTCCGGCACGCTTGCTGCGGCTCCCGCCCGCACCAACCGCCATCTCTATGGCGACGAGAACCCGATCCCCTCGCCCTCCTTCGAGGCCAAGGCCAAACTCCTTCAGGAAATCGATGCGTGGCTGCGAGCCGAGGATCCGCACGTGCGACAGGTGACGGCGTCGCTCGCCGCCTCCTGGCAGCATGTCGAGATCGTGCGCGCCGACGGCCAGATGGTGCGCGACATCCGCCCGCTAGTCAGGATCAACGTGTCGGTGGTGGTCGGCAATGGCGACCGCCAGGAGAGCGGCTCCTACGGCATGGGCGGACGCAAAGGCTTTGGCGAATTCCTGGTCGAGGAGAGCTGGAAGCACGCCGCCAAGGAAGCGCTGCGGCAAGCGCTGGTCAACCTCGAGGCCATCCCGGCCCCGGCCGGCACCTTCGACATCGTGCTGTCCAGCGGCTGGCCGGGCGTCATGCTGCACGAGGCCGTCGGCCACGGGCTGGAAGGCGACTTCAACCGCAAGAAGACATCGGCCTTCGCCGGGCTGATGGGCCAGCAGGTGGCCGCTAAGGGCGTCACCGTCGTCGACGACGGCACCATGGCCGAGCGGCGTGGCTCGCTAACAGTCGATGACGAAGGCACGCCGTCGGCCCGCAACGTGCTGATCGATGACGGCAAGCTTGTCGGCTACATGCAAGACCGCCAGAACGCCCGGCTGATGGGCATGAACGCGACCGGCAACGGACGGCGCGAAGGCTATGCGCACCAGCCGATGCCGCGTATGACCAACACCTACATGACTTCAGGCGACATGGAGCCGGACGAAATCATCGCCTCGGTCAAGAACGGCATCTATGCCGTCTCCTTCGGCGGCGGCCAGGTCGATATCACCTCGGGCAAATTCGTGTTCGGCTGCACGGAGGCCTACATGATCGAGAACGGCAAGGTGACGCAGCCGATCAAGGGCGCCATGCTGATCGGCAATGGGCCGGATGCCATGCATCGGGTTTCGATGATCGGCAACGACATGAAGCTTGATACCGGCATCGGCATGTGCGGCAAGGCCGGCCAGGGCGTGCCGGTCGGCGTCGGCCAGCCGCATCTCAGGATGAACCAGATGACGGTCGGTGGAACGCGGGTTTGATAGAAGCTGCCGGCTGGTTTTGTCTTACATTCAGAGGATGCGCCTATGGCTAACCCGGAAAGGCTCATGACCACTGTCTCGACCAAGGGGCAGGTCACCCTGCCCAGCGCGATCCGCGAGCGGAGGCAATGGGGGGCCGGCACACGCCTTCTGGTCGAGGACACCCCGGAGGCGTGCTGCTAAAGCCTGTGTCGGCGTTTACCGCCACGCGGCCGGAGGACGTGTTCGGGTCCCTGCCGCATAGCGGCAGGCCGAAGACGCTGAAAGAAATGGACGTAGGTGTGCTCGCGGCGGCGCGGCCAGTTCGAACTACGCTAAAGCCATGAAGCCGGCGTTTTCGGCAAGCGATGGTCGGGATCGATGATCTTCAGACGGGGTGCGTTGCTCTCGTTCCATCGCCAGAGGGCGACGCAAGTGCCGCCCGGCGACATGAAGGACGGGTAGATCACACCGTGCTGCCTATCGGCAATCAGGCGATCTCTCAGCGTGTGCGTGTCAGGCACCAGGCCTTGATCCATGATGTCGCGCCATTCACATCGGTGAATGTCTGCCGTGACGCCGAACTTGGTCAGCACGTCAGCGTCCGTCAGGTCGGCCAGCCGCGCGCCTGAAAGTTCGAGCTGCGCAATCAGCGCCGGATGCTGGACAAAGCCCTGATTGTACTCCGCCCAAGCAGTGGACAATTCCCGCGCGGCATAGATCGCCGGGGTGCCCACCGGATTCCAGCGACCGCCAAAGCGGGCCGCTCCTTCGCCGGAAAGCGGCAGATGCGCCCAACGCGGCACGAAGGCACGCCATAGGCTCAGTCTGCTTTCAGGCATAGATGCCGGAGCGGACTGCCTCCAGATAGGCAAGCACCTTGTCCGTTTTGCCCTCTCGAACGAGATCGTAGGCGGTCTTTCCCGCCCAGCCGGGGATTGGCTGATGCTTGAACCAGATCGCCGCACGCTGTTCATCGCCGGCCATCTCGCCTGCCATCGCCAGGATACGGACAATCGGGCTCAATGCGGCGTCGACCTTGCGCGCGCCGGTCTTGGCGGCAAGCGTGTTGCGCGCGACGCCGATCAGGCCCGCCAGTTCGGTCAGATTGACGCCCAGCAGTTCAGCCACCCGTCTTGCCGAAAGAAATGGCGTCCGTTCCTCGCCAAAGCGCGATGCTCGAATGTCGAGGGCTGCGGTATTCATAACAGGTTCCTAGCACATTTTGAACAGAATACGATCAAAGTATGCTCATTTTACGCGAAATTCAAGCTCAACAAATGGATACCTCTTACCGCCTTCTCCTCGGCTTCTCCAATAGCGCGACGGCCTCGACATGCGGCGACCACAGGAACTGGTCGATCGGCGTTACGCTTTTCAGGGCGTAGCCGCCGTCGATCAGGATGCGCAGGTCCCGCGCCAGCGTCACCGGATTGCAGGAAACCGCGGCGACCAGCGGCACGTCGGAACGGGCAATCTGCTTCGACTGGTCCTCGGCGCCGGCGCGGGGCGGATCGAACACAATGCCATCGAAGGCATTCAACTCCTTGAATGTGAGCGGCCGCCGAAACAGGTCGCGGCGTTCGCTGGTCACGCGCTTCAGACCGCTGGCGAAACGAAACGCCCGGTCGAGCGCCGAAAGCGCTGCCGCGTCACCCTCCACCGCATGGACTTCCGAGTTGGCGGCGAGGCGTAGCGCAAAGCTGCCGCAGCCGGCGAAGAGATCGGCGACTTTTTTGGCGCGCGCGAGGTGCCGGCCCACGATGTCGGCCATCGTCTGCTCGGCGGCTTCGGTGGCCTGCAGGAAGGCGCCCGGCGGCACCGCGACGGCGATGTCGCCGAACATGACAACCGGCTTCTTTGGCTCGATGATGATCTCACCATCGATCGAAAGCCTGGCCAGCCCCTGAGCAATAACGAAGTTGGAGGCGACGCGGCGCTGGTTCTCACCAAGCTTGCCGGACTCGTGAACCGCGACATCGAGGCCGGAACCCGTCGCCGTGACCGTCATGCGGAACGATTTCGTCGTTGCGCAAACCAATTCGGCGAGTGCTGTCAGACGGTCGAGCTTTGCGACGATCTCGGGCAGCGAGATCGGGCATTCCTCGATGGAAATGATTTCGGACGACAGCGCGCGAACGAAGCCGAGCAGCATGCCGGCCTCGCCCCGTCGGGCGGTGAACACGACGCGCCGACGCGTCTGCGGCGCGCATGGCACCAGCGCGTCAATGTCGCAAGTGATACCCTTGCTGTTGAGCGCATGCGCAACCTTGTCGCGCTTCCACCGATGATAAGCTTCGGCCTCAAGATGCTGGATGGCGCAGCCGCCGCATTCGGTGAAATGCCGACAGGCAGGGTCGATGCGAAGCCGCGAAGCATCAAGCACCGACATCAGCGTGGCACGGTCCTTTTCGCGCGCGGCGGTGACGGTTTCACCGGGCAGCGTGAACGGAATGAAAAGCTCGCCGGTTTCGGTCTCGGCGACGCCGTCGGCCTGGGAGCCCAGCCTTGTGATCGTGAAGCGCGCGTTCATCGGCCTCCGATCCCCCTGTTCTCGACTCCGGCGTCTTTGATCCCGGCGAGCAGGAACTCGCGGTTGCCGTCGCCGCCTTCGATCGGTGACAGATGCAGTCCCAGCGAGCGCCAGCCCGGGACGCCGTCGAGCCAATCCTGCAGCAGGCCGGCAACCCGCGCGGCATCGTATGGGTCTTTCAGCAAGCCGCCCTTGCCGATCGCCTCGCGGCCCGCCTCGAATTGCGGCTTGACCAGAAATATTGCTCTGGCGCCGCTCCTGGCAATGGCGAGCGCCGGCGGCAGCGCCAGTTTCAACGAGATGAAGCTGACATCGGAGACGATAAAATCCGGAATGCGATCGGCAAGATCGGCGGCGGAAAGATCACGAGCGTTCAATCCCTCGATCACCGTCACACGCGGATCGCCAGCGATATCCGGATGTATCTGGCCATGCCCGACATCGATCGCCGTGACATGTGCCGCGCCGCGTTCGAGCAGCACTTGAGTGAAGCCTCCGGTCGAGGCGCCGACGTCGAGCGCTTCGCTGCCGGCTGGATCGAGACCGAAATGATCGAGCCCGGCGATCAGCTTCAGCGCAGCACGCGACACGTAACCCTGCGCCGGATCATCGACGGCTATGAGGCAATCAGCCAGGACGGTCTGGCCGGGCTTGCGGGCGATGACGCCGTCAACCGTCACAGTACCGCGCTCGATCGCGTCGCGGGCGCGAGAGCGGCTGGGGAACAGGCCGCGCGCGACGAGAAGTTCGTCGAGCCGCTGGCGTGTGCTGGCTGGCAAAGGGGAGTTCATCGGCCTTCATGGCGAAAGCCCGTCACGAAGGCAAGGATATTGGGGAAGACAACGAACATCTTGCGAAAGCGGCGAGCGCATCAGGCTGCGCCACAATCTGTTGAATATCGCACCAGGTCCGGCACAATGTTGGGAACGTATGCTCGTGTTGCTGCCAGAACGTGAGGAGGACGGATGCTGACCGGAACCTGCCATTGTGGCGCGGTCCACTGGACGTTGGAGGGCGACCCCGGCTCGATCACTGCCTGCAATTGCACGCTTTGCCGCCGCTATGGCGCGCTGTGGGCTTACGATTATGTTGACGAACGCATCCGTCTTGCGGGACCGACAAGTGCTTATACGCGCTCCGGAAAGGATGACCCGTCGCTCGAGTTTCTGTTCTGTCCGACATGCGCCTGTGTGCTGGCCTGGCGTGGTTTGCGCGCCAGTGCCGCCGGTCGCACTCGGATCGCCGTCAATGTGAGGCTTGCGCCGCCAGACACCGTCGCCGACCTCCCAATCGACCATTTCGATGGTCTCCATACGTTCGAGGACCTGCCGCGCGATGGTCGCTGCGTGCGCGATATGTGGTTCTAGTGGAAAAATCTGACACTCAGTACCAGTGCGGAAGGGCGGAAGATGACCCCTTCGCGGAGGTTCGTTCGCGACCGGCCGAATTCACGCCTATGACCCAAACGCGACCTTCATCAGCCCATTTCGCTGCCCGATGGCCGACGCTCACCCCAACCAGCGTTCCTGACCCAAAGCCGACCAGAGCAGGACTAGGCTCCAAAGCGATACTCTATTATCATGGAAACAGTTGCCCAATTATCATGGAAACAGTTGCCCAGCGCCGGAAACCTCCATGGAGCGCAGGCTTGCGGCGATACTTGCCGCTGACATCGTTGGCTACAGCCGCCTTATGGAAGCCGATGAGGCGGATACCCTCGCGCGCCTGAAGAGCACCCGCGAGAACCTGATCGATCCGAAGATCGCCGCTCATAAGGGGCGCATCGTGAAGCTCATGGGCGACGGCGCGCTGATAGAATTCTCCAGCGTGGTCGACGCGGTCGGTTGCGCCGTCGAAATCCAGCGGACGATGGCGGAGTGCAACGCCGAACTGCCGAAGGAAAAACAACTCGAATTCCGCATTGGCGTAAACCTTGGCGATGTGATTGTCGAAGGGCAGGATATCTATGGCGACGGCGTGAACGTCGCGGCGAGACTGGAAGGATTGGCCGAACCCGGGGGCGTCCTTATTTCAGGAACGGCATTCGATCAGGTCGAGAGAAAGCTGGATTTTGAGTTCGAATTCTTGGGTGAACAAAAGCTCAAGAACATCGAAAAACCTATTCGTCTGTATCGGGTAGGCCCGCGGGCACACGCCGCATCCGGAACAGTTCCAACAAAACGCAAGCGCTATATCGAATGGCGCCGGCCGGCGGTCGCGGCGACGGCGCTGATCCTGATCGCCGGAGGTGTAGCACTTTGGAAGGTCGTCGGGGACGGTTCAGGACCGCCGGTCGAGGTGGCCTCCAGGGAAAGAATGGCGCTCCCGCTACCTGACAAGCCATCGATCGCTATCTTGCCATTCACCAACATCTCGAGCGACGCCGGCCAGCAGCACTTCGCCGACGGCATGACCGATGACTTGATCACCGACCTTTCCAAGGTTTCTGGCCTCTTCGTGATCGCGCGAAACTCGACATTCGTTTACCGCGGCAAGCCGGTAAAAATCAGCCAGGTCGCCGAAGAACTTGGCGTGCGTTACGTTCTCGAGGGGAGCGTACGGCGAGCCGGCGGGCAGGTGCGAGTCAACGCGCAGCTCATCGATGCCCTCACCGGCGGGCATGTGTGGGCGGACAGGTTCGATGGAAACGTCGCCGATATTTTTGCGGTCCAGGACGTTTTTGTCGCAAAGATCGTCGAAGCGTTGAAGGTCAATCTCACCACCACCGAAAAAACGGAAATTGCCCGCGCCAAGCCGGACAACATTGCAGCCAAGGAAGCTTTCGAAAAGGGTTGGAGCCTTTATCTCCGTTACAACGCAAAGGACACAGCTGCCGCCATCACTTCCTTGAAAAAAGCAACCGAACTTGATCCCGAGTATGGGCGAGCTTATGCCGCCCTGGCGCTGGCCTACTTCCGCGTCGTTGACTCACTCTGGGGTAAAGAACTCGGTAGGGACGAACCATATTTCTGGTGGGGAGCTCACGATTACGTAGAGCTGGCCAAGAAATATCCAACGTCACTGTCTTATACGGTCGAGGCATTGCGGGACGTTTATCAAGGTCTGGCCGAAGATGCACGCAGGAATGCCGGTCGAGCGGTTGCATTGGATCCCAACGACCCCGAAGCACACATCGCAACGGCTTGGGCGCTGACGATCTCAGGCGAACCTGCCGAGGCGCTGAATTTCGTCGCGACCGCCATGCGGCTCAACCCGACCTATCCAAGCCACTACGTTCTCGCTCGTGGATTGGCGCTTTTTGCAATGGGCGATCTGAAACAAGCGGCTGAGGTGTTCGGAGAAGGCGTCAGGCGAAACCCAGACGCAACTGCGCTCTTTCTACCACTCAGTTCCGTGCTGGCGCAGCTCGGGCGCCGGGAAGAAGCCAGGCAAATGCTCCTGAAGTTCCGACCGGGTGCAGACCAGAAAGGGCTCGAAAATCTTCCCGACACCTATATCTTCTCGTTCCAATGGGATTATGAACACGCAGGCGTGCGGGAGCGCCTGTATGATGGTCTCCGTATCGCTGCGCTGCCGCTGGCCATCACCGTTACGAGCCTGGAAGCAGAGCTTGAGACCGGCAATCCCTTTTCCCAGCAATATGCGGCAAAGCGACTGGGCTGGTTTGGACCAGCGGCAGCACAAGCCGTTCCGGCTCTGGTTGAAGCGCTTAAGGTTGAATATCTCCGCCGGGATGCCATCGAGGCGCTGGGAAAGATCGGGCCTCCGGCACGAGCTGCGATACCTGCGCTCGTGGCACTCCAGAATGAAGCTCTAATTGGCATTCACGCAAAGGACGCGCTGTCCAAAATCAGAGGCAATTGATCGACCCTGGACGCGCGCCAGGGACTTCCGCTTGTGGGCAACTCGGACCTGCTGCGATGTCCGCTCCGGAGCTGCTGCTGGGGGCAAGGAGACATTAGACGCGTCCAGTCCGCCATCCCAGTTTATGAGTAGTCGGCCTAGGCGAACCACCAGCGTTCGGCGATCTTAAGCCCGTCCATCGGCCAGTTCGACGCCACCTCCCCATGGGCGAGAGCCTTGGTGTGGGCATCGACATAGGAGTTGAAGACGACATTAATGAGCCCGCCGTCGTCATGCAGCAATTGCTGCATTTCGGCATACATGCCGGCACGCTTGGTATCGTCGGTCTCCGAGCGGGCGGCGACGAGCAGCTCATTAAAGCGCGGATTTTTCCACAACGTTTCGTTCCACACCGCTTCCGCCGCATAGGCGGTGGTGAACATCCAGTCGCACGTCGGCCGGCCGGCCCAGTAAGAGGCGTAGAACGGCTTCTTGAGCCAGACATTGTCCCAGTAGCCTTCATTGGGCTTCCTGATCACATTCAGGTTGAGCCCGGCCGCCCGGGCATGCTCCTGCCACAGGAGAGCCGAGTCGGTCGCACCCGTGAACCCGGCATCCGCGACCGACAGGTCGAACTGGGTGTTCTCGGCCCCCGCCTTCTTGAGAAGGCTCTTGACCATGTCGGGGTCGTAGACGTGCTTCGGCTGCGGATCGATCGCGAACTTGACGGTCGGTGCGATCGGATTGTCGTTGCCGACGGCGCCGTGGCCGAGAAACACCTTCCGCACGATCTCGTCGCGATTGAGCGAGTACTTGATCGCATTGCGCACATCGGGATTGTCGAAGGGCGCCTTCTGGACGTTCATGACATAGACGTAGTGGCCGTAGCCCGTCGTCTCCGAGATCACGAGATCGGGGTTCTGCCTCAGAATGTCGAGCGTCTTCAGATCGCAGCGATCCATGTAGTGGACCTCGCCGGTGTTGAGCGCGTTGGTGCGCGCCGTTACATCATTGATCGCCAGGCATTCGACACGGTCGAACCAGCCCTTGTCGGATTTGAAGTAGTTCGGGTTCTTGTTGAAGGTTGCGATGACGCCGGGCTCGAATTTCTCGAGCATATAGGGGCCGGTGCGGATGCCCGACTCCCAGTCGACGCCGCCCTCTTTCGCCGGCATTACCGGGATGTCCGACATGATGTAGGGGAAGTCGGCATTGCCGCCGTCGAGTTCGAACACCACCGTCTCGGCACCGTCGGCGACGACGTTCTTGACCGAAGCCAAGAGCGATTTCAACACCGATCTCGTGCCCTCGATGGTGTGATGCCTGACCGAGGCCACGACATCGTCGGCGGTGACCGTCTTGCCATTGTGAAAGGTGGCTCCTTTCCTCAGTTTGAACACCCACTTCTTGGCGCCGTCTGACGGCTCAAAGCTCTCGGCGAGGTCGGGGACCACATTGCCCTTGGAATCGATCTCGGTCAGGCTGTTCGACAAGGTTCCGAATAGCGCGGTGCCGGTGAACGGGTTGACGTTGGTACTACCCGGGTCCAGTGTATCGGTGGCGGCGGCGTCGCCGATGCCGATCTTCAAGGTGCCGCCCTTCTTGGGCTCGGCGCGCACCGTCTGGACGAACATCGCATTGGCGGCCGTGGCGGTAAGGCCGGCGGCGAGGGCCAGCTGAACAAAGTCGCGACGCGAAACCCTGCCTTTCGCGGCAAGCTTGGCGACCGACTGCAGCTTCGTTTCAAATTCCGTCACAGATGCTCTCTCCCTCGAACGGAAGATCATGCGAGACCCTCGGCGGCCCGAGAGACTTTAGGACGATAGCACAACAGGCATTCCCGAGCTAACGAGGACCTCCGGCAGCGCACGGTCGGACTCGTGTCCTCTCGCTTGCTCCCGCGCGGACTTGGGCCTCGCCCGGGGCGGATGGATCGGTCGATATCCAGTTCGTTGGCTGCGACGGAAAGATTGCCAACTGTATTTCGATTACACCAGGCTGGAGTCACTGGGTCCGCCTCTATCACCCGCGCACGCAAATTTTAGATCGCACGTGGGTATTCCCGGAGCCCAAGCTGATGAATTGATATGAGGATGTCGAATGTCCGCTCTTCCACAGCTGCCCTGGAATCGCTTTCGCTAATGTCCGTTTCTGGCGCTGGTCGCTCATTTCCAGTCGACAATCGAACGGCACGAAACCACCCATTTCTGCTCTTCACACGCGGTACCAAGCGTCAGGATTTCACTCTGCTTCTGAGAAGATTGGCCGCGAGACCAGAGACACCGTAGGCGAATGCCAAATGACAACGCAAACAGTCAGCTACGACCGCGCGTCGGGAAGCTTATTCAAGCCGTTGAGACTTTGATTCAGGCGCTTTGCGCGCTGGCGGTGTGTCCCAGCGCCACGAAGACGGTGCGCACGATACCGGCGGCATCAAGCCCGGCGTCGGCGTACATCTTTTCGGGCTTGGCGTGATCGACAAAAGTGTCGGGCAACACGAGCGGGCGTACCTTCAGGCCGTTTTCCAGCAGCCCTTCATGGGCCAGGAATTGCAGCACATGGCTGGCGAAGCCACCGACCGCGCCCTCTTCCACCGTTACCAGCACCTCATGCGAGCGCGCCAGCCGCCGGATCAGGTCCTCGTCGAGCGGCTTGGCGAAACGAGCATCGGCGACCGTGGTGGAAAGCCCTGCCGCGCCGAGCTCCTCGGCCGCAGCCAGGCAATCCTGCAGCCGCGTGCCGAAGGAAAGCAGCGCAACCTTGGTGCCCTCCTTGACGATACGGCCCTTGCCGATTTCGAGAACCGAGCCACGCTCCGGCAAGTCGACGCCGACGCCGTTGCCGCGCGGGTAGCGGAAGGCAATGGGGCCTTCATCATAGCTTGCCGCCGTGCGCACCATGTGGCGCAGTTCAGCCTCGTCCGCCGCGGCCATGACGACGAAACCGGGCAGCGTCGCCAAAAAAGTCGTATCGAAGGCGCCGCAATGGGTCGCCCCGTCGGCACCGACGAAGCCGGCGCGATCGATCGGAAAGCGCACCGGCAGTTTCTGGATCGCCACGTCGTGGACGACCTGGTCGTAGGCGCGCTGCAGGAAGGTCGAATAGATCGCCGCGAAAGGTTTGAAGCCTTCCGTGGCAAGGCCGGCGGCAAAAGTCACCGCGTGTTGCTCGGCGATACCGACATCGAAGGTCCTCGACGGGAACGCCTCGCCGAAGAGGTCGAGGCCGGTGCCGTTCGGCATGGCGGCGGTGATGGCGACGATGCGATCATCTTCCCGGCCTTCCTGGATCAGGCTTTCGGCAAAGACTTTCGTGTAGCTCGGCGCGTTGGCCGGCGCCTTGGCCTGCGCGCCGGTGATGACGTCGAATTTGTTGACGCCGTGATATTTGTCGGCGGCCGCCTCGGCCGGCCCATAGCCCTTGCCCTTCTGGGTCACGACGTGGATCAGCACCGGACCGTCGGCATTGTCGCGGACGTTCTTCAGCACCGGGATCAGGTGCTCGAGATTGTGACCGTCGATCGGGCCGATGTGATAAAAACCCATTTCCTCGAACAGCGTGCCGCCGGTGACATAGCCGCGCGCATGCTCGACCGCCCGCTTGATGGCGCGATCGGCGCGCTCGCCGAGATAGGAGGTCAGTTTCTTGCCGAAATCGCGCAAGCCCAGATAGGCCTTGCCCGACGCCAGGCGGGCCAGATAGGCGCTCATTGCGCCGGTCGGCGGAGCGATCGACATGTCGTTGTCGTTGAGGATGACGATCAGACGGGCATCGAGCGCGCCGGCATTGTTCATCGCCTCATAAGCCATGCCGGCCGACATGGCGCCGTCGCCGATAACGGCGATGACATTGTTGCGGCCACCGGAGAGATCGCGGGCCATTGCCATTCCGAGGCCGGCGGAAATGGAGGTCGAGGAGTGGGCGGCGCCGAACGGATCGTATTCGCTCTCGGCGCGCTGGGTGAAGCCGGACAGGCCGCCCTCTTGCCGCAGCGTGCGGATACGGTCGCGGCGGCCGGTCAGGATCTTGTGCGGATAGGCCTGGTGACCGACATCCCAGATCAGCCGGTCGTCTGGCGTGTTGAAGACATAGTGCAATGCGACCGTCAGTTCGACCACGCCAAGGCCAGCACCGAGATGTCCGCCGGTGTGGGACACGGCGTCGATCAACTCGGTGCGAAGCTCCAATGCCAACTGCGGCAGATCACGTTCGTCAAGCGTCCTGAGGTCGGCCGGGATGCGGACCTTGTCGAGAAGGGGCGTATGGAGCTTTGCGTTCACTGGTGGTAGGGCCTGCTTTTTATTCACGTGCGAAATAGGCCGCTGGCCGGCGAATGTAAATGCGTGTGAGTGACGCGGGCCAGATTCAAAGTGTTAAGGTTTCCTTTGCGTGTCCAAAACCGCGCGCGGCGCTCTAATTGTCCGGCAGAGGAATGAACTCTTCTTCATCCCCAGGAACGATATCGAAGCGGCCTGTCTTCCACTCTTCTTTGGCCTGTTCGATGCGTTCCTTCGACGATGACACGAAATTCCACCAGATGTAGCGCTTGGAGCCGAGTGAGGCGCCGCCGAACAGCATGAAATGCGCTCCACCCTCCGAGGATACGACAATCTCGTCGCCGGGCCGAAACACCAGCAGCCGCTCTGCCGCAAAGCGGTCACCGGATATCGAAACCTCGCCTTCCAACGTATAGACGGCGCGCTCCTCGGCATCGGCAGGGATTTTCACGCTGGCGCCGGATGTCAGGCTGAGATCGGCATAGAGCGTGTCGGAGGCGGTCCCGACCGGAGATCGCAGTCCGGAAAACGCGCCGATGACGATGCGTCCGCTGACGCCTTCGGCGTCGATCTCGGGCAGACGCATGGCCGCCGTATTCTCGAAGATCGGGTCGACCTCCTCCTTGTCATCGGGCAGCGCCAGCCATGTCTGCAGGCCGGAAACCGACATCGGCGCGCCGCGCAGTTCCTGTGGCGTACGCTCGGAATGGACGATACCGCGGCCGGCGGTCATCAAATTCACGTCGCCGGGCTGGATTACCATTTCGGTGCCGAGCGAATCGCGATGCCTGATCTTGCCGTCGAACAGGTAAGTCACCGTCGACAGGCCGATATGCGGATGCGGACGGACGTCGAGCGCCTGGCCGGCCCGCAAAATCGCCGGGCCCATGCGATCGAAGAAGATGAAGGGACCGACCAGCCGGCGCCTGGCGGTCGGCAAGGCACGGCGAACCTGAAAGCCGCCAATATCCTTGGCGTTCGGAATAACCATCAGTTCGATCTGGTCGCTGGCGAAGGCGTCACCGGGCAGAGGGTCGTTTCCGGGAAAGAAGCTCACGAAACCTCCTTGTCAGCGGCAATGCACGGTTGCCATCAAATCAGGCGAAACGGATCGCCGCTTTTGCGCGCGCCTTGGCCGCGACTTCCTCGCGACTGCGCGGATGGTGCGTGGTTTCGAGAGAATCGAGAAGCTCGCGAGCCGACGCAGCGATAGCATCGACGGCATGATCGAAGGCGTCCTGATTTCGCTTCGAGGGCCGCGTCGATCCGCTCAGCTTGCGGACGAACTGAAGAGCCGCGTCGCGGATTTCCTCATTCGTCGCCGGTGGATCAAAATTGAACAGGGTCTTGATGTTTCTGCACATCGCTTTTCTGGACCTCCGTGTCTCGCTTTTATGCTTGTTTGAGCATGATCTTGTCCGAAAACCGATTCCCACTTTCGCTAAGGCGGACCTTCGGTTCGGGATCATGCATTACTCCGCGTCCAGCGGCTCTGTCCCCACAGGCTTGCCGTCGCGCGAAAGCCTGATCTTTTCGACCTTGTCCTCGGCCGCCTTGAGCAGCCGATCGCAATGTACCTTCAGTGCCTCACCGCGCTCATAAATGCGGATCGACTGATCGAGCGGCACGTCGCCGCGCTCCAGATCATCGACGATTTTCTCCAGCGCGTCGAGCGCCTGCTCGAAGCTCATTGCCTTGACGTCTTCGTTGCTCTCACCAGCCATTCTCTATCCTTTCATCAGTCGCCCGACATGGGCGGCGACCGAAAATGCCAATCCCTGCAGATCGTAGCCGCCCTCGAGCAGGCTGACGAGCCGGTTGTCGCTGTGACGACCGGCGCGCTGCATCAGCTGGCCGGTTGCCCAGTCGAAATCGTCCTCGGTCAAGTTGATCTCGGCCAGCGGATCGCGGTGATGCGCGTCGAAGCCGGCGGAAATTATGATGAGGTCGGGCGCGAAATTGTCGAGCGCCGGCAAGATGCGCGACAGGAAAGCGTCGCGGAAAACCTCGCTGCCGGTCTGCGGCGCCAGCGGCGCGTTGACGATGTTGCCGGCGCCGGTTTCGCTCACGGCCCCGGTTCCGGGATAAAGCGGCATCTGGTGCGTCGAGCAATAGAGCACCGACGGATCGTCCCAGAAAATATCCTGCGTGCCATTGCCGTGATGCACGTCCCAGTCGACGATGGCAACGCGCTCGGCCTGGTGCTGCCTTTGCGCGTAGCGCGCCGCGATCGCCGCGGTGTTGAACAGACAGAAGCCCATGGAGGTCGTCTTTTCGGCGTGGTGGCCGGGCGGGCGGGCGGCGACAAAGACATTGGCGACGTTGCCCCGAAAGACATCGTCGACGGCGGCATTGGCGGCGCCGATCGCCGTCACGGCCGCCTGCCAGCTTTTCGGGCTGGCGGTGGTGTCGGCGTCGACGCGAGCGATACCGGTGTCCGGTATCGCTGCGCGGACCCGTTCGACGAATTCCTGCGGGTGTGCGTAGAGGATGGTGGCCTCGTCGCCTTCCGGCGCCTCGGCACGATCAAGGGCCGCAAAAGCCTCGTCGTCGAGCACGCGTTCGATGGCGCGCAGGCGGTCCGGCCGCTCCGGATGACCGGGCGGCGTTACGTGCTCGAGAAAGATCGGGTGGGTATAAAGCCTTGTGACCATGGCCCCGATATAGGCGCACATGGCCGCTTTGACCATGTTTTGGCGCCACCAAAGCCGGACGTTCAACAGGGTTTAGCAGTTGGGGCCAGCGCGAACGGCCGAGCGAGGCCAGCGCCCTCTCCTTGAGTTGCGTGAGGTTCGAGAGCACCTCGGCCGGTCCCATTCGGGTCGGGCACCTGGCCTTCGACGGTCTCGACACAGACTCAGGCCAGCGATTTGTCAATCTCAGCCGGTGCTTGCGGACTGTCAATCCTGCGGCCTTGCTTGAGCAATCCCTCCAGAAGCACGTTGAAGGCCTTCACCGCCTTTTTCGACGTCGCTTCGGGATCCTCCGAATTTGCGATCCACTGCGCGGCATGTAGCGAGGCGCCACTGACCAACCTTGCTGCGGCTTCGGGATCAACGGCAACGATGGTTCCCTCGTCCCTCAGCTTTTGAAGGTTCTCGCTCATCGAGCGGATGCATTCGTTCTGGCTCGGCCATTGCGAAGGATCGCCGAGCACCGCCGGTCCATCGCGAAGGACAGTACGCTGGATCTCCGGCTCCAGCGCCATCTCGATATAAGCGGTGCATTCGTCGACAAAGCCCTGCCAGAGAGTGTCCGCCCTGGCCGAAACGATCTTCAGCCGGGCCAACATTTCCGCGTCGATCTCGGCGATGACCGCCTGGAGAAGGCCCTTCTTATCGCCGAAGTGATGATAAAGCGCGCCACGCGTCAGCCCGGCCGATGCGGTGAAGTCGTCCATCGACGCCTCGGCATAGCCGACAGTGCCAAAGGCATGGCGCGCCGCCGCGACCAGTTTGGCGCGGGTCTCCGCGATCATCTCCTTGCGTGGTTTGTGCCCCATTCGCTCATTCCTTCACATACGTCTCGTATATTAATTGACATACGCGTCGTATGTCATTATCTGATTTGCATACGCCACGTATATAAGTGGCTCGGCCTCAAAAATCCAGGAGTGTTCTCATGCCCAATCCCTATCGCGAAATCTTCAAGGCAAGGGGAGCCAAGGGCTTCGCCGCAGCCGGCTTCGTTGCCAGGATGCCGATGGCCATGGCTCCGATCGGGATCGTCGCGATGCTGTCGCAGACGCACGGCGAATACTGGCTGGCCGGCGCCGTCTCCGCGACATATGCGCTGGCCAATGCTTTCGTCGCGCCGCAGATATCGCGGCTGGTGGACCGCCTCGGCCAAGCGCGGATTGTGATGCCCACCACTGTCATTTCCGCGCTCGCTTTCGTAGTGCTGATTGCGGCGGCCAATCAGGACTGGCCGATATGGACACTGTTCGTGTCAGCGCTGCTGGCCGCCGCAATGCCCAGCATCCCCGCAATGGTGCGCGCGCGCTGGACAGAGCTCTTCCGAGATCGCCCCGAGATGAACACCGCGTTCGCCTTCGAGTCGGCGGCGGACGAGCTGGTCTACATCGCCGGGGCTTCGCTATCGGTGGGACTGAGCGTCGCCCTTTTCCCGGAAGCGGGAATGTTGGCGAGCACATTGTTCCTCGCCTTCGGCTCGACAGCCTTCATCCTGCAGCGCTCGACCGAGCCGCGAGTGCGACCGGTGGAAATTGGTTCGCGCAGCTCGGCAATCCGCCTGCGGCCGGTCCAAATCATCACCTTGGCCCTGATCTTCATCGGCGCGACCTTCGCAACCACGGAGGTGAGCACCGTGGCGATCACCAAGGAGCTCGGCCAGCCGGGCGCCGCCAGCCTCGTCATCGGCGTCTACGCCCTCGGATCGTTTGTCGTCGGCATCATCATCGGCGCCCTGAACCTGAAAACACCGCTGCAAATTCAGCTTGCCATCGCGATCGCCATCATCGCGCTGACCACGCTGCCGCTGCTCGTCGCCGACACGGTGCCTCTTCTGGCACTGGCCGTCTTCGTTAGCGGCGTGGCGATCTCGCCGACCTTCATCACGGCATTCGGCCTGATCGAGCGGCGCGTGCCGGAGGCGATGCTGACCGAGGGCGTCACCTGGGTCATGACCGGCATAGGCATCGGCATGGCGCTCGGCTCCTTCGCCGCCGGATGGGTGGTGGACGCCTTCGGCGCACAGAGCGGGTTCCTGGTGTCGGTGGCGGCGGGCGCCATCGCGCTGGTCATCGTGCTCGCCGGCCAACGCAGCCTTGCCACGGCGGATTGCGATACCTCCGCATGCGACGCAGCCGCGGTTCCTGCTGAATAGTCTCTATGCGTCCGGTCCCAAGCGGGGGCCGGACGTCCTCCTTTCGAAAACGTATACTGCTGCCCGCCTCTGATGCGACGCCCCTAAGGGCCGACACGGCGATCGGCGGCTTCGGGGCCGCGGGCATACTGGTCGTCCGTCACCTGCTCCATCCAGGTGACGGCACTGCCATTGAGGGACTCCGCCACAGCCACGTGGGTCATGGAGGCCCCCTTCGAGGCGCCATGCCAGTGGCGGACATTTGGCGGGATATTCACCACATCCCCAGGCCTCACCTCCTCGATCGGCCCGCCTTCGCTTTGTACCCAGCCACAGCCCGAGGTGACGATCAGCGTCTGGCCAAGCGGATGCGTATGCCAGGCTGTGCGCGCACCCGGCTCGAAGCTCACTGTCGCCCCGCCGACCCGCGCCGGCTCCTGGGCTTGAAACCGCGACTCGACCCGCACGGAGCCGGTGAAGTTTTCAGGTGATCCCGTTGCCGCGGCCCCCGCATCGTATCTCTGCACAGTAAGCGCGCCGGCGCGGGTTTCCGCTTCCCGTGGCGCAGCGGCTTCGCGAGCCCTCGAAGACCGCGCGCAGAACCGGCACCGCCGACATTGCATTGGGCCAGCCGGCATAATAGGCCAGATGCGTCGGAACCTCCGCGACCTCGGTTCGTGTCAGGCCATTGTCCATCCCGCGACTTAGATGGAAAGGCAGTTGCTCGGCTTTGCCGGTCGCGATGAGCCCGGCGATGGTGACAAGGCTGCGGTCGCGCGCCGAGAGTTGCGGTCGCCGCCAGAGATGGCCGAAGAGCACCCGGTTTGTGTATTCCGCGAGCGCCGGAACGACCGGGCCGGCCGACGTAGCGACGCTCGCCGCTCTTGCGGCCTCGGAAGCCGGATCGAGTTCCAGTGGCTGCCCCGCCTCGGCCGCAGCCGGCTCGATGCCACGCTTATCGAAGACCTCCTTTGTCGCGTTGACGGCGGAAATGGCATTCGGCCAACCGGAGTAGAAGGCGAGATGGGTGATGATCTCGCCGATCTCGCTCGGGGTGACGCCGTTGTCGAGCGCCCGGCCGACATGCCCGCCCACCTGCGCAATCCGACCCGACGCAATCAGGGCCGAGACCGTGACGATGCTGCGATCACGAGGCTTGAGCTCGTCGCGCAGCCAGACATCGCCGAACAGCAGGTCATCCGTATAATCTCCGAGTCCAGGCGCCACGATATAAACGTCCGGCGGTGCGATCCGGCCTGCGGGCCGCTCCTGCGCCTCGCCGACAGAGGCGGCGAGCGAAGAGATCATGAGGGAAGCCGCGAGTTTCTTCATGAGGAGATTCTCCATTCCTGATCCAGATTTGCATTCGAAGACGAGCGCTCTTGAATGCCCGCTCGTGGTCGCCAGGCGCTTGGTGGCGCGCAACGGAAGAAGGGCCCCGCGAGGAAGAGTGCGCGCGCGAGGCGTAAGGAGCGGGAAGGATGGTTGCTCCCCGCGAGCGACAGCAACGCTTATATCTCGGGCAAACCCGAAAGCAGCTTGCCGAGTGTGATCGGATAGTCGCGCACGCGCACGCCGGTGGCGTTGTAGATCGCGTTGGCGATGGCTGCGCCGACCCCGCAGAGGCCGAGCTCGCCGACGCCCTTGGCCTTCATTGGCGACGAAATCGGATCGGTCTCGTCGAGGAAGATCACCTCCTGGTGCGGGATGTCGGCATGGACCGGCACCTCATAGCCGGCGAGATCATGGTTGACGAAGAAGCCGTGACGCTTGTCGACCGCAAGCTCCTCCATCAGCGCCGCGCCGACGCCCATGGTCATGGCGCCGATGACTTGGCTGCGCGCCGATTTGGGATTGAGGATACGACCGGCCGCGCAAACCGCGAGCATCCGCCTCACGCGGATCTCCCCGGTTGCAGCGTCGACACCCACTTCAACGAAGTGAGCAGCAAAGGTCGATTGCTGGTACTGTTTGGCGAGGTCGCCATATTCGATCGCGTCCTCGGCGACGAGGCCTGCTTCGCCTGCAGCCTCGGCGAGCGAAACGCTGCGATTGCCCAAGCGGACATTGCCATCCTCAAAGACGGCCTCGGCAGTGTTAAATCCAAGCTTTTGCGTCACCGCCTCGCGTAGCTTGACGCATGCTGCATAAACGCCTGATGTCGAGTTGTTGGCGCCCCATTGCCCACCCGAGCCGGCCGAAACCGGGAAGCTCGAGTCGCCAAGCCGCACCACCACCTTGTCGAGCGGCACGCCCATCATCTCCGCCGCCGTCTGGGCGATGATCGTGTAGCTGCCGGTGCCGATGTCGGTCATGTCGGTCTCGACCGTCACGATGCCGCTGTTGTCGAGACGAACGCGCGCCGCAGACGTCGCCAGAAGGTTGTTGCGAAAACCCGCGGCGACACCCACGCCAATCAGCCAGCGCCCCTCGCGGACCCGGCCGGTCTGGACGTCGCGCGTCTTCCAGCCGAAGCGTTCGGCGCCGATGCGCAGGCACTCGACCAGCTGGCGCTGCGAGAACCGGCGACCCGGGTTCGAAGGATCGACCTGGGCGTCGTTGAGAATACGGAACTCGATCGGATCGATATCGAGCTTTTCCGCCATCTCGTCCATCGCGATCTCCAGCGCCATCAAGCCCGGCGCTTCGCCCGGCGCACGCATCGCATTGCCTTCGGGCAGATCGAGCACAGCAAGCCGCGTGGCGGTCATGCGGTTGGCGCCGGCATAGAGCAAGCTGGTCTGCTGAACCGCATTTTCTGGCCCGCCGCCGGGCAGGTCGCCAGACCAGCTTTCATGACCGATCGCGGTGATCTTGCCGTCCGGGGTCGCGCCAATGCGGATACGCTGGATCGTTGCCGGTCGATGCGTGGTGTTGTTGAACATGAAAGGTCGCGCAAGCGCCACCTTCACCGGCCGCCGGGCGGCGCGTGCGCCAAGGGCTGCAAGCACCGCATCGGATCGCACGAACAGCTTGCCGCCAAAGCCACCGCCGATGAACGGCGAGATAAGCCGGATATTCTCCTTGGGGATGCCCAGCGTCTTGGCCATGTCCCCCGTACTCCAGGCGATCATCTGGTTCGAGGTCCAAAGCGTGAGCTTGTCCCCGTCCCAGGCGGCGATCGATGCATGCGGCTCCATCATCGCGTGCCCTTGATCGGGCGTGGCGTAGGTCGCATCAAGCTGGACCGGCGCACTGGCAAAGGCGCCGGCGAAGTCGCCGACCGCGGTAGCAGGAGTGGCCTCCGGCACGACCGCGGAACCCTTGGCGCTCGCGAGGTCGAACGCGCCCTGGGCCCGAATATAGTCGACGCGGAGCGACTGCGCCGCGGCGCGCGCCCGTTCGAACGTCTCGGCGA